>DATGGU010000013.1:0-80987 GCA_035308365.1 Streptosporangiaceae bacterium
GAAGGATGGGGCACGTGGACGAGGGTGCGGTCGAACTGATCCCGCGGGAGGTTCTGTTCGGGAACGCCGACCGGCTGGCGCCTCGGATATCGCCGGATGCGACCCGGCTCGCCTGGCTCGCACCGCACGAGAACGTGCTGAACGTATGGGTCGCGCCGCTGAGCCTGACCGACGGCGTGGACTGGGCGGCGGCCCGGATGGTCACCGAGGATACCGAGCGGGGCATCCGGCGGTTCGACTGGGCGAGCGACGGGCGGCGGCTGCTTTACCTCCAGGATGCCGCCGGCGATGAGAACTGGCGGCTCTACGACGTCGACCTGGAGACCATGCTGCGCCGGGACCTTACCCCCTTCGACGGGGTGCAGGCCCGGATCGTCGCCATCGACCGGAAGTTTCCCACCGAGATCCTGGTCGCCCTCAACAAGGATGATCCTAAGCTGCACGATGTCTACCGGCTGGACCTGATCACCGGTGAGCTGACGCTCCTGGTGAAGAACCCAGGCTTCGCCGGCTGGCTCGCCGATGCGCAGTTCGTGGTGCGGGCCGGGATCCAGTTGCAGCCCGACGGCGGGGTTGTCGTCCAGGTCAGGGACGACGCCGAGGCGCCCTGGCGGCCGCTGCTGACCGTCCCGGCCGACGAGGAAGCCGGCACCGGGCTGGTCGCGTTCAGCGAGGACGGCGGCTCGCTCCTTGTGGCGTCGGCCGTGGACGCCGAGACTGCCGGACTACTGCGCATCGATCTGGCCAGCGGGGCCAGGCAGGTGCTCATCCAGGATCCGGTGGCCGACGTCCGGGACGTGCGCATTCAGCCGGACACCAGGGTGCCGCAGATCGTCATTCTGGCCAAGGACCGGGCCGAGTATCTCGTCCTCGATCCGGACGTGGCCGCCGACCTGGAGGCGATCCGGACGGTGCACCCCGGCGACCCGATTTTCCCTGACTCCGACGAGAGCGACATGGTCTGGGTGGTCGGGTTCGCGAACGACTCCGGACCGGTTCCGTTTTACGCCTACGACCGGGCCACCAAGACGGCCTGCCTGCTCTTCGAGCACCGCCCGGTGCTGAACCGCTACCAGCTCGCCTCGATGGAACCGTTCCAGTTCACCGCGCGGGACGGCCTGGAGATCCACGGTTACCTGTCGTTCCCGGCGGGCGTGCCCCGCCGCAACCTGCCGGCCGTGCTCAACGTGCACGGCGGCCCCGCCACCCGCGACGTCTGGGGCTTCGAGCCCCGGGTGCAGTGGCTGGCCAACCGGGGTTACCTGTGCGTCCAGGTCAATTATCGCGGCTCGACCGGCTACGGCCGGGCGTTCACCCAGGCAGGCGACCGCGAGTGGGGCGGCAAGATGCAGGACGACCTGACCGACGCGGTCGCCCACATCGTCGCCCAGGGCTGGGCGGACCCGGAGCGAATCGCCATCTTCGGCGGTTCCTACGGAGGGTACGCGGCGTTGGCCGGCGCGGCGTTCACGCCCAGCCTGTACCGCTGCGCGGTGGATCTGTGCGGCCCGTCCAACCTGAAGACCCTGCTCGAAACCATTCCGCCGTACTGGACGCCGGGTGCCCCGCGCCTCTACCGGCGGGTCGGGAACCCGGAGACCGACGCCGAGTTCCTGTGGTCACGCTCGCCGCTGTCCCGGGCGGCCGACATCCGGATTCCGCTGCTGATCGCCCAGGGCGCCAACGACCCACGGGTGAAGCAGGCCGAGGCCGAGCAAATCGTGGCCGCGCTGACGGCGGCCGGGATCGAGCACGAGTACATGCTGTTCCCTGACGAGGGCCACGGCCTGGTCAAGCCGGCCAACCGGCTGCGGTTCTACGCTGCGGCCGAGCGGTTCCTGGCCCGTCACCTCGGAGGCAGGGCCGAGCCGTGACAGCGGCGCCGCGCTGCCCGGTAGAAGAGGACTTCGACCCGCTGTCCCCCGGCTTCCTCGCCGACCCGTACGCGGTGCTGGCGGCGCTGCCGCTGGCCGCCGAGCCGGTCTTCTACGCGCCCTCGATCGGCTACTACGTGGTGACCAGGTACGCCGACATCGAGCAGGTGTTCCGCGACCCGCAGACCTACTCGGCCGCCGTGGCACAGGCCCCGCTGGTCCCCCTGGTCCCCGAAGCCCAGCAGATCCTGCTGGCGGGCGGGCACAAGCCGCAACCGTCAATGGTCAGCCTGGACGAGCCGGCACATGCCCGGCTGCGCCGTCCGGCGGCACGGGCGTTCAGCGTGAAGCGGGTAACCGCGATGATCCCGGCCATCGAAACGACCACGAGCGCGCTCCTTGACGCCGTTGCCGGCCGGGCGGAATTCGACCTGGTCGCCTCGCTGGCCTTCCCGTTGCCCGCCAACATCGTCTTCGCCCTGATGGGCGTGCCCGAACAGGACTATCCCCGGCTCAAGCGCTGGTGCGGCTACCGGGCCGCCCTGGGCTGGGGCCGTCCGGCCGCCGAGGACCAGGTCGAGATCGCCACGAACATGGCCGCCTACCGCCGCTACCTGCGCGACCTGGTGGACACCAAGACGACGGCCAGAACCGACGACCTGACCAGCGACCTGCTGGCCATCCACGACGAGGATCCCGGCCGGCTCACCCTGGACGAGATCTCGTCGATCCTGTTCTCGCTGTCGTTCGCCGGTCACGAGACCACGACCGGCCTGATCGGCAACACGGTCCGCCGCCTGCTCGAAGACCCGCACCGCTGGGATCAGGTGAGCGCCGATCCCGCCCTGATCCCCGGCGCCGTGGACGAGACGCTCCGGTTCGACCCCTCGGTGCCGGTCTGGCGCCGGGTCACCACCCGCCCGGCAACCCTCGGCGGCGTCGCCCTCCCCGAGGGCGCCCGGCTGTTTCTCTGGCTGGCCGCCGCAGGCCGGGACGCGAGCGTCTTCCCCGAGCCGGACGCCTTCGACCCGCTCCGCCCCAACGCCCAGGACCATCTCGCCTTCGGCCGTGGCCTGCACTACTGCCTCGGCGCCAGCCTCGGCAAACTGGAGACCCGCATCGCCGTCGAGCAACTCACCCGCCGCTTCCCCCGGCTCCGCCTCGCCCCCGGGCAGCGCCTGAGCTTCCACCCGAACATCTCCTTCCGGGGTCCTCAGGCGCTGCTCGTCCGCCCTCATTGATCCCGCAGGAGAAGAAAACGCCGAAGGGTGCCCACCGCGCACAGCCGCTGACCGGCGGTCAATCGCGGGGTCAGGCCAGCGGCCGTCTCCCGGACGCGGCGCTGTTATACCTCGTCACGCCATTCATCATCCATGCCCTCGTCGTCCTCTTCGTACCTGGTTTGCATCGTGGTGGTGGTCACCTGTTCTATATCTTCATCTTCCCGTGAGCGTTCCTTTCTCTCTTCTCGGCCGGCCTGCTGAACCTGTCCTTCCGGCTCAATCGGCTGGGACTCTTCGTCCTCGTCCATCAGGGGTACCGCGTTGACCTCGCCTGGCATTGCTACTCTCACATTTACGCCTGTGATTGTTGAAGCAGAGAGCCTGCGTGCCAGGGCAGCGCCGTCCGTGGTCATCCAGCGCGTGTCACCTTCTGCAGTGCACTGCGCCTTGGTCTGGAGGGAGAAGAATATTGTCCCGTGCTCACGGCAAGCAGCCTTGACGAGTTCGGTGGCAATGCCCTGCCTGCGATAAGCTTGATTCACCTCGATATCATTAACCCAAAAACCGTCGTCGTCCTCGAATAGGGTTAGTTCGCCGACCTGCTTGGGCTCAGGCTGCTCGGGTGAGTCCTCGCGCTCCAGGCCATCGTCTTCGTTATCGGGTGGCTCGGTGTAGAAGGCGGTGAACTCATTACTCTCGCCGGTCACCGTGATGGTGGCGGGAGGCTTGTAAAGCCGATCAGGGTGGACGTATTGAGGCGGGCCTTCTGCACCGAGCATAAAGTTGGTGATCGCAGTCTGCCGCAGTTTCTTTGGCTCTTGCTGGTCCTGCCCGGACCGGCCCGGGCCAGTCTCACGCCGTCGCTTCTTCCCCGATCCGGTGCCCGGCTCAGAGAAGACCTGCTCGATCGTGGGAGGCAACTGTCCTGCCACCCCCGCTTGCCCGCTCAGCGAGCCGACAAGCGGGCCGGCGTGCCGTTGGATGATTTCGAGTACCACTGGTGGGGGATCTGGCACGAGATCATCGAAGTCACTCGGGGAAAACTGCGGCAGCGTGGAATACCGGGGGTCGTTGTAGGTGCTGCCGGTATCATCGGGGTCGTAGATCTCGGGATCAAGATCGGGCTCGTGACGTGCACTGGGATCATATGGTTCCCTAGATCCCTCGCCGTCACCGTTACTGCTGGATAAATGGCTCATTTCCTCTGCTCATCTGTAGCGGCCCATGATTCATTACGAGCCGGTCCGTCTTCCTGTGATATCGCGCTCGGCCAGGCAGAACCGAGCGCGACTGGACAGGAACACGAGCCTATGGGGTTGCGCTTTCGCGCAGTCAGCACTACCAGGCTGCGCCGTGGCGCCTGAACCGGCCGGACGCGCTGCTGGGTCCGCTTTAACTGATTTCTCCTTTACGGTTCACCAGCCCCGTCAGGTCAGCGACCCGTAGAACTCCCTGATGTCGTTTACCAGAACATCGGTAGCCTCATGCGCCGCATAGTGACCGGCGGCGTCATTGGCGCTTCCCTGCGCGGACGCGCCGTATGAGTTCCACCGGACGATGTTGGCGTGGTCCCGGCCGGCGAACCGCCGGATCGACTGGAAGTCGCCGCCGAACATGGCCAGCCCGGTCGGCGCGGTGGCCGGCCCGCTCGGCTGTTCCCCCGCGTGCGCGTCCTCGTAGTAGAACCTGATCGCCGACCCTGACGTACGGGTGAACCAATAGATCGCGACGTTGGCCAGGATGAAGTCGGCATCCAGGCTCTGCCCGAAGAGCTGGCTGTTCCACGCCAGCAGGCCCACCGGCGAGTCCGCGATCGCGAACGCCAGGGTCTGCGGCTGCTGGCTGTGCAGCACGTTGAACGAGAACTTATTGTCGTAGAACCACTGCAGGTGCTTCAGCGCCGCCATGTCAGCCTCGGACAGCCCCTCGAACTCGGCCGGATCCCCCGACGGGAACGAGAAAAGCTGTGTGACATGCACCCCGATCACGTGCTCGCCGTCGACCCGCCCGACCTCCGGCGAGATCATCGACCCGGCGTCATTGCCAACCGCCCCGTACCTCTCGTAGCCGAGCCGCCCCATAAGCTCCGCCCAGGCCCGCGCGGTCCGGTACCTGTTCCACCCCGCTGACCGGGTCGGCCCGGAGAACCCGAACCCCGGCAGTGACGGGATGACAACATGGAACGCTGGCTGCGACGCTTCGGATGGCTCGGTCAGCGGCCCGATGACGTCGAGATACTCGATCACCGAGCCCGGCCACCCATGGGTGAGAATCAGTGGTGTCGCGTCCGCCCGGCTGGACCGGACATGCAGAAAGTGGATCGTCTCCCCGTCGATCTCGGTGACGAACTGCGGATACGAGTTGAGCCGCGCCTCCACCGCCCGCCAGTCGAACCCGTCCAGCCAGTACCGCGTCAGCTCCCGAACCCGCTCGACGGTCTGCCCATAGGCATCCCCCACCCCAGGCAGCTCATCCGGCCACCGTACATCCCGCAGCCGCCGCGCCAGCTCATCCAGCTCCGCCTGCGGAACCTCGACGCGGTAAGGACGGATCGCCATGTCAGTCATCTCATCTCCCAGCATCTCTGCCCGGCACCCGTTCGGCCGGAACGGAATCATCTGTTCCCTTTGACTATAGCAGAACGGAACCATCCGTTCCACTGTTAAGATGACTGCTGCGCCCGCACGACGAGGACTACACCCGCATGACGAGGACTACACCAGGACGAGGGGCCGCACCGGAAGGATGAGGGCCATGCAGGACGGCAACGCTGCCCCGGCGGGGGAAGCCGCACCCACGCACGCCGGTCAGGGCACCCGCACAGCCACCACCCCACCAGACAAACCCCCGGCACACGACACCAAAACCACCCGGAAAGCCACCCCCACGCACGCCGACCAGGGCACCCGCACAGCCACCACCCCACCAGACAAACCCCCAGCAAACCAGGCCGCCACCCCAGCCAGGCCCCCAGCCCACGACACCAAACTCACCCGACCCGCACCCGATACGGCCGCGCTCTCAGCGCGGGAGGCGACTCCGGCCCGGCTGTCTGGCCGTCATGCCCAGGCCGTGCGCAACGATGCCGCGATCCTGCGGGCCGCCCGCGATGTGTTCCTCGCCGACCCGAAGGCTCCGATCGCCGCCGTCGCCGAGCGGGCTGGAGTCGGCATCAGCGCACTGTATCGTCGCTACCCGGGCAAGGAGGAACTGCTTCGCCGGCTCTGCCACGATGGTCTGCGCCGCTTCATCGCCGAAGCCGAGAGTGCCGCTGCCGGCCCCGACCCCTGGCGCGCGTTCACCGGGTTCCTTCGGGAGGTGGTAGTGGCCGACGTCCACTCACTGACCGTCCATCTGGCAGGCACGTTCACCCCAACCGAGGAGATGCGGCAGGACGCGCTGCGCGCCGGGGCTCTGGCCACATCATTGCTGGAACGCGCCGCAGCCAGTGGCCGGATGCGGCCCGGCATGGTCCCCGACGACATTACCCTGATCCTGGAAGGCTGCGCCGCCATCCGGATCCCCGGTCAGCCCGAACGTACCAGCCAGCTGCGGCTGCGCTACCTGACCCTGCTCCTGGACGGCCTCCAGTTTGGCACTGAGCCCCTGCCCGGCCCGCCGCCGGCACCGGCCGAACTCAACTGGCGCTGGCAACACCCCTCGGCGGCGAGCTGACCGCCCTCCACCCCGGGAGTATTACGCGTCCGCACGAGGTTCGACATGACCTCCGGCCGGAATGCGATTTTCCGGGGTGCCAGCAGTAACTTGCCCGGTGACCACGGACGGCTTAAAAGCCCGGACTTTACCTTCCTTTACACTATCCGTCCGGGCACCACGGAGCACTCCTGCGCGATCCTGGTAGATTACTTGCATGAACTGAATCTTGGAAGAATCGATGACCACGATATCCCAGTGTTCACCGATTCGCTGTCGCTGCTGCTCGCCCGGGCATCTTCGCATCAGCTTCTCACCGGCTAGTACGATCGCTCTTGCTTCCGTTCCATCCCGGTCTTCGTGGAGGCGATGATATCCCCAGAACTCGGTCTTGTCATCCAGTTTGACATAAACCCACGGGAAAGAATCCTTGGGGGCATAGCGGGTAAACACACTCCGGTACACGCCTTCTTTCCGGAATCGCGACCGGGGCCTTCGGGTGAGCAGCCATGCCGCTGCAGCCGCCAGTATACAGGCGAGTATGACTTCCGCCGCAAGCCCGAAGAATACTTTTCCGAGGTTCCCGGCCGCGTACTTGTTACCACCCGCCAGCCACAGGCCAATATTAGGCAGGCTAAGTTTCGTGTACTTGTACAGGGCGGAGCTTTCATACCGTTGAAGCAGCCACAGCAGAACCATGCTGACCAGACTGAATACCAGGCTCGTCAGCCCTACCCGGCTCGCTTCAGCGAACGCGGACTCGCCTTCTCGTGGCCGCCGTCGCTCGATGATTGCACTGTAAACGAGTCCAGGCGCTACGAGCCCAAGAAACCCAAGCAGTGTGCCAAACGTCGCCGGAATCATTCAGGGCCTTCTATTTCCGGTGGCGTTCGGGTGTCTTCCTCCACTCCTTGTTCCAGAGCATGCGAAGCTGGGCCATCAGAGATCTCGTCTGCGGCCTGTGACCATGGTTCCTGGATCATTTAGCACTCCTAAGGATTGCTTATCTTGACTGTAACGGGCAGCGTCGCATCCGGGCCGATGCCATTGTGCGCCGTCAACGTAATAGAGTATGTGCCGGCTGTGCCAGGATCGGGTATGCCGCTTATCACGCCGGTGCTGGGGTCAAGATTCAGCTTGGCCGGGAGTATGCCGGTGAGGCTCACCACCGGCGGGGGTGTTCCGGTGAGGACCGGAGTATAGGCTCCGGTCTGGCCGACGGTGAACGAAGGATTACCGGGGTCGGGTGCAAGGTTGGGAGCTGTGCTGTTTGGCTGCGGCCGGGCTGGCGTTCCTTCGGCGGTCTGGGCGCCGAAATAGAAACCGGCGATAGCGGCGACCAGCGCGATCACGGCCGAGACGACTTGGTTTCGGAGATCGCGGACTCCTTGTCCCGACAACCCGAATACGCCGATGACAACCAATCCGAGCAGCGAAAAGCCAGCGATCGCCAGGGTGGTCCGGGTGGTACGCGTGCCGACCCGTGCCGCAGTTGCGAGCGTCTTGACCAGGTCGGGATCGACTGTCAACGCCGGAGACGGGTCAGGGAGCTTACCCGCCGTCCTGCTTCTCCTGCTGCCGATGAGGTTTTTCAGAGTCGAGCGAGGTGCGCTCAAATTGTAGGCCGTGAGAACAAACATCGCCGCGACGATGAGCACGACGAGGGCGAACAAGGTGACCAGCAACCAGGCCGGCAATGCCGATGCAGAGTCTGGCGAGGCCGGCGATGGCGTTGGTGCGGCTACAGCCATGCCCGGTAAAGCACCCGGCAAGTGACCAGACACGTTGGCAATTGCGATCCCGGACAAGACGTCCCCCCGCCCACCCCGGTTCTGACTGCTCAGGGTGTGAATTGTGCAAGCATCCCATACTCCCGGGATGCTGTGAAGATCCGCACGCGGCGCCGTCAGTTGGCTTGAGATCCCTGGTCAGAGCGGGTGGCCGTTGTGCTCCGGGTTACGGGTCATGCCGCAGCGGGCGGGACATACGGGCGCGCCCGCCGGTGCGGATGCGCATGAGCAACCGGGTGGGCTGTTGGCCGGGGGAAACCGTAAATTTTAACCGGGTGGAGGTGGATGGAAAATACGGAATCAGCTGGCGCGTTTGTAGGCGCGGACGGCTAGGGGGCCGAAGACGATGAGGATGCCGGCCAGCCAGAGGAGGCTTTTCCAGAGGCTTGGCCAGACCGGGCCGCCCACGGCGAGCGCGCGCATGGTGTCGATGACGTAGGTGACCGGCTGGTTGTTGGCGAAGGCCTGGAGCCAGCCTGGCATGGTGCGGATGGGGACGAAGGCGGAGCTGAGGAAGGTGACCGGGAACAGCCAGACCAGGCCGAAGGCCTGGACCGACTCTTCGTCACCGATGGCCAGGCCGGTGTAGGCGGCGATGCAGCACATGGCGAGGCCGAAGACGGTGGCCAGGGCGACCATGAGGATGGCTGGCCCGGCGCCGTTGGTGAAGCGGAAGCCGACGGCGTAGCCGACGCCGATGACGATCAGGGTGGTGATGAGCATGCGGCCGGTGTCGGCGGTCAGGCGGCCGGCCAGGACGGCGGAGCGGGCCATGGGCATGGAGCGGAGCCGGTCGATGACGCCCTTTTTCAGCTCCTGGGCGAGCGAGATCGCGGTGCCGACGGTTGCGAAGGCGGCGGTCTGGCCGATGATGCCGGGCATCAGGAAGTTGACGTAGTTGAGGCCGCCGGGGACGCGGATGGCGCCGCCGAAGACGTAGCGGAACAGCAGCACGAACATGACCGGCTGGATGACCGTGAACATGATGTAGGCCGGGACGCGGAGCCAGACCAGCAGGTTGCGGCGGGTGATGGTGAGCGTGTCCGTGATCGCCCAGCGGGCAGTGGTCAGCAGTCCGGGAGCGCCGGGGGCGGGGGTGGGAGCGGGGACGGTGATCGCGGTCATGACGCTGCCTTCGTGGTGTCCTTGGTGCCTGCGGCTTTGCGGCCACGGCGGCGGCCGGCGGGCTGGTCTTCGTCTTCGGCGGCGTGGCCGGTCAGGGAGAGGAACACGTCGTCGAGGGATGGGCGGCGCAGGCCAAGGCCCTGGGTGCGGACGCCGGCCCGGTCCAGGGCGCGGACCACCTCGATCAGGGCGTCGGAGCCCTCGCTTCCGACGCCGATGCTGACCACGCCGGTGCCGGAGTCGGCGTGCGGTTCGGCCTCGCCGAACGGGGCGATGGCGGCGACCGCGTCGGCGAGCCTGGCGCGGTCGGGAACGGTGAACTCGACGACGTCGCCGCCGATCCGGCCCTTGAGCTCCTCGGCCGTGCCCGCCGCGATGACCAGGCCGTGGTCGATCACCACGATCTCGTCGGCCAGTTCGTCGGCCTCGTCCAGGTACTGGGTGGTGAGCAGGAGGGTGGTGCCGCCGGCCACCAGGGACCTGATCGTGTCCCACATGGCCAGCCGGGAGCGCGGGTCCAGGCCGGCGGTCGGCTCGTCGAGGAAGAGGACCTTGGGCTGGCCGACCAGGCTGGCGGCCAGATCCAGACGGCGCTGCATGCCGCCGGAGAAGTTCTTGGCCGGGCGGTCGGCGGCGTCGGTCAGGCCGAACTGGTCGAGCAGCTCGGCGGCGCGGCTGCGGGCGACCCGCCAGCTCAGGTGGTAGAGCCGCCCGATCAGCTCCAGGTTCTCCCGGCCGGTCAGCTCCACCTGGATGGCCGCCGACTGGCCGGCCAGGCCGATGGAGCGGCGGACGGCGGCGGCCTCGCGCACGACGTCGTGGCCTTCCACCAGGGCACGCCCGCCGTCGGGGCGCAGCAGGGTGGTGAGAACCCGCACGGCGGTGGTCTTGCCGGCGCCGTTCGGGCCAAGCACGCCGAGGACGGTGCCGCGTGGCACCGACAGGTCGATCCCGCGCAGCGCGCGGACTTCCCCGAACGACTTCACCAGGCCTTCGACCAGGATCGCCGGTCCGCCGGATCCGCTGTGTGTCACGCCGTGCCTCCTTGACCGCCAGCAAAGGGTGCAACGAAACTACCCGCCGTACCGCGCGGCCGGCGAACGGAAATTCGGCCTGGGCTTTACCTTATGCGATAGGTAAAGGATTACCATTCGGGAGGGAAAGATCCGGATACCGGGAGGTGCCTCATGCGGCCGACGGGGCTTCGAGCCGTTGTCGCGTTGTTCACGCTGGCCGGCGGCCTGGCGCTGGCGTCACCGGCCGCCCGCGCGCTGGGGCCGGGCACGCCGCCCCAGGTGACGAACTATCCGGGCAACGGCATCGACGAACCGGTGGGGATCACGGCCGGGCCGGACGGGGCGCTGTGGTTCACCAACCAGGGTGACGACAAGATCGGCCGGATCACCACCGGCGGGAAGGTCACCGACTTCGGCAGCAGGGGCATCAACAACCCGCAGAGCATCACGGCCGGGCCGGACGGGGCGCTGTGGTTCACCAACTACACCGGCAACTCGATCGGCAAGATCACCACATCCGGCCAGGTCACCATCTACACGGCCAAGGGCGTGGTGGACCCGGGGCAGATCACCCGTGGCCCCGGTGACACGCTGTGGTTCGTCAACGGTGACAAGAGCATCGGCGAGATCACGACCTCGGGCGCGATCACCCTGTTCACCGGGGCGGACATCGTCGGCCCGGCCGGGATCACCGAGGGCCCGGACGGGGCGCTGTGGTACACCAACTCCGGCAACAACACGATAGGCCGGATCACCACATCGGGAGCGATGAGCGAGTACACCCACACCGGCATCGGCGATCCGGCCGGGATCACCGTGGGCCCGGACGGGCACCTGTGGTTCACCAACCTGGTCGCAAAGGACCTCGGCCAGGTCACCACGTCCGGGAAGATCACCATGCTCACCCTGCAGGCCCTGGTCAAGCCCACCTGGATCACCACGGGGCCGGACGGGGATCTGTGGTTCATCAACAGCAACTCGCTCGCGCGACTGCCGATCGGCGGAAAGGCGGTGTACTACCGCAACACCAAGATCGACGTACCGGAGGGGATCACCGCCGGGCCGGACGGCGCGGTCTGGTACACCAACTACGGCAACAACACGATCGGCCGGATCACCACGTCGGGAACGGCCAGCGTCTACCACGGCAACGGTTTCACCGCGCCGTTCGGGATAACCAGCGGCCCGAATGGCAACCTGTGGTTCACCACCACCGGCAATCCCAACGAGATCGGGGACATGACGACCTCCGGCCAGGTCACCACCCACCGGGGAAAGGTCATCAGCGAACCGGACGGGATCACCGCCGGGCCGGACGGCGCGCTGTGGTTCACCAACGACGGCAACAACACGATCGGCCGGATCACCGAGGCCGGAAAGCTGACCAGCTACAGCCACACGGGCATCGGCCAGCCGGAGGGGATCACCGCCGGGCCGGACGGCGCGCTGTGGTTCACCAATTACGCCGGCGGCACCATCGGCCGGATCACCACCTCCGGGACCGTGACCATCTTCAAGAGCACGCTCATCAAGAACCCGCAGGGGATCGTCTCAGGCCCCGGCGGGGCGCTGTGGTTCGCCACCGCGAACGGGATCGGGGAGATCACCACAACCGGCACGGTCTCCATGCACAAGAACGGCTCGAAGGCCGGCGCGAACGAGTACAACTACATCACCGTGGGCCCGGACGGGAACCTGTGGTTCACCAGCAGCGGCAGCAACCGCATCGGGCGGATGACGCCAGCGGGGACGTTCACCTTCTACACCGCCGGGAGTGTCAACGGACCCGAGGGGATCGCGGCCGGGCCGGACGGGGCGCTGTGGTTCACCAACGAGTACGGCAGGTCCATCGGCCGGGTGACCACGACCGGGACGGTGACGAACTACATGAACCCGACCATCAGCTACCCGCTGAGCATCACCGCCGGCTCCGACGGCGCGATGTGGTTCACCAATTTCGGCAACGACTCGATCGGCCGGATCACCACACCATCCGGGATCACCAGGGGTTCGGAATAGTCTCTCCAGGCACGTGACAGATAATGGAACGCGTGCTGGATGGATACAAGCTCGTTGATGCCCATATGCACGTCGGCAAGCTGTCGACGGTCAGTCCCGCCTGGAACCGCTGGGCCGACGAGTTCGGCGACCGCGGGGTCATCGAGCGGGTCTACGACGCCGACGGCGTGATCATCCCGGAGCGGTTCAGCGAGCTGCTCGACGCCGAGTGCGTGGACACGGCGCTGGTGTTCAGTGAGTACAGCCCCAAGGTGGCCGGCCTGCAGCCGATCGAGGACCTGGTGCCGCTGGCCAAGCACGATCCGCGCCGGGTCAAGCTGGTGGCCAACCTCAACCCGCACCTGCACTTCCCCGTCGCCGCCGAGCTGGAACGCCAGCTCAGCCTGGGCGCCGTGGCGCTCAAGCTGCACCCGGTGCACGGCGGCTACCCGGCCAACGACCGGGCCCTCTACCCGGCCTACGAGGTGTGCAGGTCCCGGGGCATCCCGGTGATCGTGCACTGCGGGACGAGCAACTTCCCCGGGTCGATGAACTCCTACGCCGATCCGGTGCTGCTGGATGAGGTGCTGCGGGACTTCCCGGCGCTGAACATCGTGCTCGCCCACGGCGGCCGGGGCTGGTGGTACGACGCCGCGGCGTTCCTCGCGCTCATGTACGGCAACGTCTGGATCGAGCTGTCCGGGCTGCCGCCGCGGCGGCTGCCCGAGTACTACTCCAGGCACAACTTCGCGCGGCTGGCCAGGCGGTTCATCTTCGGCACCGACTGGCCAGGCGTGCCGGGGATCGCCCGCAACGCCCGCGCGGTCGCGGCGGTGTGCCCTGACGAGGAAACGGCGGGGCTGGTCCTCGGCGGGAACGCGAGCATCGTCTACGGGCTGGGGTAGACGACGAGCGGGTGGGCTCCGGGGTGTCCCGGAACCCACCCGCGAGTTGTGCGGGCCGGGGTCAGCCGGCCCGCAGCCGCGTCAGGTTCAGCAGTGGTCGGGTTTCAGCGCGAAGTTCACCGTGGTCTTCTTCAGAGCGGTGATCTTCGTTGTGATGGTTTGCGGTTGCCACCCGTCCATGGCCGCGATGAGCTGCAACGGGTTGTTGCGGACGTCCAGCCACAGGGCGTAGCTGCCGTCGCTTCCTGTCTTGAGCGTGTAACCGGCCGCCCAGGAGTTGATCTGGACGGTGGCACCCGCCAGTGGTGTGGCAGGCCCATGGCAGGCCAGCCCGGTCACCTTCCCGGCGATCTCACCCCAGGTAACCGGCGGCAGTGCCTTCATCGAGATGCCTACCTGCGGAACCTGGTACGGCGTGTTCTGTTCGATGGCCAGCCCGGCGGTGTAGGTGCCCGGCTGGCTGACCGACTTGCTGGCCGCGTTCATCGTCACGTTGACCGTCACGCTGGCACCGGGCTGCAAGGTGAAGCTGGCGCGGCTTTCCTTCAGCCAGGGGACGTTGGTGACGCCGCAGGACGAGAAGCCGGGCAACTGCTCGACGAAGTTCTGCGGGGTGAACCCGGAGGTCGATCCACCGACCCGGTCGAACCCGCAGGCGCTGCCGGCCCGGTAGTCGGAGTTGTTGGAGTTGGGCAGGGCCGTCCACGAGTTCGATCCGGGATCGTAGGAGAAGCCCTGGTTGGTGACGGTGTTGAACCCGTTGGTGACACCGCCGGAGACCAGCAGCTTGCCGTTGGCCGCCACATAGCCCGACGCCCACAGGTCGATCGGGAGCGAGGCGACCGGCGACCAGCTGTTGGCGGACGGACTGTACGCGTACGCGGCACTGGTGTCGCTCTGGTTGCCGGTCGTGCCGCCGGCGCAGATGATGTCCGCGGCCGGAGCGCCGCAGGCTTCCCACGCGATCGCCGTCGGGTAGGCGGCACCGGAGCTCCACGAGTTCGATGCCGGGTCGTAAATCTGGACGGTGTTGTAACCGCAGTTGAAGGCGTCGCAGCCGCCGATGACGTACATCTTTCCGTCAAATGTCGTGCTGCTCGAACCTGCCAGTGCGGTCGGCTCGCTGGCGCCGGTGCTCCAGGTGTTCGTGGCGGGGTCGTAGATCTCCACCTCGCCCACCGGGTTGCCGGAGTTGTCCCAGCCGCCTACCACGTAGAGCTTGCCGCCGATGAACTGCGCCGACGGCGCCTCGCGAGAATTGGCCATGCTCGCGATCGCGCTCCACGCCTGGGTGGACGGGTTGTAGACGTAGCCGTTGCTGGTGTTGGTGTTTCCGTCGAACCCGCCGACCGAGTAGACGTTGCCGGTCGTGGTGTCGGTAGCGGCCGCGTTGTCCATGATGACGGACGGGACGTTGGCCAGGTTGACCCACGGCGAGTCGGCTGGCGTCACTCCCGGCCGGTTCGGCCGCACGTGAGCCCGGCGCAGGGTCAGTGCCGCCTTGTGCGCGGACAGTGGGCTGAAGGTGCCGCTCACCCGCTCCACCGGGGCCCCGCGCTGCTGGGCGAGAAGGGTGAAGTTGCCGGGCTGCTCGAGCAGCTTCACGTTCACCGGGGCCTTCCCGGTGTTGCTGAACGTGAGCGGCTTGGTCTTGCTGCTGCCCATCCGCTCGGTGACGGACAGCGAGCCGGGCGTGACCGAGAGCTGACCGGCCTGGAGGGTGAAGTTGGCGGTTGTGGCCCACTTCGGCTGCACGTTCACCGTGGTGCTGCCGGAGGTGTAGTTGGCCGCCGTGGCGGTGAACTGCTGGCTTCCGGTGCCCGGTGAGAACAGGAAGTAGAAGCCACCGTTGATGTTGGGATCGTTCGGGGTTGGCGAGGTCACGCCGGTCTGGCTGGGGTTGGACACGCTGGCCACGGTCGCGCCGTTGACCCCATTGCCGGTGTTGCCATCGGTCACCCGGCCTTCGACCATGCCGCCGGGGACCGGCGCGCAGGTCTGGTTGCCGAGGAACACGTTGTCGACCGCCCAGTACTGCGAGTCGGCTCCGGTGTAGTTGAACCGGACCCGGACCTTGGCCTGGCCCGCGGCCATCGGCAGCTGGACGGTCACCGTGTCCGGTCCGCCAATGCCGGGGTAGCCGGAGTTGGACCACACGGGGGTCCAGGTCTTGCCGCCGTTGGTGCTGATGTTCACCTTGGACGCCGAGTTGAACCAGCCCTGAAGGTCGCTGTCGAACTGGAGGATCGGCGTCTTGAAGTGGGTCATGTTGACGTCCGGGCCGCGCAGCGCGGTGTTCTGGGTGGCGTTGACGCCGTAGAACCCGCTGTTCACGACCGCGAAGTTGCCGGTGCCGCCGGTGTTGTTGGCCTGGCCCGCCGGGTTGTTGAACGCCCAGCCAGCCTGGTTGTTCGCGTTGATCACGCGCCAGCCCGCCGGCGCCGTGGTGGCGTCGAACGTCTGGGTGTTGCCGGTGTCCTTGAAGTGATAGCCGAGCGCGGTGCAGGTCTGCGAGTTGACCGTCACCTTGAAGTTGCTGGTACCGCTGGCCGAACCGACCTTCACGCTCTTGCTGGCCTGGTTGTAACCCGGGTAGACCGAGTTCACCTGGACCGGGTAGGTGTTGTCGGCGGGCAGTGTGAGCTGGTACTGCCCGGTGGCCGGGTTGGTGTAGGTGGAGGCCGTGGTGCCGGGCACCGAGACGTTCGCATACAGCGGCCAGCCCTGGCCGGAGCCGTCGGTGACCGTCCCGGTCAGCGTGACGCTGGGTGCGGTCATCAGCGCGAAGTTCTCCGTGGTGGTACCGCCGTCTGTCACCGGGACGCCGGGGTCGGTCTGGGACTTATACCCGAAGTCGGTCGCGGTGACGGTGTAGGTGCCGGCCGGCACGCTGATGGAGTACACCCCGCTGGAGTTCGTGGTGGTCGAATCCGTCCCGACGCTCACCTGGGCCCCGGCCAGCGGTTTCCCGGTGGCGGCGGAGGTGACGGTGCCGGTGACCGTGCCGTGCGGGCCGGTGGTGAACGCCGACACCCCGTTCGGGGTGCCCCAGCCGGTCGGGCCGTCATACCCGGGGCCGGCCGTGCACAGGTAGGCCGGCGAGCAGGAGCCGTTGGAGCCGCTGGTCACGTCGTTGAGCGCGGAGGTGGCCGCATACGGGTAGGACGACGGGTAGGTCCCGGCCACCGGGGTGCCGGCCAGGGCGAAGGTGGAGGCGATGATCGGCGAGGCCACGCTGGTGCCGCCGAAGACCTGCCAGCCGCCCACGCCGCCGAAGGTGTCATAGACCGCCACCCCGGTGTTGGGGTCGGCGTCGGCCGACACGTCGGCCTCGGTGCGGTTGGTGCAGCCGGTGTCGGTCTGCCAGGTGGGCTTGCCCTCGAACGACGAGCAGCCAGAACCGGCGCCGGACCAGGCGGTCTCGGTCCAGCCGCGGGGGACGCTGGAGTCCTGGGTCAGCGTGGTGCCACCGACCGCGGTGACGTACTGGGAGGCCGCCGGGTATTGCGGGCCGAAGCCGAAGTCACCCGAACTGGCCGTCACGGCCACGCCGGGATGCTGGTAGTACTGGCTGTCCCAGGTCGTCTCGGACGGGTCCTCCGAACCGCCGTAGCTGTTGGAGACGTACTTCGCGCCCAGCGTGACGGCCTCATCCACCGCCGTGCCCAGGTTCTGGATCGAGTTGTCGTTGGACTCCACCAGCAGGATGTGGCAGTTCGGGCAGATCGCCGAGACCATGTCCAGGTCCAGCGACTCCTCTTCTTCCCAGCCGGCCGTCGGGTCGGTGGGCGGGTAGTTCGTGCTGCCATCCTGCGCCACCCGGGAAAAACACCCATTGGCCGTGGTGCACGGCGGCAGCCCGTACTGCGCCCGGTAGACGGCCAGGTCCGCCTCGGCGTTCGGGTCATCGAAGGCATCCACGATGCCCACCGTCGCCCCCGAACCCGCCGTCGAGGACGGCAGGTTGTACGCGCTTTGCAAACTCGCAGGCCCGTAACCGGCCGGGGTCGTGTCGGCCCGGAACAGGCCCTTGTGGCCGTGGACGTCGGCCCGCACCACGGACAGGCAGGCCATGAACCCGGCCTTCGTCGGCGGGCACACCCGATGGGCCGGATGCCGCTTCCCGGAGACCCCATGAACCGGCGCGGACTTCTTCACGGCGGGGGTGGCGTGACTGGCCGCCGTCCGCGCGGACACGCCGCTGGCATGACCCGTGGACGCGGACGCGGCCGGGGCGATCCCGGCCAGCGACAGGGTGAACAGGGTGGCGGCCGCCAGGCCCGACGTCACGCGCCTCGTCGCGCGCGGGCGGGTGCGGCGCGCGGACGCGTCGCGAGGTGGCCATCCGAAGATTCTGGAATCCCCGAGGTGGAAGGGCATTCCTGGTGAGCGCATGGGCATTCCTCCAGGCATGACACCACAGCCGGATCTGCGGGATCGCGGTTCCGGCTGTGGCAATTGGGGGGCTCGCTAGGGTAGCGGGCCGACTGCTCCCTGCTCGCGGACGCTACGTGGCACTGCTTTACCGTCTCAATACCAGACGGTGACATTTCCCCGTCATTGGCGTGAGTCCGCCCAAACGGACTTACCCCCACCCGGCTAGTCAGACGGCGTGAGCCGGGAGATGCTTCGTTCGGGAATGATTAAGGATTTTGCCGGTCCAAAGAGGGCAGGAACGACATGCTGACAGCGCTGGGTGCCACCGAGGCGGAGGATCGGGTCTACTGCTTCGTGGCCACGACCGTCTCCGCCACCTCCACGGAGATCACGTCCACGACAGGACTGTCCGAGGACGCCGTCCTCGCCGCCCTGGCCGGGCTGCGCCAGCGCGGGCTCGTCTCGCAGACCAGTGATGACCCAATCAGGTACGTGGCCTCCTCGCCCGGCACCGTCGAGGCAATGATTTCCAACCGGCTGCGCGAGCTGCGCGAGGCGCAGGAGGTGCTCGACAGCATCGCCGACAAGCGGCGGGCCGGCCAGCTCAGCGGGGACGCGGACGGCGTGTTCGAGGTGGTGCACGGCCAGCAGGCGTTGCGCCACCACGCCCTGCACCTGCTGCACACCGCGCGGTCCGAGGTGTCCAACATGGTCAAGCCGCCGGTGATCGCCGTGCAGTCCACCGAGCGCGTGCTGCCGGGCAACGACGTGCACAACCGGGCCATCTTCGAGACCGGGGCGCTGGAGGGCCCGGGGACGCTGGACGCCATCCGCGACGGCATGAGCAGCCACGGCGAGGTGCGGGTGCACCCCAAGCTGCCGGTCAAGATGCTGGCCGTGGACCGGTGCGTGGCCCTGGTCCCGCTGGCCCAGCGGGACAGCACACCGGTGGGCGTGCTGATCTACCAGAGTGCGGTGCTCGACGCGCTGCTCGCGCTGTTCGAGCACGTCTGGGCCCGGGCGGTCACGCTGCACATGGTCGACCCCAGGGGCGGGCCCGGAGCGGCCGAGGGGACGCTGTCCCCCGAGGACAGGCAACTGCTCTCGCTGCTGCTGGCCGGCCTGACCGACGAGGCGATCGCCGCCCACTTCCGGGTCAGCGTCCGTACGGTCCAGCGCAAGGTACACGCGCTGATGGAGATGGCGAACGTGCGCACCCGGATGCAGCTTGCCTGGGAGGCGGCGCGGCAGGACTGGCTGTCAGGGGCCGGCGGCGGCCTGTCGGCTCCGCGCCCGGCGGGCACGATCGCCGCCGTTCAGCTTTAGCAGGGACTGGTGCGCGGAGATCGGCTCAATGCGGTTCGTAGTGACGTGAATGCCGAGCGTGTGGGAAAAATTCGGTAGTCAGAACGGCCGCGCGATTGGTAGCTTTCGCACCGGCGTTCCGGCCGCCATGGTCCGTTCTCACGCAACGAGATATGTCTTGACTTGACGGCTGGTCATGCCTCATAGTGCAAGCGACGTGGAGTCCAGGGCTTCACGCGGACACCAACGAGCCGACCCGACCAATCCTGGGGGAACCAATGAGCCGAGTTCGTGCGATCGTGGGCATTGCCAGCGGACGCCGGGCCAAATGGGCTGTTCTGGTCTTCTGGCTGATCGTCGTGGCCGTGGCTGGCCCGCTGAGCAGCAAGCTGACGGGGGCGGAGAAGAACGACTCATCGGCCTGGCTGCCGCCCAAGGCCGAATCGACCAAGGTCCTCGACCTGCAGGGGCGCTTTCAGTCGCCGAACATCTTCACCGCCGTCGTGGTCTACGACCGGCCGGACGGGCTGACCAGCGCCGACCGGGCCAAGGCCGCCGCCGACGCCAGCCAGTTCACCCATGTGGCGGGCGTGGTATCCGGCCAGGTGGCCGGCCCCTTCATCGCCAAGGACGGCAAGGCGATCGAGACGGTCGTGCCGGTCAACCTCGGCTCCAAGGGCTGGAACGGCGCCTCGGCGGCCGCGACCTCGCTGCGCGCCATCGCGACCGCACATGCGAACGGCCTGGCCACGCACATCGCGGGCCCGCTGGGCAGCGCCGCCGACTCGGCCAACTCGTTCAAGGGGATCGACGGCATCCTGCTGATCGCCACCCTGATCGTGGTCATCGTGCTGCTGCTCATCACCTACCGGAGCCCGGTGCTGTGGCTGCTGCCGGTGATATCGGCCGGCATCGCCCTGACCAGCGCCGAGGCGTTCATCTACCTGCTGGCCAAGCACGCCGGCCTGACCGTCAACGCGCAGAGCGCGGGCATCCTCTACGTGCTGGTGTTCGGCGCGGGCACCGACTACGCACTGCTGCTGACCGCCAGGTACCGGGAGGAGCTGCGCAGGCACGAGGACCGGCACGAGGCGATGGCCCTCGCCATCCGCCGGGCCGGGCCCGCCATCGTGGCCAGCGCCGGCACGGTGATCCTGAGCCTGCTGACCCTGTCCGTCGCCGAGCTGGCCTCCACCAAGAGCCTGGGACCGGTGCTGGCCATCGGCGTCGCGGTGGCCCTGCTGGCCATGATGACCCTGCTGCCCGCCCTGCTGGTGATCTTCGGCCGCTGGATCTTCTGGCCGGTCAAGCCCGCCTACGGCTCGGCCGAGCCGACGACCAAGGGCATCTGGGCGAACGTGGGCCGGCGCATCGCCGCCCGGCCGCGGATCGTCTGGATCGGCACCGCCGTGGTGCTCGGCGCGATGGCGCTCGGCCTCACCGGCCTGAAGGCCAGCGGCCTGACCGCCGCCGAGTCCTTCACCGGCCACCACC
This sequence comes from Streptosporangiaceae bacterium, assembly GCA_035308365.1. Lineage (GTDB taxonomy): Bacteria > Actinomycetota > Actinomycetes > Streptosporangiales > Streptosporangiaceae > PALSA-505. The sequence continues at coordinate 20,762 of DATGGU010000013.1, forward strand.
CGGACTCGGTCGTCGGTCAGACGGTCATCGACCAGAACTTCCCGGCCGGCGCCGGGGAGCCCGTGGTCGTGGTCGGCAACGTGGGCCAGTCGGCCCAGTTGCTGGCGGCGGTCCGGAGCACGCCGGGGATCACCGACGTGACACCGCCGGTGACCAGGGTCGGCCACGCCTGGCTGCAGGGCACGCTCACCGCACCGCCAGACAGCCAGACGGCGTTCGGCACGATCGGCCGGGTACGGGATGCCGTGCACGCCGTCCCCGGGGCGAATGCGATGGTCGGCGGCAATACGGCGATCACGCTGGATATCGCGCGGGCGGCCGACCACGACCGTAACGTGATCATCCCGATCATCCTGGTTCTGGTGTTCCTCATCCTCGGGCTGCTGCTGCGGGCGGTGGTGGCACCGATCATGCTGATCGCCACCGTGGCGCTGTCGTTCGCGGCGGCGCTGGGCGTGAGTTCGCTGTTCTTCAACCACGTGTTCAGCTACGGCAACGCCGACAACTCCTTCCCGCTGTTCGTCTTCGTGTTCCTCGTCGCCCTGGGCATCGACTACAACATCTTCCTGATGACCCGGGTGCGGGAGGAGGCGGCCAAGCAGGGTGCGCGGCCCGGCGCGCTCACCGGCCTGTCGGCCACCGGCGGGGTCATCACCTCGGCGGGGGCCGTGCTGGCCGGCACGTTCGCCGCGCTCAGCACGCTGCCGGTCACGTTCCTGGCCGAGCTCGGGTTCGCGGTGGCGTTCGGCGTGCTGCTCGACACGATCGTGGTCCGGTCCGTGCTGGTCACGGCGCTCAACCTGGATCTGGGCCGCTGGGTGTGGTGGCCGAGCAGGCTCTTCCGCGAGCCGGCCACCGAGCCGGAGGAACTGGAAGAGCAGCCCTCACCCGTGGGATAACGCTCCAAGGCTAGTCAGGCCTCCGAGGGTTTGGTAACTTTCCTAACTAATAGTTGCCGAATCCCCGGAGGCCGGCATGAGATTCCCATCGCGGACCACGGTCGCCGCCGTTGGCCTCGCCGCGGTCTGCGCCGCCCTGCTGTCGGTACCGGGTGTGGCCGCTGCCCGCATCACCGTCGGCGAACCGCCGATGGTGCGGGTGAACCAGGTCGGCTACCCGGAGACAGGCGCAAAGATCGCCTTCGTCATGCTGTCCGCACCGGCCCGCAGCGTAAGCTTCGCGCTCGAAGGCCCGCACGGCAGCGTCTACCTGGCCGGCCGGTCCACCGACGACCTCGGCTTCTGGAGCTCACGGTACCGGGCGGTATTCGAGATCAGCTTCTCCCGCTTCGAGCACCCGGGCACCTACCGGATCGCGCTCACCGCGCCGGCCCGCGCCGTCTCCCCCATCTTCCGGATCGCCAGCCCGCAGGCTCTGTACACCAGGCTGGTCACGAACGGGGTCAGATACTTCACTTCTGAACGGGACGGCGGCAACGTCGTCTCCTCGGTGCTGCACCGCCAGCCGGCCAACCTCACCGACCGCAGCGCGATTGTCTACGCCGACCCGCGCTACGACAAGAACGACAACCTGCTCGGCAAGTTCCACAAGATCGGCGGTCCGGTGGACGTGTCCGGCGGCTGGTTCGACGCCGGCGGCGGCTACGAGAAGTTCGCTTATACGGCCAGCTTCGCCGACGCGCTCCTGCTGATGGCCGAGCGCAACGCCCCGGGCCGGTACCCGGCGCTGATGCCGGAGGCACAGTTCGGTCTGCGCTGGACCGGCCGCCTGTTCGACCCGGTGCACAGGGTGATGTACGTGCAGGTGGGGATCGGCAACGGCAACGCCAGCAACACCATCGAGGGCGACTACAACTTCTGGTTCCTGCCGCAGCGTGAGGACCACATGGGGGCCAAACCAGGCGACCCCGGCTATTACGTGGAGTACCGGCCGGTCTTCGAGGCCGCGCCGCCGGGCAAGCCGGTCAGCCCGGACCTGGCCGGGCGGTTCGCCGCCGACTTCGCGCTGGGCGCCCAGCTCGACACCAGGACCGACCCCCCTGAGGCCGCCTACCTGCTGGCCGAGGCGCGCGAGGTGTACGGCCTGGCCCAGACCACCAACGTCCGCTCGATCGTCACCACGTTCCCGCACGACTACTACCCGGGCAGCGAGTGGAAAAGCGACATGCTCTGGGGCGCGACCGAGATCGCCCTGGCCGACGCGGCGGTCCGTGGCGAGCGCCACCACATGCACGCCGACCTGGAGACCGCCGCCAGGTGGGCCCGGGCCTACATCAAGCAGGGCCACCCGGCCGGCGGTGACACCTTCAACCTGTATGACAACGGCGCGGTCGCCGAGGGCGACCTGCTGAAGGCCATGCGTGAAGCCGGCGGGGCGCCGGTGATAGCGCCCGGGTCGCTGCTGGCCGACCTGGCCGCACAGCTCAAGGTCGGCGAGGCCTGGGCCAAGGGCGACCCGTTCGGGCTCGGCACCCAGCTCGGCGCGTCCGACGCCGCACCACACGCGTTCGGGCTTTACACCACCAACGCCATCTACCAGGAGTACGGCGGATCGGATGCCTACCGCGCGTTCGCCCAGGAGCAGATGAACTTCGCGCTGGGCGCCAACGCCTGGGGCAGCTCGTTCGTCGTCGGCGCGGGCAGCACCTTCCCGCACTGTATGCAGAGCGAGATCGCCAACCTGGCCGGGTCGCTGACCGGCCATGGCGACATCCAGCTCGGCGCGACCACGGACGGGCCGAGCAGCCTGGGCAACTTCAAGGGCCTCGGCACCGTGCCGGGGATGAAGGCCTGCTCGGTGGGCGGCTTCAAGATGTTCGACAACAACGTGGCCGGCTACGAGGACAACGTGGTGAGCTGGCCCAGCGTGGAGCCCGCGGACGACTACTCGGCCGGGTCGCTGCTGGCGTTCTCCTACGGGGCAGCCGGGCCGGCTGCCTGACCCTGCCCGCCCGCTGCTGGGCCTGCCCCGGCCTCCCCGGCGCCGGCCCGGCCGCCGGCGTTCCGGGGTTCCGTCAAATATTTCAAAGATTGAGGATGAGGCCGTCGTGGGCCACCTCGAAGCCGACTTCGCCGGGGCGGTCCAGGACGTCGTCTGACAGGTGGGTGAGCACGACCCGGTCGCAGCCGAGCTCGGCGCGATGCCGGGTGAGCTCACCGTGGCTGAGGTGGTGCCGGATCTCACGATCCAGCGTGTAGGACTCCGCGATCAGCAGGTGCGCCCGGTGGGCCGCCGCCGTGATCGTGTCCGTCCAGGCGGTGTCGCCGGTATAGGCGATGCGCCTGCCACCGATGTCCAGCCGCAGGATCAGCGGCGGCGCGCCGCTGGGGTGCCGGGCTTCCCAGGCGGTCGCCTCGCCGTGGGTCAGGGCCGTCGTGGTGCCGGGGTGGAGTTCGGTGGTGGTCACCTCGAACCGCCTGCTGACGCCCGTGGATCCGGGGAACATGACCTCCATGGCCTGGTGCAGCCGCGCTGCGATGCCCGGCGGACCTGCCACCTGAAGTGGCCGGGCTCTACGGTGGAACTGTCCGTCCAGGATCAGGAATGGAAGGCCACCGAAATGGTCGCCGTGCAGGTGCGAGATGACCACAACGGCGATCTCGCCCGGGTCCAGGCCCTGCCGCTTCAGCGCTGCCAGGCTGGTGGCGCCGCAGTCGAGCAGCACGGCCTCTTGCTGGCCGGCCGGACGCAGGTGGATGCACGCCTGGAGCCTGCCGCCGCTGCCGAAGGCGTCGCCCGAACCGGCGAATGTGACCGTGATCCCCTCTGGCATCGCGCCTCCCCTCAGCACGCCGCACCGGTCCGAGGAATATTTGCGGCGTCAACTATCTTTGCACGAACGACAGAGCTTGCCAGGCCCACTAGCCACCGGGTTACCGGCCAGCAGCCCGATAAAGGAGTACAGCAATGCCAGCGGTAACTGTCGACGACATCCTCGTGCTGCCGCGGGTTCTCGACCCGGATCCCGCCACCACGGCCGACCGCCCCGTTCTGTCCGTGACCACCGCGCCCTCCGGGCTGGAGGGTGAGGGCTTCCCGGTCAGACGCGCCTTCGCCGGGGTGGATCTGAGCAACCTCGACCCGTTCATCCACATGGACCAGATGGGCGAGGTGAACTACGCGCCAGGAGAGCCCAAGGGCACCCCGTGGCACCCGCACCGGGGCTTTGAGACCGTCACCTACATGATCGACGGCGTGTTCCGGCACCAGGACTCCAACGGCGGCGGCGGCCTGATCACCGACGGCGACACCCAGTGGATGACCGCGGGCGGCGGGATCCTGCACATCGAGGCCCCGCCGGAGGAAGTGGTCATGAAGGGCGGCCTGTTCCACGGCTTCCAGCTCTGGGTGAACCTGCCGGCCAGGCTCAAGATGACCAGCCCGCGCTACCAGGACATCAGGGCCGGCCAGGTGCGGCTGCTCAGCTCGGCCGACGGCGGCGCGCTGCTGCGGCTCATCGCCGGTGAGGTGGCGGGATATCAGGGTCCCGGCGTCACGCACACCCCGATCACCTTGCTGCACGCCACCCTCTCCCCCGGCGCCCAGGTCAGGCTGCCCTGGCGGCCCGGCTTCAACGCCCTGGGCTATGTGCTGGCGGGCTCCGGCTCGGTTGGCGCCGGGCACCGGCCGGTGCGGACGGGACAGCTCGCCGTGTTCGGCCCGGGCGAGGTCATCACGGTGGCCGCCGGCCAGCGCCAGGACGGCCCGTCGGCGGGCCTGGACATCCTGCTGCTCGGCGGCCAGCCGATCAAGGAGCCGGTCGCCGCCTACGGCCCGTTCGTGATGAACACCCGGGAGGAACTGGTCCAGGCCTTCGAGGACTACCAGGCCGGCCGCCTCGGCTCCATCCCCGCCGAGCCGGTTCCGCTGCCCGAGGAGTCCCACCCGGGTCACGACGTCCTGTAGCCCACCCACCGGGGCACGGCACATGCCGTGCCCCGGCGCCGGGTCAGCGTGACCGCCTGGCTTCAAGGGTGGAGCAGCCGATGCGGCATGGCTTTGGGCGGCCGGCGCCGCGCTATGCTGCCGGCCGCGGCGAACAAGGCCAGGGCGATCGTTGCCAGCGACGAGACGCGCAGCGTGCCGTGGGCTCCCAGCGCCGCCACGAGCGGGCCGCCGAGCGCGGTGCCCAACGGCACGGCGAGGATCATCATTCCAGCCCTGGCCGCCAGCAGCCCGGCGAGCTGGCCGGCCGGCGCGGAACCCTGGAACACGACCATCGCGATCGAGTTGTACGGAGCGTAGATCACCCCGCCGGCGGCGAACGCGGCGAGGCAGACGCCGATCGGAGCACAGAAACCCAACGGCAGCAGCGCCACCCCCCAGCCGGCCACGATGCCGATCATCGTCGGCCACAGCGGCCAGTGCCGCAGGTACGGCGCGATCAGCGAGCCCAGCACCGCCCCCGCGCCGTTTGCCGCCCAGAACGAGCCGAGCAGACCGGCCGAGCCGTGCAGGTCGCCGGCCACGTGTACCGGGAGAGCGACCTCGACCGGCCCGTACAGCAGGAAGAAGGCAAAGCTGAGCGACATCAGGCCGAGCAGGGTGCGGCTGGAGAAGATTGTCCGCAGATTCGACGAACAGCTTGGTTTGACGTCTTTGGGGGTGCAGGAGCCGGCCGGGGCGGGCTGGCCGCTGCTGAGCATGGGGGCGACGCGGGCGTAGCTGATCGCGAGGATCGCCCAGCTCACGGCGTCCGCACCGATGACTGGGGCCGGTCCGGCGGCGACGGTGAGCAGGCCCGCTAAGGCCGGGCCGATCACGAAGGTGACCGTTGTCACGCCGGCCAGCAGCGCGTTGCCCGCCAGCCGGTGCCTGGCCGGGAGCACCTCGGCGATCAGGGTGTACTGGCCTGCCGCGCCCCAGGCGTGCAGCAGGGACGACACGCCGAGCAGGGTCACATAGCCGGCCGGGTACAGGAGGTGGGCCGCGCTGAGGATGGGGATGGTGGCCAGCGCGGCGGCGCGGAGCGTGGCATCGGCCCTGGCCAGGCGGACCCCGGCGCGGTCGCGCAGCCACCGGCCCAGGAAGGCGGCGCCCAGGGCGCCCGGGATGGAGTATGCGGCAACCGCGGCGCCCACCCACAGGCCCTGGCTGCCCCGTGGGGCCAGGCGCAACGCGAGCCAGGCGACCGCCACGGCACTCATCCCGTCGCCCAGGGCGGACAGCGTGTAGCCGGGTAGCAGACGTCGCACCACCGGGTGGCTGATCGCCGGCCAGTACGGCCAAGCCCGCAGCCACGCCGCCGTACGGACCGGCCGGGTCGCGTCGGTCATCACGGCAATATTCATCACACAAATTAATTAGGGTCAAGCCATCGTTCAATTTTCCGGCGATAAAATCCGGGGCTTATTCAGAACCCACCAGGACACATTCTGAGCAGGTGCCATTTACTAACTTAAATCGTACTCAGCCGGGATAGATCGCCACCGTGGCGGGGAGTTGAGGCCCGGGGGCTGCCTGGAAGCAACTGAGGTGTCACCATGGCCTGGTGACTGAATCAAGCTCCGCCACGGCGGCATTCCGCGAGGCCCGCGATCTCCTGCTCCGGTACCGCGAGGACTATACGACCGCGCGAGGGGAGTTCGGCTGGCCCCGGCTGGACCACTTCAACTGGGCACTGGACTGGTTCGATTGTCAAGCCGCCGAGCATCCGCGGCGTGACGCGCTGCGGATCGTCGCCGAAGACAGCGACATCAGGCTGAGCTACGCGGAACTCTCGGCGCGGTCGAACCAGGTGGCGAACTGGCTGCGCGGCCTCGGCGTCCGGCGGGGCGACCGGGTGCTGGTCATGCTCGGCAACATCGCTCCGCTGTGGGAGGTCATCCTCGCGGCGATCAAGCTCGGGGCCGTGATCATTCCGGCGACGACCCTGCTCGGGGCCGCCGACATCGCCGACCGGATCGGCCGGGGCGAGGTCCGTCATGTGATCACCGAGTCGGCCCAGACACCCAAGTTCCGCGACGCCGCCGCCGGCAACGGCTGGACGCCGGTGGCGGTCGGCGAGCCGGCCGGCGGCTGGCACCACTACGGCGACGCCGCCGGCTCACCTGCCGCGTTCACCCCCGACGGGGTGAGCGGCGCCGCCGACCCGTTGCTGCTCTACTTCACCTCCGGCACGACGGCCCAGCCCAAGCTGGTGGAGCACACCCACGCCTCCTACCCGGTCGGCCACCTGTCCACCATGTACTGGCTCGGCCTGCAGCCCGGCGACGTGCACCTCAACATCTCCTCCCCCGGCTGGGCCAAGCACGCCTGGTCGAACGTGTTCGCGCCGTGGAACGCCGGGGCCACCGCCTTCGTGCTCGGCCACGAGCGGTTCTCCGTGGCCGCCCTGTTCGAGGCGATCCCGGCCTGCGCCGTCAGCACGCTCTGCGCCCCGCCCACGGTCTGGCGCATGCTCATCCAGGCCGATCTCACCGGCTGTGACACGGCCAGCCTGCGCGAGTGCGTCTCGGCGGGCGAGCCGCTCAACCCTGAGGTGATCGAACAGGTCCGCCGGGCCTGGGGGATCACCGTCCGCGACGGGTACGGCCAGACCGAGACCACCGCCCAGATCGGCAACACTCCCGGCCAGCAGATCAGGCCGGGCTCCATGGGCCGCCCACTCCCCGGCTACACCATCACCCTGATCGACCCGGTCACCGGCACGCCGGCCACCGAAGGCGAGATCTGCATCCCCCTCGATCCCGCCGCCGGACGCCCGGCCGGCCTGATGGCCGGCTACCGGGGCGACCCGCAGCGCGCGGCCGAGGCCATGCACGACGGTTACTACCACACCGGCGACGTCGCGACCACGGACCCCGACGGATACATCACCTATGTCGGCCGCACCGACGACGTCTTCAAGGCATCCGACTACCGGATCTCCCCCTTCGAGCTGGAAAGCGTGCTCATCGAGCACGAAGCGGTAGCCGAAGCCGCCGTCGTCCCCTCCCCGGACCCGGTCCGTCTGGCCGTCCCCAAGGCATACATAGCCCTCGCCACGGGCAGCCAGCCCTCCGCTGCGGTCGCCGAGTCCATCCTCGCCTTCGCCCGCGAACGGCTGGCCCCCTACAAACGCATCCGGCGCCTTGAATTCGCCGACCTGCCCAAGACCATCTCCGGCAAGATCCGCCGCGTGCAGCTTCGCGACCAGGAGCACCACCGGCACACCGCGGTCGCTGAGACGAGCGAGACCCGGGGCACAACAGAGTTCTGGGAAGAGGATTTTCCCAGGCTGAAGGGCTAATCGCCGGTCAGCTCGTAATGTCGCCGCTGGTGAACCGTGCCCAGGCGACCGCCCCGAAGATGGCGATGTAGACCGCGAACGAGAGCAGGCCGTGCAGCAACGTGGTCGTGTCGATGGGGGTGCGGAGCAGGGAGTCGAACGAGTTCCACCAATGGGTTGGCAGGTAGGGCTGGACGGAAGCGAACTGGGGGACGTTGTCGGCTACCTCGCTGGCCACGGTGAGCACCGCCACGGCCGCGATGGCGCCGATCGCGTGCTCGGTGAACGTGGAGATGGCCATGCCGACCGCGGCCAGGGCGGCCATGGCGGCGCTCACGTACAGCGCCACAAGCAGCACCCGGAGCAGCCCCGCGGCCAGTGAGACCGTGGTGCCGGACAGCAGGGTGACCGGCCCGACCGGGAACAGGATGGCCCCCATGATCAGCGATACGGCCGTGATCACCGTCGTGGCGCACAGGCCGAAGGTGACCACGGTCAGGTACTTGATGCCGAGCAGCCTGGTCCGTCCGGCGGGGACCGCCAGCAGGTAGCGCAGCGTGCCGTAGCCCGCCTCACCGGCTATCGAATCGCCGGCCGGGACCGCCACGACGAGCGGCAGCACCAGGGTCAGCATCACGGTGAGGGCGAGGAAGGCGAGGAAGACCCCGTTGCCCGCGACCTGGTCGAGGAAGGGCGGGCCGCCTCCGTTGCCGCCGGGGCCGCCGCCGCCATTGGGCGGTGGGGCGGCCAGCCGCAGGGCGATGCCGGTCATGACCGGGATAAGGCCGGCCACGGCCAGCAGCGCCAGGTTGCGGCGACGGCAGAAGACCAGGCGGAACTCCGAGCGGAGCAGGCGCAGCCAGGCCCTGGCGGGCGATGGGGCGGTGCCGGTCACCGGCGCCGCGGCCGGGACGGTGGTGAGGTCAGCCGTCGACATCGAAACCCTCCCCGGTGAGGCCGACGAACAGATCTTCGAGGCTCGGCCGGACGACGGCCAGGCCGCGGACCGGGACGCCGGCGTGGACGAGTTCGGCGCAGGCCCGCTCGGGCGCGACGTCGCCCAGGACGGCGGACAGCCCGTCGTCTGCGATCTGGGTGTCGGCCAGGCCGATCTTGGCGAAGACATCGGCCGCGGACTGCGGATCCGGGGTTTCCACCCGGACCCGGGCGGCGCCGGTGTGGCGCAGTTCGTCCAGGGAGCCCTGGAAGACGAGCTTGCCGGTGCGCATGACGCCGACGTGCGTGCAGATCTGCTCGACCTCGGCGAGCAGGTGCGAGGAAACGAAGACCGTGGTGCCGTCGGAGGCGATCTCCCGGATCAGGTTGCGGACCTCGCGGGTGCCCTGCGGGTCCAGGCCGTTGGTGGGCTCGTCCAGGATGATCAGTTCGCGCGGCTTGAGCAGGCTGGCGGCGATGGCCAGCCGCTGCTTCATGCCGAGCGAGTAGATCCGGTAGCGCTTCCTGGCCGCGGCCAGCAGGCCCACCTTGTCCAGGGCGGCCTCGATCCGTTGCGCAGCGGTACGCGGGTCGGCGGTCCGGTCGGCGGCATCGCAGCGGGCCAGGTTCTGCTGGCCGTTCAGGAAGGGATAGAAGGCCGGGCCCTCGATCAGCGAGCCGACCCTGGGCAGGACCGCGATCGCGCTGCCGGGCATGGGTGCGCCGAGCAGTTCGTGACTGCCGCTGGTCGGGAAGGCCAGGCCGAGCAGCATCCGGATCGTGGTCGTCTTGCCGGAGCCGTTCGGGCCGAGGAAGCCATAGACGCTGCCACGGGGGACCCGCAGGTCGATGCTGTCCACGGCGAGCTGGCCGTTGCGGAACCGCTTGGTGAGCGCGGACGACGTAATCGCGGGGCTGGCCGGCCCATCAGCCGGGCCGGCCAGCTCCGCGATGTGTTCCGTCGCCGTTATCGGCGTTGTGGTCATTTGACGTGAGCCGCCGCTTGGTAGAGGACCGAGGGGGTGACGGCACCGAGGAAGACCCGGCCGTCGCTGGTCATCAGCACGGACAGCAGGCTGGTGTGCAGCAGCTCACCACTGCCCCACGAGCCGTGCACCTTCTTGCCCGCCTGCATCAGGATGCCGAACATGCCGGCCATGTCCAGCCCGCCCGGGCCGGCGCCGGGCGTGCCCGCCGCGGCCTGAGCCGCCCGCGCCGCTGCCGGGGCCGCCTGCGACGACGATCCAGCCGGGATCAGCTGCGACTGCGGGGCGTGACCGGAAATCATGTCCGAGCGGCCGGAACGACCGGACATTCCGCCCAGGGCCGCGGAGAGTTCCGAGGCCGGCAGCTCGAAAACGGTCAGCCAGCTGGTGCCGTACGTGGTGGGCTGAGCCTTGCTGGTCACCTGCTGGGCCGGCTCGTTTGCCTGGCCCATCGTCTCCGTGCTCACCTTGGCACCGGGTGGCGGCGTGAAGTCGAAGTTCGCCGCGGCGGGCCGCACGAACGAGATCGACTGGAAGCCCACCTGGAACGCCGGGCTGACCGCGTGCCTGGGGAAGATCTGCACCCGCAGCGGCACGTGATGGGTGGCATCGATCGCGATGCGCACCGAGCCGATGAGCGACTCGGAGCTCTTGGGCGCGAGGACCAGCTGATAGGCAGGCTGGCCGGCGACCGTGATGTTGGTCTGGGTGGTCACCTTGGTGGTCGGGCCGACCGCGGCGATGGCCTGCTGGGCGGCCTGCTGCGGGGTCAGCGAGACCGCCGAGGGCAGCTCGGCCTGCTTCTTGGCGTCCTGGCCCCCGCGCAGCAGGACATGGGTGACCGAGTTCGTCGTACTCTGCCAGTACCATGCCGACTCGCCGTTGATGATCACGTCGCTCTCGGTCAGCCTGTCCGGCACCGCGAGCCGCACGTGATTGGGGCCGGAGTACCAGATCTTGACGGTGTGGTTGCCGGAGAGCAGCGACGTGAGCGACGTCGCGTAGTCCTGGCCCGGAAGCTGGGGCAGGCCGAGCGCCGCGTTCTCGACGACGGTGCCGGTGAACGGCGGCAGCGACCCGGTGCGCCCACTGACCGCGGCGAGCAACTGGGCGGCCGTGCGGGCCGGCAGGACCGGGCTGGCCTGCGCACTGGGTACCAGCACCCCGGCTATGACCGCGCCGGTGACGGCCAGCGCCCCGGCCGGCACCGCCCACCGTGCGCGGCGGGAAAACTTCGGAATATGAACCATGACACCTCACCCGTCGTCAAGCCTATGCCTGAAACATGAGTTCCTCTTCGACGGTTCCGAGTCTGCCTAACGGCGGCTGAGCTGACCCTGTGGAGAGCTGAGAGCGCTCTCAGCGTTGTCTAATGACCCTTTTGGGACACTGGGTTCCTTGCAGACCGTCGCAGGTCAGGCCTGGTTGCATGATCGTTTTGTGGTTCAGGGGCGTCCGTTGAATGCGGTGTGGGCCACACTGGTTGGGCAGGCCGGACACATGTTGAGAGGAAGCCGGGGATCATGCGGGTGCTCGTGGTGGAGGACGAACAGCGGCTGGCGGCCGCGGTCCGGGTCGGGCTGCAGGCCGAAGGGTTCGCCGTCGATCTCGCCCATACCGGCCCGGACGGGCTGCACCTGGCCCGGGAGGGCGGCTATGACGCGGTGGTGCTGGACGTCATGCTGCCCGGCCTTTCCGGCTACAAGATCTGCGAGCGGCTGCGGGCCGACGGCAACTGGGTGCCCATCCTCATCCTGTCGGCCAAGGACGGCGAGTACGACCAGGCGGACGGGCTTGACCTCGGCGCCGACGACTACCTCACCAAGCCGTTCTCCTACGTCGTGCTCGCGGCCAGGCTGCGTGCCCTGCTGCGCCGGGGCGCGGCGCCGCGGCCCGCCGTGCTGCAGGCGGGCGACCTGTCGCTGGATCCGGCCAGCCGGCAGGTACGCCGGGGCGACACCTGCATTGAGCTGACGCCGCGCGAGTTCGCGCTGCTCGAGTACCTGATGCGGCGGGCCGGCCAGGTGGTGCCCAAGACCGAGATCCTGGAGCACGTGTGGGACGCCTACGACGCCGCCGAACTCAACGTCGTCGAGGTGTACGCCGGCTACCTGCGGCGCAAGATCGACACGCCGTTCGGCCGCGGCGCGCTGCAGACGGTGCGCGGCGCCGGCTACCGGCTGGCCAGCGATGGCGGCTGACCCTGCTCTGGGCATGCCAGCCGCCCAGCGCGCGACCACCGATCCGGCCCCGGGCCCGGCGGCCGCGCAGCGCACGGCCGCCGCACCGGACATCGTGCCCGGCCTGGCCGGGCCTGGAGCGCGGCGAGGGCATCTCCCCGGCTCCTGGTGGCGGCGGCGCGGGCTGCGCGCCAGGCTGACCCTGGGGGTGTCCGCCGGGCTCGCGGTGGCCTTCACGGCCGCCGCGCTGCTGTCGTTCAACGCCCTGCGGGTGTCGCTGACCCGTGGCCTGGACGACACGGCCAGGCAGGGTGCCCGCGAGGTGGCCGCCCTGGCCAATGCCGGCCGCCTGCCCGACCCGGTGCCGGCCCCGGAGGACGGCTCGCTGACCATCCAGGTGCTGGATGCACAGGGCCGGATCATCGCCGCCTCGCCCACCGCCGACCGGCTGGTCCCGCTGATCCCGCTGTTCATGGCGAAATCGATCGCAGCCAGCGGCCGGGGGATGTCCATGGCGGGTGGGCCGATGGACATCGCGTTTCCGTTGCGGGTGGTCGCGGTGCCCATCCAGGGCGACGGTGTGGTGATCGCGGCTACCTCCTACGCGCAGGTCAGCAACAGCCTGACCGCCATCGGCTGGATCACGGCCATCGGGACTCCGCTGGTGTTCCTGATGTTCGTGCTGCTCACCTGGCTGGTGACCGGCGCCGCGCTGCGGCCGATCGAGGAACTCAGGCGCGGCGCCCAGGAGATCACCGGGGCGGCCATCGCGCGCGGCCGGGCGCTGCCGATGCCCGAGGCCAAAGACGAGGTGCACAGACTGGCCGTGACGCTGAACGACATGCTGGCCAGGCTGGAGGCGGCCCAGCAGCGTCAGCGCGGCTTCGTCTGCGACGCCGCGCACGAGCTGCGCAGCCCGATCGCCAGCATCCGGACACAGCTCGAGGTCGCGGTGGACCATCCGGACGCGGTGAACTGGCGGCAGACGGCGGGCGGCGTGCTCGCCGACACGCTCCGGCTGGCCCGGCTGGCCGAGGATCTGCTCGCCCTGGCCAGGCTGGACGAGCGGGCCGACCGGCCCGACCATGGCCAGCCCGTGGACCTGGCCGGGCTGGCCGCCGCGGTGGCGCAGCGCTACGGCGAGGCGCGGGTACCGGTGACCATACATCCCTTGCCGGAACCACACCCGGTGGCAGGATCGCTGAACGGCTGCGTCGTTGTCGGTGACGCTGGCGGGCTGGACCGGATGCTGGTGAACCTGATCGACAACGCGGTCCGGTACGCCCACAGCCGGGTGAGCGTGACGGCCAGGGCGGACGGGCCCTGGGTGGTGCTGTCGGTCAGCGACGACGGGCCGGGCATCCCCGAGGCGGACGCAGAGCGGGTGTTCGGCAGGTTCACCAGGCTGGACGACGCGCGCAGCCGCGACACCGACCAGGCGGGTTCCGGGCTCGGCCTGGCGATCGTGCGCGCCACCGCCACCGCACACGGCGGGACGGTGTGGCTGGAGGACGCCGGGCCAGGCCTGCGGGCCGTGGTACGGCTACCAGCGGCCCCACGGCAGCAGGGCGGTGACCGCGATGACGGCGAACAGCAGGGTCAGGTAGGCGATGGACAGGTGGAACAGCCGCATCGGAGCCGGAGCGATCGCTGAACTGCCCTCGGGTGGATGGCCGGTGGCCGCTATCCGGGCCCGCAGGCGGTGTGCCTCGGCCACGAACCAGCCGCCCAGCGCGGCCGCGCAGACGGCGTAGATCCAGCCGGCCGCGGGGGCGAGCGCGAGCGTGGCCACCACCATCGCGCAGGAGTAGCCGAGGATCTTACGTGCGACCACCTGCGGCGTCGCCACCACCGGCAGCATGGGCACGCTGGCCGCCGCGTAGTCGTCCCTGAACCGCATCGCCAGCGCCCAGAAGTGCGGCGGGGTCCACAAGAAGATGATCGCGAACAGGGCGGCGGCCGGCCAGGCCACGGTGCCGGTGACAGCCGCCCAGCCCACCAGCACCGGGAAGCAGCCGGCCGCGCCGCCGATCACGATGTTGGCGGCGGTGCGCCGCTTCAGCCCGAGCGTGTAGACGAAGACGTAGAACACGATCGCCCCGGCGGCCAGGGACGCGGCCAGCCAGTTCACCACCAGCCCGAGAAGCAGCGTGGCGGCCACGCCCAGCGTGATCCCCGAGGCCAGGGCCTCGTTCGGCTTGATGGTGCCCGGTCCGGAGGCGGCGGCCAGCGGACGGTGCGCGGTGCGCCGCATCACCGCGTCGATGTCCCGGTCCAGGTAGCAGTTCAGCGTGTTCGCGCTGCCCGCCGCGAACGCACCGCCGATCAGGGTGACGAAGAACACCTTGAGCGAGGGCAGGCCCCGGTGCGCGAGCAGCATGGTGGGGATGGTGGTGACCAGCAGAAGTTCGATGATCCGCGGCTTGGTGAGCTGGAAGGCCGCCCGCGCCACCGTGGACGGCCGCCGCCGGCCGGGAGGCGAGCCCGGCGGGGCTGTCACGGCGGACGCGGGCAGTGCGGCGGCAGACGTCACTCGGCAGCCTCCGGCCCGGCCTCGTGAGCGCCTGGGCGGTCCCCGGAGTCCTGACCGGCGGGGCTCTCATCGGCCACCGCTACCCCGGCGGCCGGCTCGTGCGGGAGCGGGCCGGCACCCCCTCCCGACTCGGTGGTCAGCCCGGCCGCGGCCGCCAGGGAGCGCGCCGTGCCGGCATCGGGCTGCGCCGCCTGCGCCGGGGCGAGCAGACGGTGCCCCGGGACCTGGTGCGGCCGGGTGAACAGCAGGTACAGAACCGTGGCTGCGGCAATGAACAAGAGCATCGGCATGGCGAACGTCAGGATAGACCCACTCAGGCTCCAGCCTGAGGCCGCCGTCGCATGAATCAGTCCAGGCATCCCTGCCTCCTTGGAATATCATTCAAAACACCTAAGTGATCTTGCCGTCGGCGGCTTCTGACCAGCGGTAACATCCAACCTCCGGGACGTTCTGAATAATATTCCCCATGCGCTGATCACTTTAGTGCCCGGCCGGTCCGGCCGGGGCGGAGGCGGCGCAGGCCGGTGAGGTGAACCATGGCGACCACGAAACACCCGGCCAGCACGGCCGGGCTGGCCGGCCGGTGCGCTGTGATCGTCGTCATGTCGGGATCATCATGTGTGGGCTGGCAGCGGCCGTCAGAGCAGGTAGAACAGGACCCAGAACAGGACGCCGACCACGGCCAGGTAGTTCCACGTCGCGGCGAAGGCGCTCAGTGAGGCCTGGAACCGCTGGACGGTGAACGCCCCGGCGTAGGTGGGCGGCTGTTCGACGAACGAGATCGCCGGGATCTTGGAGCCGCGGACCAGCAGGATCTCCAGCCAGATCATGAGCGCCAGCACGATCGTCAGGTAGACCGGGTAGAAGCCGGTGAACACGCTGGCGAACCCCGACGAGCCCGGCAGGAAGCTCAGGTTGAGCAACTGCCAGATCTGCAGGATGACCGCGGCGAGGCCGAAGGCCAGGGCCACCAGCGCGCCGCGCTGCCAGGTCTTCTTGTCGGCCGCCTTGATCCGCTGCAGCACCGCCGTGTGCCCCGCCGCGCTGGCCACGATCAGGGCCATGATCAGCGTCCCGGTCCACAGGTGCGGGCGCGGTCCGGGCGGATGCCAGAGGTGATTGGAGTTCACCGCACGCAGGTAGAAGTACGCGAACAGAAACGACCCGAACAGGAAGGACAGCCCGCCCATGGCCAGCCTGGAGCCGGTCCACGCCGCGTTCAGGTCTGCCTCGTGGTAGAAGAGCGCTTCTTCGGCTGCCCTGTCCTGCGCGCTGCCCGCGCCGGCCGGCGGGGTGGTCGTGTCCGCCATGGCTATGCTCCCGTTCCCTGGCCCACGCCAGCGGCCGGCCCGGCTCCGGAGCCGACCAGGGCCCCGGAGACCGCTTCGGTGAGAATCCCCGGCGGCGGATTCAGGTCCGCCACCGGCGGTGCGTCCTTCACGCCGTACTCATAGGGGCCGGAGAGCACGACCGGCACGTGGGTGAAGTTGCCCGGCGGAGGTGGCGAGGCCACCTGCCACTCCAGCCCGCGCGACCGCCACGGGTTGCCCGGCTCGGGCACCCTGGCGATCACCGTGGACCAGACGAAGTTGATCAGGAAAATCAGGATCGACCCGCCGAGCAGGAACGCCGAGATCGACACCCAGTCATTGATCGTCTGCAGGTTGCGCGCGTACTCGAACACCCGGCGTGGCTGGCCGGCCATGCCCACCGCGAACAGCGGCAGGAACGTCGAGTTGAAGAAGATGAACATCGTCCAGAAGTGAATCTTCCCGAGCCGCTCGTTCATCTTGATCCCCATGAGCTTGGGCAGCCAGTAGTAGACGCCGCCCATGAAGGCGAAGATCAGCCCGCCCATGATGGTGTAGTGGAAGTGGGCCATCACGAAGAATGAGCCGTGCTCGGTGGTGTCCGCGGGGACGTCCGAGAGAAACACTCCCGATATGCCGCCGATCAGGAAATTGAAATACATCCCGAGGGCGAACAGCATGGGCACGGTGAATCTTATCTTCGCTTTCCAGAACGTGCCCAGCGCGACCAGATAGATGAACCCGGTCGGAATGGAGATCAGCTCGGTGGTGAGCATGAACAGCGGCCGCATGTCCGGGTTGATGCCGCTGTCGAACAGGTGGTGCTGCCAGACGAAGAAGCTGAGCAGGCACACCCCGATCATCCCGGCCGCGGCGACCTTGTAGCCGAACAGCGGTTTTCGGCAGAACACCGGGATGATCTCCGACACGATGCCGAAGCCCGGCAGCGCCAGGATGTACACCTCCGGGTGGCCGAAGAACCAGAACACGTTCTCGTACAGGTAGCTGCTGCCGCCGAGCTGGTTGACATAGAAAGCTGTCTGGAAGGTCCGGTCGGTGATCATCATGTACATGCCCACGAACAGGACCGGAGCGGCGAGCACGAACAGGAACGAGGTGGTGAGCATCGCCCAGACGAACATCGGCAGCCTGCTCCACCTCATGCCGGGCGCGCGATGGCAGATGACCGTGACGATGATGTTGAACCCGGCCAGGATGACCGAGATGCCCATCAGCCCGAACGCCATGGCGTAGGCATCCGCGCCCTGGGTCGCCTGGATGGACAGCGGCGCGTACCCGGTCCAGCCAAACGGGAATCCACCGAAGAGCAGACCGGAAAGCAGGATGATATAGGCCGCCGGGGTAATCCAGAACGACAGCGCCTCGATCCGGGGAAAGGCCACCCGCTTGGAGCCGATCATCAGCGGCACGAGATAGTTGCCAAACGGCCCGACAATGACCGAAGTCATCATCATCATCATCATTGTGCCGTGCTCGCCGACCACCTCGACATAAGAGTTGGCATTCATGATGTGATAGGTCGGCGAAAGCAGCTCGGTGCGGATGGCCATCGCGAACAGGCCGCCGGTGAGGAAGTACGTGATCATGCCGACCAGGTACTGGATGCCGACCACCTTGTGATCCAGCGAGTACCTGAAGTACCTGGCCAGGCCATTGCTCGCCGCTTCCTCTTCCAGGGCGGTCTGGACCGGGCGGCCGATCATCTGCCGCAGCAGGTCGTTGAACACGCCGAGGCCGGCCAGCCAGCCGATGACGCCGAACGTGTAGCCGAGGATGATCGGCACGTCGTTGGAGTCGGACAGCCCGTTCTGCGCGTAGCCGCTGGACAGGAAGTTGCCGAGCCAGTGACCGGCCACGTAGCCGATCACGGCACCGATGAGGGCGGTGTGCACGGCCGGCCGGCGCCACCAGGGCCTGGCGGGCCGCGCGCGGGGCGGCTCGCCGCCGCTCGGCTGCTGCGCTCCCTGCGGCCTCTCCGGGTGGATCTCGATGGCCATCAGGTCACCTCTCCCTCGCGCTCTCGGTCCGCTGGGGCGATCATGGCTGCACCGGATCCTGCGGCGGGTAGTAGTAGCCGTTCGCGCCGGTGATGCCCGCCTTGGCCATGGCCGCGTTGATCGTGGGGATCACCGTCGGGTCGTAGGTCAGCGCGTATGGCGGCAGCATCCTGGTGACCGCCGCCAGCCTGGTTTCCGTGGACCGCGCCCAGGCCTGGAAGGCGGGGACCGGCATGACCTGGCCGGTGTCGAACATCGCGCCGTGCCACAGGCCGCACAGCTCGGCGCAGCGCACGGTGAACGTGCCGGTGTGCTCCGGCTTGGTGTAGGCGACGTTGTCCACGTTCGGGTTGGCGTCGGCCTTCACCCCGAGCTGGTAGGCCCAGAACGAGTGGATCACGTCGATCGAGGTGACGTTGAACGCCACGTTCTGGCCGACCGGCAGCACGAGCTGCGTCGTCTCGAAGCCGCCGAACTGGGGGTAGCGGTAGGTGAACCGCCACTGCTGCCCGATCACCTGGACCTGCAGCGTGCTGCCGGTCGGCTTCCAGATCGGGCTCGGCCCCTCGCCCGCGCCGGCTCCGGCGGGCGCGATCAGCTCGTAGGTGCCGAAGCCGAACAGGCCCAGCACGATCGCCGCGGTCGCCGCGATCCAGCTCACCTGGATCCGGACGTTCCCGTGGATGGGCGGGCCGTCCTCCTCGTCGCCCTCGCGGTAGCGCCACACGATGAGCGCGTAGCCGGAGTAGATGAGGACGAACAGCATGACCGGGGCGGCCATGACCGCCATCACGTTGATGTCGAACTGCTGGCTGGCTGCTGCGGAGGCCATGTCCCCCGGCGGCATGTGCGGGCCCCACACGAACCAGATCAGCGGGTCGGCGATCGCGGCCGCGACCAGCCAGATGAGGAAGATGCGCAGCCCGTGACGCGGCTCGGCGGCCGTGCCCGTGGCCGCCGGTGTTTGCGCGGCCATCAGCCGGCCACTTCCATGGTGCCGGTCATGAACCCGAGCGTTTGCATGGGACCGCCGAATCCGTCGAGGTAGCCGCCACCGCAGGGGATCCTGCACTGCCAGAAGTACGAACCGCTCTGCCGCGGGGCCATGAAGCTGAACGTGATCACCTGGTGCGGCCCGGAGGTGCACGGCGAGGTGCCGCACAGGTTCGCGGTCAGCGGCGGCGATGCCATCGGCACGTTCAGCCCGATCTGCGGGATGGAGAAGGTGTGCGCGACGTTGCAGCCCGACCACGAGTTCAGGGCAGAGACCCGCTTGCCGTTCACGTACGCGACGTTGCCGATCGTGCCGGTCACCTGACCCCAGACCGGGTTACGCAATGGCGTGCAGCCGTCGTAGCCGAGGACGGTCATGTCGACCCGGCTGCCGGCCGGAACCTGGAACACCGTGGTGTGCACCCAGGCGCCGGTGGCCGGGCTCTTGATGAAGTAGGACACCCAGTCGGGATGGGAGGTCACCCCGTTCTGTGGGTCCTCCTGCATCACGACATGCACCGTCTGGCCGGCCGTGACGCCGGCGGCGTAGTCCTCCACCGGCGGCCCGCCGAGCAGGAAATGGACCACGACGAAGATGCCCAGCGCCACAACCGCGGCGGTGGCAACCAACAGTGTGGCCACACGGGCCCGCAGGGACATCCGTCACCACCTCGCTCCTGAGCCTTGCGAGCGGTGCACACGATTGCGCCACCGGACGCGGCCACGGGTAATCAACTGCCCGCTTATGACGTTGATGCTCGCGAGGAAACCCATAGCCAAGCAATAGGGCGAGCCCTGGATGACGGAATTGTCATAATCACTAAGGGATTCGCTGCGTAACTATGCCTGCCGGATGAGTAGCACGGCCCGTCCAGACTGACCGTTATCGCCCTATTCGTACGAAGCTGCGGCCGTCGGCGGCGCGTCCCCTATCACGATGACCGCCCCGGGCGGGGGTGGCCTGGACCGGCTGGCCTCGCGCTATGCGGCGCAGGCCGGTGCCGCGCAGGGCTGGCCACGGAGCGTTATTAACCGTATGGTAAAGATTGCTGCAATCGTTTGGGGAGATGCGTCCGAATTGACCGGATCTGGCGTAGAGTAAGTCCCTCAGCAGGCAAACCCAGCCGCGCTGGGGAGACGCGGCCATACCGCTGCAACGCGGGCGGGCGAGGTGACAATGACGGACTCGCGATGACCACATCACGAGTGGATACGGTCGCGGTATGCCGGCCGGCCGGCCCGGCCAAGCCCCGCATTCTCCTCATTACGAGCGAGCCTGGGTCGCATTCCCTTATCACTGCGGCTCTGACAACGGCGGGCTATGCCGTCGAGTGCGCCGCGACCGGGAACGACGGCCTGCAGCGAGCCTGCGAGCGCGATTACCGCCTCGTGCTCCTGGACCTGGCAGGGCCCGGCGCAGCGCCGGACCTGGACGGGCGCACCGTGCTCAAGGGCCTGCTCACCGCCCGTCCCGAACTGGCGGTGCTGGTGCTGTCGAGCCTGGCGGACGTGACCGCCAAGGTGGAGTTCCTCGAACTCGGTGCGCAGGACTACGTCACCAAGCCATTCGCGCTCGACGAGCTGGTCGCCCGGGTGCGGGTCCAGCTCAGGGGCAGTGCGCACCGGCGCGGAGAGGTGATCAGGACCGGCGGGCTCACCCTCGACCTCGGGCGCCTGCAGGCCGACAGCGGGCACGGCCCGGTGCCGCTCACCCGGCTGGAGTTCCTGCTGCTGCGGGAGCTGATGGAACACCCGGGGCAATCCGTGCCCAAGGGCCGCCTGCTCGCCTCCATCTGGGGTTATGACTTCGACCCGCACTCCAATGTGGTCGATGTGTGCGTCCGGCGGCTGCGCACCAAGCTCGGCTTCGAGCTGATCAAGACCGTTCGCGGCGAGGGCTACCAGCTCACCCCGCACCAGCCGGGCATCCAGTGAGCGTGCGCCTGCCGGCCGGCCCGGCGCCGGTACCGCTGCGCCAGTCGAGGTGGCCGGTGCCGCGGACGCCGCGCTGGCTGCTGCTCGCCCTCGCGCTGCTCGTGGCCGGCGGGGTGCTGGTGGCTCTGCCGCACCACCCGTCCAATGCCCAGCGGGCCGACGATCTGAGAGGGTTCCTGCGGAGCATGACGGATGGCATCGAGTCGTGCGCCGGCGGGGTTGGCGAGTCGCTCTATGCGCTGCACGCAATCACCTCCGGTGCCAGCCACGACACCGGCACGGCCATCGGGATCGCCAGGTACGGCGCGACCAACTGCTCACCGGCGAACAGCTTGCCGCTGGATGACCTGACCCAGTACCAGGTGAGCGAGTCGCTGGCCGGCTACAACCTCCAAACGGCCGTCAACGACCTCCTCACCTGGGCCTTCCCGTTGGCCCAGCGAGTGCAGACCGATGTCGCCGACATTCTGACCGCTCCCTCGCGGACCGCTGGCAGCCACGACACCGCGGCGCTGCGGCGGGACCAGCGGGCGCTCGATGCGATGCGCGCCACCATCGATGGCATCATCCGCCATGCCATCACGGCCGTCTCCGCGCACGCCCAGCCGCCCACCCTGCCCGGCTGACCGTCCCCTGCTCTACTGGCCGGACTGCCACCCGGCGGCGGCCGGTCAGGCGCGGCGGCGGCGGGCCCCGGCCACCGTGCCGGCGGCGCCGGTCAGGCCGTAGGTGAGGGCACCGTGCCACAGCCCGCTGAAGACGCCGGAGAAGATGCCGCCGCCGAGCACCACGGACAGGACGAACACGATCGCGGCGCAGGCCACCCCCGGCACCAGGGCGAACCGCCAGGGGTTCGCGCGCACCCAGCGAAGCGCCCGGCCGCCACGCGAGCCGAGCATCGCCCCGGCCGCGGCCACGACAAGGAAGGTCACCACGCCGAGCGACACCGAACCGCTCAGCGCGCTGAGCCCGATGTGCCCGCCGATCAGATGCAGGCCGAGGTCGCCAACGGTGACGACGGCACCGGTCGCGCCGGCCGCGGTCCATGGGGCACTGGACATGACAGCGCCGGAGACCGCCGCTTCCTCGCGCCTGGTGAGCCCAGGTTCGCTGCGTGTCGATGCGGGCATGACCACTCCCTGGTGTGAGAATCGGCGATGGCTGTCTCCGACGGCCGCCATGAGGTGTCGGCCGCCATCACGTTATATCTTGAGTGTAGCGCAACCGGCAAATGTTCGGCCAAACTCGTGTTTCCGCAGCTCATAGCCCTAGGGGTGAGTTGCGGCCGACCGTAGGGTGGTTTCCCGGCCTGGAGAGCCCGGCGTGATCTGGGTCACGTTGGGCAATCCTCAGCAGGCCTTCAGCTTTAGTCCAGGCGGGTCGGGCTAACTAAGGAAGAGCAGGGACAAGGGACCACGTTCTGGGTTACGGAGTCGGGCAGGACCTGAACGGGATTTACGCTAGTTCCGGGCAAAGGTGATGGAGATGGACGAAGAGCGCAGCGGCAGCGAGCAACCACCGGACCACAACGCCTTCTCGTCCGGAATTCCACCCGCTGGCAGCTCCTGGTCAGCATCGCAGGACGGAACCGTCGAGCGGCTGCCCGTCCCGGAGGGGGACACCGGCCAGGCGCAGAGTGCGTCCGCCGCCACGGCTGCTTCACCGGAACCAGACACCGATGAGCAGCCCGCGGTCACCGGCGCGCAGGCCCACACCTCACCGGGTGGCCAGTGGGCCGGCGCACAGGTTCCCGGCCCGGGCGAGGCCGGTGGCTACCGGAACCCGGCCGTGGTCTACCCCGGCGCACCGCCCCCCGGTGCCTACCCGCCGGGGGCGGGCTACGGTGCCGGCTACCCGGGCGGCTACGGCCCCGGGTACCCAGGCGGGCACGGTAGCTACTACCAGCCCGGCTACCCAGGCGGCTATCAAGGGCCCGGCTACCCGCCGAATGCCGGGTACCAGGGCGTCTACGGACCGAGCGGCTACCCGGGCGCCGGCGGTTACCAGCCCGGCTACGGCTATGGGCCCGACATCGTCAGCGGTGGCTACGGCCAGGACCGCCCGCCCAGGCGCAGCCGGATCCTCACCTACGTCGTGGTCGCCGCGCTGGCGGCCGGTGTCGGGGCGGGGACCGTGCTCGCCCTCAGGCACAACGACGGCTCCAACCCGGCCGGCCTGACCCTGCCCAACAACCCCAGCAACGGCGCGCTCCCCGGGGCGGGCAGCGGCCAGCCCAACGGCAACTCCGGCGCGAACAGCTCGCTCACCCAGTCCGTCGCCAGCAAGGTGAGCCCGGGGATCGTCGACATCATCTCCACGCCCAGCTACTCCGGCCAGGCCACCACGCTGGAGGGCACCGGCATGATCCTGACCCACAGCGGCCTGGTGCTGACCAATAACCACGTGGTGGAGGGAACGTCCTCGGTCGAAGCGAAGATCGCCGACACCGGGCAGACCTACAAGATCACCGTGCTCGGCACCGACGCCGTCCACGACGTCGCCCTGCTCAAAATCGTCAATCCCGGCAACCTCACCCCCGTCAGCACCGGCGACTCCAGCAAGGTCCAGATCGGCGAGACGGTCGTGGCGCTGGGCAACGCGGAGGGCCAGGACGGCACCCCGACCGTCGTCAGCGGCCGGATCACCAGCCTGAACCAGTCGATCCAGGCGAGTGACGCGGGCGCGGGCACCACCGAGAACCTGCACGGGATGCTGCAGACCAACGCGCCGATCGTGTCCGGTGACTCCGGTGGCGCGCTGGCCGACGCGCAAGGCAAGGTCATCGGGATGAACACGGCCGCGAACAGCTCGGCCGGCACCGGCGCCAGCATGGGCTTCGCGATCCCGATCAACCGTGCGCTGTCCATCGCCAGCCAGATCCTCGCCGGGCACGCGACCTCGGACATCCAGATCGGGCTGCCGGCCTTCCTCGGCGTCACCGTGGCCACCTCCAACTCGGCTTCCGGATCGACGGCGAGCACTGCGACCAGCCCGAGCGCCCAGCAGCAGCAACTGCAGAACACGGCCGACCAGAACGGGTTCGGCGGCTTTGGCAACGGGCAGGGCAACAGCAACGGCAGTTGCCTGAACAGCGCGGCGACCTCGGTCCCGCCCACGATCCCGTCCGACGTCAGCTCGGGCGCGCTGGTCGGCGGCGTGCTGTGCGGCACGCCGGTCATCCAGGCAGGGATCACCGAGGGGTCCGTGATCACCAGCATCGACGGCCAGACGGTCAGTTCCCCGGCCTCGCTGACGAAGCTCCTCACGCACTATCACCCAGGCGACACGGTCTCCGTCACGTGGGTGGCGCCCAACGGCTCCAAGCACACCGCCTCGGTGAAGCTGGCCTCGGGCCCGGCCAAATAGATCCCGGCGGAGGGACCCAGGGGGGTGATCCCGCGAGAGCGCGGGATCACCCCCCCGTTTGCGTAAGGCCGGCCGCGGGCCGCACGCCAGCGGCTCTTCGGGCAAAACGCGGGCTGCGCAGGCGTACCAGCCGCCGGTCACCTGGTTTCATGCCATACGGCGCCAGCGATCCGCCCGCTCAGGCCGGCCTGGCCGCGGAGGGTTGCCCTCTGATCAGGGACCAGGCGGCGACGGCGCCGACTGCGGCGGAACCGGCCGCTGAGCCGGCTACCAGCCAGCGGGTCATCCCCGGCAGCTCGTCCCAGGCGGTTGCGGTCGCCAGGACGTCGAACGAATCGGCCAGGGCGGCGACGCCCACCCAGACGCCCGCGCTGTACGGAGCCCCGGCCTGGGTGCGCTGAAGCGCGGCGAGCGCGCCGAGGCCGAGGGCGAGGTCGCGGCCGCCCAGCGCACGGCCGAGCACCCGGCCCGGCGCGGCCTTGGCGGCGCCGGCGCCGACCCACGGACGGGCGATCAGCGCCGGTGACGCGAGCGCGGCGAGGCCGATCGCGGTGCGCGCGGCGGCCAGCGCCGTCGCGCCGCGGCGTAGCCAGGCAGCCGCCGGCTCATCACGTGTCCAGGCATCGGTCACGAGTGTCCACCTCCGTTGCAGTCCGGCGGGTGCCGGGAGGGTGCTTCAAGACCGGCCGGCGAGAACAGGCGATGTATGCCTGCCCAGGTGCCGGTGCCCGTGGCACGGCGGCAGCCGGGTGGGTTTCCTGAAGAACCCGGACTTCTCAACAAGGCACAGGGTAGCCAGCCGACGATTCGCCGGTTTACGATCTGCTGATTCGTGATCGCCCGGTTTGTGATTCTGTGTCCGGTATTGGGCTCGAACCGAAACTTGTCTACCTAGCCGTCGATGAGTTACCTTATGCGAGCTAAGACGTTGCTGACCGTAGTCACAACCGGCTGCGGTTCTGACGTTGACCTGCGCCCACGCGTGGCGGCGCCCCAGGTCCCGAGTGGAGGGATTCATGCGCAGTCACGTGTATTTGACGACGGGTGCCCGGGCGATGTGCGCCATGACCGCTGCGCTGGCGGCGGCCGCCATGGCCCTGAGCGGATCTACCAGCCCTGCGGACGCAACGAACCAGCGTGCTCTTGGGCCTGGGAGCATATCTCTGGTAGCGGGCGGCACCGGCGGGCCGTCTCCGGCCCCGAAGGTGGCCCTCGACTATCCGTGCGGCGTGTCCTACGCGGCGGGCAACCTGTACGTGGGCGACGGTTTGGTGCAGCGGGTGGACACTCACAGCGGCTGGCTGACCTCCCCGGCCGGTGCCCTGCGCCGGGCGTCGGTGATCAGCGGGACCGTGCTGCTGGGCAACGGCAGGTGGGCCAGCAGGGCGATCACCAGCGCGTGCGGCGTGGCGGTGGACGGTGCGGGCAACCTGGTGATCGCCGACAACACCGATCACATGGTGCGGGTGGCCGCCGAACACAGCGGCACCTTCTACGGCCAGCAGATGACCGCGGGGAACATCTACGCCGTGGCGGGAACCGGCAGCGGCCCGCGGATCTCCGGCGACGGCGGCCCGGCCGGCCAGGCCGAACTGGCCTACCCCAAGGATGTGGCGGTGGACCGGGCCGGGAACCTGGTGATCGCCGACAGCGGCACTTCGGCCCCGCCCATCGCCGCCCAGGTGCAGGTGGTGGCGGCCAGCACCGGCACCTTCTACGGCCAGCGGATGACCGCCGGGGACATCTACACGGTCGCGGGCAAGCCCAACGGCCTCGTGGTCTCCGGCCGGGGCGGCCCGGCGGTCAAGGCCGGGCTCGGCGAGACCATCGGCCAGCTCAAGATCGACAACGCTGGCAACCTGGTGTTCGCCGACACCTCGGGCAACACGATCCGGGTGGTCGCGGTCAGCACCGGGACCTTCTACGGCCAGCAGATGACCGCCGGTCACATCTACACGGTCGCGGGCGACGGCACGGCCGGGTTCTCCGGCGACGGCAGGCCCGCCACCCGGGCCAGGCTCAGCGGCCCGCTCGGGATCGCGGTGGACGGCGCGGGCAACCTGGTGATCGCCGACACGGTGAACAACCGGGTGCGCGTGGTGGCGGCTCATCCCGGCCACAGCTACGGCCAGCAGATGACCGCCGGGGACATCTACTCGATCGCCGGCTGCGGCACCACGTGCGGTGTGGGCAATGGCGGCCCGGCGGCCAAGGCCAGGCTGGTCCTGCCCTGCGCGGTCGCGGTGGACGGCGCGGGCAACCTCATCGTGGCCGAGTATGGCCAGATGCTGGGGCCCCAGGACCGGTGGGTGCGGCTGATCGCCGAGTCCACCGGGTACTTCTACGGCCAGAGGGTACGGGCCGGGGACATCTACACGGCGGCGGGCAACGGCTTCCTCGGCCTGTCCGGCGCCGGTGTGATCGCGACCCGGGCCGTGATGATAGTCACCAGCGCCAGGATGATCGTGGACGGCAACGGCAACCTGCTGGTGCCGGCCGGCCAGAACAACCGGATCCGGGTGGTGGCCACCAGCACGGGCTCGTTCTACGGGCAGCAGATGACCGCCGGGCACATCTACTCGATCGCCGGTGGCGGCTGCTTCCCCTACTGCGGGAACGGCGGCCCGGCCGTGCGGGCGGGGATGAACTTCCCCGACGGCGTGGCCCTCGACGGTCACGGCAATGTGGTGATCGACGACGGGGGCAACAACCTGGTGCGGGTGGTCGCCGAGGAGGACGGCACCTACTACGGCCAGCAGATGACCGCCGGTTACATCTACAACGTCGCGGGCACCGGCACCGCCGGGTTCTCCGGCGACGGCGGCCCGGCCAGCCAGGCCGAGCTGGATGTGCCCGGTGGGCTGGCCGTGGACGGCCATGGCAACCTGGTGATCACCGACGAGAACAACAACCGGATCCGGGTGGTCGCCGCCACCAGCGGGAAGTTCTACGGCCAGCGGATGACCGCGGGTCGCATCTACACGGTGGCAGGCGACGGCATGGCCGGGTTCTCCGGCGACGGCGGCCCGGCCACTCAGGCGGAGCTGCACTCGCCCAAGGACGTGGTGATCGACGGCTCGGGCAACCTGGTGATCTGCGACCAGCGCAACGACCGGATGCGGGTGGTCGCGGTCAGCGATGGGACCTTCTACGGCCAGCAGATGACCGCGGGTCACATCTACACGGTGGCAGGCGACGGCACGGCCGGGTTCTCCGGCGACGGCGGCCCGGCCGCAGGCGCCGAGCTGAACATGCCTGCCGACGCCACCGTCGACGGCCACGGCAACCTGGTGATCGCCGACGAGGACAACAACCGGGTGCGGGTGGTCGCCGGGGCGGCCGGCACCTTCTACGGCGTGCCGATGACCCCCGGCAACATCTACACGGTGGCCGGAAACGGCATCCCAGGGTTTTCCGGCCCGCACGGCAGGGCGGTCAGGTCCGAACTCGTGGCGCCCACCGGGGTCGCGGTGAACGCCAGCGGCGACCTGTACATCGGCGATCAGTACCGGGTGTGGATGGTCACCGGCTGATGTGACAGATTGCCGCGCAGAATGAAAGCCTGTGCCATCGGGCGCACGGATCAGGGCGCGTGTTCACCAAGGGCTGTCCGGCGCATCCCGTGCGCCCGGGCAGGCATTGCGGTCCGTTCCCGCGCCTGGGCCGCGGCGTAACCACGTTCGAGTGGAGGAATGTGCATGCTCAGGCACGTGCCCGGCAACTCCCGTGGCCGGATGGCCCTGGCCGTGGCCGTTATGACGGTGGTGGCGGGCCTGACGCTGAGCGGGGCCGGCGGCCGGGCGCAGGCGGCGCACACAGCCCACCGGGCCGCGGCGCACCAGGGTGGGCCGGGGATCATCGGCACGGTGGCCGGCGGGACCGGCGGGCCCGGCCCCGGCCGTAACATAGCGATCAACTTTCCGTGCGGGCTGGGCACCGCGGCGGGTGCCGTGTACATCGGTGATGGGCTGGTGCAGGAGCTGAAGCCGGGCACCGGCTGGCTCGTCACCAAGGCCGGCGGCGCCCGCCGGGCGGCCGTCATCCCCGGCCAGCCCGTCGATGCGGGCAACGGCGGCCCCGCAGCGGACGCGGTGACGAGCGCCTGCGGCGTCACGGCCGGCAGGAACGGGAACCTGGTGATCGCCGATCAGCTCGACGGCTCGGTACGGGTGGTCGCCGGGAAGGACGGCACCTACTACGGCCAGCGGATGACCGCCGGCTACATCTACACCGTTGCCGGGGTGGGCCGGGCCGGGCGGATCGATGGCAACGGGGGCCCGGCCACTGCGGCTGTGCTGTCCCAGCCGGCCGGCGTGGCGGTGGACTTCGACGGCAACATCGTGCTGACCGACAGCGGCAACCCCATCCGCGGGATACCCGCCCAGGTGCAGGTGGTGGCGGCCACGACCGGGACGTTCTACGGCGTGCGGATGACCGCCGGCGACATCTACAACGTGGCAGGCAACGGCCACGTCCTGAAGGTCTCCGGCGACGGCGGGCCGGCCGTCAAGGCAGGTCTCGGGCCCGTCATCGGCCAGGTGCGGATCGACGCCGGCGGCAACCTGGTGCTGGCCGACACCTCGGGCAACAACATCCGGGTGGTCCCGGTCAAGGACGGCGCCTTCTACGGCCAGCAGATGACCGCAGACCACATCTACACCGTCGCGGGCGACGGCACGGCCGGGTTCTCCGGCGACGGCGGGCCGGCCACCCAGGCCGCGCTGAACGGCCCGCTCGGGGTGACGGCGGACAGCAGCGGGAACCTGCTGATCGGCGACACGGGCAACGACCGGGTGCGGCTGGTCGCCGCCCAGGCGGGAACGTTCTACGGCCGGCGGATGGTGCCCGGCGCGATCTACACGATCGCCGGCTGCGAACCCCGGTGCCCGGAAGGCGACGGCGGGCCGGCGCTGCAGGCCAGGATCACCATGCCGGACGCGGTCGCCGTGGACGGCTCCGGCGACGTCATCATCGCCGAGCGTGGCGCCGGGCGGGTGTCCACCGACCGCCGGGTCCGGGCGATCGCGGCCAGCACCGGGCTCCGGTACGGGCAGAACATGACCGAGGGTGACATCTACACGATCGCCGGCAACGGCACGCTGGGCCTGTCCGGCGACCGTGGCCCGGCCCTGCGGGCCGTGATGATCACCAGCTCGTCGCGGATGCAGGTGGACGGCGACGGCAACCTGGTGATCGCGGCGGGCGAGAACAACCGGATCCGGGTCGTGCCGGCCAGCGCCGGCCGGTTCTACGGCGTGCAGATGACGGCCGGGCACATCTACACGGTGGCGGGCGGCGGCTGCTTCCCTTACTGCGGCGACGGCGGCCTGGCGACCCGGGCCGGGATGAACTTCCCTGACGGCCTGGCCATCGACGGCCACGGCAACCTGGTGATCGCCGACGAGGGCAACAACCGGGTGCGCGTGGTGGCCGTCAGGAGCGGGAGCTTCTACGGGCTGAACATGGTCGCAGACCACATCTACACGGTGGCCGGCAACGGCAGGCGGGGCTTCTCCGGCGACCGCGGGCCCGCCACCGAGGCCAAGCTGAACGTGGTCAGCGGCCTGGGCGTGGACCGGGACGGGAACCTGATCATCACCGACGACGGCAACAACCGGATCCGGGTGCTGGCGGCCACGACCGGGAACTTCTACGGCCAGTACATGGCCGCCGGCGACATCTACACGATCGCGGGCGACGGCAGCAGAGGCTTCTCCGGCGACGGCGGGCCCGGCACCAATGCCGAACTGGCCGCGCCGAAGGACGTGACCTGCGACAGCGACGGCAACGTGATCATCGTGGACCAGGGCAACAACCGGATCCGGGTGCTGGCCGGCTCGGCCGGCACCTTCTACGGCGTACCGATGACCGCCGGCCACATCTACTCGATCGCGGGCAACGGCAGCAAGGGCTTCTCCGGCGACGGCGGCCCGGCCACCGGCGCCGCGTTCAACTTCCCGGCGGCCGTGACCGTGGACAGCCACGGCAACGTGATCGTCGCCGACCAGAACAACAACCGGGTGCGGGTGATCGCCGAAGCGGACGGAACCTTCTACGGCGTGCCGATGACCACTGGCGACGTCTACTCGGCCGGCGGCGACGGCCTGGCCGGCTACTCGGGCGACGGCGGCCCGGCCACCGCGGCCGACCTGCTCGAACCCGCGGGAGTCGCGGTGAACGCCGCAGGCGACCTGTTCGTCGCCGACCACTACCGCGTCCGCGAGATCACTAACTGACCACCACCCAGCACCCCAGGCACCGGCACCGGTTGCGTGCGGCACGGGGGCCCTGGCTCAGCCCGGCGGAGGGTGGGTCAGCGGGGCTTGCGGGTGGCCAGGTTCCTGGCCGCTGTGTGCAGGGCGGCCAGGACCACCTCGATCGCGGGCCGGCGCACGCTGGAGGTGCGGATCACGGCGTAGACGTCCCTGGCCGGGGCGTTCGCCGGCAGGTCGCGGACGGCCACCCGGCCGGCCCCGGCGGCCAGGGCCAGCCGGGGCACGGCGGCGATCCCGATGCCGCGGGCGACCAGGCTGAGGATGGTGCCCAGGCCCTCGAACTCCCAGGACACCGCCGGGGTGCCGCCGGCGCTGGCGAACAGCCGGTCCACCGCCTGCCGGGACGGCTCGCCCGCCGGGGCGACCATCCATGCCTCCGTGCGCAGGCTGCGGAGATGGACGCGCTGCTGCTGGCTGGCCACCGGATGGCCGCGGGGGACGACCAGCACCAGCGGGTCGCGGATCAGCCGGTAGAACCGCAGCAGCCCGGTCTGCTCCCGGGACATCCGGCCCGACCAGTCATCCACCAGCGCGACATCGGCCTCGCCCGAACTCACCGGGCGCAGCCCTTCGTCCGGCCGGGTCTGCCTGAGCAGCAGGGTCAGGCTGGGATGGACCCGGAGGCTGTGCGCCAGCGCCGGAGCGAAGGCGACGGCAGCGGTGGGGAACGCGGTCACCACCACCCGGCCCTCGGGCTCGGCCGCCTGCGCGGCCAGGTCGGCCTCGGCGGTCTCCATCATCGCGAGGATGCGCCGCGCGTGGCCGGCCAGCCGCCGCCCGGCATCGGTCAGTTCCGCGCTGCGGGCCGTCCGGTCCAGCAGCCCGGCGCCCGCCTCCCGTTCGAGCACGGCCAGTTGCTGGGAGACGGCCGAGGCCGTGTAGCCGAGCGCCGCGGCCGTCGCCGCGATGCTGCCGCGGTCGGCGAACTCCGCCAGGAGTTTGAGCCGATGTGGATCGAGCATCAGATTAGCTTAACCTCTCCCCCAGTAATCACTGCTTGTACTTATGCTTATCGATGGTGACACTTGGGGAGTTCGGGTCCGCGAGCCACCCGGTAACCAAATAGAAGTGCCCAGCTTTCCCCGCACTAGGAGTGATCATCGCCATGGCTGGAATAGCCATGACCGGACCCGTGCCTGTCCGCATACCGGTCACCGTGTCCGCCACGCTGGCTGCCAACGAGGCCCTCGCCGCCAAACGGCGCCGGGGCGAACGCGTCCTGCCGCTGGCGTTCGGCGAGGCGGGCCTGCCGGTCCTCCCATTGCTGCGCACCGCGCTCGCCGAGGCCGGTGGCCGTAACGCCTATGGCCCGGTGGCTGGCCTGACCGCGCTGCGCGAGGCCGCCGCCGGTTACTGGGCCCGCCGGGGCCTGCCGGCCGACCCGGCCGCGGTGGTCTGCGGCCCGGGCAGCAAGCCGCTGCTGTACGCAGTCCTGCTGGCCCTGGGCACCGACGTGGCCGTGCCCAGGCCGAGCTGGGTGAGTTACGCCGCCCAGGCAGGCATGATCGGCACCCGGCCGCACTTCGTGCCGACCGTGCCGGGACAGGGCGGCGTGCCCGACCCGGCCCTGCTGGCCCAGGCCGTCACCGGCGCCCGCGCGGACGGCAGGCACATCGGCGCGGTGATCGTCACGCTGCCCGACAACCCGACCGGCACACTGGCCCAGGCCGGGACCGTCAGGGAGCTGTGCGAGGTAGCCTCCGAGCACGACCTGGTCATCATCTCGGACGAGATCTACCGCGATCTCATCCACGACCCGGCGGCGACGTTCACCAGCCCGGCCGCGCTGGCGCCGGAGCGGACCGTGGTGACAACCGCGCTCAGCAAGAACCTCGCCCTCGGCGGCTGGCGCATCGGCGTGGCCAGGCTGCCCGGCGGTGGCCAGGTGGCGCCGCCCGCGGCCAGGCTGCGGGACCGCGTGGCCAGCATCGCCAGCGAGATCTGGTCGGCGCCGGCCGGCCCCATCCAGCAGGCCGCTGCCGTCGCTTTCGCCGAGCCGCCGGAGGTGACCGAACGGGTGGCCCGCAGCCGCCGCCTGCACGCGGCCGTGGCCCGGGCGGTCGCGGCAAGGTTCGCCGCGGCGGGTGTGCCGGGCCCGGTGCCCGGGGCCGCGTTCTACCTCTACCCGGACTTCACCCCCTGGCGTGAGCTGCTCGCCGCCCGCCACGATGTGACCACCAGCCAGGACCTGGCCACCCTGCTGCTCGACCGCTACGCCACCGGCGTGCTGCCCGCGGCGGCGTTCGGCGAACCAGCCGGGGCACTGCGCCTGCGCGTCGCCACCGGCCTGCTCTACGGCAGCACCGGCGAACAGCGGGAGAGCGCCCTGGCCGCCCCCGACCCGCTCGCCCTCCCCTGGATCGCCGCCGCCCTGACCCGCCTCGACGAAATCCTGGCCGACCTCGGAGCTGGCTGAGTCAGCACTCCAGCGGCAGTAGCTCGGGGCGCTTGGGTTCGCGGCCGTCGCCGGACGATGTCCCCCTGATCCGGCGGCGGACCCAGGGGGCCGCGTGCTCGCGAGCCCAGCGGGCATCCACCCGCCGGGCCGCCAGCCAGCCCGCCGGGACCGGGCCGGCCGAACCGTTCAGGGCCGGCAGGGGCTCGCGCCAGTCGGCGCCGGCCAGGCCCGGGACGGCGGACAGGCCGAGGGTCTCGCAGGCCCGCAGGGCTACCCGGCGGTGGCCCTCGGCGGCCAGGTGCAGCCGGTCGTCGCTCCACACCCGGGGGTCGCACAGCACCGGCATCGACCACAGGTCCACGACCAGGCAGCCCTGCCGGTCGGCGATGGCACGCAGGTGCATGTTGTAGACAGCGACCTTGCCCCGGATCCAGCGGATGACCGGAAACGTGCGCGGGTCGAAGCCGGTCAGCATCAGCACCTGGCAGCCAGCCCCGCGCAACTGGGTGACCGCGCTCTCGAAGACCTCGGCCAGCTTGTCCGGATCCGCGCCGGGCCGGAGCAGGTCGTTGCCGCCCGCGGCGATGCTGACCAGGTCGGGCGCCATGGCCAGGGCGGCCGGAAGCTGACCGCCGGCGACCTCGCCGAGCATCTTGCCGCGCACGGCCAGGTTGGCGTACCCGAGCCCGCCGTTGCGCGCGGCCAGCATCTCCGCCAGCCTGTCCGCCCAGCCACGGTACCCGCCGCCCGGGCCCGGGTCGTTCAGGCCCTCGGTGAAGCTGTCCCCCAGCGCTACAAACGTCGACACCATGGAAGAACCCCTGTCAGCCAAGAAACCGGGCGATCGTGGCGGCGAGCGGGCCGGGGTCGTCGAGCCAGGCCATGTGCCCGGCGCCCCGGTGGACGAACAGCTCGGCACGGGGGAAGAAGGGTACCGCCTGCGCGGCAAGTTCCGGGGTCGGGATGATGTCCAGTTCCCCGGCGTAGATCAGCACCGGCGCCTCGAGCTTGGCCAGCGCGGCCCTGGTCGCGTCGGGATCGAATGCTCCCTTGCCGTAATAGCGCGCGCCGACCAGGAACGCCCGTGGCTCCAGCCCGAGCGTGGCGTGCGCCTGGGCCGCCTCGTCCCAGCGGGCATAGTAGAACGGCGCGTACTTCTTCAGGTTCTCCACCGAATCCTGCCCGGCCTCGGCCGCGCGGAAGGCCTCCACCGCCTCGGTGTACCACGGCTCGGCGCGGCGCCGGGCCAGCGCCGCCCGGCGCTCCTCACCCGGGGCCAGCATCAGGCCGACCGCCCGCAGGCTGGGCGTGAGCAGGACCAGCCGCCGGATCCGCTCGGGGTAGCGGGCGGCGTAGAGGATGGCCAGGTTGGCCGCGGCGGAGTGGGCGAGCAGGTCGAGCTGGTCCAGGCCGAGGTGCTCGCGCAGCGCCTCCACGTCCCCGGCCTGGCGGTCACACCGGTAGGTCGCATTGTCCCGCGGCACGGCCGAGGAACCGGTGCCGCGGGTCTCCAGCATGATCAGGCTGCGCCCGGCCGCCCGGTCCAGGCCACCGAGATCACCCAGGTAGACGGGATTGCGCGCGGGCCCGCCCGGCAGGCAGACCAGAACCTGCCCGGCCGGCGTGCCCTGGTAGGCGAGCACCGTCCCGTCATAGGAGACAAAACGCGTCATCCCACCATTGTGGCCATTAACCATTCCCCGGCATTTGCGGTGGGTGGGGTCCGCCGCAGCGGATCCGGCAGGGCAAACTGGAAATATGCGGACTCCGCGCGCACGCGCTCTGCTCCTTGCCATCGTCCTCGTCCTCACCGGCTGCGCCAGCGCGGCCAGGCGTCCCAGCAGCCCGGCTGCTCCGCAGAGCCCGTCCACCACCGCGCCGCCCGCGCCCGGCGCTACGAACTGGCTCATCTACCACGCGAACGCCCAGCACACCGGCCTGGTCAGCGGCCTGCCGACGGCCGGGCCGCTGACGCTCGACTGGACTGCCCGCCTGGACGGGGCCGTCTATGGCCAGCCGCTGATCATCGGCTCGCTGGTGGTCGCGGCCACCGAGAACGACTCGCTGTACGGGCTGAACCGGGCCACCGGCGCGGTCGAGTGGCGCACCCACGTCGGCACGCCGGTTCCGCTGTCCGCCCTGCCCTGCGGCGACATCAACCCGCTGGGTATCACCGGGACGCCGGTCTACGACCCGGCCACCAAGCTGGTCTACGCGGTCGCCGAGCAGACCGGTTACCAGCATGTGCTCTATGGCCTCACCCTCACCGGCAAGGTCCGGTTCAGCCGCCTGCTGCCCACGCCGGACGGGCATCCGCGCTACGACCAGCAGCGCGCGGCGCTGGCCATCGACCTGGGCCGGGTGTACGTCGCGTTCGGCGGGCTGTTCGGTGACTGCGGCCCGTACCGGGGCTCGGTGGCCGGCGCGCCCGTGTCGGGCAGCGGGCCGCTGATCTCCTACCTGGTGCCGGCCACCCGCGAGGGCGCGATCTGGGGAACCGCGGGGCCGGTGCTCGGCCCCGGCAACACGCTGTACGTCACCGTCGGCAACGGCGCCGCGACCGGCCCCCCCTACGACGGCACCGACTCGGTGCTCGAACTCACCGCCGGCCTGCACCGGGCCGGCTTCTTCGCCCCCTCCACCTGGGCCAGTGACAATGCCAACGACCTGGATCTCGGCTCCATGTCCCCGGCCCTGCTCAGCAACGGCATGACGCTGGCCGACGGCAAACGCGGCACCGCCTACCTGCTGAGCACGCCGCACCTGGGCGGGATCGGCGGGCAACTGGCGAAGGCCCCGGTGTGCGCCGCGTTCGGCGGCCCGTCGGTGGACGGCTCGGTGGCCTACATACCGTGCGAGGGTGGCGGCATGGCCGCGATCGAGGTGGCCGGAGGCAAGCTCAAGGTGCTGTGGCGGGGCCCGGGCAGCGCGTCCGGCTCGCCGGTGCTCGGCGGCGGCGCGGTCTGGGTGGCCGACTGGGACTCCGGCACGCTGTACGAGCTGAGCCAGGCCACCGGCCGGGTCCAGCGGCGGATCGGCCTCGGCTCGCCACTGCCGCACTTCGCCTCGCCGTCCCTTTCCGGCGGGCTGGCATTGATCGGCACGGTGCACGGGGTCGCCGCGGTCCGTGGGGTCTGATTCCTTCGTTACGGTGCCGGCTGACCTGATTGACCGGCCCCACCCGTAATGGAAGTTAAAAGTTCATCCGAACCCGGGCGGAATCGAAGCCTGCCTCCGGGCGGCGGGAGGCCGGGCACGGCAGACTAGGGCGCATGGTCACGCCCCTGCCCTATCAGCAGTCACCGCCGCCTGCCTTCCTGTTCGACCTGGACGGCACGCTGATCGACAGCGTCTACCAGCATGTGATCGCCTGGCGCACGGCGCTGGCCAGCGTCGGCATCGAGCTGTCAGTGTGGCGGGTGCACCGCCGGATCGGGATGAGCGGCGGGCTGTTCGTGTCGGCCCTGCTGCGGGAGACCGGCCGGTCGCTGTCCCATGCCGAGATCGACGAGCTGCAGGCGGCGCACGCGGACGCCTACCTGGCGCAGGCGCGTTCGGTCAGCGCTCTGCCCGGCGCGGCCGAACTGCTGGCCACGCTGACCGGCCGCGGCATCAAGTGGGCGATCGCCACCAGCGGCATGGCCTCCACCGCCCGGCCCGCGCTGAAGCTGCTCGGGCTGCCCGACGACGCGCCGATGGTGACCAGGGACATGGTGGCGCACGCCAAGCCGGACCCGGACCTGTTCCTGGCGGCGGCCGCGCTGCTCGAGGTGGACCCGGCGCACGCCATGGTGGTCGGCGACAGCGTGTGGGACCTGCTGGCGGCCAGGCGGGCCGGGGCGCTCGGCATCGGGGTGCTGTCCGGCGGGTACGGGCGCGAGGAACTGGAGCGGGCCGGTGCGTACCGGGTGTACGCCGACCCGGCCGACCTGCTCGGCCGCCTGTTCGAGGTCGGGGTGCGCGGCCTGACCGTGTGACGCGGGACCCGGCCCGCACCGGGGCACTCCATGTGCGTCCACGTCCATGGGTGAGCGACTATGAGGGAATGTGGGTTCCGGGACGCCGGCGGTTCGTGGCGCTGAGCCGGCGGCGGCAGGCGTTCGTCGGTGGGATGTCGGCGTTTGTGACCGCGGTGGGGTTGCTGATCGGGCTGGCGGCCGGTGGGGTGCTGGGAAGCACGGCAGCGCCCAGGGTGGCGGGTGCTGGGGTGGTGGTGGTGCTGGTGCCCGGGTACGGGGGGAGCACTGCGGGGGTTGACGTGCTGGCGGACCATATCGGGGATACCGGGATGGCTACCGAGGTGGTCCGGCTGCCGGATAGAGGGACGGGGGACCTGGTGAGTCAGGCTGATGTGGTCAACGGGTATGTGAACAAGGCGTTGCGGACCGGGGCGGAGGTGGATGTGGTGGGGTTTTCGGCCGGTGGGGTGGTGGCGCGGCTGTGGGATGCGGAGTATGACGGCGGGGTCAAGGTGCGGCGGGTTATCACGCTTGGGTCGCCGCTGAACGGAACCCGGATCGCGGCGGCGGGGAATGCGGCGGATCCGTCGGCGTGCCCGCAGGCGTGCCAGGAACTCGTGCCGGGAAGCACGTTGCTGACTCAGTTGCGGCGGATACCGCTGGGGACGCGGCCGGGGTGGCTGTCGGTGTGGACCGAGGATGATCAGGTGGTCAGGCCGCCGGACTCGGCGCGGTTGCCGGGGGCGGTGAACGTGCCGCTGCAGACGGTGTGCCCAGGGCTGGTGGTGCAGCATGGGCAGTTGCCGGTTGATCCGCTGGTCATCGGGATCGTGTTGCGGGCGCTGGGGTCTGGGGCGCTGACCGCGCCGGGGCCGGCGGACTGCGGTGCGCTGGAGGAGCTTGGCAGCAGGCATGACCGGGACCGCAAGGGGGTCGTCCCGGCCAGCTGAGACAGTTATTTCACCCGGCCGGCCGGCGGCGGGGCGGTGCAGCCGTAGCAGGGGCCCTTGCCCTTGAACCAGGCCGGGATCGTGGGTGAGTCGGTGGGTGGATTGGTGGGCAGCAGGAACGGCGGGCGGGGGCTCTGGCTGAAGTTGAAGTCCTCGGTAATGTTGCCCAGGATCGGCAGGTTTTCGCGGACGTCGGGTCTCGGGTCGGGGCGGCCGTCGGTCTTGGGGTTGAGCCGGGCACCGCCCAGGAAGTCGTCCTCGATGAACTTCAGGTAGGCGTCGCTGGAGAGCGTCTGGGTGTCGATGTAGCCCTTCTTGGCATAGGGCGAGATGACCATCGCCGGGACGCGCAGGCCGTAGCCGTTCTGGTCGGCCTGCGGCGGAACCACGTGGTCGTAGAAGCCACCCCAGTCGTCCCAGCTCAGGAAGATGGCGGTGGAGTTCCAGTCCTTACTCTTCATCACCGCGTTGATCAGCGAGGTGACATACGCCTGTCCCTGGTGCACGCTGTTGGGCGGATGCTCGCTGTCCGGGCCCGAGGGGGTCACCCAGCTGACGGCGGGCAGGGTGCCGGTCTTTGCCGCATTGTAGAAGCTCCACAGTGTCTGAATGTTGTTGAGCTGGTGGTCCTGGTGCACGTCGCCGAACAGCGGCAGCGGGTTCCAGATGCCCGGCGTCTTCGCGCTCTGCGGAGTGGGTGGGCAGGTCTCGGCCGAGTCGTTCACGCAGTCGGGCTGGGTGCCGGTCTGGATGTAGTAGGCCCAGCTCACGTGCCTGGCGTGCAGCAGCCAGGTGATGTCGGTCCAGGCCAGGTCGACCTGCGTCTGGCCGGTGACCAGTTCCTGCTGTACCAGTTTGTTGAACTTGGTGACCTGGTAGGGACCGGCGATGTCGTTCACGCAGCTCATCGGCGAGTGGTTCTTACACCGGGCGGACCATTCGGAGACCATGTAGTCGTGGTCGGGCTCGGACCAGGATTTGACCGGCTCGAACATGTGGTCGTCGAGGGCGAAGTTCTTGGCGTAGGCCCAGTAGTTGGGGATCTCCGCGCCGGTGTGGTAGCCCATCACGTCGGGTGTTTTCGAGCCGAGCTGGCAGGCCGGGTCGGCGAAGTTCGCGCAGATCTTCTTCCCCGAGTCTCGTTGCCTGATGAAGCCGTCCATCTTGCCGCCGTCGACATCGCCGATGGCATTGGCCTCCCCGTGCGGGCCGCCGCCGTTGATGTCGGCGGTGTCGTGGTAGGGCCGCACGCACGGGCCCTTGGGGTTGGGCACACATGCGGTGGGCACCCCGTTCGTCATCGGGATGCCGTCTGCTCCGGGATAGGTGCCGAAGTAGCTGTCGAACGACCGGTTCTCCTGCATGATCACGATTACGTGCCTGATCTTGTGGATGCCGGGCGGGACGAGGTAGGAGCCCGTGACTCCACCGGTGACCCGTTTGGCCGTCGATCCTGGGTGAGCCGGCGAGGTGCACGCGGCGAGCAACCCGGCGGCAAGCGCGGCTGTGCCCGCGAGTGCTACCGTGCGGCGGTGGCCGTACAACGATTTCATACGGTCATCTTCCATCCGGGGGGTTAGAGCCTGGAAAGCGGATCGGCTGCACTGCTTGAGTGGGCGCTGGGAGAACGCTGAGCCATTAGCCATGGCAGGCCAGAGGGCGCCAGGCGCTCTCCAGCGGGATGGATTAGCCGACGCGTCATGGTATCCGACAATGGGTACGTGATCGACGTTGCGCCGGACCGGTTCGAAGAGATGGTGAGCATCGCGCTGGATGGCCTGCCCGACGAGCTTGGCCGGCTGATGCGCAACGTGGCCGTCACGGTCGAGCACGACCCCGGACCGCCCGGGCTGCTCGGGCTCTATCAGGGCGTCCCGCTGACCAGCCGCACCACGCACTACTCCGCGGTGCTTCCGGACCGCATCACCATCTACCGCCAGGCCATCTGCGCGATCTGCTGGACCGAACAACAGGTCGCGGAGCAGGTCCGGCGCACCGTGATCCACGAGGTCGGCCACCATTTCGGCATCGGCGACGACCGGCTGCACGAGCTCGGCTGGTAGATGGTTCCGGTAGCGGGATGCCTCATCCGGCGATGCCTTGCCACAGCCAACTGGCGGAACCCGTCCGGCCGGGACAAATTGGGGATGAACCGATGCGCTAGTCCTTATACTGACCGATTCGGCTGCGCTTGGAACGCCTTGCCGAGTGCCACCGAGAGGGCTGTGTCAACTCCTTCACTGCTGTCTCACGCCGGCCATCTCCCGGCCAGTGTGTGAAGTCTGGCAAAAAATTAATGCGTGCGGTGTCGTGCGATCGCCGATGGCCTGGCATTATGAATACTGAGATGACTAATCCAAGTTCCCGTCGCTTCCCGGTAACCGTTACGCAGCTACCAGTCGTGCGCTGCAAGATCTGTCAGCGCACGGTTGCGCACCGGCCTGGCCAGGCAAGCCAGGTGCTAACCGAGCACTACCGGCGAGAACACCCGGAAGTGCTCAGCGGCAATTCCCGGACAAGCAACTAAGGGAAAACCCAGCGCCATCCGCCCTCTGGCGTGGATCGAGGTTCTGTCGCGCCCGCGGCAGGCCCGCGACCAGAGGGCGGATATTGGCATGCCGGCACCGCGTGCGTTAAGAAACGGTGAACGGGCGGTTGTGGCAGCGGCCCGGGGAAACGTTTCCCAGCGGGAGATAAACGTTTTCTTTATGTGGTTGTGATCGGCCTGCCGCTGCCGCACGCCGTGATCGCCCGCACCGGGGAGCCGTAACCGGTCACTCCAGGCCGCCCGTGCCTGGGCGTTCAGCGTTGCCGTGACGGTCACTCCGGGTCGTCGCGCTTGGTCGTTCGGGGTTGCCGTGACGGTCACTCCGGGCACCGTAACTGGTCACCCTGCGGGCCGTACCTGGTCGCTCCGGGCATCGCGACGAGTCACTCCAGGTTGCCGTGACCGGTCGCCTGGGTCGTTGCGATCGGTGACTCCGCGTCGTCGTGACCGGTCGCCCGGGTCGTTATGCCCGGTGACTCCTCGCCGTCGTGACCGGTGACTCGTGTTGTCGTGACCGGTCGCTCTGAGTCGCTGTGATCAGGTCACACGCGATATGATCACATGATCGACATGACCTCTGTACCGGGGCAGTTGGGTTAGCTCGGGTCGTCACGATTGGTCACGCCAGGTCACCCGGATGGCCTCACTTCGGGCGGCCACTCTGGGTCGATCCCAGGTCGCGTGGCCGGCCAGCTCGGGTGGCGTGGCCGGCTCCCGGGTCGTGTGGCCGGCCATCTCGGGTCGCGTGGCAGGCCATGCCCGGTCCTCGTGCCGGGTCACGATGAGTCATCGTGACCGGTCATCCGGGTTCTCGTGACCGGTCATCCCGGGTTCTCGTGACCGGGTGTGCCGTGTTCTCGGGAGCGGGGCGTCCCCGTTCTCGTGATCGGCCCTCTCGGGGTCATCGTGATCGGCCGGGTTGGTTGTCGTGCTCGGCGGTGCCGGGTTCTCGTGATCGGCCGGGCTGGGTTGTTTGTGCTCGGGGGTGGCGGGTTCTCGTGATCGGCCCTCTCGGGGTTCTCGTGATCGGCCGGGCTGGTTGTCGTGATTGGGTCACTTCAAGTTGTCTTGATGGGGGTGCCGCATATCGCTATGCGAACGCGAACAGGTTTGCTCATATCGGCACGATCAACGCACCTTGGGTCATCACGATCCGATCAACGCATATCGGTACGCGATCAGGTTCGCCTCAGGCCGGCCCACTTCGGGCTATCACGATCTGCTCAAATCCGGTCACGCGATCGGCCCGGCGGCGATTCACCGAACGGGACTTAAGGCTCGCAACATGTGATCAGGAACGGCTACCACGGCCGGGCCGGACACCAATCAACCGGGCAGGCGGACCGCATAGCGGCGAGACCGGCCAGGGCAGACAATATCTACCACATCAAAACCGGCGATGAGTAACAATTTGCCAAGATGCCTGCCATCCGCTGAGCGGGCGAGCCGCCGCTCAATGCCTGGCTGCCATTGAGCCGTGCGTAGAGCGAGATGGCCTGGCCTGCGCTGAGCGAAGGCCCACCGGTCATTGCTCCCGCTCTCACTGAGCCGTGCGGAGAGGTGGCCGGCTATTGTCGCGGCCGTGGAGCGGGTCGAGTTCGCGGTCGTCGGGGCCGGGGTGATGGGTTCTGCGGCCGCTCGGGCGCTGGCCGCGCGGGGTGTGCCCGCCGTGCTGCTGGAGCAGTTCGAGCTGGGGCATGCTCGTGGATCTTCACACGGCGCGAACCGCATATTCCGGTTTTCCTACCCGGATCCGGTCTATGTGCGGATGGCCGTCGCCGCGCGCGAGGCATGGCTGCGGCTGCAGGACGAGGCCGGTGAACAGCTCCTGACGACAACCGGTGGCCTGGATGCCGGAAGGCGGGCCGAACGGTGTGCGGCGGCGCTGAGCGAATGCGGCGTGCCGCACTCCTGGCTGACCGAGGGGGACGTCCGGGAGCGTTTCCCTGGGATCGCGCCACGGCCGGGCGAGCTGATGTTGTGGCAGGAGGACGGCGGGGTGCTGCTGGCGGCCCGGGCGGTCGCCGCGCTGCAGCGGCTGGCCGGCCGGGATGGCGCATCCCTGCGGCCGGCGACTCCGGTGCTCGGCATCGAGGCCCAGGGGGATGGGGTCCTGCTGCGCACGCCGGACGGGGAGATTCGGGCACGGGTGGCGGTCGTCACCGCGGGAGGCTGGGCCGGGGGGCTGCTGGGACCGGCGCTGACCGGGATGCCGCCGCTCACCGCCACGTTGCAGCAGGTGCGCTACTACGCGGCGGCTGACCCCGGTGCCCGCTGGCCCACGTTCATCGAGTGGAGCGACGACGACTCCGGCTGGTACGCCGTGCCGGTGGCCGGGGGTGCCCCCGGGGTGAAGGTGGCGCGGCACGACCCGGGACGGCCGGTCGATCCCCGCACCGGGCCGTTCGCCGAGATAGATCTGGAGCTGGAGCACGCGGCCGCCCGGTACACGAGTGAGCGCCTGCCCGGCCTGCTGCCCACGGCCCTTCAGGCCCACACCTGCCTGTACACCATGACCGCCGACCAGGACTTCCTGCTGGACCGGGCGGGGCCGGTCGTGGTCGGCGGCGGCGGGTCCGGGCATGCGTTCAAGTTCGGCCCGTTGCTCGGCGAGATCCTCGCCGACCTCGCTCTCGGCAAGGACCCCGCCATCCCGCGCGACCGCTTCTCGCTCTCCCGGACGGCGCCGCGCTAAGCCGTCACGTCCTTGGTGGAGAAGTTGGCCCAGGCGGCGGCCAGGAACACGGCCACATAGACAGCCTGGATGCCGAAACCTCGCTGGATGTCGCGCCAGAAGATCGGCTGGCGGAAGAAGTCGATCCAGGCCAGCCAGTACCTGGTCGGGAGGTAGGGCTGGATCACGGCGGCGGCGTTCAGGGTGACCAGCACCTCGCTGCCGACCAGAGCGGCCAGCGCGCCGAACGCGGCGCCAAGCACCGAATCGGTGACCGTGGACAGGAACAGGGCGATGGCCGCCACACCGAGCATGGAGACGGTGATGAGCGCGACGGCGCCGGCGATCCGTTCGATGAGCTGCATGACGGTCAGCCGCGCCCCGGACAGCGAGGTCGCGCTGCCACCGGCCTGCACCCCACCGGTGGGGATGCCCGCCTGGAGGTTGCCCGGCCTGCCCACCGCTTCCGGCGGGGCCGAGCCGAACAGCGCTACCCCGGTGATATAGGAGGTCAGTGTCACCGAGACCACGGCCAGCAGGACGTAGACGATGACGGTGACCAGCTTGGCGGCCAGCAGCCTGGTCCGCCCGACCGGGCGGACCAGCA
Source organism: Streptosporangiaceae bacterium (assembly GCA_035308365.1). Classification (GTDB taxonomy): domain Bacteria; phylum Actinomycetota; class Actinomycetes; order Streptosporangiales; family Streptosporangiaceae; genus PALSA-505. The sequence continues at coordinate 64,600 of DATGGU010000013.1, forward strand.
GGTAGCGCAGCGTTCCCGAGGTGGCCTCGCCGGCGATCGAGTCGCCGGCCACCAGGGCCACCGCCACCGGCAGGAAGACCGGCAGCACGAGCGCGAGGGCGGCGGCGGGGAACAGCGAGCCGTCCTGCACGACGGCGGAAAGGAAAGCCGCGCCCTGGCCGGGTGGCGGGGCCAGGTGGGTGACGGCGATGAAGATCGCGACCGCGACCGGCAGGGCGCACAGCAGGACGATGCTGATCCAGGTGCGTGGCCTGCGCACCAGCTTGAACAGTTCGACGGCGATCATCGGTCCGGTTCGCTCCCCACTGGCCCCGCCTTCGGCCGGCGATTGCTCACCTGGTCGCTGCCCGCGCTGGTGAGGCCGAGCACGACCTCCTCGAGCGACCGGTGCTGCGCGGTCATCGCGGTGACCCGGATGCCCTCGCCCACCAGCCGGGCGTTGAGCGCGGCCGGGTCGTCGTGCCGCACCACGAGGGTGGCCTCGGTGCGGGCCTCGACCCGGCCGTCCAGCAGGGCCACGGCCCGGCTGACATCCGGGCTTTCCACGATGATCCGGCCGGTCGGTGCCTGAAGCTCGGCCAGGTCCTGCTGGAGCACCAGCTTGCCGCGGTCGAGCACGCCCACCCTGGTGCACAGCAGCTCTACCTCGCCGAGCAGGTGGCTGGACAGGAAGATCGTCGTGCCCGCCGCGTTCAGGTCGATCAGGAGCTGACGGAAGTCCCGGATCCCCCGGGGATCCAGGCCGTTGCCCGGTTCGTCGAGAATCAGCAGCCGGGGCCTGCGGACCAGGGCGGCGGCCAGGCCCAGGCGCTGGCGCATGCCCAGCGAGTACGCCTTGACCGGCCGCCGGTCGATGCCGCCGAGCCCCACCTGTTCCAGGGCGTCGTCGATGCGGTTACGCCGGTCGCGCCGCCGGCCACCGGGCCCGGCGGCGTCGAACAGCCTGAGGTTGGCCCGGCCGGACAGGTGTGGGTAGGCGGCCGGTTCCTCCACCAGGGCGCCGACCTCGGGGAGTATCTCGCTCACCCGCCTCGGCACCGGCTTGCCGAGCACCTCGATCTCGCCCCTGGTGGCGAAGACGAGGCCAAGCAGCATGCGGACCAGCGTCGTCTTGCCCGATCCGTTCGGGCCGAGCAGGCCGTACCTGTCCCCCGGCCGCACATCGAGATCGACCGAGTCGACGGCGAGCACGGCACCGTACTGCTTGGTGAGGGAGCGGGTGACGATCACGGTATGCCCACGGTGTCTCTGGCGAGGTCCCTGGCCGCCTGCTCCATGACCTGACGGTCCACGAAGCCAGCCAGCACATAGGTGCCCACCGTGGCCTTCGGGTGCAGCAGCACGGCGGTGACCAGCGGCGTGCTGACCACCACGCCGAACCAGTGCGGGCCCTTCAGCACGATCCCGCCCTCCGACCGCGCGCCCGCGATCAGGTCGAGGCCGACGGAGCCGTCGATCTGCAGGGCGGCGAACGTGGCGAGCCCCTGACCGTACAGGCCGACCTCGTCGAACCCGAACGGTGCCGTGGACCTGGGGCGGCCGGCCAGGGCGGCCGGCAGCAGCACCGGGCCGAGGTCGCCCAGCGCCCCGGACAGGTCCGCGGCGTCGGTCTGGGTGAAGGCGGTGCCGGGCCCGCGCTGCGGGGTCAGCACGGCTTTGTCCGGTCGCCACTGGCTGACCTGGAGGAACTGGGTCTCGATGGCCGGCCGGGCGCTGCCTTTGCCGAAGATCTCGACCTGTAGCGGAAGCCCGCTGCCGGGCTCGGCCCAGATATCAACCTGGGCGACAGTGGAGCCGGGCTGCCGCGGGATCACCCGCAGCCCGGCGGCGGACAGGCCGGCCACCCGGCGCGGCGGCAGGGTGGAGATCCGCGCGGTCGATCCCGCCTCGCGCAGCAGGCGGAGGGCGAGCGAGGACGGCACCAGGTCGGCCGGCCTGGGCAGCCGCACCGGGGACTGGCCGACGATCTCGGTGAGCAGCTCACTGTTGGAGTCCCAGATGTAGGCGGCATGGGGGGCCTGGTAGGTGTCCCGCTCGCCCACGTCGGCCAGGACGTCGACCCGCCAGCTATCGGGCGCGGCCTGCCAGACCCGCATCCGGGTGACCCCGTCGAGCAGCGAGCTGACGTCGCCGAAACCGGGCAGCGACGGCAGCCCGAACGAGGCGTCGCTCTCCGCGTAGCCGGCGTAGGACTGGCTCGCCGAGGCGAGGATCCGGGTGCGCAACTGCGCCGCGGACAGAGGCGGAACCGTGATGGGCAGGGCGCTGTCGATGACCGGCAGCGCGCACAGCAATGCGATCCCTCCTGCCACCACTGCCCAGCGTCGCCGCGTCTGGCCCGCGACCACGCTCACCGGGCGGCCCTTGACGCTGCGGCCCATCCGGTGACAGCCGGATAACACGGTGAAACACCCGCCGCTGCGACGTTTGGCCCACAATGACCGTGTCTCACGAGTGTAACGATACGTGAGCCATCCGGGCCGACGCGGATAACGTTGTCATATGGAACCCAAGGTCGAGGCGGAACGCCCGACGGCAGTGGCTGCTGAGACGGAACTCGATGGGCGGGGCCGTCCGACCATGAAGGACGTGGCGGCCCGGGCCGGCGTCGCGCTGAAGACCGTCTCCCGCGTCGTCAACGACGAACCCGGGGTGACGCCGGGCACCGCCGAGCGGGTCCGGGCCGCCATCGAGGCCCTGGGTTTCCGGCGCAACGACGGGGCGCGGGTCCTGCGCAAGGGGCAGACGGCCTCGATCGGCCTGGTGCTCGAGGACATCGGCGACCCGTTCTACTCGGCACTGTCCCGGGCGGTCGAGGATGTCGCACACCAGCACGGCTCGCTGCTGTTCACCGGGTCAAGCGACGAGGACCCGCTGCGGGAACGCGAGCTGACGCTGGCCTTCTGTGCACGGCGGGTAGACGGGCTGATCATCATTCCGGCCTCGGACGACCACACCTACCTGCTGCCGGAAATCGCGGCCGGAGTCGCCTCGGTGTTCGTGGACCGGCCGGCCGGCCTGATCGCTGCGGACGCGGTGCTGACCGACAACACCGGCGGGACCCGCTCGGGCGTGACGCACCTCATCTCCCACGGCCACCGGCGGATCGGCTACATCGGCGATGACCCGGGCATCTACACGGCCGCGCTGCGGCACCGCGGCTACCGCGACGCCCTCGCGGCAGCCGGGCTGACCGCGCCGCAGTCCTGGATCAGCCTGGCGCAACCCGACGCCGCTGGCGTGCGGGACGCCCTGACCAGAATGTTCGCCGGCCCGGAGCCGGTCACCGCGCTGTTTTGCGGCAACAACCGGATCACCGTGCTGGCCCTGCGGGAGCTGGCCGCCATGGGCCAGATGCCGGCGCTGGTGGGCTTCGACGACCTCGAACTGGCCGACCTGCTCACCCCGGGCCTCACCGTGGTCGCGCAGGACCCGGCCGAGATGGGCCGGATCGCCGCGGAGTTGCTGTTCCGCCGCCTGGCCGGCGAAGGCGGCCCGGCCCAGCGGGTCGAGCTGCCAACCCACCTGATCACCCGCGGTTCCGGCGAACTCCCGCCAGCGACCTAGCGGCAGGCAATGGCCCAATTCACCCATGATCACGAAGAGCTTCCAGCGCTGCCGCACCAAGCAGTCCTCGTGATCATGGGGGTGGTGATCACGGCGTGGCGATCACGGGCGTGGCGATCACCGGCGTAGCGATCATGGGGTGGTTTCGTTAATCAATTGGAGCGTTTCGCTGAGCGCTGCTAGGTGAGCGACAGCGAGATCAGGGCGATGACGAGCGCCACCCCGACCACGATGCCAGCGAGGAGGAGAACCTTGTTGCGGGGGGCCTTCATCGCCCAGCTTTTCTCGGGCGCGCCCGAAGTCCCCTGGACGAAGGCACGGAACTGCGCCGTGCTGCGGCTCGGGTCAGTCAGGTTGTCAGGCATAACGGCGACTGTAACGGCTCAGAACGGATCCAGTACGGCCATCGTGATTTCTTGCCTCTGATCGCGGGGCTGGTCAGCGGTCCGTGAGCGGCTGGGAGAAGCTCACGTCGGGCCGCTGCACCAGCCGGGAGAGCACGATCACGCTGCGGGTGCGCAGCACGATGGGCTCGGCGCTGATGCGTTCGACAACCTGCTCGAAGTGCTGCATGTCGGCGGCCCTGATGTGGATGAGGGCGTCCGCCTCCCCGGTGACCGTGCAGGCCCCGGCCACCTCGGGATGCCGGTTGACCGCCGCGCCGATCTCGGCGGGCGAGGTCCGCCCCCGGCAGAACAGCTCGACGTAGGCCTCCGTGGTCCAGCCCAGCTTGGATGCGTCCACCCGGGCGGAGAAGCCGGTGATCGCGCCGGAAGCCAGCAGCCGGTCCACCCGGCGCTTGACCGCGGGTGCGGACAGGCCCACCCCGGACCCGATCTCGGCGTAGCTGGACCGGGCGTTCTCGACCAGCGCGGCGATGATCTGCCGGTCGATCTCGTCGAGGCTCATGATCATCTCTTCCGGGGGAGGATCGGCTGGTTTCTTAACGAAGAGTAGCCAGCGACCCGCCCGGGGAGACGCTCAGCGTGACGTCGACCATCCAGGCGCTGTTGCCGGTGATGATGTTGAACTTCATGGTTGGGCAGTCGTAGGAGGATGGTTGGGCAGTCGTAGGAGGCGGGGTTGGGGTGCCCCGGCGGGTTCCAGGTCGTGTTGCCCGGGGTGGCTGGGTTCCAGACGCCGCCGGAGTAGATCGCCAGCGAGCTGCCCTTCAGGTCGCTCTTGCACAGGTTGCCGCAGACGTAGGTGTTGCCGGTGGCCGGGGTGCTGGGTGAGGGAGCCGCCGATCGCACGGCGGGCACGGCCGGCCCGGCCGTGCGTAGGCGGGCACCGCGCCCGCCGTCGCGGCCACGCAGGCCGTGACCAGGCCCGAGCGCGAGGAAGGTCCGTCGCCTGGAAAGGGGGATCACGTCACGCCGCATGGCGTCTCCTCGGGTCGTAGCAGTTACCGGAAGGTGGCCTGGGTGGGGGGCCGGGCTGGTGATGGCGTAGGTGGTGAGAACTCGCCAATTCCTTTTGGGTGGTGGCCGTGCGGCAGGTAACGGCGCTGGCCTGGGTGGCGCAGGAAGGCGAGCCCAGCGGTGCGGGTAGCGGTCTTGATCGCGGCCCGCCCCGCCCCGCGTTCATGGCTGCATGCGGCTACTGCGAGCCCACGGCATCATCCGGCGCGCCAGTGCACATTCGTTCCCGGGCCTGGGCGAAGCGGCCGCAGACCGGCCCGGCCAGGCTACTCCGGTGTGATCAGGTCACGCTCGTCTGCGGACACATCGCCAACCCGCTCCAGCGCAGAGTTGTTCAGGCAAGCAGAGTTGTTCAGGCAAGCAAGATAGAGGTGGCACTCATGGAGGCTTATGCAAAACTCCCCATCCCTGCCGCCACCCGCCGCTGCTCTGACCTGCAGCTTCCGAGATCGTCGATCTTGAAGATGGAGGTTTTGCATAACGCTCATGGTCCGCCAATGTGATCATGAAAGCCAGTAACCACATGTCTTGGGAAACCATAGCCGCCAAGCGCCGAACGGACACTAAGTTACAAATCGGTATTGCGCCACCATGCCCAGGCCATGAGCCGGGTCACCCGGAGTTGACCGCCAGATTGGCCGTTGCCGGTATTGCCCGTATGCTTGACACGGTACGCTAGACCCCGGCCAGGGGGGTCAGGAGCGCAGAGGAGCTTTGATGACCACGGCGTCGGCACAATCAGGCATGCCAGCCACGCTCAGAAACCGGGGCCTTTTCGGGAGAATGCCGCCGGCCACCGCCGAGGTTTTAGTTTATATCCTAGTATGCATCATCTGGGGAACTAACTGGATCGCGATCAAGGTTGCGGTCACCACCATGCCAGCCATGCTGGCTTCTGGCCTCCGTTTCCTGGTCGCCGCGCCGATACTCATTGCCATCTGCCTGGCCAAGGGCGTGCCGCTCCGTTTTCCTAGAGGCCTTACCTGGTTTGGAATTTACGTCACCGTTGGTTACTTCGGAATTCCGTTTCTGCTGTATAACTTCGCTGAGCAATATATCTCATCTGGCCTGACGGCAATCTGTTTCGCGTCGGTCTGCGTCCTCATGGTTGTGCTCAGCGTGCCGTTCCTGGGAATGACCTTGACGGCGCGGCAGATCGTCGGTGTGCTGGTATCTTTTGGTGCGCTCGCCTTGCTGGTCGCCCACGAGCAGCATTTCTCGGTCAAGAGCATGTGGGGTGTCGCGGCTGCTCTGGTGGCCGCGATCATGCATGCGGTCGCTTACATGATTATCAAGAAACACGGCGCGCCAGTGCACACGCTCACCCTCGACACCCTGCCGATGGCCGTGGCGGGTGTCCTGCTGACCGGCACCTCGCTCCTCATCAATCATCCGACCGCGCGGATGTTCAAACTGTCCGGCGTCGTCGCCACCATCGAACTTGGAATCGTCGCCTCGGTGATCGGGCTGGTGGTGTATTTCTGGCTGCTGCAACGGATCAATGCCATCACCGTCTCTTTCATTTTCGTGATCTTCCCGGTCATCGCCCAGGCCGCCTCGGTAATCTACGGCGATATCCGCTTCCAGCCCATTGACATCCTGTTCATCGCTCTCGTCTTGGGTGGGTTTGCCCTGGCCCAGCTCCGTACCCAGTCCGCGGCCACCCGGCCAGGTCAGTCCACAAATAGCCAGGCGGAAAATGATCGGGCCCATCCAGACAGCGGAGACCCTTTCACGTACGAGACGCTGCGCCAGATCTATGCGCACGCGACGCGGAGCTATCCGGAAGAATGCTGCGGTTTCGTTCGCCTGTCCGGGGTCCGTGAATGCACGAACGCGGTAGCCGAATCCGACGCATCGGCCCGCACAGCTTCGACCGGCTTCGCATTCAATGCAGCCGACACCCTGGAATTGTACAAATCGATCGATACCGATGATCCGACGCTCGTCGTATACCACTCGCATCCCGATGTCGGGGCCTACATGAGCGCCGAGGACCAGCGGTTCGCGGTGATGAACGGCATGCAGACCCTTCCGGTGGCCCATCTCGTCGTGGACGCCACGGCCGAGGGCGTCAGGGGAGCCAAGCTGTTCCGGTTCGACGAGGGATGCCGCGCTTATACCGAAGCCAGGACCTATGAGGGCATGCTCCCGTCCGGGGAATCTGGCCCGAAGACAGCCGCCATCCGGCGGGATCGGAGTACAGCACCGATGGCAGCAGGACGTTACGATGCAAGGTGACCTTCCCGGCTGTGGTGAATCGGTTCTCGACGCTATCGGAAACACCCCCATAGTCAAGCTCGGGCGGCTTCAGGCCGATCTCGGGCGTGACATATACGTCAAGCTCGAGTTCCTCAACCCAGGGGGGAGTCATAAAGCCCGTATCGCGCTGAACATGGTGTTCGACGCCGAGCGGCAGGGTATATTGCAACGGCATACCGGGCAGACGTTAATCGAATCGACCGGCGGAAACACTGGCATCGGGCTGGCGATGGCGGCAGCCGTCCTCGGTTACCGGCTGATCCTGGTCATCCCGGACAACTACAGCAAATCTAAGCAGCGTCTGCTGCGGGCCTACGGAGCCGAAGTGATCCTGTCGGATCATCGGCGCGGCAACAACTCGCATAATGAGCTGGCGATGCGCTTGCTGCTGCAAAACCCCGATTGGATCATGCTCAATCAGTTCATAAACCCGGCTAACCCGGCCGCCCACGAGAACCATACCGCACTGGAGATTATCGCGGCGTTTGGTAATGACCTCCCGGACGCGATGGTGGCAGGCGTCGGAACCGGCGGTCATCTCACCGGGATCGGACGCGTGCTACGGACCCATAAGCCCGATTTGCGTATCGCGGCGGTTGTGCCGGAGGGCTGCTCCGTTCTCGAAGACCGGTTCGTCACTCACGGCATCCAGGGACTGGCCGTCGGCATTGTGCCTGATGTACTTGATGTCAAGCTGATAGACGACGAGATATCCGTTCCGGAGAGCGATGCCGTCGCCATGATGAGTAAGCTGATGCGCATGGAAGGGCTGGCGGTGGGGGTTTCGTCGGCGGCGAATGCGGTGGCCGCGGTGCAGTACGCACACCGGCTCCCGCCCGGAGCAAGGGTACTCACGTTCGCTTACGATGGGATCCAGGAGTATCTCGACGTTCTGGAGGACTGATGGCGAGCGTGGAGAAGCTCTATCTGGCAGAGCCTTACCTGGTGGAGTGCGAAGCCAAGGTGGTCGAGGTCACCGGCAACAGGGTCATGCTCTCCCGCACTGTCTTCTTCCCGGAGGGCGGCGGCCAGCTCGGCGATACCGGCGTGATCGGCGACACCGGTGTCGTCGATACGCAGAAGTACCGGGGCTTGCCGTTCGCGCGCGACAACTTTCCCATGATCATGGTCGGTGGCCAGATCGTGCATATGCTCAGCGCGGACGCCGAGCCGCCGAAGGTCGGGAAGGAAGTGCGGATCCGCATCGACTGGCCGCGTCGGTACAACATCATGAAGCACCACTCGGCGGCCCACCTGGCCTACTGGTACGCGACCCAGGCACGGCCGGATCTTTATACCCAGGGCTGCCGGATCAGCGATACCACCGCGCGTTTCGATTTTTACACCAAAATGCCGCTCGACAGCGAAGCCGTCAAGGAGTGGGAGGAATTCTCCAATGAGTCCGTCGGCCAGGACATGGAAATCACGAACTCGGCGGTCGACGGCGAGCCTGAGGCCCTGATGTGGTACTGCGGTGATATGCGGATGCCGTGCGGTGGCACACATGTCAGGTCCACTGCGGAGATCGGCAAGATCCAGTTGCACCGTAAGCGCCAGGGGAAGAACCTCGAGCGGCTCTACATCACCGTAGACACCGGCAGCCCCGCCGGGCCGGGCCAGTAGGGACACTCGGCCAGGTCAACCGGGAGCCCGGAGGGTTTTGCATAACGCTCTCAGCGTGGATTACCGGCACCCACGGGCTGGCTCGGCTGGCATGCGGGCGCGGTTGGCTGCAGCCGTCAAGGCTGGCCGTGCTCCGTTTTCTCCGGCAATGGGCGGGCTTTCATGGTGGCCGGGTCCTCGGCGGGGGGTGCGGGTAGTGACTCAGGCTGGCCGTTCGCCTGAGGATCTACCTTGCGCTTGCCGTTGGCGGCCGAGCGGGCCCGGGCATACGCCACCACGTAGGAGATGTCGCGCGGGTAATGCCGCACCGCGGCCAGCATGATCAGGCCGCCGAGGGCGTAGAGCGGGCAGACGGCCACGATCGCCCAGTGCAGGCCGACCGTGGTGGACGCGGACGCCGAATGCGAGGTGATGGCGACGGAGACCACCCCGATCAGATACGGCCCGGCGAACGAGGCCGTCCGCACGACCTGGCGGACCATGGCACCCCGGCCCCGTAGTTGCGGCGGCACCACGTCGGTGCACAGCGCCTCGGCGGGCGCGATCGGCAGGGTCAGCAGGATGCCGCCGATGAAGATCAGCGGGGCGCTGATCCACAGATTCGTGCTGGCGAAGGCCGGGGCCAGCACCAGGGTGGCGCCGATCGACCCGTAGGCGACCACGTACACCCGGGCGTTCACATGACCGTGCCGCAGCAGCCGGTCGGCCAGGAAGCCGCCGGCCAGGATCCCGATCGCCGACCCGGCGCCGAGCACGGTGGACAGCAGCCCGGCAAAGGCCGGGCCGAGGTGGTGCACGCGCTCGAAGTAGGTGACCCCCCAGAAGGACAGCCCATAGAGCAGAAGCTGCGACACCGTGAGCGAGAGCGTGCCGAACCACATGGACGGGATCCGCATCAGGTGCCGCAGCGCATCGATCAGGCTGATGCCCTCCTCCGGAGGGGGCGGGCCGTGCCTGGGCTCGGGCAGCGCGAGGAATCCCCCGGTCGCCAGGCACGCGGCCTCCGGCGCGGCCAGCCCGGCCGGCTCACCGGCCTTGGCGGCCTCGGCGGCGGCCGCGGCCTTGCCCAGCTGGGCCTCGAACCTGGCGTCCTGGTGTCCGCGGCCCGGCTCGTGCACGAACAGGTACCAGACGGCGACGGCGAGGCCGATCGGCACCCAGATCCAGAAGGCCCAGCGCCAGCCGCCGATCTGGACCGCGACGCCGCCGCCGAGCAGGCCCACGAACGCGCCGATGATCGCCCCGGCCTGGTACCCGCCCATGGCCTCTGACCTGCGGCGGACCGGAAAGTAGTCGGACAGCAGGCTGATCGCCACCGGCGGGGTGCCCTCGGCGGCGCCGGTCACCAGCCGGGCCGCGAACAGCACCGCGGCGGTGCTGGCCGCCGCGCCCACGCCCATGGCGAGCGCCCAGACGAAGCACACTCCGGCCAGCACCCAGGTGCGCCGCCGGTGGTCGGCCAGCACGCCGAGGGGGATGCTCCCGACCGCCGCGCAGGCCGCCATGATCAGCGGTATCAGCCCGACGACCTGGTCGGACAGCCCGAACTGCTGCTCGATGCCGTGCACGGCCTGGGCGAGCGCGGACTGGTCACCCTGGATGAGCATGGTGGTCGCGGCGAGCGCGGCGAGCGCGAGCCCGCCGGCCCGCACACGAGACGTCGACGGCCTGGTCCAGCGCGGCAGCGTCATCCGTCTCACGCAGCCGAGGGTACTTGGCCAACCTGAGACCGATAGCCTGATCGGGCATTCGGCTGGAACTCACAGCCAACTCAGAGCGGATTTTAAGCGGGAGCGGCCATGACGCGGCTGGGCAACATGTACGGACCGGACGCCACGTTCCTCGGCGTGCCGCCGGCCGATCTGGCCGAGCCTGGCTCCTGGGCGGGAGCGGACGTGGTGATCGTGGGTGCCCCGTTCGACGGGGGGACCTCACACCGGCCGGGCGCGCGGTTCGGCCCGCAGGCGATCCGCTGCACCGACTACCTGCCGCACGACGCGTCCCGGCCGCACCTGGCCCTGGGCGTCGACCCGCTGGCCGAGCTGCGCGTGGTGGACATCGGCGACATCGCGATGCCGTCCGGCGACACCGAGACCTCGCTGCGGCGGCTGGAAGACGCGGTTCACCAGATCGGCCAGGCCGGGGCGCTGCCGGTCATCCTGGGCGGCGACCACACGATCGCGCTGCCCAACGCGACCGGTGTGGCCAGGCACGTGGGCTGGGGACGGGTGTCAGTGATCCACTTCGACGCGCACGCGGACACCGGGAACACCCAGTGGGGCTCGCTGCACGGGCACGGCACGCCGATGCGGCGGCTGATCGAGTCGGGCGCGGTCCGTGGTGACCGGTTCCTGCAGCTCGGCCTGCGTGGCTACTGGCCTGAGCCGGAGACCCTGGACTGGATGGCCGGCCAGCGGATGCGCAGCTTCGAGATGGCCGAGGTCACGGCCCGGGGCCTGGATGCCTGCCTGGACGAGTCGTTCGCCATCGCCACCGACGAATGCGACGGCGTGTTCCTGTCCGTAGACGTGGACGTGGTCGACCCGGGGATGGCCCCGGGCACCGGCACGCCGGAGCCGGGCGGGCTGACCGGGCGGCAACTGCTTGACGCGGTGCGCCGGATCGCCATGGAGATGCCGCTGGCCGGGATCGACGTGGTCGAGGTCTCGCCGCCCTACGATCACGCCGAGGTGACGGCGTTCCTGGCCAACCGGGTCGTACTTGAAGCCCTGTCCGGCATCGCCTGGCGCCGCGCCCACCAATCCGGCCGCCCGGTCAGGAATCCCAGCGCTCCCCTCCTGGAGGGCCGGGACACTCGGGAAGCAGACTCCTGAAACCGCAGCCCAGCCCCGGCCGGATCTGACCCGGGCGGGTGGGGCCAAGCGATCGTGGCCTGCGGCTTTGAGTTGGGTACCTGCGGCGTTGGGCTGGGCATGGGATGCAGGTACGGCGGCATGCTCGCGACAATTTCCGTATATCCGGCAAATACTATCAAACCCTAGCATATTGCCATACATAGGACATATCAGGTTCTCCTGATATATCTTGCCTATTCCGATCAGGAATGTCCTAATTCCCGATATCATATCAAATACACCTTTCAGTAGCCCTATTGGTGCTTTACCATGGAGCGCAGGCAAACCATGGAGCACAGCCAACGGCATTGTTGTGGCACACGAGATGAATGCCGCAGAGCTGGGGTACGCGCCTGATCAGGACAAGGGGAAAAGGGTATAATGATCCTTGAGCGGAGGGATCAGCCTGGCCAGGCTACGGAAATTCTGGGTGCCGCCGCCGGCTCGTCAGAGCCTGCGCCACTGCCGGTGACCTTGGCGTGCCGCCGGTACGTCCACCGCCATGTGCGTAAGCTGCTGCTCCGGTATGTAGGCGTACACCAGATACCACGGCTACGCGGGGCCACCTCGGCTGCGGCGGATCTGCTGGTGCATGACCTCATGGCTCTCACCGCCCGAGATCCTGCTGCGCAGGCGTCGTGGGAGTACGTCGCTCACTCTTATGCCTCCTACCAAGCAGTTTCCGCATACCGGCTGGCGCACGCCATCCTGACCGGGGGATCCTCAGGAGTGACGGGCTGGGACGCGGAGCGGGCGAGGCTCGCGCGCCGTATCTCAGAAGACGCCAAGGTACGTACGGGCACGGAGATCCATCCCGCGGCTACGATCGGCCAGCGGTTCGCCCTTGATCACGCGACGGGCACAGTGATCGGCGAGACCGCGGTCCTTGGGAATGACTGTTACATTCTGCAAGGCGTGATTCTGGGAGCAATCGGGATCGCGGGTAATTCCACGGGCAAACGCCATCCCACTCTCGGAGATCGCGTGGAGGTTGGGGCCTTTGCGCGCCTTCTCGGCCCGATCGTGGTTGGCAGTGATACCCGGATATGCCCGCACGCGGTCTTGGTCACCAGCGTGCCAGCGTACAGTCAGGTCCGGCTGATGAACCAGTGCCAAATCCGCGGTCCGCACTCGACGCTCGAGGTGTACGGGGTTGTCCCGATTGGCACAGATTGGCTGGAAGTCCACGGGACTGGGCTCGCGGATGCCGACCTAACGGTGGTGGATGCCACCGACAATGAGATTCATGCATGTGGAGTGCAAATTATCGAACGCGCTGCCGCCAGGCTCACCTGTCGCATCACGGGTGGCCGCGCGGTTCCCATGAGCGCCGCATTAAGAATCACGGAGCCTAGCGGTGAACGTGTCCTGATTACGCAGCTCCGCGCGGTCTGGCGGGCGCTGCACAAGTCCAGCACCTGACAGCCGGAGGGTAATTGACGCGGAGACGGTTGCGTGGCGACCGCACGACGGTACGACTGGCATTACTCTGCCTGGTGATCTGCCTGATCTGGGGAACAACCTGGTACGCGATGAAGGAATCAGTGGCTACGCTGCCGCCCATGACGGCGGCCGGGCTCTAGCGGGAAGTTCTTGCCTGTGCTTCTGGGATCCATACTCGACGCCGTCGGAAACACGCCGCTGATCCAGCTCAGCCGGCTGGCCAGCGAAACCGGGTGCGACATACTGCTCAAGCTGGAGATGGTCAACCCGGCCGGCGGCCATAAGGCCCGCATCGCCCTGAGCATGATCCGCGCAGCGGAACGCACGGGGGAGCTGATCCCCGGCTCAGGGCAGACCATAATCGAGCCCACCGGCGGCAACACTGGAATGGGCATCGTGATGGCGGCGGCGGTCCTGGGCTACCGGGTGGTTCTGGTCATTCCAGACAACTACAGCCGGGAAAAGCAGCGATTGCTGAGTGCGCTCGGTGCCGAGATCGTCCTGTCGGACAGCCGGCGTGGCAACGATTCACACGGTGAGCTAGCGCAGCAGATCCTGCTGGAACACCCTGAGTACGTGCTGCTCAACCAGGGTGCTAACCCGGCCAACCCGCAAGCGCACCGCGACGGTACTGCGCCAGAAATCCTGCGCGACCTCGACGGGCGGCGCATTGATCATGTTGTCGCTGGGATCGGGACCGGTGGGCACGTGACCGGTGTCGGCGAAGTACTCAAAGAGTCCTTTCCGTGGCTGCTCGTGCATGGAGTGCAGCCAGCGGGCTGCGATCTGTTCGCCGAGAAGTTCTCGTATCACCGCATCCAGGGCCTGTCTATCGGCTACATCCCGCCTGCGCTGGACACCGAGGTCCTCAACGACATGATCACGGTCTCGGAGGAGGAAGCATCCGAGGGAATGCGGCTGCTGATGCGCACAGAAGGGATCGCTGCCGGGATTTCAACAGGTGCCAACATCGCCGCGGCCCTGCGTGTCGCCCGGGAAGCGGTCACCCGGCAGACCATCCTGACCTTTGCCTACGACTCCGCACAAGATTATCTTGACCTGACTTAGGCGGCAGCCGCTAAGCCTAGCGGATCGCCAGCTTCGACATCGTTCAGCGATTTTATGTGTGAAACCACGAATGACGCTCTGATCAATCGATCACATCTATGCTTTGACGCATGCTCGACCTGACCAGACTGCGGGTGCTTGAAGCGGTCGCCAGGCATGGGTCGGTGACGGCGGCCGCGCGGGCGCTGAACTATGCGCAGCCCTCGGTCAGCCACCACCTGGCCAGGCTGGAGGCAGAGACCGGTGCGACGCTGTTCCAGCGGGTGGGCCGCGGGATCCGGCTGACCGAGGCGGGCAGGCTGCTGGCCGACCGGGCGGCCGAGATCCTGGGCAGGCTGGAGGCGGCGGAAACCGAACTGGCCGCACATGTGGGGCTGCGAGAAGGGCGGGTGCGGCTGGCCGCCTTCCCGTCCGCTCTTGGCACGATCGTCCCCACGGCCGCGGCCCGGCTGCAGGCCGCGCATCCGGGCATCGACTTGACGGTGACCGAGGCCGAGCCACCCGAAGCGCTGCGCATGCTACGCGCGGGCTACGTGGACGTCGCGGTCATCTTCAGGCATGACGGGGCGGGAAGCACCTCCGGGGAAGAAGAGGAGGGAACGCGCGGCATCCTGCTGCTGGACGAGCCCGTCTATCTGGTGACAGCGAACACCGGCGCTGGTCACCAAGTCACCGGGCCGCAGAGATTGGCCGGGGCAGCCATGCTGGCCGGCTACGCGGACCAGCGGTGGATCGCTGGCTGCGAACGCTGCCGTGATCATCTGCTGCGGCAGTGTGCGCTAGCCGGGTTCGTCCCGAAGATCGCCTTCACCACCGATGACTGCCTGGCGGTGCAGGCCCTCGTCGCGGCAGGCCTGGGTGTGGCCACCCAGGCGGGTCTTGCGTTGCAGGCGGCGCGCCACCCTGGGGTGCGGGCCGAGCCACTGCCCGGCACGTGCCGGCGCGTCTTCGCCCACGTCTACGGCGCGCCGCCGGATCCACCGGCGACGACCCTTCTGCTTGAGGTGCTTGCCGAAGCGCAGGCCACCGAGGCCACGCCCGGATAGTGCCGGGGCCCGTCCCCTGGGCAGTCCGTTTCAGGGACGGGCCCCGCGGTTCACTTGACCGAGCCGAGCAGGCTGGTCAGGGGGATCCCCTTCAGCAGGCCGGTGATTCCGCTGGCGTTCGGCAGCGCCCCCGATGGACCGCTCAGGCCGCCCGTCACGGGCCCGCCGGAGCGAACGCTGCCGACCGCGTTGCTGGCCGGGGTCAGCGTCTTCTTGACGTGCCCGGCAGGCTGTCCGGCGGCCAGGGCGCGCTGTTGGGTGGCCGCCGGAGCGGCGCCACCCAGGCTGCTGACCAGCGGTAGGGCCGAGAGCAGGCCGAGGCCGGACGCCGCGCCGGTGAGACCGCCCCCGCCGAGGGTTGGCAGCGAGGCCGTCACCGGGAGGCCACCGTTGTCCAGGCTGGTGAGGCCTGCCGGCACGGTGCCGGCGGAGGGCACGAGCTTGGTCGAGCCCGGGGTGGACGCGAACGCGGCACCGGCCGCGAACACGCTGACCGCGAACGCGGACGCGGCAGCGAGACCGCCGAGGGCGACGGTCTTGACCGGCTGGGTGTGGCACGTGGGCCGTTTCTTCACGACATACTCCATTTCGACTCTGGACGCGAGGAAGATGCGGGCCCTGGACCACGCGGAAGGGTCAGCCGGCCTCGCTATACCCGGCGCCCGCCTGGGGGGTGGCGCGGGTCTCGACGTAACCAGTCTCATGAGCCGGAAAGACGCTAACACACTTAGCGTAGTCAGATCATCACTCTCTGAGATTTGCTCTTGTTACGACGGAGGCTGGCCTTCCGCTGGCGTGGCGACTGAGTGTCTTATTTCGCCTATACTTATATAAGTTACTGCTGATATTGTGGCCGTGTGCACGCGTTCGATGTGCTGGGCGAGCCGGTGCGGCGGCGGATTCTGGAGCTGCTGGCTGGGGATGAGATGACGTCGGGTGCCGTGTGCGCGGTCATTCGGGCCGAGTTCGGGATCTCGCAGCCGGCCGTGTCGCAGCACCTCCGGGTGCTGCGGGACAGCGGGTTCGCGTCGGTGCGGCCAGAGGGCACCCGGCGGCTGTACGCGGTGCGCGGCGAGCCGCTGCGCGAGGTGGATGAGTGGCTC
>DATGGU010000014.1:0-25016 GCA_035308365.1 Streptosporangiaceae bacterium
ACTCCGTCATCCTGGTCAGGCGCGACCCCGGCCTGGCCGACCGGGTCGGCTCGATCGTCGCCGACGAGTAGCTGAGAGGAAAAGATTTTCTCCATTACGGCGCAAGCTGACCAATCGCGCCGGCCAGCCACGAACAGCCAGACCCAACTACCCCGCTACCTTCACAGTCCGGGAAGAAGCTAGGCCATGGCTTCCTCATGGGTCATCCCACCCGGGCGCCGGCAGCGACCCACTGCTCGTACCCGGCGATGGCCGCGTTGGTCCCGGCCTGACTCAGCTCGTCCGGCGTCGCGCGGTCCGTCAGGGCTTTCAGGGTGCGGTATTCATGCATGGGAACCACGACACCGGTTTCGCCGCCGAGATGGATGACGTCGTGCTCTGACGATTGATCACGCACGAGGCGTGGTATAGCTACTAGAGACGCGGGGTGACCATCGCACGCAATTAGAGCATCCGTTCGATAATGAACATGGGGGATGAAATGAGACGGTTGCCGACCGTAGTTCTCCTCTCCGGGCCTATCGGCGCTGGCAAGACGGTTCTTGCCGAACGCTTAGCCCGCAGGTACGGCGGTGACCATGTCCGTACGTCTGCACTCATCGCCGCGTCCTCCAGCGGCCACCCGAGTCGTATCGATCTGCAAAGGGCCGGGCTGGGCGCTGTCTTCCAACAGGGCGAATGGCTTGCTGAAGCCCTAAGCGAAAGGGTCACCGCTGCTGCCAGTGGCTTAGTCATCATTGATTCCGTGCGAACTTTGGAACAAGTTCAAGCGTGCAGGCGCGCTCTCACCGCCCCCCATCGTGTTGTTCATGTCCATCTGACAGCCCAACCCGGTCTGCTTGCTGAAAGATTCACATGTCGGCTTAGGAAAGAAGACGCCGGGCTATCCTGGCAGCAAGCGATGCAATCCCCTAACGAAGTGGCAGTCGCTACGCTAGCGGAGATCGCGGACTTCATGGTTGACACTACTCCGCTCACACCGGCCGACGTCGCTGTGCTGGTGAGCGCGTATGTGCATCCGCAGATACGTCGCTCGCCAAACGTTGATGTACTTGTTGGTGGCCAGTGGGGCAGTGAAGGAAAAGGTAATATCGCGTTCGCGCTGGCTCCGGAATACGATCTTCTGGTCCGGGTTGGCGCACCGAATGCAGGCCATAAGGTACGCTGTCACAATGGTGAAATTTATACGCACCGCCAACTCCCGAGTGGGACACGTGCAACAGGCGCGCCCGTACTGCTTGGACCAGGAACCATTTTGGACGTCAACATTCTCCGTCAGGAGATAAGCGATTGCAACCTGTCTCCTGAGCGATTGACTATTGATCCACGCGCTCTCATCATTGAAGATGAAGATGTCAGGCAGGAAGCAGAGCTGAAAAAGGCCATCGGATCAACTGGGACAGGCGGTGGAGCAGCCGCGGCGCGGCGCGTCATGAGTCGTGACGAAGCCAGGCCGGTGCGGACTGCTCAAGACATACCTGATCTGGCACCGTATATCGGCGACTCCGCCGAGATCCTTGACCATATAGGAGCACACGGAACGATTTTCATTGAAGGTACCCAAGGAACAGGCCTGAGCATCCTCCACGGCTCCTTCCCGCATGTGACTTCACGAGACACTACCATAGGTACCCTGCTTGCGGATGTAGGCATAGCGCCGCAATCGGTCCGGCATGTTCTCACAGTCTTCCGCACGTACCCGATACGGGTTGGCGGTCAATCGGGACCCATGGGACGGGAAATCACCTGGCACACGGTTGCAGAGCGTTCAGGCATACCCGTTGACGAACTACTATCCTTGGAACGGGGCTCGGTATCGCACAACCAGCGCCGGGTGGCCGAGTTCGACTGGGAGCAACTAGTGTCTTCTGTGCGGCTGAACGGTACGACTGACATAGTACTGACGTTCGCCGACTATCTTGACGCTCGTAACCGGTCGGCGCGTCGCCTTGAACAGCTAACCCCAGCAACGCTACGCTTTGTGGAAGACATCGAGATGGTAACGCATCTTCCAGTATCCTTTATCTCTGCAAATTTCGATGAGAGAGGCCCCATAGACCGGAGGCAGTGGTAAGAAGGTGCGGCATAATTTCGTTAATGACATCGGTGACTACGCAAAGTACGCACTACTCCGAGCGTTCTGCGTGAATGCGCATCCACCGCTCAAGCTTGGCGTCATTTGGTATCTCACAGACCACGAAGAACAAAACACCGATGGCCGCAGACGACCACACTTGTCGAATGATGGCTGGGATACCGTTGATCCCGAGCTACTCCTGCAGATGCGAGCCATAGAGTCACAGCTACAAGGCATCGCTGATCTCCATTTGAATCTTATAGAGCAATCTGAGGTTCTGCCGCCGGATACCGTCTACTTCAGCAAACCGCTGCCGGCTTTCACAGGATCTTATAGCCAACGAATTGCTCAACGTGCAGAATGGTTTGCGAACGCCAAGCAAGCAACCGCTGGCTGCAATCTCCTGTTTCTTGACCCCGACAATGGACTTGAGGTGAAGTCGGTTCGTCCAGGCTCACGATTCGCTGGAAAGTATGTAACCCTACCCGAGATAGCGGAACTCACGGCAGATGGGGCCTTGGTTATTCTTTACCAGCACTGCGATCGTTCGCCATGGCGAGCCCAAAGGGCAAAGATCCATGACCAGCTAGTGGCCGGAATTGGTCCGCAGCTTTATATTCGTTCAGTTCGCTTCGGGGCCTTCGGTGCGCGAGCATTCTTTTGCCTTACTACCGACCCCACGATGGCAACTATCATTAATATCGGGCTGGACACACTCGCCAAACGAGTCGCCAATTGGGATAGAGTACATACGTTTCGCTTTGAGTGAAAGGCGAGATCAGAGCTCCGGTCGCGTTGCTCCGATAGGTATCTAGGCACACAGGACTTAAACTGGCATCGGCGGCTGGAGTTTCAGGACACCCGCAACGTCTGGCGGGAAGTATTGGTCGGACTTAATTACCTTTCCATCGTCGCGAATGAGTGGCCTGCCTTTGGCGTCCAGCTTACTCATATTTGACCGGTGCACTTCCCTCATAACCCTATCAAGGTCGATGCCGTATGTGATGGCCGTACCATAGACAACGCACACGATGTCAGCCAGCGCATCGGCGATTCCTATCAGATCCGCATTTGACACGGCATCGATGAACTCGCCGACCTCCTCTTCCAGAAGTGCTATCCGGAGCTTTGCCAGTGATTCTGCAATTTCAACGTTCGGTAGCGCCTGACGTGGAAGGTCGAATGCGCGATGAAACGCGAGCAGAGCCGCAAGTGGGCCGGATTGCTGACTAGGCTCCGTCGCATCGGCCCTCCTAAGTCGGTCCTGCGCAATTTGGTATGACTTTGAGTGGCTCATTCGCTACCCTCCACTATAAGCTACCTGTGACATCACTGCACAAACGTCGCGTAGCAGCGGCCCCTTGACCGGAGACAGACGGTAGCGCACCGCGGCTGTGAATCGCTACGTGGATAAGTGGTATTATTCTGTGGACAGCTTCTTAACGTGAAAAGTTGCCTTGTGGAGTGAGGAGTTGATCTGGCTGCTAGGGCCGATACTCCAACATGTGCAAATCCAGTTTGCCTGTGGATGACGGAGGACGTGAAAAGAGGTCAGCTTTAAGCTGAACCTGGGACTCAGGCAGGCGCCGGCCCCGTCTTTATCCCCGCGACGAGCGCAGACCATTCGGACCGGGTGAAGCCGAGCACCGGGCCGCCGGGATCCTTGCGCACGACGATCAGCCCGGCGTGGCAGGCCAGCGCCTGGCCGAGGTGGCTGGCGGCCTGGTGATAGCGGCCCCGCCGGGCGCTGCCGATGCCGAGGTTGTTCTGCGCGTGGCCCCACCGGCCTGCCCCAGTGCGCGAACTACCCCCAAAACCTGTGACGTGCGCTACGCCCTGAGGACACGTGGCGGGCTGGCCGGGTGGCGCGATCACGCCCACCCGGCCATGGGGTGAGGCCGTTCCTCGTTACTTCCTGCGGGCAAGGGTCAGGCCGTCGCCGATCGGCAGCATGACCAGTTCGACCCGCTTGTCGGCGACCGCGTGATCGTTGAAGTCGCGGATACCCTGCACGGTGGCGTCCGTGATGGACTCGATGACCACGCGGCCGTGCGAGAACGTGTTGTCCACCAGGATCACGCCGCCCGGCCGGATCCTGGGCACGATCTCCTCCCAGTAGCCGATGTAGCCGGGCTTGTCCGCGTCGATGAACGCGATGTCGAACGCCGCGTCGGTGGGCAGCGCCTGCAGTGAGTCGAGGCCGGGGCCGATCCGCAGCTCGATCCGGCCGGCCAGGCCGGCTTTGTCCCAGTAGGCGCGCGCCAGCGACGTCCATTCCTCGCTGACATCAAAGCAGATGAGCTGGCCGCCGGGGCCGAGTCCGCGGGCGATGCAGATGGAGGAGTAGCCGGTGAAGGTGCCGACCTCGATGCCGCGCCTGGCACCGGACAACTGGGTCAGCAGGGTCATGAACGTGCCCTGCTCCGGGCCGATCTGCATGCCCACGGCGTCCGGGAACCGGCGCGCCGTCTCATCGGCCAGGGCGGCGAGCACCTCGTCCACCGGGCTGCTGTGCGCGATCAGGTAGTCGTGAAGTTCCGGGCTCAGTTGCTCCGTGCTGCGCGTCATCTGACGAGCGTAACGACCAGACAGCTCAGCCGGGCCGGCCGGGGTGCTACGGGCTGACCTGCAGCGAGTGCAGCTCGGCGGTGATGTTGGGCAGCAGCGAGCTGACGTCGCTGGGGATGCTCATGAAGAAGACCGAGGGAACGGCGGCGTGGCCGGTGTCCACCACCACGACCACGTCGGTGTCGTGGGTGGCCTTCACGCCCGCCACCGAGAAGTGCGGGGTGAACCCGATCAGCCAGCCGGGCCGTCCCCCGATGGTGACCGACTGCGAGGCGATCCCGGGCGCGCTGGTGCCCGCCGGGTACTCCTTGGCCAGGATTACGTTGTCCACGACGCCAACCGCGTACTGCCTGAGCTGGCTCGGCCCGGTGTAGCTGACGCCGACATCCGACCCGGGCCGCCCGGCCAGTACATCGGCCGTCCAGTCCGCCGTCTTCCCGTTCTGGGTGAACTTGTCACTGATCACCTGCTGGCCGGCCGCGAAGTCGCCCTGGGCGAACAGGCTGGTTGGCACCGGCGTCCACGGGCCACCGAGCTTGTCCCAGGACAGGCCGTCGGCGGAGGTGCGGCCGGTCACCGGGGACGGCGATCCGGAGAAGGTCAGCGATTTCGGCAGCAGGACGCCGTCGCCCGAGCCACCCGAGGCGGCCGGTGAAGAGCCGCCGGTGAGCAGGAAGCCGGCGGCGATCCCGCCGGCGGCGATCCCCACCACGACGCCCGCCGCCACCCATGGGAGCCACTTGCGCCCCCGCTTGCCCGGAAGGGCCTGGCGCGGGGGAGCAGCCGGGTAACCGGGGGCACCTGGGTAACCGCCCTGCGGCACCTGGCCGGGATATGCGGGTGGCCCCGGCTGAAACCGGCCCGGCCCCTGCCGAAACTGCCCGGGCCCCGGCGGCTGGTTCGGGACCGTTGGCTGGTTCGGGACCGGCGGCTGGTTCGGGACCGGCGGCTGATTCGGGACCGGCGGCTGATTCGGGGCCGGTGGCTGGTTCGGGGCCGGTGGCTGACTCGGGAAGTACCCAGGCTGGTACTTGTACCACGGCTGGGTCTGGTACATCGGCTGCGTGGGATAGCCCTGCTGCACCTGGTTCCCGGCCTGCTGCCCGGGGTATCCCGGCTGCTGCCCTTGATATCCAGGTTGCTGTCCTTGATATCCCGGCTGGGAGCTCGGATACCCAGGCTGGCTCTGCGCATACCCGGGCTGGCCCTGCGGATACCCAGGCTGGCCCTGCGGATACCCGGGCTGGCCCTGCGGATAGCCGGGCTGGCCAAGGTAAGCCCCGGGCTGCTGGCCCGGGTACGCAGGCTGCCCCGGATAACCCGGCTGACCTTGCGGATACCCGGGCTGGCCAGGGTAAGCCCCGGGCTGCTGACGCTGGTATCCCGGTGGTCCGGGATACCCCGGCTGATTCTGGTACCCCGTCTGCTGTGGTCCCGGCTGACCGGAATAGCCGGGCTGCCCAGGCTGGCCCTGCTCTCCGGACCGCTGCTCCCGGTACTCAGGCTGGCCGCGGTACTCAGGCTGGCCCTGGGAACCGGGTTGAGGTCCCTGGTACCCAGGTTGAGATCCCTGATATTCGGGCTGTGGCGGATGGCTGGGCTGGTCCTGCGCCGGGTAACCGGGCTGGGTGGGGGGCCCAGGCGGGCTGGCCGGTTCCGGTCCTTGCCAGTGATCGTGGTCGCTGCCCTCGGGCATACGGCAGATTGTAGCGAGGTGCAAGATCGCGATGACAGCCGGCGACGAACCGCACCCGGTCATTCCGGCAGCGCGGACCGGCCCTTCACCAACGCCAGCACGGCCCCCTCGGCCGCCGCGGGGCTGACCTCCACTCCGCCCCCCGCCGTACCGTCGAGCAGCAGGGTCGCGTACCCGTGCGCGGTCGCCAGCACCGCCCCGGCCAGCACCGCGGCCACGCCGGGATCGTCCCCACAGACGGTCAGGACGCACGACGTGAACAGGCTTTCCATCGGCTCGGCCGCGCGCCGCACCTCGGGGAACCTGTCCTTGTCGATGCCCGAGCGCAGCAGCGTCTCGAACAGCGGCCGGTGTGCCGTGGCGAACCGCACATAGCCCCCCGCAATCGCGGCGAGCCGCCGCTCCGGCGGGTCGCCGCCGGTCACCTCGGCGGCCAGCGCGGCCTCCAGGGTGCCCAGCGCCCGCACGGCCACCGCCGCCAGCAGCTCGTCCCGGTCGGCGAAGTGCCGGTACGGCGCGGCGACGGTCACCCCGAGGCGGCGGCTGGCCTCCGCGAGCGAAAAGTCACGCACTCCACGCTCGGCGATCAGCTCGACGGCCACGTCGATCAGGGCGGCCTTGAGATCTCCGTGGTGGTAGCGGCCCGTCCGTCCTGGCCGCTCAGAGCGGGTAGGTGACACCGGTCAGCCGTTCCGATTCCTCCCACAGCCGCTTGGCGACCGCTTCATCGTGCGAACGCGCGCTGGACCGCACCCGCTTGGCCGGGCCGGTCATCTCGCCGAACCCGGCCGGGCCGTAGTATTCCCCGCCGCTGGCCGCCGGGTCGGTGGCCGCCCGCAGCATCGGCACCGCACCCGCCGCGGCGCTCTGAGTGGGCACCACCACGCTGAGGATCCGCATCCACAGCGGCAGGTACCGGGTGAGTTCGCTGCGCGACGTGCCGGGGTGAGCGGCCAGCGCCGCCGTCTGGGCGCCAGCAGCCGCCAGCCGCCGCTGCAGCTCATAGGTGAACAGCAGGTTGGCCAGCTTGGACCGGCCGTAGGAGGCGGTCCGGCTGTAACCGTGCTCCCATTGCAGGTTGCCGAAGTCGATCCGCCCCATCCGGTGCCCATTGCTGCTCATCGTCACCACGCGCGAGCCGGGCACCGGCAGCATCCGCCCGAGCAGCAGCCCGGTCAGTGCGAAGTGGCCCAGGTGGTTGGTGCCGAACTGCAGCTCGAAACCATCTTCCGTCCGCCCGTAGGGCGGCATCATCAGCCCGGCGTTGTTGAGCAGCAGGTCGATCCGCTCGTGGCTCCGGTTGAGCTCCTCGGCCGCTTCGGCGATCGACGCTTTTGAAGCAAGATCCACCCGAACGGTGCTTACCTGGCCCTTCGCGCTCGCCCGGATCCGTTCGACGGCGGTCTGAGCACGGGCCGGTGTCCGGCAGGCCAGGATGACGTCCGCGCCACGCTCGGCGAGCACCCGGGCGGCCTCGAAGCCGAGACCCGTGTTGGCGCCGGTGACCACGGCGGTACGGCCCGTCTGGTCCGGCACATCAGCTTCCACCCAGGGCTTGGCGGTGTCGGCGGTTGCCCTGCTGGTACCGGTCATGGGAGTGCCTCTCACTCGGCGGCACTCGATGTGAGCGCCTTTTACAATGTAAGAGACTCTAGCACCTGTGGCTCGGCCTGGTAACCGGCCGGGGCTGGCTGGGCATCAGCCTTGGCGGCGAAGTCGCGCCACCACTTCTGGCCACTCTCGGGCAGCAGGTAGATCGGGTCGTAGTACTCGTACTCCCGGTTGAGCGCCTCGGGATCGCCGGCCTCCACCGCGGTCCGGTAGTTCTTGGTCCAGTAGGAGATGCCGCGCTCGGTGTCGTAGCGGGACACCTGATGGACCCAGCGCTTGCCTACGTAGGGCACGTCGCAGACGATCCGTGGTGTCGCGAAGCCGGGCAGGTAGCCCATGATCTGGTGCTGCAGGCTCTGCGCCTCGGCCAGGCTGAGCCGCCAGTGCTCGCTGCCGGGGATCATGTCGCACATGTAGAAGTAGTACGGCATGATCTTCGCCTCATCGAGCAGCGCGAAGCACAGGTCGAGCAGCGCCTGCGCGCTGTCGTTGACGCCGCGCAGCAGCACGCCCTGGTTGCGCACGTCCCGGATGCCGGTGTCCAGCATGGCCGCCGCCGCCCTGGCCACCAGCGGGGTGACGGACTGCGCCGCGTTCACGTGGGTGTGGATGGCGATGCTCACCCCACGGCCGGCGGCCTTACCGGCCAGCCGTTCCATCCCGGCTCGCACGTCGTCGCCCAGCCAGTGCTGTGGCAGCCCCATCAGCGCCTTGGTGGCCAGCCGGATGTCGCGGATGTTCTCGATGTCGAGCAGGGTGCCGACGAACTCTTCCAGCCGTGGCCAGGGCATGTTCGCCACGTCGCCGCCGGATACCACGACGTCGCGCACCTGCGGGGTGGCGCGCAGGTAGTCGAGCATGGCGGCCAGCCGGTCGGCCCGCGCCATCCCGAACTTGTGCTTGTCCGTGGTGGTGGTCGGGTTGCCGACCAGGTCCATCCGGGTGCAGTGCCCGCAGTACTGCGGGCAGGTGGGCAAGATCTCGGCGAGCACCTTGGTCGGGTACCGGTGGGTCAGCCCCTCGACCGCCCACATCTCCGACTCGTGCAGCGAGTCCCTGGTCGCATAGGGGTGCGAGGGCCAGTCGGCCCGGCGGTCGCTGAACGCCGGGATCATGTACCGGCGCACCGGGTCGGCGTAGAACGCCTCGGTGAAGCCGGGATCGCCCGGCCCCAGGCCCGCGACCATGGTGTTGAGCATCTGCGGCGGCACCAGCATGGACATGGTGGCCCGCTCCCGCTGGTCGCGCAGCACGTCCGCACAGAAGGCTTCGCTCAGCCCCGGTCCTGTGACCTGGCTGAGCTGGCGGAGGTTCTTCACGCAGTGCACCCGCTGCCACTGGGCGGACTCCCACTCGGCCTGCGTCACGCCGGCCCAGCCGGGGAACCTGCGCCAGTCCGGCTCGACGAGTTGCTTGCGGGCGTACGGATATGGCTGATCGACGGCCGTGGGGTGTGGTTCCGGCGAATGAAGCACTGCAGCCTCCTCGGTCATGTCTGCCTTCAACGAGGCCCGTCGCCTCGCGCTTCCATAACAACGCCTTGCCGCAGCCATGCACTGCGAAAGAAGCTTCGGTAACTACAGTAATATACGGGAAAACTTGCGGTGCCAATAGATGTCGGCCGTACCTACTGTCGGACGGTGACGGATGTGGCCACCGAGGTGTGCATCCAGTGCGACGGCGACGAGGGCCTGTGCGCGTCCTACTCCGACGTGCAGTTCCGCTCGCCGGTCATCGCCGGTGACGTGCTGGAGGTGTCCGCGACGGTGACCCGGGTCGGCAACCGCAGCCGCGACCTGGCCCTGGAGGCACGGGCCGCCTGCCGGGCCGATCCAGGGCGTGGCGCATCCGCCGCCGTGGTGCTGGCCGAGCCGCTGATCGCAGTCACCGCCACCGGTACCGTCGTCGTCCCCGGCTGACCGGCAGCCCGCGAACGGCCGTTGCCCAGGAATCGGGCTCCTGAGACCATGTTCTGGGCTCGGTCCAGGGTCCGGGGTGCGACAGGTGGGCCACGCCCGTCCAGGAGGGAAAAGAGCCGATGAGGTATCCCAAGGGCCTGGCCCGTGCCGCCGCCAGCGCCACCGCGTGCGCCGTCCTGGCACTCGCAGCCGCAGCGCCCGCCGGGGCCACGACGGTGCCCAGGCTGTGGACGGCGACGCTGCCGGTCACCAGCCACGACGTCACCGGCAACGCCACCGCTGTCAGCCCGGACGGGAGCACGGTGTACGTGGCGGGCACCGCCGTCGGCACCTCCAACGAGGGCTACGGCGAGACCGTCGCCTACAACGCCACGACCGGCGCCCAGATCTGGAAGGCGACCCTCGAACCCGGCCAGCTCTTCGACGACGGGCTGTCATCCATCGCCGTAAGCCCGGACGGTGCGGCGGTGTTCGTCACCGGCTTCTCCGGCAAGGTCGGCGCCCAGGGCCTGCTGCAGGTCATCATCGCCTACAACGCCTCCACCGGAGCGCTGCTCTGGCAGGTGTCAGGTCCGGTCGTGAACGGCGCCCGCTCGCCGATCGCCGTGTCCCCGGACAGCTCGGCCGTGTACGTGACCAGCTCCGCCGCCGGTGCGAACCAGACGGCGGCCTACAACGCCACGACCGGCGCGCTGATCTGGTCGGACCCGGCCGGCGGTGATGCCAGCGCGCTGTCCGCCGACGGATCGGCGCTGTTCATCGCCGGCCAGGCCGGCAACGGCACCGGGGCCGCCTTCGCCGAGGCGCTCAGCACGAGCACCGGTTCCCAGCTCTGGCAGGCCAGCTATGGCACGAGCGCGAACTTCACCGCCGCCGCGCTCAGCCCGGACGGCTCCACGCTGTTCGTGGCCGGTATCAGCCAGCACGGCAGCGGCCGGGTCTACGCCACGGCGGCCTACTCCACCTCGGCCGGGACCCAGACCTGGGTGGTGACCGCCAGCTCGGGCAACATCGCCTCCACCGTGGCCGGGCTGGCCGAAACCTCGGCCGGCTCGGCGGTGATCATCAGCGAGTCCGTCGCGAGGCTGAACAACAACGTCGTGGTCAGCCACTGGAAGACGATCGCGCTCAACCCGTCCACCGGGGCAACGCTGTGGACCGCAAGCTATGCGGATTTCAATGGCGCACCTTACGGCGGGACGACGGCCACCGCCCTCGTGCTCAGCCCGGACGGCTCGGCGGCCTACGTCACCGGCTTCGCCGAGGACTCCTCGGGCAACACCTACTGGGTCACCAGCGCCTACAAGACCGCCAGCGGCAAACGCTTCTGGACCGCCCGCTTCAACGGCCGGACCGACAACAACTGCTACGCGATGGCGGTGAACCCTTCCGGCACCCAGGTCTTCGTCACCGGGAACAGCACCTACACCGGCACCGGCCAGAACGACGTCATGACCACCGACTCCTACAGCACCACGCCGGCCTCGTGACCACGCCATAGCCGCCATCATCACCTGTGAACCCATCTTTCAGAGGGAGGGCATTGCCGAGAAAACGGTATCTCTGTCACTATGGCCCCGCATGTTAGCAGCTCCCAGGTCTTCCTCATCGGGGCCAGCACCTGGCAATTCCCCAACCAGCGCGACGTCATGACCACAGTGGCCTACCCGGCCGCCTGACTCCAACCGGAGGGATGCGCGTGGCAGAAAAGGCGACGCCCTGGGCTTAGGCGGCGCGGGAGGGGGAGCGGAAGACCTCGCGAGTATGCCAGGCGGCATAGGCCTCCGCGACCGGCGGGAAGCCCTTCTGCGGCGGGCTGACGTCACGGCCGGTCAGGGAGAGGACGAGCGACTCGGCGGTCTGGCTGCGGCCCACGAAGTGCGTTGAGACAGCCACCCGCTGCTGCCTGGTGATTCCCAGGACGCCCTTGTCAAACAGCTTGTGGTGCAGCGCGCACAGACACAGCCCGTTGGCGATTTCATCGGGCCCGCCGAGCGCCCACCATCGCACGTGTGCGGCGTCCAGGCCGACCATCGTCCCGTCCAGCCAGCCGTCATATCCGCAGAACGCGCACTTGTACTCATAGGCGACCAGGACCTCAGCCCGGAAGGCGGGGTCGCGGCCCCGCCTGGCCTGCCGCCCATGCGGGAGCCCTGAGATCTCGGCGGCTTCCAGGGCGAGTCCCGCTTCGGCGCAGATGTCGTCGTGTAGCGACGGCTCGAAGTTCGCGTCCAGCAGGATGCGGGCCAACTGGGGGAGCAACTGTGGGTCGGACCGCAGGGACCAGGCGAGGTCGGGGGTGAGCTGCCCGGCGGCCTGCCGTGCGCGCAACTGGCCCGGGCTCGCGGTAGAGCCGCCGCTGCCTTCGGCGGTGGTGACTACCCACAGACCGTCGCTGGCCAGATGGTGGAACGGGTAGGCCGGGCTGGTCTTGCGGGGCGGGCCGAACTCACGCAGCAGTCTGCCGAGCTGGTCCTCGGCCTCGGAGAACAGGATCGGCTCATTGCCACACCGCTGGAAGTGGCCGAGCGCATACAGCAGGAGCAGCGGCTTGTGCGGCGCGCGTTCGCCACCCCGGGTCCACCGGCGCAGCTTCGTGACCCGCTCGGCCCAGTCCACGGCCCGAGCATAGACCGCGACGAACATCCGGTTGAGTCGCACTGTTCACTGCAGTCCGGCAGGTACCGATTCGTCCCAAATTGGGGCAGAGTATCCAGGTAAGGGCCATACGCGCCTGCAGAAGGGGGAGGTCGATGAACCACAGGTTTGCCGCCATCGCGGCTGGAGGTGCAGTGCTGCTGGGTGCCGGCATAGCAGCCGTGGGCCACGGGCCATTAATCCACTCGCAACGGCCGACGGCCAGCGCGGCCCTGTCCAGGGCGGCCGTCGTAGCCATGCTCCAGGGCAGTCGTGCTCCCGGAGTGAGGGCGCCCCGGCACACGACACTGGGGCCGGACGGGGTCACCAACGCGTTTTACTTCAACTGGTCCGGCTACGCCGCCACCGGTGCGACGGGCGCGTTCACGAAGGTCTCCGGATCCTGGACGGTGTCGAAGATCAGCACCTGCACCGGGGAGCATACGACGGATTCCGAGTGGATCGGCTTCGACGGGTTCACCAACGGGACCGTGGAGCAGGACGGCTCGCTCGGCGTGTGCTACGAGGGCAAGCTGACCTACTACGACTGGTACGAGATGTACCCGACGCAGCCCGTCGTGACGATCGAGCACACCGTCTCGGCCGGCGACAAGATGAGCGCGACCGTGACCCGCTCCGGCACGAAGTACACGCTGACGGTCACCGACTCCACGCATTCGGCGGACTCGTTCACCGCGACCACCACCTGCGCCGCCACGACCTGCCTGAACGACAGCGCGGAATGGATCAACGAGCGGAACTACTTCGGCAACTCCGGCTACTCGCCGCTGTCCGACTACGGGACCTGGACGCTGACCAAGGGTGCCGCCACCGAGTCGGGCAAGTCGTCCAGCATCGGCTCGCTGGCCAACCTGAACAACATCACGATGGTCGACGCCACCGACGCCTACGACCTGGGCACGGCCTCGGCGCTATCCGGCGGCAACTCGTTCACCACGACCTGGAAGGACAGCTGGTAAGCCGGCATCCAGCGCTAGCAGATCGTCCTCGGTCTCGCGGCGCAGCAGGACCCTGGCCGCCCCGTCCCTGACGGCGATCACGGGCGGCCGGGGGACGTGGTTGTACTGGCTGGCCATGCTCCGGCAGTAGGCCCCGGTGCCGGGGACGGCCAGCAGGTCGCCGGCGGCCAGGTCGGATGGCAGGAACTCGTCCTTGACGATCACGTCGCCGCTCTCACAGTGTTTCCCGACCACCCGGGCGAGCACCGGCCGGGCGGTGGACACGCGTGAGGCGACGGTGCAGGAATAGTCCACGTCGTAGAGGGCGGTGCGGATGTTGTCGCTCATGCCGCCGTCCACGGCGACGTAGTGCCGCATGGTGCCGCGGTCGAGCTCGACGTCCTTGATCGTCCCGGTGGTGTACAGCGTGAAGGCTGCCGGGCCGGCGATCGCCCGGCCCGGCTCCACCGACACCTTGGGCACCTCGGCGCCGAGGGCCGCGCATTCCCGCTGGACGATGTCCGCGAGCGCGCCGGCCAGTTCCTTGGGGTCGAGCGGGTCGTGCTGGCTGGTGTAGGCGACGCCGAAGCCGCCGCCCAGGTCGATCTCCGGCAGGGTGACGCCATGCTCGCGGATGACCTGCGCGTGCAGCCCGAGCAGCCGCCGGGCCGCCACCTCGAAGCCTCCGGTGTCGAAGATCTGCGAGCCGATGTGCGAGTGCAGGCCGCGCAGCTCCAGCTCGGGCCGGGCCAGGATGCGGCGCACCGCCTCATGGGCTGCCCCGCCGGACAGGGAGATGCCGAACTTCTGGTCCTCGTGCGCGGTGGCGATGTACTCGTGGGTGTGGGCTTCCACGCCCACGGTCACCCGCAGCAGCACCCGGGCGCGGACCCCATGGCGCGCCGCGACATCCGCCAGCCGGCCGATCTCCGGCAGCGAGTCGATGACGATCCGGCCGAGCCCGGCCGCGACCGCACGCTCCAGCTCCGCGCCGGACTTGTTGTTGCCGTGCAGGGCGATGTCCGCCGTTGGCACCCCGGCCCGCAGCAGCACGGCCAGCTCCCCACCCGTGCAGGCGTCCAGGCGCAGCCCGTCAGCCATCAGCCAGCGTGCCACCTCGGTGCACACGAACGCCTTGCAGGCGTAGTAGACATCCGCGCCGCCGCACAGGTCCGCGAACGCCTCCTGGAAGGCGTCCCTGAAGGCCACCGCGCGGGCGCGGAAGTCGGCCTCGTCGAGCACGTACGCGGGCGTCCCGTACCTGGCCGCGAGCTCCCGGACGTCGACCCCGCCCACCTCGAGCGCGCCGGCGTCGTTGCGCCGCACCGTGCTCGCCCATAGCTGTGGCAGCAGTTCGTTGACATCGTCCGGTGGCCGCAGCCAGGCCGGGACCGTCGCGATATTGCCGTAACCGGGCGCGTGCAACGCGCCAGCCTCGTGAATAGACATGATCAATCTTCCGTTCGCGGTGCCCGTCCGGGAGCTTACAACCGACCGCAACGGTCAACTGGCGGTCAGCGCGTCGCCGCCCTGGGCCACGGCCGCGCAGAAGCTGGCCGACGGGCAGGAGACGGCGTCCAGGGCCTGGTCCTCGCTGATCGCGGTGGACGGGGTCCAGACTCCGTTCGCCAGGGTGAACACCTCACCACCGTAGCTGGCGGCGACGCAGAACGTGGTGGACGGGCAGGACACCGACTCCAGGCCCTGGCCGTTGGCCGGGGATGCCTGCGGGCCCAGGGTCCACCCGGTGCCGTTGTAGCCCACGACGTAGCCGGCCGTGTCCACGGCCGCGCAGAAGCCCATGGCCGGGCAGGACACCGCCCACAACTGGCCATTGCCGTCAATGAGCAGCGGCTTCGTCCAGGAGGTGCCGTCGTAGGTCAGCTCACGGCCGGTGGTGTCCACGGTCACGCAGAAGTCGGTGGCCGCGCAGGACACCGACCACAGCCCGCCCTTGTGGTCAATGACCTGAGGCTTGCCCCATTGCCCGCCCGAGTAGATGACCGCCTGGCCCTGGTCGTCGACCGCCGCGCACATGACCGGGCTCGGGCAGGAGACCCCGGTGAGCAGCCCGCCCGGGTCAATGCTGCTCAGTTGCCACCCGAAGCCGTCGTAGCTGACCGCGTTGCCATCGGCGTCCACGGCCATGCAGAAGTCCGTGGCCGGGCAGGAGACCGACCGCAGCTGGCCCTGGCCTGCCGTGTCGATGGATACCGGCCGGCCCCACCGGCCGCCGACGTAGCTGATGGCATTGCCGTTGTAGTCGACCGCCATGCAGATCCCGGCGGCCGGGCAGGAAACGGCGTAGGGCAGCCCGGCCGAGTGGTCGATCACCTGCGGCGCTGACCAGGTGCTGCCGTTGTACTGCACCACCTCGCCAGCGGTCTGGCCGGCCGCCGCGGTGGCCGTGCAGAAGGTGACCGCGGGACAGGATACGGCCAGCGTCTGGGCGCCGGCCGCGATCGTGGCCGGCTGGCTCCAGCCGCCGCCGTTGTAACTGAGCACGTCACCGCCGCTGGTGATGGCGGCACAGAAGACTGTGCTGGCGCAGGACACCGAGACCAGGCTGGCACTGGCGTCGATCGTGGTCAGGGTGCTCCAGCCGGTGCCGTCATAGGTGGCGTACTCACCGGCCGAGCTGACCGCCATGCACAGCGTCGCCGACGGGCAGGAGACCGACAGCAGGCTGGAGACGTACGGGCTGGTCAACGGCTGATCGCTCCAGGCGCCATCGATGTAGGTGAACACGTGATCGCCGCTGCCGACCGCGGCGCAGAACGTGACCGTGGGGCAGGACACCGACAGCAGCCCGGAACCGGCCAGGCCGGCCCGGGTCGGCCCGGACCAGGAGGTGCCGTTGTACTCGAAGGCGTTGCCGTCCCAGGTGATCGCCATGCAGAAGGACGGCGACGGGCAGGAGACCGAGTCGTTGCCGTCGCCTTCGTCGTACAGCGCCGTCGGTTTGCTCCAGGTGGAGCCGTTGTAGGTGGTCACGTAGGTGCTGAACGGCTCGACCTGCCCGTTGAAGCCGATGGCGGCGCAGAATGACGGGCTGGCGCAGGACACCGAGGTCAGCCCGTTCCCGGAGGTCCCGGGGATGATGGAAACCGGTGCGCTCCAGGCCTGCCCGTCATAGCTGAGCGCCGAGTTGTTCTCGGCCGCCATGCAGAAGCTAGCGCTCACGCAGGACACCGAACCCGGAATGCCGGCGTGGCCGGGATCGATATTCTGCGGGGCAGACCAGGTCAGGCCCGCCGTAGGGTGTGGTTCCGGCGAAGGAAGCACCGCAGGGCCTGGTTCCGGCGAGGGAAGCAGCGCAGGGCGTGATCCCGGCAAAGAAGGCAGAGCCACCGACGCGCTGGACGGCGCGCCGGCCAGGCCGGTCATGCTTAGCGCGGCCAGCGCAGCGGCAGTGGCGGTCCGCCGAAGCAACATACAGTCCCCCAGAAGTCACATTCAGTCACTCCCCGATTCAGTAGGGTTACCCAGCCATGAGGAAAATGATCATTCCTACTGGGAGCGATCTTGGCCTGGTCCTCTACGTCACCAAGGGCCTGGCCGATGTGGCGGAGGCCGAGGTCACCGAAATCGCGCCGGCGGCGCGGGTGCGGCTGCGCCAGGACCGCTTCCTGATCCTGGACGCCGCCCTCGCCGATGCGGAGCGGCTCGGCGCGGCCGCGCGGACAATCGATGACATCCGGTTGCTGGTGGCGGGCCCGGCCCGCATCGACGGCAGGC
The DNA here is from genome assembly GCA_035308365.1 of Streptosporangiaceae bacterium. Taxonomy (GTDB): domain Bacteria; phylum Actinomycetota; class Actinomycetes; order Streptosporangiales; family Streptosporangiaceae; genus PALSA-505. Next base: position 17,206 of record DATGGU010000014.1, read on the forward strand.
CCGGCTTCGAGGAACTGTGCCGGGCCGCCGGCACCGTGGTGGCGGCTCTGCTTCCTTTGCCGGAACCACGCCCGACGGCGGGCCAGTCGGGTGATGAGTGGTCGGTCACCGTGTCGGCTCGCAATCCGCCATGGCGGCGGGCACCGGCCTGGGATCCCGCGCCGGTCATCGCCGGGCAACTGCACGGCGCGGATCCGGCCGCGACCACCCGCCGGGCGGTGGACCTGCGGATCCAGGTGGACGACGACATGGCCCACATCGCGGTCAGCCTGTGGCCGGAGCCGGTCGGCAAGCGCCCCGGTGAGCCGCGCATTCCTGGCCGGAACCACCCTCTGGGGCAGGCCACCTGGGCCGGTGCGCTGCGGCCGACGGTAGCCGCGGCGCTGGTCCGGCTCGGTCTGGCCGGAATCGGCCAGGCGGCCGCGGCGGATGGGCTGTACGACCCGTTCTGCGGCAGCGGGACCATCCTCGCCGAGGCCGCACACGCCGGGCTGCCGGTATTCGGCTCCGACGTGTCGCAGCGGGCCGTGGCGCTCACCCGGGAACGGCTCGCGGTCCAGGGCGGTTTCGGTCCCGGCGAGCTGCTGCGGCGAATCTTCGTCAGCGACGTGCACCGCGGACCCGATCCGCGGGTGACCGCACGGCTGCTGGTCGGGAACATGCCCTGGGGCAAGCAGGTAAAGGTGGACCGGCGGCTGGCGCTGTTCGACGCCACGGCGCAGCTGGCGGCGCATACGATCGCCCGCGGCGGCGCCGCGGTGCTGCTCACCACACACGAGGATCAGTTGCTGCCCCGGCTGCGCCGCCGCGGTCTGACCGCCACGACGCGCCGGATCGGCCTGCTGGGCCAGACACCCGCCATTGTGACCGCCCGGCCCGCGTGACCGATCACCCGGCTTGTGTATAGGAGACCCGTTTAAGTTACAAAAAAGATCATGACACTTGGCCTTGACCGGCATCCAGCAACCCCGGCCGCCCGGCCCACGCCACCAGCCACCCACCCCGCGCATTACAAGACGACCATGAACTCGGCCCTGACCAGGGAACGTAGATTTTGAAGGGTCTTCAAGTGGGAGGTCTGAGCATGGATGCCGCGGAGGCGGACGTTCCGGTGGGTGATGGCGTGCCGCGGCGGGCGGGCTACCGGCGGTCTGCGGGGTCGCCGCGCGGTGAGGCGCGGCGCCGGGAATTGCTCGGCCGGGTCTGTGATGATCTCGCGGTCAACGGGCTGGTTGACTTCTCGCTGCGGCGGGCCGCCCGGGCGGCTGGAACCACGCACAAGGTGCTGCTCTACTACTTCGACGGGCCCGACGACCTGATGCGGCAGGCGATCCTGCAGCTACGCGAGCGGCGGATCGGCACCGCGCTGGCCGCCGCCACGCAGGGGCCGCCGCAGCGGACGCTGGCCGACCGGGTTCGCGCGGTCTGGTCCGCTCTCGCGGCCGAGGAGTCCCGCGTGCTCGACCAGGCGATCGGCCTGGTGATGTACGACCCGGCGCGCTATGCGGAGCTTGGCCGGAGTGCGTCGCAGAACTACCTGCCCGGGCTGCTGTCCCTCTGCCCGCCGGGCTGGCCGGACCGGCGCAAGCACGAGGTTGCCGAGATGATCATGGCGACCCTGCGCGGGTTCATCGTCGAGTGGCTGACCAGCGGTGACACTACCGGCATCGAAGCCGGTTTCGAGGCGCTGGCCCGCGCGCTCGAACGTGAGGAAGCCGCCGGCGCCTGACCTCGTCAGGCGCCGCTTCCTGGGCCGGATGCGCCCCATGGCCGGATTCCCAGAACCACGCCCTACGGCGCCTGGTTAACCGGAACCACGCCCAATGCGCTTGATTCCCAGAACCACGGCGCTTCCTTGCCGGAACCACACGCAACTGTGCGTTCTCGCCGGCCAAACCCAACAGCGAGTGCAGACCCGGCGCCGCCACGGCGCGGCGGGCATTATTGGATGGATGTCATGTGAACCATATGGTTCACTTATCGGGAGGCATCACGTTCAGCTGGAGGCGGGTATGCAGGCCGGGACGGGTATGCGGGAGATCGAACTGTCCGCCGGGACGATCGAATACCAGGACGTGGGGGAGGGGCCTGCGCTCGTGCTGCTGCACGGGCTGTTGATGGATGCCTCGCTGTGGGACGGAGTGATCGCCGAGCTGTCCGCCAGCCACCGGTGCGTGGTGCCGACGCTGCCGCTCGGGGCGCACCGGCGGCCGATGAACGCCGATGCCGACCTGTCACTGCCCGGGATAGCCCGGCTGGTCACCGAGTTCCTCGATCGCCTCGGCCTGCAGGACGTCACCCTGGTGGGCAACGACACCGGCGGGGCGCTCGTCCAGTTGATCCTGTGCGGCGACGCCGGCCGGATCGGCCGGGCCGTGCTGGTCTCGTGCGACGCGTTCGAAAACTTCCCGCCGGGTCTGACCGGCAAGACGCTCGTGCTCGCCGGCAAGTTGCCGCCATGGCTGTTCGGCCTGTTCATGCAGCAGATGCGGCTGCGGGCGCTGCGGCGGTTGCCGATCGCGTTCGGCTGGCTGACCAAGCGGGGTGATGCCGCAACCGCCCGGTGGATGCGCCCGGTACTCGGCCAGCCAGGTATCCGCCGAGACGCCGTGCGCACGCTGCGGGCGGCAGCAGCGGACACCGGCTTTCTAGACGAGGCCGCCCAGCGCCTGCCGGGCTTCGGCCGCCCCGTTCTCGTGGTCTGGGCGAGCGGGGACCGGGTGATGCCACCCGAGCACGGCCGGCGCCTGGCCGGGCTGTTCCCGCAGGGCCGGCTGGCTGAGATCGCGGACAGCTACACCCTCGTTCCGCTGGACCAGCCGGCCAGGCTCGCCGGGCTCATCGGGGAGTTCACCGCCGAGGCGGCGTAACCCTGCCCGCGCCGCCTGCGGCGACACGCCCGCGACCGGCAGGTGACTCGCCCTCGACTACCAGGCGACTTTCCGCCACACGACGCACACCCGCCGCCCAACACTCTTGCCTGAGGGGATGGACACGTTCCACCATGGGCGCGGACATCGGGAAGGACCCCCGTGACAGGAGGCACCGTGATCAGCCGGAAATCCCGCTCCACCTCCCTCGTCCTGACCGCCGCGACGCCGTTCGCGCTGGCCGCCCTCGCTCTCACGCCAGCCTGCGCGGCGGCGGCGCCGCACGCCACCACCCCGCACACCAGGCCGGCCGCAAGCAACAGCACCACGATCTCGCGGGTGCACCAGACCGTCCCGGCGTACTCGCACATCGTGATCGTGATGGAGGAGAACCACTCCTACTCGCAGATCATCGGCAGCAGCCAGGCGCCCTATATCAACTCGCTTGCCGCCAAGGGTGCGCTGTTCACCGACTCGCACGCGATCACGCACCCGAGCGAGCCGAACTACATGGCCTTCACCTCCGGGTCGACCTATGGCCTGACCAGCGACCAGTGCCCGTTCACCACCAGCCACGCCAACCTGGGCTCCGAACTCATCGCGAAGGGCGACAGCTACAGCGACTACTCCGAGAACCTGCCCTCGCAGGGCTCCGAGGTGTGCACCAGCCCGGACGGCCTGTACGCGCGCAAGCACAACCCGGCCGCGAACTACACCGACCTGCCGGCCAGCTCCAATAAGACCTGGGCGCAGTTCCCGTCCAGTTCCAGCTACGCCAGCCTGCCCACCGTCTCGTTCGTCGACCCGAACCTGAACGACGACATGCACAACGGGACCATCCAGCAGGGCGACACCTGGCTCAAGAACAACATGAGCGCCTACGCCACCTGGGCGGCGAGCAACAACAGCCTGCTCATCGTCACCTGGGACGAGAACGACGGCAGCGCCGGCAACCAGATCGCGACGATCTTCGTCGGCGCGAACGTCAAGGCCGGCAAGTACAGCGAGAAGATCACCCACTACCGCGTGCTGCGCACGATCGAGGCGGCCTACGGCCTGACCCCGCTCGGCAAGAGCTCGGGCGTGCAGCCGATCACCGACGTCTTCGGCTGATCGCCGGGTAACAGCCCAGAACGCGCGCGCCGCCGCCCGGCTGGGTGGCGGCGCGTGGGTTTTCCGGGATCCTCTCGATGGGCCAGCGGTGCCGACGGCTTCGCTGACACCGTAAGAGAGCCAGATCCTCAAAACGGGCCGGGCGGGTCAGCGGGCATCGCGTCACCATCGGTCGAGGTGGAGAACCTCATCGAGCGGCACCCGGGCGGCCGGGCGGAAGGTCTCGCCGGGCCCAATGATCGCATTGCCGATCCGGCCGGGGACGAGCTGCCACCCCCGGCTGGGACCGGCCTGGCTATCCCTCCGTGCCGAATGCCCGGATCTCGCGCTCTTCCAGTTCGGTCAGCTCGCGGGGCTTCTCGCCCCGGGCCTCCTTCTCGGTCTGCACCTGGGTCCGGATGCCGTCCACGACCTCGGGGTTGGCCAGCGTGGTGATGTCGCCGACGTCGGTGAAGTTGGACACCGACGCGATGACTCGCCGCATGATCTTGCCGGACCTGGTCTTGGGCATGTCGGGAACGATCCAGATGTTCTTCGGCCGGGCGATCTTGCCGATGTCCTTCACGATCGCGTCCGACACCTTGGCCTCGATATCCTTGCTGGGCTCGATGCCCGGCTTGAGCGAGATGTACATCTCCACCACGCGGCCGCGCACGTCGTCCACCACGGGGACGGCGGCGGCCTCGGCGATCTCGTCCACCGTCAGGCTCGCGGACTCCAGCTCCTTGGTGCCGAGCCGGTGGCCGGCCACGTTGATCACGTCGTCCACCCGGCCGAGGATCCGGAAGTAGCCGTCCGCCGCCTTCATCGCGCCGTCACCGGCGAAGTAGGGCCAGTCGTGCCAGTCCTTGCTGTCCGGGTCCTTGTTGTACTTGCGGTAGTAGGTCTCGACGAACCGTTCTGGCTGGCCCCAGATCGTCTGGAAGACGCCGGGCCACGGGTTGCGGATGCAGATGTTCCCGGCCCGGCCGCTGCCCGCAGGGACCTCGTCGCCGTTCTCGTCATAGATGGCGCCGTAGATGCCCAGCGCCGTCGGGCCGCAGCTCCCCGGCTTCATCGCGTCGATGCCGGGCAGCGTGCTGCCGAGGAAGCCGCCGGTCTCGGTCTGCCACCAGGTGTCCACGATGACCGCTTCGCCCTTGCCGACGGCCTCGTGGTACCAGCGCCAGACCTCTGGCTCGATGGGCTCGCCGACCGTGGTCATGTGCTTGAACCGGTAGTTGTACTTCTTCGGCTCTTCCGGGCCCACCTTGCGGAGCATCCTGATCGCGGTGGGGGAGGTGTGGAAGATGTTGACGCCGAGCCGTTCGGCGATGCGCCAGGGCCTGCCCGCGTCCGGGTAGTTGGGCGTGCCCTCGTAGACGACCGTGGTCGTGCCGCAGGCCAGCGGGCCGTAGACAATGTAGGAGTGGCCGGTGATCCAGCCGATGTCGGCCATGCACCAGTAGGTGTCGTCCGGGTGGATGTCCTGGTAGAAGTGGCACGTCCCGGTGACATAGGCCATGTAGCCGCCGGTACTGTGCTGGCAGCCCTTGGGACGGCCGGTGGTGCCGCTGGTGTACATCAGGAACAGCGGGGCCTCGGCCGGCATCGACACCGGGTCCACCTTCTGGCCCCGGTAGTCGCCGATGATGTCGTCGACGAAGAAGTCCCTGCCCTCGACCATGGGGGTCTGCGAGGCATACTGCCCCGGGTGGCGGCGGAAGACCAGCACCTTGTCGACCTCGGCGCCCTCCCTGCGCGCGGCCTCGACGGCCTCGTCCGCCTTGACCTTGTGGTCGACCAGTTCGCCGCTGCGGTAGTAGCCGTCCATCGTGATCAGGACGGTGCTGCCCGAGTCGGCGATCCGGCCGCCGCAGGCGCCGCCGCTGAACCCGCCGAAGACCTGAGAATGGATGACGCCGAGCCGGGCGCAGGCCAGCATGATCACTGGGAGCTCCGGCACCATCGGCATGTGCAGGGTGACCCGGTCGCCGGTTCTCAGCCCGGCGAAGTCGCGCAGCAGAGCGGCGTACTCATTGACCCGGTTGTACAGCTCGCGGTAGGTGATAACCACCGGTTCGGTGTCTTCGGGCTCGGGCACCCAGATGATGGCTGCCTTGTTGGCGCGCTGCGCCAGATGCCGGTCGACACAGTTGTAGGACGCGTTCAGCCTGCCCCCCACAAACCATTTCCAGAACGGCGCCTGGCTGGTATCGAGGGTGGTATGCCAGTACTGGTCCCAGTGCAGCAGATCGGCATATGCCCGGAAACACTCCGGGAACTTGTCCTCGGTGAACTGCTCACGGATGGCCGGGTCAGCGGCGTTCGCCTGCGCGATGAACCTAGCGGGCGGGTAGAAGTACTCCTCTTCCCGCCAGTGAACCGCTATCTGCGACTCGGAGACTTCTCCTCCGAACGCCTCCTGACCTTCTGTCATCGCCTGTCCTCCCGCTGGAATCGCCTTTCGGGGCGAATAAAAAGTGCGGATTGCCGGACCCGTCGGGGCGGATCAATCGTATCGCCGGGCGACGGGCTGTCACCAGGGGAGTCGATCATCATGACCGGGGTTGACATCGCCGAGATCAACGGTAAGTTGCTGCGCAGTCCAGCACCGGGCTGACTGGCCGGAACGATCGAAGCGACCCAGGCCAGGCTGCGTGCGGCGGGGGATTCGGCATGACCCCGCCTGAGTGCCAGGCGCAGCACAGGGAAGGGACAGCGATCGGGACCGGCCGGCGGGGGGTTGGACCCAGGAAGGGCCCGGGCGCCCAGTAGACAACGGAGTTCCGCGAGCTCGTTGCCGACGGGACGGACTCCGGTCCGAAGGGTGTCCGGGCCGCCTTCCCATGCTTGCTGGCTTCGCCAGCTGCGCCGTGGGGCCGCAGTATCTATCCGGGGGGACGACCCCCCGGACCCCCACGATCGGGGCTGGGGTTGGTTTTGCCACTTGCGGTGGGACGACCCCCCGGACCCCCCCGACCGGGGCTGGGGTTGGTTTTGCCACTTGCGGTGGGACGACCCCCCGGGCCCTCCGGTGTGCCGGCTTCGCCGCCACGGACCATGCTGGTTGGCCGCCGTTAGCTGCTGTTGCCGTTTGCCGGCTGGGATGTGCTCTGGTGACTGATGTTTTGGTCGAGGAGGGTGCTCGCTACCTGGGCGATTGTGTGGGCGTCGTGGTCGGTGCGGAGGCGGTACCAGCGTTCCCAGATGAGGAAGCCGTCGCAGCCGATGATCACACGGCTCTGTGCGGGGTCGCGGGGGTTGGCCGACTCGATCTCGGTGAGTTCGCCGCCGCGCACGCGTTCCCGGACTCTCAGGCCACGGTTGATGAGCTGCTCGCCGATCGCCCGCAGGAGGCCAGCCTCCTGGCTGGCGTTGCCATGGGCGGTCAGCATTCCTGGCCACCGCCTCGCCTGGCCGGTCTGCGGCTAGCTGGTTCATGATCTTCTATGGCAGCCATCAGGTCGGCGCGGAGGGTGTCTAGCTTGATGGCGAGTTCTGAGTCCAGGCGTGCCGGGAGTCCGAGAAGGTAATCTGCCGCCTCGTGGGCCTTGCCGAGTTCGGTGGCGGTGAGGTGCTGAAGGTACACGCCGGTCACCGCACCCGGCCGCCGAGCGCGCGGGTGACCGCCTCGGCGGCGGCCGTGATGTCGTCACATGGGGCCAGCAGCCCGGCCGACGCGCCGCAGAACCACCCGTCGCCGGTATGGACGTCCTCGGCAAGCCGGGGCGCACGCCGGTTGACCACGCGCAGCGTAGGCGCCCGGCCGCCGGTCAGGATCGTGGCGAACTCAGCGCTGCCGAGCTGGCCGGCGAGCTGCTCCAGCGGTGTGCTGCCGGTCGCGTG
>DATGGU010000015.1:0-20867 GCA_035308365.1 Streptosporangiaceae bacterium
GACGGTGCTGACGTTCTTACCCACCTCGGCGACACCCGCCACGCCGCCGGTAACCTGCGGCGTGCCCGGGAGGACTGGCTGCAGGCGCTGGACATCCGTGTACAACGCAACACAGGGGTCTACAGCGCTCCAAGATGACACCATGAGACAAAGAAGAAACGCCCCGCGCAACCGGGAATCTGCAGCTAGCGGGGCGTTTTCGCAGGTGGTGGCAGGTGTTGGGTTCGAACCAACGTAGGCTAAGCCGACGGTTTTACAGCCCGGTCGCTCCACACGAGTCACAGGCCGCTGACCAGCGCATATGTCATTCGAGACAGCGTCCCGTGCCGCCGCCGTCCGCTATATGTCCGTGCACCTGTGGGTCCCGGCACCGTCTGGCGCCGTAGAAGACGTTCAGCGCCTATCAGAACGGTCGGATGGAACCGTCGGCTTTCCGAGGACAGCCACGGACGGGCTGCCCAGTGGGAGCGGTTAGGGCATATGGCTACCGCGCAGGCAGACGCCGAACTTGCTCTCCCCTGATCCAGGAGAAACACCTGGTCAACAGCGGTGACGGAGTTTCCGGCACCTACAAGCGGCGGCTCGATCCTGTTCGTCGCGCAATTCGCGGCAGCGTTCCCGGCGGCCGAGATCCTCGTGACCAGCGCGGGAGGCGACCACGCCTGCCGCGCGCACGGCCCTGACGAGAACCTTCATCTAGCCGATTTCGAGCGTGCCTGCCTCGCCGAGGCACTGTTGCTCACCGAACTCGCTCACCGGCCACCCGCGGCGGTGCCCGGATGAGGACGCCTGGTCCCCCGCAGGGGTGAGCGTCTGGGCGCGGTCATACCGTGCGGAGTGCCTCGGTTGGGGATAGGTGGGCGGCCCGGGTGGCGGGGTAGAGGCCGGCGATGACGCCGATGGCCAGGGCGGCGGTGATGCCGCCGTAGAGGGCCTGGGGCGGGATCAGCAGCGTGCTGTGCTGGGTGAGGGCGTAGGCCCAGGTCGCCGCGGCGCCGATGAAGGTGCCGGCCAGGCCGCCGAGCAGGGACAGGAGGAGCGATTCGGTGAGGAACTGCTCGGCGATGTGGCGGCGGGTGGCGCCCAGAGCGCGTCTGAGGCCGATTTCGGAGCGGCGTTCGAGGACGGAGATGACCATGACGTTAGCGATGCCGACGCCGCCGACGAGCAGAGCGACGGCGCCGAGGCCGAGGAACATGCCGTTGTAGGCGCCCTTGGCGGCGATCTCGGCCTGCAGGATGTCGGCGGGGTAGGAGACGGACGCGTTGGAGGGGCTGGCCGGATCGACGGTGTCTGGCAATACCGCCGCGACCGCGGTCATCTCGGCCGGGTCAGCGCGGACGAACAGCTCGGTGGGGTGGCCGTCGAACGCGAAGTACTGCTCGGCGATCGGGAACCCGATGAACGCCATCGCGTCCATGGGGGATTGCAGGGGGACGTTGCCCAGGATCCCGGTGACGGTGAACCAGTGCCCACCGATCCACACCTGCGCCGGATGAGCGAGGCTGGTGACGCCCAGCAGGCTCGCCGCCATGCTGCCCAGGACGACCGCCGGGTAACGGGCGGTGGCCGGGTTGAGGAACCTGCCGTGGGCCATCCGGGCGCCGACGGTGGCGGGCAGGGTGGGCGAGGCGGCGGTCAGCGAGATGCCGTTGGTGTCGATGGCGGTGATATAGGGGGTGCGGTACACCCCGACGCCGGAGATGGTGCCGGTCGAGGCGACGGAGGTGACCGGGCCGATCCGCGCGACCATGCCCTGCGCGGTGGTCGGCAGCTCGGGCTGCTGCCCGGACAAGGTACTGGACGGCTGCACCGTTGCCAGGTTCCCCAGCTCTCCGAGCTGCGCCAGCAGGCTGGCCTTCGATGTCTGGGAGATGCCCAGCACCCCGACGATCGCAGCGATCCCGATGCTGATCCCCAGCGCCGACAGCGCCGCGCGCATCCGCCGCGACCGCAGGCCGAGGCTGCCCGTGCGCAGCAGGTCGGGCCCGGTCAGCTTCGACCCGCCGCCCTCACCGGCCCGCGGACGGGCCGGCTGGGTGTCACGTACCGGTGTGCGTGTCATCGGTGATCCTCCCGTCACGAATCTCGATCCGCCGCCCCATCGCCGCGGCGACCTCCAGGTCGTGGGTGATGACCACGATCGTGGTTCCCTCGGCGTGCAGCTCGCGCAGCAGGCCCAGGATCGACGCGCTGGTGGCCGAATCTAGGTTCCCGGTCGGCTCGTCGGCCATCACCAGCGCCGGGCGGCCCGCCAGCGCCCGCGCGATCGCGGTGCGCTGCCGCTCCCCGCCCGACAGCTGGCTGGGCCGGTGCTTGAGGCGGTGGCCCAGCCCGACCCGCTCCAGCGCCGCTCGGGCCAACTCCCGCCGCCCGGCGGCGGTGCCGCCCTGGTACAGCAGCCCGTTCGCGACGTTGTCGAGTACCGGCAGGCCGTCGAGTAGGAAGAACTGCTGGAACACGAACCCCAGCCGGCGTGACCGCAACCCCGACAGTTGCTTGTCCGACATGGCCGAGGTGTCTTCCCCGGCGATGCGGACGACCCCGCGGGTGGGCCGTTCCAGGGTGCCCATCACATGCAGCAGGGTGCTCTTGCCCGACCCCGACGGGCCCACGATCGCCGCCAGCTCACCCTGGCCGACCCGCAGGTCTACGCCGGCCAGCGCCACCACCGGCGGGTTACCGGGATACTCCTTCACCACCCCGGCCAGCTCCAGCACCGCCTGGGTCACGACGACGGCACCTCCACCCGCATGCCCGCCGCCAGGCCGGGCGCGGATACCTGGACCATCGTGTCGGAGTACAACCCGGTGGTCACCGCGAGCAGCCGGGTGCCGCTGCCGGACACCACCTGCACGCCGAACCCGCCGCCCTGCAGGGCCAGGAGCGCGTTCACCGGCACCGCCAGCACGCCGCCGGCCCGCTGCGACGCGATGTTCACGTTCACCGGGGCTTGGTCCAGCCCCGGCCCGGGCGGCGTCGAGTCCAGCGTGATCGTCACCGTCACCGTCGGCGAGGAGTTGCTCCCGCCGCTGCCGCCGCTGCCCGACGACGAGCACGGCGACTGGCCCGCCGACCCGCTGCTGCCATTGCCGGTACCGGTGCCGCCGCCTCCCGGGCACGTCGCCACGGTACCCACGCTCTGCACGTGCCCGCCCACCGTCGTGGTCCCGTCCGGCAGCGTGACCGACACCGCGTCACCCGGCTTCACCAGGTACTCCTGCGACACGCCCAGCGAAACCACCACCACCGGTGTCGTATCGGTCGCGGTCAGCACCGTCCCGCCGCCGCCAGCGCCGCCCCCACTCCCGCCACCCAGAGACGACCCGGCCGTCGGGGTGACCGAGGTGACCCGGATAGGGCCAGGCTCGAACACCACCTCGCCCAGCAGGATCTCCCCGGTCGTCGGCAGGCCCCGCGCCCGCTGCCAGCGTTCCACCGCGGCCGCCGTCGCCTGCGAGTAATGGTTGCTCTGCACCAGGCCGTCGCCGAAGCCCAGCGCTCGCAGGTCACGGGTCAGCTCGGCCACGTCCGGGCCGTTCGGCATGCCCACGTAGAACGCCCGGTAGGCGGCGACCGGGCCGTACAGCAGCGGCACCGGCACGCCGCTCACCGAGTACAGCCGCTGATCCTGCCTGATCACCGCGCCTGCGGCCGGCAGCCAGGTGTAGGTCGTGCCCGGGTTGACCGCCGTCGCCCGCAACGAGGCGAGAGTGACCTTGTCGTTGCGCAGCCTGACCTGGTCGGCCCCGACCTTGCCCTCGGCCTGGTCATCACCGGACTTCGCCGCCGTCTCGGCCGCCGCCAACTGCTGCCCGGCCTGGGTCAGCGCGGTCTCATCCGCGGTGACCTTCTGCTCGTCCGTGCTGCACGCCGGCGACGACGAGCCCGACCCGGCGCACGCCTTCTGCTCCGCGGCCCGATTCGAGCCGAGGGCGGACCGGTCGGCGCGGACGGTCGCCTGATCCGCCGATACCGACTGGCTCCCCGACGCCGACGTATCCGACGCAGCCTGCTCATCCGCCGAAAGTTCCTGCTCATCGGCGGCTACCGCCTGCTGTGCCGCGGTCACCTGCGACGCGCTCGCCCCCGACGGCGCTGACACCGTGTATGAACCCCCGTATCCCAGCGAGCCCCCCTCCTGCACCGTGTTCACCAGGTCGGTCCGGACCACCGGCGCTGTCGCCGGCGAGCCGCCGCGGCCCGGCGACGCCGCGCCGCCGCCGCCGGCCGTCAGCGCCACCCCGCCCGCCACCGCTCCCGCGACCACGACGGCGCCGCCGACGGTGAAGACCACTATCCGCCTGGAGAGCACCCGCCTGGCCGACAGGACCCGCCTGGCCAGGAACTCAGCCATTGCCGCTGTAGGTGGGATCGACGTCCCCCGGCTGGGGGGCGCTGTCACCGGGCATACCCCGCACACCGGTCTGCTTGGCGCAGTCCTTGTCAGCGTTCTGGAACGCGGGGCTGGCCGGGTCCAGGGAGCCCAGATTGATCACGCCCCCTGAGGGGTCGGGGAAGTCCGGGATCCCGTTGGCCCGCATGCACTTGGCGTACTTCAGCATCCCGGCCAGGGACGGCCCCGCCTGTGGGTGGCCGCCATTCAACGCGTTCGACGCCTCGTTCAGGTATGCCTGGCAGAACCTGCCCGGCCCCGAGCCGGTCTGGCCGTTGAACCCGTATACCCCTCCGGGGATGCTGGCTGACATGGTGACGTGGATCACCTTGCTGGCGTCGATGGTCGGATCGGCCTGGCCGGTATCGCCATGGCTGCGCATGCAGGAGGTCCACTGCTGGAGCAACTGGGCCGGGTTGCCGTTCGACCTGGCGGTCGCGGAGCCCCCGCTGGCCGGCGAACTCCCGCCGTTGCTGCCCACGCTGGCGACGCTCGGGGTGATGGATCCGCCGCTGCATGCCGCCAGCCCGATGGCGGTCGCCGCAGCGATGACCGCCAGCCATCCTGGTCGCAGGCATGTCTTTGCGTCGTTCATCTGGCGTCCTCGCAATTATGTAGAAATCGGGCCTTCCGGTCAGCAGGCTGGCGCCACTTGCTGCATCCCCAGCGGGAAGCCGGGCGGCTGTTGCTGGCGGTAGAAGTTCAGGTTGACCCTGACAGGCACGGGCCAGAGGGCGTTGCGACGGTGCAGTTCGGCCCAGTACGCGGGGTTGAGGTAGATGGCCGGGTCCGGCCACGAGGCGGTCAGCTCCGCGGGCTGGCCGAGGTACAGCCCGGCATCGAGCATCTGGCGCAGCGTCCCGCCGCAATGCGGATACTTCCCGAGCCAGGTCCCCGCAGCGGGGATGACGGTACCCCTGGGGTAGCTGGCGAGCTTGGCGTACAGGCTGCCCGGATCTGGCGGCAGACCCGGCAGGTCGACCAGGTCAAGGATCACGTAGCTGCGGACCCCAGTCCGCTGTTGGATGAGCACGACCAGGTCACCTTCGGCGGCGTCGTCGTGGACGACGTGCCCTATGCCGTAGCAGATCAGTGCCCGGCGTCCCTTGGCCAGCACTTGCTGTTCCACCACGGATGCCGCATACGGGTCCCGCTTGGGCTGGAGGGAAGCGAGCTGCTTCGAGGTGGTGATCTTGGACCAGTCGATGGGCAGGTCGCCCGCCAGCACCCGGATCCGTTTACCGGGCGGCAGGGTCCAGTTGACCGCCCGCACCCGGCGGAAGAACTGCTCATACACCGGGTTATCCCAGGTCCCTACGGGCGACTGGGTGGTGTTGCGCCAGACCAGGCGCAGGTCGGCGTCGTTGACCGGCGCCACGTCGAGGATGAATTTGTCGATCGTGTCCTGGTACAGCGCGTTCCCGAACTCCACCACGATGTCATCGACCGCCCCGGGCAGCCGCGGGTCGCTGAGCAGCGTCTGCAGCACGTCGTGGTGCTCTTGCAGGATGTGCGCCTCGCCCAGGGCGACCAGCGGGCCACGGCGCAACGCCGCCAGGACCGCGTCGGTGAGGCTGCTGGAGGACTGACCCGGGCGGCGGTGGCCAGGCGCGGCAATGGCGGCCGCGGCGCCCGGTGCCGCTAGCCCGGCCGCGCCCAGCCCGGCCGTCGCGGCGGCCGAGGCGGTCAGGAATCCGCGCCGGTCCAGTCCCGGCATGTTGCTGCGTGCACGCATGATGCACTCTCCTTTGCCAGTAAGGTGATGCGATGGCGAGCGGGGTGACGCTAAAACCGCTGGCTGCTGGCCAGGGCTGCTCGAACCCGGCCCGCTGCTCCGGGAGATCATCCAGGCGGGTGGCCAGCCACGGCATTTGGTTGCGGGAACCGCTGCAAGATCGACGTAACGGCCCTGGCCAGCGGAACCTGGCGGAAACCGGCGGGGATGGGCACGGTGAGCATGGCCAGGTTCTGCGCAGTCGGCGGGAGCCAGGAAATCTCCGCAGTCAGCACGACTGGCTGGCCGGGGGCCGCGCGGACAACCACCCGCACCGGCAGGTACGTTCCTGGGCTGACCCAGATGGTCTCGGAGATCGACGCGTTCGGGGGGCTCGTCAGCTTGATCGCCGCGATCCCGTCGACACGCTGCCGGCCAGCCACGGTCAGGCTCTTGCAGGAGACCGCGGCGCGCAGGGCTCCGGCCACAGTCACGGGCAGCGAACGGGGAGCGAAGCCCGCGCCCAGCAGCCCGAGCTGAAAGAGCTGCGGGAGGGCGGTGATTACAGATCGGCAGCTACGCGGACCGGGCACTGCTTCGGCCGGGTGGCCCAGTCCTCGCTGGCGTGCCCATGTCCGTGTCAGGTAGCTGACCAGGTTATAGGGCAATGCGGTGCCGGAGCCCTCGTCGTAGGCCGGGTGCCCGGCCGGCGAGTACATGACCGAGCGCCACTGTCCGCCGAAGGACCAGTTCTCGGACCTAGTCCCCGCGGGCTTGCCGCCAATCACGGGGCCGAGGGTGGTGGTGACCGTCATCTGCGCGATCTCGCCCGGTTCGGCCGCGCTCAGCGCGTGGTCGACGCGCTTCACCACGTAAGCGGCATTGACAGTGGGCTCTCTGGTGGCGCCGTGACGTGCATTAGGCACCACGACGGCCACCAGGACCAGGACGCCCGCGGCCAGCGCCGCCGCCACTGCGCCCGTCGGCCGCACGGCCCGCCGCCGCGCGACCTGGCGGGTCAATCCGGCTCGCGGCGGCAGATCGGCGGCGTCTTCCTGCCCTAGCCCGGAATTGGCCAGCAGAGCCTCCTTGCCTGCCGGAAGATCGATCATCTTCCCGACGGCCGCGGCGGCGGCCTGCCAGGTCTCGAACAGCGCGGCATCCAGTTCGGCGTCGGGGTCACCGGCGGGACCACGCCCGCCCCGCAACCTCCACCTCATCGCGACCCCCTTCCTGCGAGCCCGAGCCGTTTCGCGAGGTTCCTTCTGGCGTAATACCGGCTCTGCTTCACCGCGTCCGTGGACAGCTCAAGGGCGGCGGCGATCTCGGCGTCACCGAACCCGGCCAGCGTCCACGTCATGACCTGCCGCTGCTTCGGTGGGAGGCCTCCCAGGTGGGCCATGACCTCCCGCTGCTCAGCCCGCAACTCCGCGGCCAGGGCGGGGGCGGCGGACAGGTGGTCCGCCCGGTCGGGAACCACGCCGACCGGAACCTCCCGGCGCACCGCCTCGCACCGGGCGAGCGCCTCGTGATGGGCCACCCGGTACAGCCACGCCCGCGGGTTACGGAGCGTGGGCCACCTGGACAGGGCCTTCTCGAACGCGGCCTGGGCCACGTCGGCCGCCGCGTGGACGTCCAGGCCGGTGCTGATCGTCACGAACAGGACGAGCCGCGGCATCTCCCGCTCGTAGAAGGCACCGATGTCGGCCGTGTTCACGCGTTCCAGCTTGACTCCAACCACCGATGAGCGCGCGCCGTCACCGAGCAGCACCATGGTCTCCTGACACCAGCTCAGTCCCTTCGTGCCGCCGCTGCCATGTCGGCGGCACTATGGAGAGGGCTGGGCGGCCTGGAAGGTAACGCCCGCTGGGCGACTAATGTCTTACGGCCCGCGAGCTAGCCCCATAGGGTTCCATAACCCTGCCATAGCCTTTGAGCTGCGGCTTCGCGGTTGACCAGCGGTGGTCGTGCTGCTCGCTTGGTACTCCTTGATCAGCCGGCCCCGAACTTCCGCCGTTGGATTCTCTCCGCTCGGGTGGATCCACCGTCGCAGGCTCATCGTGCTGCACCATCACCGAGCTACCAGATGATCATGCGTGATTGCTCGGCTGCCCGGGTAGTGCCCGGCAGCAGCCGTCCCTGTCTGGCACTGCATGGCACTGAGTCTCGGTGGATTGCGTATTTCTCATCAGCATTTTAGCGTACAGGTGCTGGTAAATCGTATTAGTCGAATGTTAGATCAGTAGACTCTTAATCCGCGGATACAACAAGGCTGGTCATAGGACACTGGCGCTCTGGCAGCCTGCGGGGTCATGCCTCGAACTCGAGAGTTCGGCAGCCTCAAACTCGTGCAATGTAGCTGCTGGAAGCATGGACATATCCGCGGCCTGGCCGGTGACAGCCCGCACGACAAGTAGAACAAAGCCTCCGCCGACCGCGTCCGTGGCCCATCCGTGGAAAGCCGACGGTCGGTGTGACCGCTGCCACCGTCCCCGTCCGTGGTTTTCCCGGTCGCGTCCGTGCGTCCTCCTGGCCCCACACGCCCTAGACGCCGTCCGCTATATGTCCGTGGATCTGTATCGATGGCCACGCCCAGCCCACAAAACGGGGACGCGGCATGCTGTGACCGCAGCCGCCAGCTATCCTGCAGGTCAACTGTTTCCGCAGTTCAGATGGCATCGTACGGCTCTGTGTATGGCTGCTGGGGATGGTCGGGGTTGGCCCACGCATAGCCCACGCGGGCAGAGCCGACGGTCTGCTGAACCGCTTGCTTTAGGCGCAAAAGCCGGTGACACAAGATTGTGTCACCGGCTCTGACCTGGGAAATGTGTGGCAGGTGTTGGGTTCGAACCAACGTAGGCTAAGCCGACGGTTTTACAGATATATCCAATATATATCCTGACCTGCGGCTACGCAGACCGGACCTGAACTTCACCAGCTATTCGCCGAACTGCCGGATGAGCGTCTGGTCACGTTCTGGCAGACCGACCGCGCGCTCCCCTGATCCGTAGAAAGCTACAGGCAGTCTCCTGACCTGGGGTTAGGGCTGCTGACCTGCATAGATGCCTGTCATCACCCCGCATCGTTGCGCGGCTTTGCGCAATGCGGTCCGGCCAGAATCCGGCCAGATGCTCGGCGGCGCGCCGCTGTTGTGCGACCGTCTGCGTTTCAGGGAGGACGTACGCCCAAGTTACCGCCGATTCCGCCCTCTTTGTAGTCACAGCCTCGCCTACGCCAAGTGCATCCACGGCCGGGAAACGATCAACCGGAAACTGATCGAAGAAGCGCTCCGCGACGATGACGAGCCCTCGACGTGACCACTTACGATCTGGGCATGACCGCCGAAGCGCGCCACACCAAGGGCGCCAACCCGTCTCTCTTGAAGAATCTCGACACGCAGAACTACACGTTCAAAACACTGCGAAGCTGGCTTACGTTCGCATGGCGAGGTGCTAGCTGGGGTTCCATAGATAGGTATTCCTGCCCCCGCAGATGGCGAGCATCCTTCCATTAGGGCTAAAGGCAAGCCCGATGTCCCCACTGGAATCCGGATTGGTGAAGGTGGCGATTATTTTCCGCCTCGCAATGTCCCAGAGGTACACATTGCCATTCAAGTCGGTGGTCGCAAGGGTATCGTTCACCGGGCTGAAGAGCGCATTTGGTGCTTCGCCTGGCGAACCGTCACCTCCTGGATCGGACAAGGCTGCGATGAGGTGATGATTCGTAACACTCCATAGGTAGGTCCGGCCGTCCCCGTCGCCAGTGGCCAGGATCTTCCCGTCAGGACTGAAGGTCGCGAACTCGGCGTTGCCCGAGTCGGGCTGCTGTTTATTACGGGGATCGGTGATTTTAGCGACGGTAGTGCCGTGTGAGACGCTGACCAACTCGGTCGCGCCGCCGTATTCAGCGATGGCGAGAAGCTTCCCATTAGGGCTGAATGCCACGGCCGACAGGCTAACCTGGTCACTTGGAGCGCTGATATCCCTGATGAGCCTTCTCGTCGCCGTGCTCCACAGCACCGTGTCACCCTCTGAGTCCTCCACGGCCAGTGTCTGACTGTCGGGACTGAAGGCGACATCCGCGACCGTTTCGCCATACTGCGGATCGAGTGACGCAGCCAAGCGATCACTGCCAGCATGCCAGAGGTAGGTGATGTCACCATTGGTGTCGCCAACCGCGAGGAGCTTGCCGTTCCGGCTGAACGCGCTGACGGGCATGTTGCCGCAGTCGGGACGGCCGTGCGGAGGAACGCTAAGACTGGTCTCAAGCTTGCGCGTGGCAACGCTCCACAGGTACACGCGGCCGATGGCCCTCCCCTTCGCTTGGTTGCCAGTGCAGTCGTCAACCGCTACAGTTCTGCCGTCCGCGCTAAAGGTCACCGTGCCAGGAGCGGTGAGAAGACCCTCGGTGGCGTCATAGGTGTTATCCGGGCCCACTAGAGCCGTCACGGACTGGCCGCCGCCCGGCGGAGCGGGAGTGGGCTGACTGCCACCGACAAGCTGCGATATGGCGAGGATTAGGACACCAATGGCGACCGCGCCGACGGGAATAGACCAGTACACGCGCCGCCAGGGAAGGGCTGGCAGCCGCCGTTGCATCCAGCGGCTTGTGTTAACCAGGCCAATCAATAAGAAGTAACCCAGTACCGGTATGGTGGTGACCAGTACCACCCAGAAGAGAACATGCTCCCAGATCGTGTGGCCACTACCGAGTGCTAGTGTGCCCCCCAAGGTCGCGGTCAGCGAACTGACTGTCATAGACCAGGTCATCGCTGGATTGCGAGCATTCAGCACGATCCGATCGTATGCCGGATGCTGTCTCGTAGAGGTCACAACGATCCCTCTTTGTTCTCGATGTCAAGCGGAAGACGGAGGCGGCTTCGCCACCCAAACTGCGGTCGATCCAAGGGCTCGGGTGCTTCGCGAGGTGTCGGCCGCCAAGCGATGTCGCCTCAATGGCGTCTTTCGTGACCACTCGCACTGTCCGTCCATCGCGTCGGTCTCGAAGTACAAGGTGGACACGTCGTAGAGCGCCACGCTGGCCGATCGAGATCAAGCTCGCTCCGCCCGGGCAGCGAGTAGCCCCGTTGGCCCGGTCCTGAGACGCAGACTCCAGACCGCACTCCGCCGAACTTCACCACATATTCGCCACGACCAGCCGTAGACGGCCGGTCCGGGCCGGATACAGCCGGACATCCAAGCAACAGCCCCCGACCGCGTACACGCAGATCAGAGGCTGTTTTCCCTGGTGGTGGCAGGTGTTGGGTTCGAACCAACGTAGGCTAAGCCGACGGTTTTACAGCCCGTTCGCTCCACCCGAGTTATACGCCGCTGACCAGCGGATATGGCATTCGAGGCGGCGTCCCGGGCCGCTCCCGTCCGCTATGCGTCCGTGCGCCCATGGGTCAGCGGCGTCCTGGGCCTGTTAGGACGGTCGGGTGAACTGTCGGCTTCCACGGACGGCCACGGACAGGCTCCCCACAGGGAGTGGTCATGCTAAGCGTTTCCTCTGGCATCTTGCCGCTGACCTGCACCTTCAGGGTACCGGGCGGTTTCGCCGCCTCCTGCGCTGCCCTGACCGGTCAGAGTCACTATCAGTCGGGTGAGAAACATCTGGCCGCGGTTATCAACCCGCTGCCCGCGTCATCAGGCTGTGGCTCGCGCGTCTGCCCTTCACGACAAGACCAGAAGATCCCGCCCGCCAGGCGCAGCGCGGTCCGGGACAGCCGGAATAGGAGCGGTGATGACAACCGTCCCCGCTGGCCTCCTGCCGCGGCAGCTCAGGTCACCCCGGCTGCCGCCGGGCCGCGCGGGCACATGGCCAAGATCACTGGCGTGCCCCTCGGGGATGGCCGTGTTCCGATGCTTCACAGGAAGGTTGTTCATGGGTTCGTTTGATGTGCGGGTCTTCGCGATCCGGCGCCGGCCCGGCCGCGGCGCGTTCGAGGTCCGCTGGCGGGTCGCGGGCCAGGACAGGTCCCGGTCCTTCGCCACCCGGGCGCTGGCCGACAGCTACCGTGCCGAGCTCATCCGCGCCGCGCGCCGCGGCCAGGCCTTCGACCCAGCAACCGGGCAGCCCGCGTCCTGGGCCGCGCCGGAGCCGGTGACCGTGACCTGGTACCAGCACGCCGTAGCCTACGCGCAGATGAAATGGCCGCACCTGGCCCCGCATTCGCGGGCCAGCCTGGCCGACGCGCTGGCCACCAGCACTCCCCTGCTCACCACCCCGGCCGGTCGCCGACCGCCCGCCCGCGCCCTGCGCACCGCCCTGTACCAGCAAGCCTTCACCCCCCAGCGGCAGCAGTCCCGAGAACCCGATCCAGGCGCCGCCCGCGCGCTGGCCTGGCTGCAGCGCGCGTCAGTGCCGCTCAGCCCGCTCACCGACCCGCGCGTCATCCGGGCCGCCCTCGACGGGCTGCGCACCCGGCTCAACGGGGCGCCCGCTGCGCCGAACACGATCAGCCGCAGACGGGCCGTGTTCCACGGCGCTCTCAGCTACGCTGTCGAACTCGGGCTGCTGCCCGCCAACCCCATCCACACCATCCGCTGGCGCGTGCCCAAAGCCGCCGCCGCGGTCAACCCGGCCACCGTCGCCAGCCCCGCCCAGGTCCAGACCATCCTGGATAGCATCCACCGCACCCGCCCCGAACTGGCCGCGTTCTTCGGCTGCCTCTACTACGCAGCGCTGCGCCCTGAAGAAGCCGTCGCCCTGCACCGGGACGACCTCACCCTCCCCCCGCACGGACGTGGCACGATCCTGCTCAGCACCGCCTGCCCGCGCATCGCCACCGCCTGGACCAGCACCGGCACCCCCTACGAGCCCCGCGGCCTCAAACACCGCCCCCACGGCGCCATCCGCGTCATCCCCATCCCGCCCGTCCTGACCAGCATGCTCCACCGCCACCTCGCTGACCACGGCACCGCGCCCGACGGGCGGCTGTTCCGCGGCACCCGCGGCGGCCCTCTCAGCGAATCGGTCTACGGCCGCGCCTGGCACACCGCCCGCCACACTGCTCTTGGCCCCGACCTCGCCGCTACCCCCTCGCCCAACGCCCCTACGACCTGCGCCACGCCGCCCTGTCCCTGTGGCTCAACGCCACCAGCCAGCCCGCCGAAATCGCCGCCCGGGCCGGCAACACCACCCGCGTCCTGCACGACACCTACCAGCACTGCATCCACGGCCACGACGACTACGCCAGCCAGCAAATCGAGGATGCCCTCGATACTGGCACCAGCAGCACGCCCACGGCACCACGCCACACAGCAGGCGGTCATCCGCGCCGCCGACACCAGCCTCACCCCATCCGCCGCACACCCACCAATCCCGCCCGCTCCCACAGGCCCATCACCAGGACATGAGCCGCATCCACGGCCGGCACCTGGCGAGCAGCCTCCCACCTGGGACCCCAACCCGCAGCGGCGACCACAGCACGTGAGCACCACCACCGAGCAGTAGCCGACACACCCCACACAAAAAAGCTGACTACGCGTCGCAGAATAGATGGATGGTGTCAGCAGGCGTCGTCGCGCAGAGTGATTACTCATGGGCGCGCATTGACCGACTGGCTATTGCTGTGGCTACCGGGACTCAGCCTGCAGGTCGACGCTGGCCTGCTGCGGCACCGCAGCCACCTGCCGCGGCGTTCTCTTAAATGGATGTTATATTCCATCTATGCGTAGTGATGCTCCCGCACTTATGCCGATTCTGCGCTCCCGCCACCTCGCCGAGATCTTGACCCTTCTCCTGCTGCACCCTGACACCGAGTACACGCTCAGCGAACTCGCCGCCACGTTGGATCTGCCGCTGACCACGGTGCAACGTGAGGCAGTCAGGCTGGCCGGCGCCGGGCTGATCCGGGAACGCCGCGTGGGGCGGGCCAGACTAGTGTCGGCAGACCCAGCGGGGCGTTACACCGGGCCGCTAACTGAACTGCTTACCTTGGCGTTCGGGCCGCATCTGGTCATCGGCGAGGAGTTCGGCTGGCTGGATGCAGCCGCCGTGGCGATCTACGGTTCATGGGCAGCACGCTATGAGGGTATTCCCGGACGGCCGCCCAACGATATCGACGTCCTGGTCATCGGCGAGGTGGCCCGCCGCGACCTGTATGAGGCGGCCGAGCGCGCCGAACAGCGCCTCGGGTTGCAGGTCAACCCCGTCTTGTGCTCCCGGGCACGCTGGATCGCGGCCGCTGACCCGCTGATCCAGCAGATCCGCTCGGCGCCGGTTCTCTGGGTCACCGGAGAACCGCCACACGAGGAGAACAGCTGATGCGGTGGGGCGCCGGAGAGGCTGATATCGACCAACTGCTCGCGCAAAGGCACCTGGAGCGGGTGCAGGGCGCACAGGCAGACGGCAGATCATGGCTAGATAAGGCCCGGCAGACTCTGGATGCGGCACGCCTGATAGCGCAGGCGGCACCTGACAGCAGCATCATCCTGGCCTACGATGCCGCCCGGCAGGCCTGCGTCGCCCTGCTCGCCCAGCAGGGCCTGCGACCGACCACAGCCGGCGGACATAAGGCCGTCGACGACGCGGTCCGAGCCCAGTTCGGCGCTGGCTTGCGAGCCTTCGGCGGACTGCGCCGACGACGCAACGAACTCGAGTACCCGGACTACCCGACCGAGAAAGCCAGCGGCGACGAGGCCGCCGAAGCTCTGGAGACTGCCAGCGAGATCATTGACGCCGCCTCCCAACTCCTCCCCAACCTCGGATTCTTCTGATCACCGGCACAGCGGCACAACCAGCGTTAGCCGCGCCCACCACACTGCCGCCACAGGACAGCTTGACATACGCGCGGTTACCGGCGCCGCCGTGAACAAGATAGAAGCCGCAGATACACACGTCGCCGCCAACCAGCCGTACCGACAGCTGACGCTCCGAAAATCCCCGACAGTACATAAAAGGGAGCGTGACACCCGCATATCGCCGATTAGGAATTCCTACTTATCTGGAGGTCATTGCTGGGCTCTGCGCGCAGATTGTCCTGATCTGGTCGCTCGGGTTGCTAATTTCTGCGCAGGATGGTGGCCAACTCACGTATCGCGAACTCGTACGCATGTGCCGCTGGGCTAGCCTGTGGCAGTTCAATAATCTGGCTCAAGTAGCCTATCGACTGTTCTGCCAGTGGCCGGACCGGCGCGTTCGAATCCATAGCTAGAGCCGCCCCGACCGCTGACACGAGACCTTCCATGACCGGAATGTCCAACTCAGATGGCCGCCGGTATTTACATTCGCCGACCACATACATGGTATGGAGCTTGTCCACGGCCTGACTATATAGCTCTGCGGCAGCCATAAAATCGGAGCTGCCGTACCGGATACGTGCACGTTGTGCAAGCTCGTCCGGTACCTGAAGTGAGGCTGTTGGTTTTCCAGGCACTGCCGAGGAGCGTGCGTCGGATACCTGCGCGGCAGCGGTCTGGCAGTTGTGCTCGGCTATCTCCCGCTGCGTCTCCGTATCGTAACGGGGAGCGTTGAATCCGAAACGGAATTCCCT
Source organism: Streptosporangiaceae bacterium (assembly GCA_035308365.1). Lineage (GTDB taxonomy): Bacteria > Actinomycetota > Actinomycetes > Streptosporangiales > Streptosporangiaceae > PALSA-505. The sequence goes on from DATGGU010000015.1 coordinate 15,607, forward strand.
TGTCGCATTGTTGCCGGATAGCTGGAGATCATCGATCACATATCCCTGGAATGTATGACGGTGCGGCCGCACCGAGCGTAGTTCATCGTGACGCACCGACCACACCAATCGAACTGAAAACATCTTACTCTTGGCAAAATGAGTGGCCACTGAGGTTACCAGCAGCAGGGCACTCTTCTCATGCCCCTGGAACACGTTAATGAACCTGGCGCCGCTTTTCATCTCGCTACGCAGAAGATCTATGATCTTATCTTCTTTTAAGAAGGCTATTCCATTCGCGGATGCCATGCGCCGCAGTTCGCTTCTGAACGCTTCCTCACTCATCAGATCTCCCCCCAGTTTGTGATCGACGTCGAACTCTCCGCCCGGGTGCCCGGCATAGTATTCCAGCAAAGAGACGACCTGTGCGAGGTCAATCATGACTGAGGAGACGGTAAGGAACAACATAGTAACCATCGGGTAAGAAAGTGACACGAGAGGCATGAGGGCGGGACTGCCGGGAGGTCCAGGGATTATCGCCCGCGGAGATCGCCGGGCTGCTGGAGTGCCACCCGGCCACGGTGCGCCGCTGGATCGGCCGGTTTAATGCCGGGGGCCTGGCTGGGCTGGCTGACCGGCCCCGCTGCGGGCGGCCCCGGCTGGGCGGCAAGCGCCTGGCCAGGCGGATCGCCGCGCTGCTGGAGCGGCCGGGGCTGTGGACACTGCCCCGGCTGTGGCGGTGCCTGGGCTGCCCGGATGTCAGCATGCGGACGCTGTACCGGCGGGTGCGCCAGGTGGCGGTGTGGCGGCGGCCCAAACTGATTGCCCGCGGCGACCCCTATCACGATCATGTGGTGGCCGGGATCGTGGCCCGGCTGATCGAGCTGCCGCGCCAGGCGGTGGTGTGCGCCCAGGACGAGACGCACCTGAACTGGCTGCCGCACGTGCGGGCGAGCTGGACCCGGCGCGGGGGGCCCGGCCGCAGGTTCTCACGCCAGGGAAGAACCGGCAGGTCACGGTGTACGGGGCCATCGAGGTGACCACGGGGCGCTGGGTGTACCGGCTGGGCCGCCGCTGCGCCGCTGACTTCGTGGCTTTCTTGCGGATGCTCGCCCAGGCGTTCCCATTCGCCCCGAAGATCGTGGTGATCTGTGACAACGACAGCATCCACCACGCCCGCGCGGTGACCCGCTACCTGGGCAGGCACCCGCAGGTGGAGGTGCTGTACGGCGCGCGGTACAGCCCGCACGACAACCCGGTGGAACGGGTCTGGGGCGGGCTGAAGAACTACGTGGCCAACACCGCTGTCACCTGGCCCGGCCGGCTGCGGCAGATCCATTCTTTCTTCCGCAACCGCCCACCAGACCAGATGCTGGACTTGGCCGCTCCCTGGACCAGCCCCTGGCTGCCTCCGGGTTACGAACAGAACTTTTGGAATGCCGCTTTAGGTGTCCGTTCTTTCTCCGCCTGCCTGAGTCCGCTGGCGGAGGGAGTCCTTGATCTCGCTGAGCCTGGCCGTGGCGGCCGGGGTCCACTCCGTCTTTTGCTCGCTGGTACGCAGGGCGTCGTCGATCTCGCTGAGCTTGGCGGCAGACACCGCGCCTGCCCGCTCGATCAGGTCGTCCCGGCTCAAGGTGGTCAGCCAGGTGCACGGGGTAAAACCCGGCCACGGGAGCGCGAACCGCAGCACGCCGTCAAAGGGAAGTCCTTCCTGGACGCCGACTGCCACTTCGATTCCCCAGCCGGAGATGCCGGTGTCCGCCGGGGCAACAACCTGCATCGCCCGGAACCCGGATGGATCTTCTCCGGACAGCAGCACGACAGGCCGTCGCTCATCGAACTCGACCCACCAGACCTCGCCTCGTCGCATGTGTCCTCCTGGTACTTCAGCCGTAAAGCGTGGTCTTGGGCGTGTCGGTGCTGGAGACGGGGGCGGCCACCGTCTGATCATCCCGGTTTGTGACGACACGTGAAGATCTTCTGGTGGCCGCTGGCGCCAGCGTAGACAGTAAGGATTGGGCCTGTTGCCATCGAGGCCGGGTCTGACCCGAGCGTAGACCGACGCCCATGATCGGGCTGTCCTGGCGTGGGATCTGTCGGCTTGGCCCCGGTGGCGATGCCACGAGACCGGCCGGGGCTGTGACCTCATAGGAGCCTGTGCCAGAGGCGCCCATCACTGTCTTGTCCGCTCGCCCCGGGCCGGGCTCGTGCCGACCTGATCCGGTACGAGCGGAAGGACCGGCAGTAAACAGCATGGCTACTACTGCGGATGATCTCAATGGTGACGTCGTGCTTGGCGTGGACACGCACGGCCAGACTCATCATGCGGCGCTGATCGACTGTCTCGGGCGTCACCTGGAGGACGCCCAGTTCCCGGTTACCCCCGATAGCTATCGCCGGCTTTTGGCGTGGGGCCGCCGGCGCGGGAACCTGCGGACTGCCGGTGTTGAGGGGACAGGGTCGTATGGGACCGGCTTGGCCAGGTACCTGCGCAGTGCGGGCGTGCTGGTCATCGAGGTCAACCGGCCTGATCGCAGCGCACGCCGGATGGCCGGCAAGTCCGATCCGCTCGATGCCTATGCCGCCGCCCGCGCGGTGCTGAACGGCTCCGCGGCCGCTGCGCCGAAGTCCCGCACGGGCGCGGTGGAGGCCATCCGGGTGCTGCGCGTTACCCGTCGCGGCGTGGTCAAGGCCCGCACCCAGGCGATCAACCAACTCCGGGCACTGATCGTGACAGCGCCAGAGGACATGCGCGAGCGCCTGGCGGGCTTGTCAGCCGCTGCCTTGATCCGCGCCTGCGCGCAGCTGCGCCCGGGAACCACCGGCGGCGAGCTGGCTGGCCTGCACGACCCAGCCCTGGCGGCGACCAAGGTGGCGCTGCTGCGGATGGCCCGCCGGTATCAGCAGCTCAGTGAGGAGATCGCCGAACTCGACGCCGAGATCCGCCCGCTGATCCGGGCGGCCGCACCCCAGCTGCTGGCCCTGCACGGCGCAGGCCCGCAGGTAGCCGGGCAGCTCCTGGCCACCGCCGGGGACAACCCCGACCGGCTCCGGTCCGAAGCGTCCTTCGCCCACCTGTGCGGTGTCGCCCCGATCCCCGCCAGCAGCGGCCGCACCCGCCGCCACCGGCTCAGCCGCGGCGGTGACCGCGCCGCCAACAACGCCCTCTACACGATCGTGCTGACCAGGCTGCGGAACGACCCCCGGACACGGGCCTACCTCGACCGGCGAACCGCCGAAGGGCTCAGCAAACCGGAAATCATCCGTTGCCTGAAACGGCACGTTGCCCGAGAGGTCTACCGTGCCCTGCCAGGCACCACAGATCACCCACCGCGGGCTTGACAAACATAGGAGCATCCCCGGCCGGTGGCTGGGCGTACTTGACGAGCTGCTGGCCCGGACCGGGAGCCGGTTCCGCCGGGTGGAGCCGCGGCGCCGGGCCCGGGCGTTCGTGCTGGGCCTGCTGGCCGGGCTGCCCCGCAAGAACTGCTGGACCATCGCTGAGCACGCCGGGGACCCCTCGCCAGACGGGATGCAGCACCTGCTGGCCGGCGCGAAATGGGACGCCGACGGCGTCCGCGACGATACGCGCGGCTACGTCATGACTGGCACAACATCATGCACATGATCGCGTCGCTGATCACCGAGGACGTCTACTGGGCGCTGAAGGAACACCGCCAAGCTGACCCGGCCGCCTACGCCCGGCGATTGAGCGGGCTGCCCGGCGGCTGGCCGCCACCAGAACCAGCCCGCTAGGCGAGGTGCGGGTCAACAGCTGTGGGACCACTGCGTGTGGCGACATGCTCGCTTCGCGGCAAATCAGGACGTTTACTGGTCCCAGCGGTTGCGGATAAATATTCGGACCTTCCGTTCCACAACTCGCAGGCACCGGGAAGCAGCATGGCACCGATGTTGCGCTGCCTCAACGGCCACCCAGCCGGACCTTGCCGTCGAGGAGTTCCCGGGCAACATCCAGATGCCCGGCATGTCGCGCCGTCTCCTCGATCATGTGCAGCACGACCCAGCGAACATTGGGCGGCTCGGATTCCCCAAGCCTGTGCGGACCGCGCTGCGGCGCCGACAGCGGAGTTGCCGCGAGCACTGCTTCGGACTGCGTGCACTGGCCGCGGTAGAACGCTATGACTTCTGCTGAGGACGCGTCCGAGGTGAACACGACCGACATCGGGTCATAGGGCGGCTGATCCTCATCGGCGTCGCCGGGCAGCTCGGGCTGCTTGCCCGCCACGACGCCCTGGAACCAGTGCCACTCGGCGCCGCCCAGGTGCTCCAGCATCCCGGCCGGCGTCCAGCCCGTCGGCACGACCGGGCGATGCCACGCCTCCTCGCTGAGCCCTCGACGATGGCCAGCACCGACTCGCGCTGCGCCCGCAGGAAGGCCCGCAGCATCTCGTCGTCGGCTTCGCTGGTGTGATCTGCCGCCATGTCCCTCTCCTCACTCACGCAAAGGGCACGCGTGACGCCGCCAGCCCGAAAGCCTGCACGGGAAGCGGGCCCGTGTCCACCCCCTGCGGCCTCTCGCCGACGGTTTCTGCCAGCGCCTGATACCCCGGAAGAGCGCGTCACACCGTACCTTCGAGTCGCGGCGCCCACACCCGGCGACGTGATCGCCAGCACTGGCATTCAGGCGCCGTGGAGCGCTGGCTTCCTCGGAGCGGCAAATGGGGATGCTGGTGAAGCGGCGTGCGTGTCACCATGTCAGGCATGGATCCAGTGAATGTCGACGCCATGCTGGCACGCTTCGCTGAGCACTGGTCGCCGAAGAAGATCGCCCAGATCAACGACTATGACGTGCGGATTGTTAAGCTCCAGGGCGACTTCACCTGGCACAAGCACGACGATACCGATGAACTATTCCTTGTCCTGAGCGGCGAGTTCACCATCCAGATGCGGGACCGTAACGTAGTTCTCGGGCCACGGGACCTGTTTGTGGTACCACGGGGCACTGAGCACTGTCCACGCGCCGACGTCGAGACCGCAGTGCTCCTGCTGGAGCCCAGCACCGTCATCAATACAGGCGACGCTGGCGGCGAGTTCACCGCCGAGGTCGAGACACTGTCCTGACGACCAGCCACCGCCGAGATTCCGCTTCGCGGCAGATGAGCGTGGTTGCGGTAGCTACTGCTTGGATCAGCCAGACTCGATGAAGTGGTCTGGCGGGGCGTGCGGTCTGCCGGGCACGGGCCGCCGCTGCTCCGACCACCCTCCCGGTCCGAACACGATATCGGCAATCTCTCTCCAGAATCTGCCTGCGCTGGCGTTAT
>DATGGU010000016.1:0-3286 GCA_035308365.1 Streptosporangiaceae bacterium
CGTCACGATCCACTGCCCCGTTCACCTCTTTCCTGAGGGTACGTGTCCCGCCCATTGTGGCCATCCCCTAGGGCCGGTCGCGCCCGGGAGAGTCCCTGGTGCGATACGCCAGCGCCGTACGGCATGCTGGTCGTGTGCCTACCAGTCAGGGATCAACTACCACGGGCGGGCAGCGCAACGCGCCGGTGCTGCTGTCGGTCAACGTCGGGATGCCCAAGGACGTCCCGTGGCACGGCCAGACCGTTCACACCGGAGTCTGGAAGGAGCCGGTAACCGGACCGCAGATGGTGCGCCGTCTCAACATCGACGGCGACGGGCAGGGCGACACGCAGGGCCACGGCGGCGAGCAGCGGGCCGTGCTCGTCTACCAGGTCCAGTCTTATGACCACTGGCGGCGGCACTTCGGGCGCGACGACCTGACCTATGGCGCGTTCGGTGAGAACCTGACCGTCGACGGCCCGCCCGATGATCAGGTCTGCATCGGCGATAGGTACCGCATCGGCGAGGCGGAGTTCGAGGTTACCCAGCCCCGCGTCACCTGCTACCGGGTCGGCATGCGACTGGGCGAGCCTGAGCTGCCCGCGCTGCTGGTCAGCCATCACCGTCCCGGCTTCTACATGCGCGTCATAACCGAAGGACACATCCAGGCGGGCGACCGCATCGTCAAGACCAGCACCGGCCCCGGCGCGCTGAGCGTGGCCGACACCGACGCGCTGCTCTATCTGCCCGGCCGGGACCGCGCCAAGCTCCGCATCGCTACCCGGATCCCAGCGCTGAGCCCCGGCTGGCAGCAGTCGTTCCGCGAGCTGCTCGAAGCCGGGGCGGAGCAGAGCCCCGCCGCCGAGCCGGGCTGGGCCGGGTTCCGGCCGCTGCGGGTGACCAGGGTGGTGCCGGAGAGCGCGACGGTGTCCTCGATCTACCTCGCCGATGACGGGGCCCGGCTGCCGGCCGCCCGGGGCGGCCAGTACCTGACGCTGCGGGTCACCGGCGCCGGCCAGCCCGCCCCGGTTCGCAGCTACTCGCTGTCCGGCGCACCGGCGGGCGGCACCTACCGGATCAGCGTCAAGCGTGAACCGTACGGAACTGCCAGCGGCTACCTGAACCGCGCCATCCGCCCGGGAGCGGTCCTCGACGTGGCGGCCCCGCGCGGCGACTTCATCCTCGGCACTGATGCTGGCCCCGTGCTCCTCATCTCGGCCGGCATCGGGGTCACCCCGGTCCTGTCCATGCTGCACGAGCTGGCGGCCGCCCGCAGCGGGCGGGACATCTGGTGGATCCACGGCGCCCGCCGCCCGCAGGAGCATCCGCTGGCGGCCGAGGTGCACGCCCTGCTCGCCTCGCTGCCGCACGCCCACGAGCACGTCTTCTACAGTGCTGCCACCGCAGCGGAACGAGACCGCAGCCACGCCGCCGCCGGGCGGCTGAGCAAGGGCAGGCTGGCCGCCCTGGCCCTCCCGGCCGGCGCCAGCGCCTACATCTGCGGGCCGCCCGCCTTCATGGAAGACATGCGGGACGCCCTCACGGCGGCCGGTCTCGGCCCGGCCCGCATCCACACCGAACTGTTCGGCGCGAAGGCACCGGTCAACCCCGGCCTCACCGGGCAAACCCGCCGCCCGCCGCATCAGCCACCGGGGCCGCCCGGGACCGGCCCGCTGGTCACCTTCGCCCGCAGCGGCATCTCCGCCCCGTTCGGCGAGGGCCGGCGCAGCGTGCTCGACCTCGCCGACGCCTGCGACGTCCCCACCCGCTGGAGTTGCCGGTCCGGCGTCTGCCACACCTGCTCCACCGCGCTGCTCTCGGGCGACGTCAGCTACTCCCCGGCTCCGCTGGAGCCGCCGCCCGGCGGAGAGGTGCTCATCTGCTGTGCCAGGCCCGGCACCGACATCGTGCTCGACATGTGAAGCGTCCCGGCCCAGCCGGCCGGCCCGGAATCCAGCATGAACCGGGTAACAGCCGCGCCCTTCGCCGTACGGGCTCAGGATTTTCCCAGGACCCGCTCATAGAGTGCGGGCAGAGTGCTTCCCGGGCTCTCATCGTTGGCATAGAGGATGTCCTGTATGAAATCGGCGCATTGGCACCGTGGCACGATCGGGATCGCCACGACTGGCCTGGTGGTTGCCGGGCTGCTGGCCGCGTGTACCTCATCGCCGTCCAAATCCGGGCCGGAGCGGGCGTCCGGAGGGGTGACCGGTTCGTACCTGGTTCCGGCGGGGATTCACAAGATCAAACATGTGATCGTGATCATGCAGGAGAACCGGTCGTTCGACAACTACTTCGGCACCTATCCCGGGGTGGACGGCATCCCGATGAAAAACGGGGTGCCCACGGCCTGCGATCCGAACCCCAAGGGCCCCTGCGTCCGCCCCTACCACGACAAGAACGACATCGACGGCGGTGGCCCGCACGGAGTGGCCGAGGCCCTGGCCGATGTCGACGGCGGGAAGATGGACGGGTTCATCCAGTCGCGGGACGCGGCCAAGCACACCTGCGCGGCGGTTCAGGATCCGGCCTGCCAGCTCGGCACGGGAAAGCTCCCCGATGTGATGGGCTACCACACCGGCGCGGAGATCCCCAACTACTGGGCCTACGCCAAGAACTTCGTCCTCGACGACCGCATGTTCGAGCCGGTCAAATCCTGGTCGGAACCCGACCACCTGTACATGATGTCCGCCTGGTCGGCCCGATGCAGAAACCGCTCGCCGATGAGCTGCGTGAACGACATCGTCGGCCCCTACGGGGTCACACAGTTCAACAAGCTGGTGCACAAGGAGGTCACCACCGGCCAGACCAGGGTCGACCTGGCCTGGACCGACATCACCTGGCTGCTCTACGCCAGGCACGTGAGCTGGGCCTACTACGTGCAGACCGGCACCCAGCCCGACTGCGCGAACGACAGCGCCCTGACCTGCCCGCCCACCGCGCAGAGCGCGAAGACGCCGGGCATCTGGAACCCGCTGCCGCTGTTCGGCGACGTCCAGCAGGATCACCAGCTCAACAACATCCAGAGCCTGCCGGGCTTCTACCACGCGGCCAAGACCGGCACGCTGCCCGCCGTCAGCTGGATCGCCCCCTCCCAGCCGGACAGCGAGCACCCGCCGGCCAGCGTGCACCAGGGCCAGGCCTACGTCACCTCGCTGATCAACGCCGTGATGAAGAGCCCGAACTGGGACTCCACCGCGATCTTCCTGGCCTGGGATGACTGGGGTGGCTTCTACGACAACGTCGTCCCACCGCAGGTCGACCAGAACGGCTACGGCCTGCGCGTCCCGGCGATGGTCATCTCCCC
>DATGGU010000017.1:0-56411 GCA_035308365.1 Streptosporangiaceae bacterium
GTCAGGGCTCTCACCAGGTCGGCGGCGCTCTCGCAGCGGTCGAGCAGGCCGCCGACGTGGGCCTTGGTGCCGCGCAGCGGCTCCAAGGTCGGCACCCGCTGCAGCGACTCGCGGCCCGGGATGTCGAAGATCACCGAGTCCCAGGAGGCGGCCGCGACCGCGTCGGCATACTTCTGCAGGCAGCGGCCGCGGAAGTAGGCCCGGGTGTCCTCTGGCGGCTCGTACACTGCCCTGGCGACCTGGTCGTCGCTGGTCAGCCGGACCATCCGGCCGCGGGCGGCCAGCCTGTTGTACAGCCCGCGGTCCGGCCTGATGTCGGAGTACTGCAGGTCGACGAGCTGCAGCCGGGGGTGGCCCCAGCCGATCCCGTCCCGCCGCCGGTATCCCTCGAGCAGCTCCAGTTTGGCCACCCAGTCCAGCTCGCGGGACAGCGTCATGGGATCCTCGGCGAGCCGGTTCAGCACCGACTCCCAGCGGTCCAGAACGTCGATGGTCATATCGTCCGCGCCGGTGCCGAACCGGTCCTCCACGTACTTCCTGGCCCGCTCCAGGTACTCCATCTGGAGCTGCACCGCGGTCATCCGTCTGCCGTCCCGCAGCGCCACCAGGTGCTTGCAGTCGCGGTCGTGCGAGATCGCCCGCAATTCCGCGATGGGCGCCTCGATGGCCAGGTCGCCGTCCAGGAACTTGTCCTCGATCATCGCGAGGACGAGCGCGGTGCTGCCAAGCTTGAGGTAGCTGGACACCTCGCTCATGTTCGCGTCGCCGATGATCACATGCAGCCGCCGGTACTTCTCCGGGTCGGCGTGCGGTTCGTCCCTGGTGTTGATGATCGGCCGCTTGAGCGTGGTCTCCAGGCCCACCTCGACCTCGAAGAAGTCGGCCCGCTGGCTGATCTGGAAACCCTCGCCCCGGCCGTCGGCACCGATGCCCACCCGCCCGGCGCCACACACGACCTGCCGGGAGACGAAGAACGGGGTGAGGTGCCTGACGATGTCAGCGAACGGCGTCGCCCGGCGCATCAGGTAGTTCTCGTGGCAGCCGTAGGAGACGCCCTTGTTGTCGGTGTTGTTCTTGTAGAGCTGGATGGCGGCCCCACCGGGCATCCCGGCCGCCCGGGTGGCGGCCTCGGCCATCACGAGCTCTCCCGCCTTGTCCCAGGTCAGAGCGGCCAGCGGGTCGGTACACTCGGGCGCGGAGTACTCCGGGTGCGCGTGGTCCACGTACAGTCTGGCCCCGTTGGTCAAGATGACATTCGCCAGGCCAAGGTCCTCGTCGGTGAGCTGGGAGGAGTCCGCCGCCTCCCGGGTCAGGTCGAACCCACGGGCGTCCCGCAGCGGGTTCTCCTCCTCGAAGTCCCAGCGCGCCCGCCGCGCCCGGGCCGCGGTCGCCGCCTGGTAGGCATTGACCACCTGAGACGACGTCACCATCGCGTTCGCGCCCGGCTGACCGGGCACGGCAATGCCGTACTCGGTCTCCATGCCCATGACCCGGCGAACGCTCATGACTGAAAGCCTAGCCGCGCGAACGACAGTCCGAAGCCAACGAGCGGTGAGCGGCGCCGCTCACCTGTGACGGCGAAACCGTCACATCGGGGGTCGTCCCACCGTAAACCGCACAACCGGCCCCAGCCCCGGTCGTGGGGGGCCGGGGGTCGTCTCCCCGGGAAAGCACTGCGGGCCGGCGGCGAAGCCGATCGCAGGTCGGCGAGCAGGCTTCGCCGCCCCGGCCCTCCTACAGATACTGGCCGGTGTTGGAGACGGTGTCGATGGAGCGGCCCGCCTCGGTGCCGTGCTTACCGGACACCAGCGTTCTGATGTAGACGATCCGCTCGCCCTTCTTGCCGGAGATCCGTGCCCAGTCGTCCGGGTTGGTCGTGTTGGGCAGATCCTCGTTCTCTTTGAACTCATCGACGCAGGATGCAAGGAGGTGCGCGACACGAAGCCCCTTCTGGCCGGTCTCGAGGAATTCCTTGATCGCCATCTTCTTGGCCCGGTCCACAATGTTCTCGATCATCGCGCCGGAGTTGAAGTCCTTGAAGTACAGGACCTCCTTGTCGCCGTTGGCGTAGGTCACTTCGAGGAACCGGTTTTCCTCGGTCTCGCTGTACATCCGCTCGACCACGCGCTGGATCATCGCGTCGACCGCGGCCTCCCGCGAGCCGCCGTGCTCGGCCAGGTCGTCGCCGTGCAGCGGCAGTTCGGGCCGCACGTACTTGGAGAAGATGTCCCTGGCCGCCTCGACATCGGGCCGCTCGATCTTGATCTTGACGTCCAGCCGCCCCGGCCGCAGGATGGCCGGGTCGATCATGTCCTCGCGGTTGGACGCGCCGATCACGATCACGTTCTGCAGGCCCTCGACGCCGTCGATCTCGCTCAGCAACTGCGGGACGATTGTGTTCTCGACGTCGCTGGACACGCCCGAGCCGCGGGTGCGGAAGATCGAGTCCATCTCGTCGAAGAACACGATGACCGGCATGCCTTCGCTGGCCTTCTCCCTGGCCCGCTGGAACACCAGCCTGATGTGCCGCTCGGTCTCGCCCACGTACTTGTTGAGCAGCTCGGGGCCCTTGATGTTCAGGAAGAAGCTCCGGGTCTCGGGCGCCTTGCCTGCCTGGGCCGGGTCCGCGCCGGCCGATGCGTCCGTCGTGGACCGTTCGGAAGAAATTGAATTTTCGGATGCGGCGGCCGACTTCCGGGCCACCTGCTTAGCCAGGGAGTTCGCCACCGCCTTGGCGATCAGGGTCTTGCCGCAGCCGGGCGGGCCGTAGAGCAGCACGCCCTTGGGCGGGCGGAGATGGTGCTCGCGGAACAGGTCGGCGTGCAGGTACGGAAGCTCGATCGCGTCCCGGATCTGCTCGATCTGAGCGGTCAGGCCGCCGATGTCGGAGTAGGTGAGGTCGGGCACCTCCTCCAGGATCAGCTCTTCGACCTCGGCCTTGGGGATCCGCTCGTAGACGTAGCCCGAGCGCGGCTCCAGCAGCAACGAGTCGCCGGCCCGCAGCGTGGAGCCGCGCAGCGGCTCGGCCAGCCGCACCACGCGCTCCTCGTCGGCGTGCGCGATCACCAGGGCGCGCTCGCTGTCCTCGAGGATCTCCTTGAGCATGACGACCTCGCCGGCCGTCTCGTAACCCTGGGCGATCACCACGTTGAGCGCCTCGTTCAGCACGACCTCCTGGCCGGGCTTCAGCTCGTCGAGGTTGACCGCGGGGCTGACGTTGACCCGCATCTTGCGGCCGCCGGTGAAGACGTCGGCCACGCCGTCCTCGCAGGCGTTGAGGAAGACTCCGAAGGCCGACGGCGGCTGGGCCAGCCGGTCGACTTCCTCCTTGAGCGCGACGATCTGATCGCGCGCCTCCCGGAGCGTGCCGGCCAGCCGCTCGTTCTGGCTGGTGACCGTGGCGATGCTGGCCTCGGCCTCACGCAGCCTTTCCTCGAGCAACCGGACATGACGCGGCGACTCGGAGAGCCTGCGGCGCAGCGCGGCAACCTCTTCCTCAAGGAAAGAGATCTGAGTCGTGAGGCCCTTGACCTCGTCCTCATGCCGCGCGCCGCGTGCACCTTCGTCGCGAGCGGCCACGTTGCCTCACCCACCTTCCCGAGACCGATTCAACTAGACCCTACCTACCGGCGCGGCGGTCCTAACATCGAGACGCCCTTCTGTTCGCCTTCTCGCGTCACGATATGGAAACATTCCTGACGTTTGCGTTGCTGGTTGCAGCGCCAGCCGTGCTGTCTTCGCCGGGACCATGCCCTGCGGTGTTTTCTCTGCCGGAACCATGACCTGCGGCTGCCTGTTCCCCGTGCGCGCCCTTCGCGGGCCGCCGCCGGCGGGGCGGCGGCACCACCCCGTCGGCCAGCCGGCGGGCCGTGATGACGAACCCGGTGTGCCCGATCATCCGGTGCTCGGGCCGGACCGCGAGCCCGTCCACGTGCCAGCCCCTGATCAGGGACTCCCAGGCGGTGGGCTCGTCGAAGCTGCCCTGCCCCCGGAGCGCTTCCGCGATCCTGGACAACTGGGTGGTAGTCGCCACATAACAGCAGATCAGGCCGCCGGGCACGAGCAGGCGCGCGGCCGCGCCGGCATACTCCCACGGGGCGAGCATGTCGAGGACGACCCGGTCGAAGACCTCGCCGGCGCCGGTTGCCTCGGTCAGATCGCCCACGATCAGCTGCCAGGATGGTGGCGGCCCGCCGAAGAACTTCTCGACGTTCTTCCTGGCCACGTCCGCGAAATCGGGCCTGCGTTCATAGGAGACCAGACGGCCCTCATCACCTATGGCGCGCAGCAGCCAGCAGGACAGCGCCCCCGACCCGGCGCCTGCCTCCAGCACCCGGGCGCCCGGGTACATGTCGGCGAACGCCACGATCTGGCCGGCGTCCTTGGGATAGATCACGGCCGCGCCACGCCCCATGGACAGGGTGAAGTCGGCCAGCAGCGGCCGCAGCGCCACGTACGGCGTGCCGCCGGAGGAACGCACCACGCTGCCGTCCGGCTGGCCGATCAGGTCGTCGTGCGCGAGTGAGCCGCGGTGAGTGTGGAATGACTGGCCGCAGACCAGGGTGACCAGGTGCTTACGGCCCTTCGGGTCGGTGAGCTGTACCTGGTCTCCCGGCTGGAGCGGACCGCTGCTCTGTCGCTTCACGCCCGTCAGGGTAGCGGTGGCGGCAGGGTTGGTGACCGCAGCTTAATCAGCTACCAGCGAACGCGTGATCGAGGTCGCGGGAGGCCAGTACGCCGAAGACCTTGCCGGAGGGCTCGACGAGCAGGTATTCCGAGGCCGGTGACTTGCGCACGGCATCGAGCAGATCCATGCCGGACAGGTCGGCCGACAGCACCAGGCCCTCGTCCAGGCTCCGGGCCAGCGAGCCCGCCTCGATCCACGGCCTGCGCTGCGGCGGGGTGGCCATCACGGCCGACTCGTTCACGATCGCAATCGGCTTGTCCTCGTGGTCGACCACCACGAGCGCGCGGGCCTGGGCCGCGTCGGCGCGCCTGATCGCCTCGGCGAGCGGCAGGCTGGCATGGATCGGGATGGCCCGCCGGGCGAGCAGTCTGGCCTGCAGGCCAGGCAGCTTGTCGCGGATCTTGGTAACCCTGATCGCCTGCCCGGCGCCGAGCCACATGAACGCCGCGATCACAGCCAGCCAGGCGATGTCGAACACCTGAGCCTGCGAGCTGTTCCTGGCAAGCAGCGCGAACGGGATGAGCACCAGCGCGGCGGCGAGCACCCGGCCGGTCCACGCCGCGCTCAGGGTGGCCGTCGACGGGCGGTGGGTGACCTTCCAGATCCCGGCCCGCAGCATCCGGCCGCCGTCCAGCGGCAGCCCGGGCAGCAGGTTGAACAGCCCGACCAGCAGGTTGGCCCACATGAGCTGGGCCACCAGCACCTCGGTCGTGGTCCTGGCGGTGACCACCTTGGTCAGGCCGTAGCCGATCGCGGCCAGCACCAGCGAGATCGCCGGGCCTGCGGCCGACACCAGGAACTCCCTGGCCGGCGTCTGCGCCTCCTTCTCGATCTCGGAGAAGCCGCCGAGCGGGTACAGCAGGATCCGGCGCACCGGCAGGTCGAAGGCCCTGGCCACCACGCAGTGGCTCAGCTCGTGTACCAGCACGGAGGCGTACAGCAGAATGACGAAGGCGGCGGCCACCACGTAGCGCATGGTCCCGTGCACGGTCGTCCCGCCGTTGAAGGACAGGCTGTTCGCGTACAGGACGACGAACAGGCCAGCGATCAGAAACCAGTACGGCGAGATGAAGACCGGAATCCCGAACGGGCGCGCGATCACGATTCCCGTCTGGCGCTCGCGCTGGGGAGTAGGCCGTTCTGGGGTCATGCCTGCCACACTTACGATGCTACGTGACGGACGGTTGGCTAGGGGCGTCTGGCGCGGCCTGATGCCCACGGAGTCCGGCAAAGCCGCACGGTTGTCGGTGGCCTACCTTACGCTCCCTCTCGTGGGTTACCCGCGTTCCGCGCCGCCCACCGAGGCGGCGGACTCTGCTCACCGGGCTACGGCCGGTTTCGCCGAGGCCCGCGACGCTGACCCGGGGGGACGACCCCCCGGACCCCCCGAAGTGATGGCTGCGCCATCACCTCCCGGGACGGCGGCGGAGCCTGCTCACCGGGCTACGGCCGGCTTCGCCGAGGCCCGCGACGCTGACCCGGGGGGACGACCCCCCGGACCCCCCGAAGTGATGGCTGCGCCATCACCCCCCGGGACGGCGGCGGAGCCTGCTCACCGGGCTACGGCCGGCTTCGCCGAGACCCGCGACGCTGACCAGAGAGGACGACCTCCGGGGCGCTCTGACGTGGTGGCTGCGCCATCACCTTCCGGGGTGGCGGGGCCGCCGGCGGCTGAGCTGGATGTGGCGCTTGTGCCGGGGGACGGGCAGCCACGGCTTCCGGCGATTTCGCCGTCGCGGGCTGGCGACTTCATGACGTGCCCGCTGTTGTACCGGTTCCGGGTCATTGACCGGCTGCCAGAGCCGCCGAGCCTGGCCGCCGTCCGCGGCACGCTGGTGCACGCGGTGCTCGAGCGCCTGTTCGACCGGCCGGCGGCCGAGCGGACACCTCAGGTGGCCCACTCGCTGCTCGATCCGGAGTGGGACCGGCTGGTGGCCGAGTCGCCCGAACTCGCCGGGCTGTTCGACGACGAGCCGGGCCGTGTGGCCTGGACAGCCGAGGTCACCTCCATGCTCGACCGCTACTTCACCATGGAGGATCCCAGCCTGATCGAGCCCGCCGAGCGTGAGCTGTATGTGGAAACCACGCTGGAGTCCGGGCTGCGGCTGCGCGGCTATGTGGACCGGCTGGACATCGCCAGGGGCGGCGCGGTCCGGATCGTGGACTACAAGACGGGGATGGCGCCGCGGGAGGAGTTCGAGGCCCGCGCGCTGTTCCAGATGAAGTTCTACGCGCTGGTCATCTGGCGGCTGCGCGGCGAAGTGCCCAGGCTGCTGCAGCTCATGTACCTCGGCAACGGCGAGATCCTCAGGTACCAGCCGGACGAGGCGGACCTGCGGGCGACCGAGCGGAAGATCCAGGCGCTGTGGCAGGCCATCGAGCGGGCCATGGAGTCGGGCGACTGGCGGGCGCGGCCGAGCCGGATCTGCGACTGGTGCGCGCACAAGCCGATCTGCCCGGAGTACGGCGGCACTCCGCCTCCCCTGCCCCTGATCCCGGTGCCCGCCGTGCTGCCGGGCCGCCGCATCCCGCCCGCTGCCGAGCCGGACGCCACCACCCCGCCGGCTACCGAGCCGGACGCCGCCGCCCCGTCCGCCGCCGAGCCGACCGCCGCTACCACCCCGCCGGACGCCGAGCCGGACGCCACCACCCTGCCGACTGCCGCCACCCCACCCGCCACCGAGCCGGACGCCGGGTAGGCCGGTGAACACCGGGGATCTCGCCCACCTGCGCCGGGCCCGGGACCTGATCGATCGCGAGTATGCCAGGCCGCTCGACGTCCCCGCGCTGGCCAGGGCCGCGCACATGTCGCCCTCCCACTTCGCCCGGAGCTTCCGCGGCGCCTACGGCGAGACGCCCTACAGCTACCTGATGACCCGGCGGATCGAACGGGCCAAGGCACTGCTGCGGCGCGGCGACCTCACCGTCACCGAGGTCTGCATGACAGTCGGCTGCACCTCGCTGGGCTCGTTCAGTTCGCGCTTCACCGAACTGGTGGGCGAAACCCCGAGCGCCTACCGTGCCCGCCACCACGACGCCGGATCGACCATCCCGGCCTGCTTCGCCAAGATCCTGACGCGCCCGGCGCGGCCGGCGCGGCCGGCGGCGAGGTAGCGGACCGGGCAGATCTCAAGAAGCGCCGCCGCGCTGGCCTGCCCTAGCGTGACGTGCATGGATATCAAACTCTCACATTGCTTTATCAGCGTGGATGACCAGGAGAAGGCGCTTGCCTTCTACCGCGACGTGCTCGGTCTCGAAGTGCACAGCGACGCGATTTTCGAGACCATGCGATGGCTGACCGTCGGGCCGCCGTCCCAGCCAGACGTGCAAATCGGCCTGTTCAACCCGGCAGACGTGCCCTACCTCTCCCCCGCCGACAAGCAGGCTATCGCTGAGCTCATGGCCAAGGGCTCGCTGAACAGCGTGATCTTCAGCACCGGTGACTGCGACGCGACGTTCGAGCACGTCCGCGCGTCCGGGGCGGAAGTCATGCAGGAGCCGGCCGATCAGCCCTACGGCGTCCGCGACTGCGCCTTCCGCGACCCCGCGGGCAACATGGTCCGGTTCAGCCAGCACCTGTAGATCGTTGATGCGGTACGGCCCGCGCTGAGCCGGAAGTCCCGTTCATCGCGCGTCGTGCGGCCGGCCGCCCGGGCTCGTGTACGTCATGATTGGCGGACTGATCTATCGCGACCCGATCGCCAGAAGGAGCCGAGATGGAGCCGGGGTTCACGATCACCGTCAACGGGGTCGCGCGCGAGGTGGCTGCCGGGCCGGAGCGCAGCCTGCTGGAGGTGCTCCGCGAGGAACTCGGGGTCATGGGGCCGAAGCCCGGCTGTGGGGAAGGCGCCTGCGGGGCGTGCACGGTGCTGCTGGGCCGCCGGGCGGTGACGGCGTGCACCACGCCGGCTGGCGCGGCCGCCGGGAACCAGGTTACGACCGTTGAAGGGCTGGCCGAGGACGGATTGCTGCACCCGGTCCAGCAGGCCTGGCTGGAGACCGGGGCGCTGCAATGTGGCTACTGCACCGCGGGCTGGCTGGCCGGCTGTGCCGCGCTGCTGGCGCGGGTTCCGCATCCCGACGATGCGCGAATCGACGCCGAGCTGGCCGGGCACGTCTGCCGGTGCTGCACCTACCCGCGGATCAGGGCGGCGGTGCACCGGGCCGCCGAGCTGATGGAGCATCCCGAACTGCTCGGGCCGGTGCCGGACCACCGGCCGGCCGCCGGTGAGACCGGTCCGCTGGCCGCGGCGGCCGGGCTGGTGGCTCCCGGAGAGGTCAGCGCTCCGGGCCGGCCGTGGGACGAGGCCGCTCCCGATCCCGGCGCGTTCTTCGCGGTGCTGCCGGACGGGCTGGTCGCCGTGGCCGATACCGAGCCTGGCACCGGCCGGGGAGGGCGGCCGGCCACGAGCACCCAGGCCTGGCTGCATGTGGGGCCGGATGGTGTGGTGACGGCCTTCACCGGCAAGGTGGAAGCGGGCCAGGGTACCCGGGGCGCGCTGGGGGTGCTCGTCGCGGAGGAACTGCGGGTGTCACCGGCCGCGGTCAGGGTGCTGATGGGCAACACCAGCGTGTCCCCGTTCGACATGGGTACATTCGGGAGCCGGTCGATGCCGGACGCCGGGACGCTGCTGCGCCGGGCGGCGGCGGCAGCGCGCCGGGTGCTGGGTGAAGCGGCGGCGGAGCGGTTCGGTCTCGATGCCGCCGGGCTCACGCTCGCTGACGGGATGGTGGCCGGGCCGGACGGCGCACCCACCGCCACCTACGGCCAACTGGTCACCGGGATGCGCCGGGTGGAGCTGGCCCGCGCGGACGAGGAACTCACCGCCCCGGCGTCGTGGCGGAGGGCGTGGGACTCCGCCAGAGCGGCCGCCTGTGGCGCGGTGGTCACCGGGGGCAAAAGGTTCCCGGCCGACCTCACCGTCGCCGGGATGCGGCATGGGTGCGTCCTGCGGGCTCCGGCGCACGGGGCCAGACTGCGCGCGATGGACACGGCCGCCGCGGCGGCGCTGCCGGGTGTGCAAGTGGTCCGGGACGGCGATTTCGCCGGTGTGGTCGCAGCCACCGCCCGCGAGGCCCGCGCGGCGGTCAGCGCCATAGCCGCGGACTGGGAGTACTCCACCGAGCCTGGGCCGGACGGACTGGCGGCCTACCTGCGGTCGCACCCGTTCGAGGGTGAGGGCTGGAGTGCCCCGTACCGGAATGCCGAGGGCGACGTGGCGGCGGCGCTGGCCGCCGGGCCGGCCGTGCTGACCGCCACTTACACCACCGCCTACCTGGCCCACGTTCCACTGGAGCCGCGCGCCGCCCTGGCCCGATGGCACGGTGAGCGGCTGACCGTGTGGGTTGGCACCTCGACCCCGTTCCGGGTCCGCGGCGACCTGGCCGGTGCGCTGGGGACCGACGAGTCCATGATCCAGGTCATCGTTCCTGACTTCGGCGGTGGCTTCGGCGGCAAGCACGGCCCCGCGGTCGCGCTGGAGGCCGCCTGGCTCGCGCGGGCCGCGAACTGCCCGGTCAAGGTGACCTGGAGCCGGGAGGATGAGTTCCGCGGCGGGTACCTGCGGCCGGCCGCGGTCATCGACGTCGCGAGCAGTGCGGATGCTGATGGCCGGCTCACCGGCTGGTCCTTCACCAACATCAATTCGGGACAGGTGGGCCTGGCCACCCCCTACCGGGTCCCCAGCCAGCTCCTGGTTTACCAGCCCGCACAGGCCCCGCTGCCACAGGGCTCGTACCGGGCGCTGGCCGCCACGGCGAACAACTTCGCGCGCGAGTCGCAGATGGACGAGATGGCCAGGCTGCTCGGCGCCGACCCGCTGGCGTTCCGGCTCGCCCACCTGGACGATCCAAGGCTGGCCGGGGTGCTGCGCCGGGCCGCCGGCCGGATCGGCTGGGACCGGCGCGACGGGCTGCCACCGGGGCACGGCATCGGCCTGGCCTGCGGGCGGGAGAAGGACGGGCTGGTCGCGACCGCGGCCGAGGTGCGGGTTGACGACGATGGCATCCTGCGGGTGCTGCGGCTGGTGACCGCCTTCGATTGCGGTGCCATCGTCGACCCTGCGAACCTGGCCAACCAGGTCGAGGGCGCCACCGTCATGGGCCTGGGCGGTGCGTTGTTCGAGCAGGTGGACTTCGCCGGCGGCCGCATCACCAACGCATCGATGTCGCAGTACCGGGTGCCCCGGCTGCCCGATGTCCCGCAGGTGGAGGTCATCCTCGTGGACCAGCCGGACCTGCCCTCGGCCGGCGGCGGCGAAACCCCGCTGATCGCGGTGGCGCCCGCCGTGGCGAACGCGATCTGCGGCGCCACCGGGATCCGGCTGCGCTCGCTGCCGCTCGCGCCGCGCGGCACGGTCAGCGGATAGCGGCAGCCGCCCAGGTCTGCTGACTCATGCCCGCCTGGGCCGGGGCCGTGACGGCACGGTCAGTGCGAGACGATATTGGATTGGGTACGATGTTCGCAAATGTTGTTCGCAGGAGCGAAGCCGTCCAGAGCAGTGTGGGGAAAGCGAGTTGACAGCATGCGATTAGTCTCAAGATACTAATTTCGTGAATCTAACCCGGCTCATGGTACTGGGCACACTGGCCAGCCATGGGCCGATGCATGGGCACCAGATCCGGCGGATCGCGGAGATCAGCAACGTCGGCGAGTGGGGTGGCGTCAGCGTCGGGGCGCTCTACCGCGAGCTGCGGCAGATGGATGGCGACGGGCTGGTCGAGGCCGTGCGCACGGAGAAGGTGGGCAGGCGGCCGGCCAGGACCATCTACGCGATCACCGATGAAGGCCAGTTTGAACTGCAGGTGCTGCGTGGCCGCGCCATGCTCGAGATGTCCAGCGGGCCCGACCCGCTGGGGGTGGCGCTCGCCTTCGCCTGGCACGGCATCGACCCCCAGGAAGCCATCGACACGATGCGGCTGCGCCGGGAGCAGATGGCGATCGCCGCCGAGCACCTGGCCGCCGAGGCACAGCGGCTGCTGGCCAAGGGCTACATCGGCCCGGTGCAGGCCGCCGTGATGCGCCGTGGCGTCATGCACATCGAAACCGAGGTGTGCTGGCACGACGAGTTCGCCAAGACACTCGCCGAACTACCGGCGCAAGATTGCGAGCAGCACAAGCACTAGGCATCCATGTATCAGCCAGGCATGTGCCGGGGTGGCCCGGCAAGTGGCGGCTGCCCGGACGCGGGGAGCAGAAGGGAATCCAGCATGGCCATCATTGAGGCGCGGGGACTCAGCCGCACCTTCAAGAGCCGCGGCCGCACGGTGGAGGCGGTCCGCGGCGTCGATCTCACCGTGACCGACGGCGAGATCGTCGGCTTTCTCGGGCCGAACGGAGCCGGCAAGACCACCACCCTGCGCATGCTGACCACGCTGCTGCGGCCGACCGCGGGGACGGCAACCGTGGCCGGTGCCGACCTGCTGAAGGATCCGGCCACGGTGCGGCGCAGGATCGGCTACGTGGCCCAGGCCATGGGCGCGACCCAGGGTGGCACCGACCCGAACTGCCTGGTCCGGGAGGAACTGGGGATCCAGGCCGAGCTGTACCGCCTCGACCCGGCCGAGGCGGCCCGCCGCCGCGAGCTGCTCATCAAGCAGCTCGAACTGACCGGTCTGGACGACAGGCTGGTGAAGACGCTGTCCGGCGGCCAGCGCCGCCGTCTGGACATCGCGCTCGGTCTCGTGCACTCGCCGCGCCTGGTCTTCCTCGACGAGCCGAGCACCGGCCTGGACCCGCAGAGCCGTAGCCACCTGTGGGACCACATCCGCGGGCTGCGCGGGGAACTGGGCACCACGGTCTTCCTCACCACGCACTACCTGGAAGAGGCGGACGCGCTCTGCGACCGGATCCTGGTCATCGACAACGGCGAGATCATCGCCACCGGGGCCCCCGAGGAGCTCAAGCGCCGCATCTCCGGTGACGTGATCACCCTCAGCGTGAGCGGCGACCCGGCCGCCGCCGGGGCGCTGCTGGCCGTCGAGCCCGGCGTGCGGGAGTCCTCGGTGGACGGTGACTCGCTCCGGCTCACCGTGGAGCACGGCGAGGAAGCGCTGCCCGGCATGCTGCGCACGCTCGACAGCCAGGGAATCCGGTTGCAGTCGATCCGGCTGGCCCGGCCGTCCCTCGACGACGTGTTCCTCACCCTGACCGGCCGTTCGCTCCGCGAGGACGCGCCGGAGCCAGCGCAGCCGGTCGCGGCTGGCCACTGACCGCGCCAGGGCAACTTCACAGGAGAGACGACATGGCTTTCTTTCACGACACGCTGCTGATCTTCAAGCGGCAGGTCAGGCTGTCGCTGCGCATGCCGGCCTGGATCATCATCGGCCTGGTCCAGCCCATCCTGTACCTGGCCTTCTTCGGCCCGCTGCTCAGCAATATGACCGGCCACCACCTGCCAGGCTTCCCCGGCGGCAACTCCTACCAGTTCTTCGTCCCCGGCCTGCTCATCCAGCTCGGCCTGTTCGGCGCCGCGTTCGTTGGCTTCAGCATCATCGCCGACTGGCGCTACGGCGTCATCGAGCGCTTCCGGGTCACTCCGGTGACCCGGCTGGCCATCCTGGCCGGCCGGGTGCTGCGCGACGTGCTCACCCTGCTCATCCAGGGCATTGTGCTGGTGCTGGCCGGTGTCGCGTTCGGGATGCGGCCCCCGGTCACCGGGGTCATCATCGGCCTCGGCTTCATCGCGGTATGCGCCGTCAGCCTGGCCTCGATCTCCTACACGGTGGGCCTGCTCACCAAGAGCGAGGACATCCTGGCCCCCGCGCTCAACATGGTGGTGGTACCGCTGATGCTGCTGTCGGGGATCATGCTGCCGATGACCCTCGGGCCCGGCTGGCTGCAGGGCATCGCCCGGGCAACCCCGTTCCGCTACATCATCGACGCGATGCGGGAAGCGTTCGACCGGCACTACTTCAACACCATCATGGTCGAGGGCATCGCGGTCGCCGTGGGCATGGCCGCCGTCTGCCTCTGGCTGGCCTCCCGCGCGTTCGTCCGGGAAAACGCGTGAGAAAGGCACTATTGAGCGTGTGCGACCATAAGAGCAAGAGACGACACGGACGAGGGGCTGCGTTATGTCGACATATGGTCAATTCGTCTCGCACCCGCTGGCCAGCGGGCTCAGCATGTCGACGTACAACCAGTTCGCCTGGCTGCCACTGGCCGGCGGGCTCACCGGGCTCGGCCTGGTCGCCAGCTACTTCCTGTTCCGCCGCCGGGGTGTGCGGGCCGGCCTGCGCGGGGTGGCCTGGTCGCTGCTCCCGCTGGCCGCCTACCTGACCGGGTCGATCAAAATGATCTGGGAGATGGCCTCGGCCATCACCGGCTTCGCCACGTCGTTCCTCTTCTCCCCGGAGAAGTGGGCCGGAGTGGCCGTCGCCGGCCTCGCCTTCGTCCTGTTCGTCGTCACCGGGATGCTCCGCCGCCCAGCCAAGGCCGACCTCCCCAGCAAGCCGGACAGCCAAGCACCGCTACCACGCCGATCCAAGGCAGCCGCCCCCGCAGACAACAAGAAAGCCATCGCTCCCCGCCAGCCCAAGCAGCCAGCCCTCCCCGATGACGACGACTTCAGCGAAGTAGAAAAGATCCTCCGCAGCCGCGGCATTAATTAGTTCCCGGTGTCCCCCTGCGGGGACGTGCTGCGGGCGTGAAAATTTGGGGTGGCTGCCCGCCGGCGTCGAGCTTGCTTGGTGCTATGAGCCCGTTAGAACGATTCAACCGGCTTCGGCCACTATCGCGCGTAGCCGGGCAAGGCTCAGGTCTGCCAGGGAAGGCACCACGACCCGGCCGGGTGCCGCCGGGACCGGGACGACGTTGGGGACGGCGACGACGCGGCAGCCGGCGGCTTCGGCGGAGGCGACACCGTTCGGGGAGTCTTCCAGGACTATGGAGCAGCCGGGGTCGGCGGCCAGCAGTTTGGTGCCAAGGAGGTAGGGCTCGGGGTCGGGCTTGATCCGGGTGACATCTTCGGCGCACACGGTGACCGGGAAGCTCAGGCCGGTGGCCTCGAAGACGGCTTCCATGATCAGCCGCTCGGACGAGGTGACAAGCGCGTACGGCACGCCGGCCGCCTTCACCTCGGCGAGCAGTTCGACGGCGCCAGGGCGCGGGGTCACCGCCGAACCGCGCAGCCTGGCGATCATGCCGTCCAGCATCCAGCGGGCCAGCGTCTCGCGCGGGATCGGGTGGGTGGCCTTGCCGATCAGGTAGTCGAGGGTGGCCTGGAGCGACCCGCCGACGAGCTTGCCCTGGTCTTCGTGTGACCAGTGTCCCCCCAGCCTGGCCATCACCGCGGTTTCCACTTCGAACCAGAGCGGCTCGGTGTCGACGAGCAGCCCATCCATGTCGAACAGGACGGCTTGAAGAAACATTATTCAAAACGGCCTGTCGTGTAAAAGTTATGGCTGGTCAGAACCCTGAGGGGAAGATCACTAACGTGTTTTGAATATTGTTCGGTCATCAGATGCTGAAGTACTTCGCCTCGGGATGGTGAGCGACCAGCGCATCGGTGGCCTGCTCCGGGGTGAGCTGGAATTCCTCGGACAGTTCTACCCCGATCCGCTCCGGGGCGAGCAGCCGCACGATCTTGGCCCGGTCCTCCAGGTTCGGGCAGGCGGCGTAGCCGAAGGAGAACCGTGCGCCGCGGTAGCCGAGCCGGAAGAAGTCTTCCAGGTTCTCCGGGTCATCTTCGCCGAAGCCCAGCTCGGACCTGATCCGGGTGTGCCAGAACTCGGCCAGTGCTTCGGTGAGCTGTACCGACAGTCCGTGCAGCTCGACGTAGTCGCGGTAGGAGTTCTTCGCGAACAGCTCGGCGGCCGCCTCGCTGATCTTGGTCCCGACGGTGACCAGCTGGAAGGCGACCACATCGGTCTCCCCGCTCTCCCGCGGCCGGAAGAAGTCGGCCAGGCACAGGTGCCTGTCCCGGCGCTGCCGTGGGAACGAGAACCGCTCCCGCGCGGCCCCGGAGCCGTCCAGGATGACCAGGTCGTTGCCTTCGCTCACGCAGGGGAAGTAGCCGTAGACCACGGCCGCCTCGATCATCGCCTCGGTCCGCAACCGCTCCAGCCACATCCGCAGCCGCGGCCGCCCTTCCGACTCGACGAGCTCATCGTAGGCCGGGCCGGCGCCGCGGGAGCTCTTCAGCCCCCACTGGCCCATGAACGTGGCCCGTTCATCGAGGTAGGCGGCATAGTCCGCGAGTGGTATTCCCTTGATGATCCGGTCGCCCCAGAAGGGCGGCGCCGGTATCGGGTTGTCTGTTCTTACGTCCGAACGCAGCGGCATATCCTCCGGGGGCGTGACCTGCAGCCGGGCGCTGGCGGGCCTGGCGGCTACCCGGCGCTCGCGCAGTGGTGGCAGTGACGCGCCGGTCTCGCCGCGCTTCACCGCCATGCAGGCGTCCATCAGCCGGAGTCCCTCGAACGCGTCCCTGGCGTACCGCACCTCGCCGTCGAACAGCGTGGCCAGATCCTGCTCCACGTAGGAGCGGGTGAGCGCCGCGCCACCGAGCAGCACCGGCCAGCGCTGAGCCAGCTTGCGTGAGTTCAGCTCGGCCAGGTTGTCCCGCATCACGACCGTCGACTTGACCAGCAGCCCGGACATGCCGATCACGTCCGCATCGTTTTCCTCGGCGGCGGCCACGATCGCCGAGATCGGCTGCTTGATCCCGATGTTCACCACGTCGTAGCCGTTGTTGGACAGGATGATGTCGACCAGGTTCTTGCCGATGTCGTGCACGTCGCCGCGCACCGTAGCCAGCACGATGGTGCCGCGCCCGGCCTCACCGGTGCGCTCCATGTGCGGCTCGAGGTAGCCGACCGAGGACTTCATCACCTCGGCGGACTGCAGCACGAACGGCAGTTGCATCTGCCCCGAGGCGAACCGCTCACCGACCGTCTTCATGCCGTCCAGCAGCACGTCGTTGACGATCTCCAGGGCTGGCCGCTGGGTCAGCGCCTCGTCCAGATCGGCCTCCAGGCCGGCCCGCTCGCCATCGATGATCCGCCGCTTCAGCCGCTCCCACAGCGGCAGGCCCGCCAGCTCCGCCGCCCGGCCCGCCCGGACCGCGGCCGCGTCCACCCCCTCGAACAGCTCAAGGAGCCGGGCCAGCGGGTCGTAATCCTCCCGCCGCCGGTCGTAGATCAGGTCAAGCGCGGCCTGCAACTGCTCGTCGGGGATCCGGGCGATCGGCATGATCCGGGCTGCGTGCACGATCGCGGAGTCCAGCCCGGCCCGCACGCACTCGTCCAGGAAGACCGAGTTGAGCACGGCCCTGGCCGCCGGGTTCAGGCCGAACGAGACGTTGGACACGCCCAGCGTGGTCTGCACGTCCGGATAACGGCGCTTCACCTCGCGGATCGCCTCGATGGTGGCGATCGCGTCCCGGCGGGTCTCCTCCTGCCCGGTCGCGATCGGGAACGTGAGGCAGTCCACGATGATGTCGCTGACCCGCATCCCCCAGTTGCCGGTCAGGTCCTCGATCAGCCGGGTGGCGACGTTCACCTTCCATTCGGCGGTGCGCGCCTGGCCCTGCTCGTCGATGGTGAGCGCGATGACGGCGGCACCGTGCTCCTTGACCAGCGGCATCACCCTGGCGATCCGGGAATCCGGGCCGTCGCCGTCCTCGTAGTTGACCGAGTTGACCACCGCCCGGCCGCCGAGCAGCTCCAGGCCGGCCGCCAGCACCTCAGGCTCGGTCGAGTCGAGCACCAGCGGCAGAGTCGCCGCGGTCGCCAGCCGCCCGGCCAGCTCCTTCATGTCCGCGACGCCGTCCCGGCCGACGTAGTCCACGCACAGGTCGAGCAGGTGCGCCCCGTCCCTGGTCTGCTGCCGGGCGATCTCCACGCAGTCGTCGTACCGGCCGGCCGCCATCGCCTCGCGGAATGCCTTGGAACCGTTGGCATTGGTCCGCTCCCCGATCGCCAGGAACGCGGTGTCCTGCCGGAACGGCACGTGCTGGTACAGCGAGGCCACCCCGGGCTCGGCCCTGGGCCGCCGCTTGGTCACCGCCCGGCCGCGCACCCGCTCCACCACGGCGGCCATATGTTCCGGCGTCGTGCCGCAGCACCCGCCCACCAGGCTGAGCCCGAACTCACGGGTGAACCCGTCATGGGCATCCGCCAGCTCGTCCGGCGTCAGCGGATACCGCGCCCCGTTCGGGGTCAGCTCCGGCAGCCCGGCGTTCGGCATGCAGGACAGCAGAGCCTTCGAGTGCCTGGCCAGGTAGCGCAGGTGCTCGCTCATCTCGCCCGGCCCGGTGGCACAGTTCAGCCCGATCGCGTCCACTCCGAGCGGCTCCAGCGCCGTCAGCGCGGCGCCGATCTCGCTGCCGAGCAGCATCGCCCCGGTGGTCTCGATCGTCACATGCACGATCAGCGGCACCCGGCCAGCCGTATCCGCGATGGCCCGCCTGGCCCCGATGATGGCCGCCTTCGCCTGCAGCAGGTCCTGGCAGGTCTCCACGATGATGGCGTCCACGCCCCCACGCAGCAGCCCGGCCGCGTTCTCCTGGTAAGCGTCACGAAGCTCGGCGAACGCCACATGCCCCAGCGTCGGCAGTTTGGTCCCCGGCCCGACCGACCCCAGCACCCAGCGTGACTGACCGGCCGTGGACCACTGGTCCGCCGCCTGCCTGGCGATCCGGGCCGATGCCTCGGACAGCTCCCCGATCCTGGCGGTGAGCCCGTACTCGCCCAGGTTGGCCAGGTTGGCTCCGAACGAGTTGGTGGTAACACAGTCCACGCCCACGGCCAGATAACGGTCGTGTATCGACCTGACGATGTCAGGCCTGGTCTCGTTCAGGATCTCGTTGCAGCCCTCGGCCCCGAGGAAGTCGTCGAGCGTGGCACCGCTGGCCTGCAGCATCGTACCCATCGCGCCATCGGCAACCACGACTCGCTCAGACATCGCCTGCAGCAGGGGCGGCACATTACCGGTCATCGTCCCCCTATTCTAGTGGCCGGCCGTACGCCGCACTTTTGGCCGGACCAACGCCCCATGGCAACATGCGGTGACGCGGCCGGCATCGCCTGGTCACCCAGTGATCATGGTTGACCACGTAATCTGTAGTCGGCGGAGTAGATTGCCCTGCAGGACAGCCGGGAGGAGGTGGTGAGCGATAAAGCTCAACGGAGTAGGCAAGCTCACCGCACCCGTGCTGGTGGCCGCGTTCGAGGGCTGGAACGACGCGGGCGAGGCGGCGAGTGGGGTGATCAGCCACCTGGGCATCGAATGGGATGCCACGCCCATCGCGGCCATGGACCCCGAGGACTTCTACGACTTCCAGGTCACCCGCCCGGTCGTCGAGTTCTCCGAGGGCCGCACCGAGCGCCTGGTCTGGCCCACCACCCGCTTCTCGGTGGCCAAGCCCGAGGGCTTCAGCCGGGACATCGTCCTGGTCCACGGCATCGAGCCCAACATGCGCTGGCGCGCCTTCAGCAGCGAACTCGTCGCCTCGTTCACCGAACTCGAGGTGGAACTCGTCGTCCTTCTCGGCGCTCTGCTCGCCGACGCCCCGCACACCAGGCCCGTCCCGGTCTCAGCCGCCGCGTCCGATCCCAAGCTGGCCGCCGAACTGAACGCCGCCCCGGTCGACTACAAGGGCCCGACCGGCATCGTCGGCGTCCTGGCCCACGCCTGCGGTGACGCCGGCATCCCCGCCGTCTCCCTCTGGGCCTCCGTCCCGCATTACGTCGCGACCCCGCCCAGCCCCAAGGCCACCCTCGCCCTTCTGCGTGGCGTCGAAGACGTGCTCGACGTGGCCCTCCCGCTGGCCGACCTGAGCGAGAAGGCCCGCGCCTGGGAACGTGGCGTCGACGAACTGGCCCAGCAAGACACCGAGGTCGCCGAGTACGTCCGGACCCTGGAAGAGTCGCAGGACGCGACCGACCTGCCGGAGGCGAGCGGTGACGCGATCGCCCGCGAATTCGAGCGCTACCTGCGGCGGCGTCACGGCGGCCCCGGTCCCGCTACTCCTGGCGCGCGCTGAGCCCCCGCGCTGAGCCCCCGTTGAAGACGTCCACCGGGGCGTGGTGTCAGAGCGGCGGCCAGGGAACAGCGGGCCAGCCCGCCGGGGGGTAGGGATGGACCCGGTGCTCAAGCAGAAGGTCCACCCGCCGTTTGGTGGCGCTGACCTCGTCCGGTGTCAGCCAGCGGGAGAGTTCCTCGGCGAGCGGACCGCCGTCGAGCGCCGTCTGCAGGCGGCGCAGTTTCTCGACCGCGCCGGCTGGGAGGCGGCGGCCGCGCCACTGCCACAAGACGGTGCGCAGCTTGTACTCCTCGGCGAAGCAGACCCCGTGGTCGCAGCCGTACAGGTGGCCGTCGCAGTCCGGCAGCAGGTGGCCTATCTTGCGATCGGCGTTGTTGACCACGGCGTCGAACACGGCCATGTCGCGCAGGCCGGCGTGGTCGCCGCGACGGGCCAGTGCGATCGTGTCCACGTCCGGATCGGCCTCGATCCAGAGCTGGCACATGCCCGGACCGAACGGCCCGTCCCGGTACACCGTCGGCGGCACCACGTTCCAGCCGGCCGTCCTGGACACCGCGTAGGCGGCCACCTCACGGCCGGCCAGCGTCCCGGTGGGAAAGTCCCACAGCGGGCGCTCCCCGGCCACCGGCTTGTACACGCACGCGGCCTCGGTGCCACCACCGCGCACCGTGCAGTAGAGAGTTGCGTTCGAGGCGACCACGAGCCTGCCCTCGACGTCCAGTTCGCCCTCGGTGAGCAGCGTGATCGCCGCCTGCTCGGCCCTTTCGGCGGCGTCGTCGTGGGGAGGTGGGTTCGTGCGTTTCCTGCTGTTCGCCTGTTTGCGCCCACTCCTTGGTGGCCGGCCTGGTGGCCTACTGGGTGGCCCCGTGGCCGGTTCCGCGGACGGCTCAGTCATGGCCCGCCCGGTACCCGTTCTGTCGCGGGCACACGTGACCGGTGGTATCGAGCGGCAGCCCACACAGCGGGCAGGGTGGCCTGCCCTGTGCGACGATCCGGAGCGCGCGCTGGGCGAAGGCACGGGCGGCCTCAGGGGTGAGCCGCACCCGCAGCACGCCGGGCCCGTCCGTGGGGACCACGTCGGCCAGCGGCTCCACCGGGGTTTCGGATTCCTCCTGGGCCTCGATCACGACGCGGTCGGTCTCGCCGTCCCAGGCGAGCGCGATCGCGCCGACCCGGAACTCCTCCATCAGCGGAAGGTCGAGCGGGCCATCGTCGGCCGGGGCCGACAGCGTGGCGGGCTGTCCGCCGGTTCGCCTGAGCACCTCGTCAAGGAGCTCATCGAGCCGCTCGGCCAACTGGCTCACCTGGAACTTCTCCAGGGACACGCTGGTGACCCTGCTGCCGTCGGTCGCCTGCAGGTAGAAGGTCCGCTCGCCTGGCTGGCCGACTGCCCCGGCCACGAACCTCTGCGGCGGGTCGTACAAGTAGAACGGCATGGTCCCTATCCTTGCGCGTCCGCTGTTACCGTCTCACGCGCGACCGCGGCGACGGCAGAGCCTTCACCCGAAGTCATCGCGGCTTCTCCCGCTCCCCCACCAACCGCGGCGTCGCTGCTTTCCGGCGGGGCCCGGTGGCCGGTGTCCCGGCGGATGAGACTGCTAACGTCGCCGCCGTTGTCATTCATCCGGACCAGGAACGGGCGGAGCGGGGTGTACCTGAGCACCGTCAGCGAGCACGGGTCGGCCTGAATCCGCTGGCACTGGTCGAGATGCAGGCCGAGGGCATCGGCCACGATCGCCTTGATCACATCGCCGTGCGAGCAGATGACGTAGACAGCGCTCGGCCCGAGCCTGGAGTTCCAGTCCCGGACCGCGCCCACCGCCCGGTGCTGCATGTCCAGCATGGTTTCCCCGTCGGGCCCGGGAAAGCGCACGGCGCTCGGGTGTTGCTGCACCACCCGCCACAGCGGCTCCTTGGCCAGCTTCTTCAGCGGCCGGTTGGTCCAGTCGCCGTACTTGCACTCGCCAAGCCGTTCGTCATGGTGGAAGGGCACCGGGTCGTGCTGGTCCGCGATGGCGGTGGCCGTCTGCACGCACCGCTCCAGCGGGCTGGTGACGATCGCGTCGAGGGGCACGGGAGCCAGCCTCGCCGCAAGCGCCTGAGCCTGGGCGGTGCCGCGGTCATCCAGCGTGACGCCGGGTGTCCAGCCGGACAGCACGGATCCGGTGACAGCCGTGAGGCCGTGCCGCACAAGAAGGACCAACGCCACGACACGACTCTACGGGGTCTGACCCGCTGCTTGTGCTCAGCGGTCGGGCAGCAGCACGAACGTTACGTCGCCGAAGCTGACCCGGTCGCCGGAGTGCACCGGCACCGGCTCGCGAACCCGCCAGCCGTTCAGCCGGGTTCCGTTGGTCGAGCCGAAGTCGGTGAGCAGCCACCCGGTCAGCCCACGATCCAGGCCAGCGTGCCGCCGTGACACGGTCAGGTCCGGGATGACCAGGTCGCAGCCGGGATCCCGGCCGATGGTGAACCGAAGCTGGCTGCTGAACGACGGGAAACTCAGCCCGGGCAGGCGCGGCCGGCGTCCCGCCAAGCCCATCCGCCGCGCCGAGGTGACGATCGATGGCAAAGCCTGCACCGCGCCGCGCACCGGGGTGAAGACCGCCTTGGCCCGCGAGCCGGCGTCGATTCTGGCCGGAAGCCGGCGCCACGCGGGCATCCGGAGCCGCCGGGGCGCAGGCAGGTCGGTGAACAGCCCGGCCAGCTCACCCTGGTCTCTGGCCCCGAGCGCGGCTTCCATCCGGTACACGAACGTGTCCTGGGACAACTGGCCCGCCGCGAATCCCTCGCGCAACTGGGCGACGGCTTCCTCACGGTCCGCGTCGGAAGCACGGAGCGGAGCGCGGGCGAAGCCGGCACCACCGAAAGGCCCTGCCATGAACGCATTGTGCCTCGCCCCACAGGTGCGCCGCCACTACCGCTTCCGGGCTTACCCCGGCGTGAAACCGTTTGGCTGACGGCCGGCCCAACGTCGCGATCTACCTCACGTGACCCGGGTTACCTTCCTCGCACCACACCCGGCCGGTGTCGCTGACAACCCTGCGGGCGGCACGGGCCGTAGGCTGGCCGGCATGTCATCCGTGAGCGCGCAGCCGGACACGGGTGCCCCGGCGCGCCCGGCCGGTGCGGCCGGCGACGGCGTATTCGCCGAGTTCTGCGCGGCGGGGCTGTGGCCGGGCCTGGGCCGCGGGATGGCCACGCGGCTGGCCGCGGCGGGGATTACCACGCCAGAGGACGTCAGCGCCGCAAAGCTCGAACTGGTCGAGGGCATCGGGCCGAAACGGGCGGAGCGGCTGGCGGGCACCTTCGAGGACGCTCTGCCGTGCTACGACACCGCAGAGATCCTGGTGTCCTGCCGGGTGCCTGCCAGGTTCGCCGGGCCCGCCGTCAGCTATCTCGGCCGGTCCGCATCGATCCGGCTGCGCGAAGACCCCTGGCTACTGCTCCTGCTGCCCCAGATCCAGCCGAACCAGGCCGACTGGTTCGCCCGCCAACTGCTCGGCGACCGGGCGCATCCGCAGGATCCACGGCGCGGCCGGGCGCTGGTCGCGCACCTGCTCGGCAAGGCGGCGCGGGACGGCCACACCGCTGTGCCCGCCGACGTGATCATGCGCTCGGTGGGCCGCTTCCGGGTGGACGACCCGGCCGCCGCCGTGACCACCGCGATCGATGAGGGCACCGTCATCCCGTTCGAGGATGAGGCCGCCGGGGATGCCGCCGCGCTGGACGAGACCCCGGCGGACGAGGACGCCGAGCCCGGCACCACCGTCCTGCTGTCGCTGGCCCGGTACGCCATGGCCGAGGAGGCGATCGCCGAAGGCCTGCGGCGCCTGTCGGCCACGGCGGAGCCGCTGCCCACGCCCAAGGCCACTCGCATCAAGCCCGCTGCAAGGCGAACCGGCAAGAACAAGGCCGCCGCCAAGCGCGCCGAACTGGACACCGAGCACGACCAGATCAATCCCGGCGACAGCGCGCCTATGCGGACCTCTGAAGTTACCGGGATGTTTGAGACGATTGATGCTGGTGTGATCTTTGGGACCGATGAGGTTGATGGGCCAGGAATTGACGAAACGGCTGCTGTTGAGGTTGCTGGGGCCGATGAGGTTGATGGGCCACGAATTGACGGGACGGCCGCTGTTGAGGTTGCTGGGACAGGCGGGACGATCGAGCTGGATGAGGCGCAGCGTGGCGCGGTTGAGGCTGTGGCCGGGCATGGGGTCAGCGTGCTGGCCGGTGGGCCTGGTACCGGCAAGAGCCGCACGGTCGCGGCCGTTGTCGCGCTGGCCGCCGAGCGGGGGCTGCGGGTCGCGCTGGCCGCGCCGACCGGCCGGGCGGCCAAACGGCTGGAGGAACTTGCCGGTGCCCCGGCCACCACGCTGCACCGGCTGCTCGGCGCCCAGGGCCGCAGCCACGGCGACGGCGGCGAGTCAGGCCGCGGCGGCGAACCGGCGTGGATTTTCACCCGGTGCGAGGAATGGCCGCTGGATGCCGATCTCGTGGTGGTGGACGAGTCGTCCATGCTCGACGCGGAACTGGCCGCCGCGCTGGTCGAAGCCTGCGCCGACGGTACCAGGCTGATGCTGGTCGGCGATCCGGCACAGTTGCCGTCGATCGGGCCCGGGCGGGTGCTGGCCGACATCATCGACTCCGGCGCCGTGCCGGTCACCGAGCTGACCACGCTCTACCGCCAGCGGGAGGGCGGAGTGATCGCCCGGCTGGCCACCGCCGTGCGCGGCGGCTCGCTGCCGCCGGTGAAGCCGGACGGGCAGGGCCAGGAGCACGAGGCGGTCGTCGTGCCGGTGCGCGGCAGCCAGCAGGCGGCGCTGCGGGTGACGCAGCTCGTCACCGACTCGATCCCGCGTGTGCTCGGCATCCAGACCGGCGGCATCCAGGTTGTCACGCCGGTGCACAAGGGCCCGGCGGGCACGGTCGAGCTGAACCGCGTGCTCAAGGCACGGCTCAACCCCGGGCCCGGCGCGCACGGCGGGTTCGACCCCGGCGACCGGGTGGTGGCGATCGCCAGCCACATCGACGAGGGCTTCGCCAACGGTGAGGTCGGCACCGTCACCGGTGTTGCCGACGACGGCCTGATCATCACGTTCACCGGCGTCCCGGTCACCGTGCCGTTCAAGCTGCTGACCGACCTGCGGCACGGCTGGGCGATGACCGTGCACCGCGCCCAGGGGTCGGAGTGGCCGGCCGTGGTCGCGGTCTTCCCCCCCGAGGCTGCCGGGATGCTGTCCAGGCCGCTGGTCTACACCGCCCTCACCAGGGCGCAGCGGCACCTGTCGGTGGTCCACGGCGCTGGCCCGGCGCTGGCCAGGGCGGTGCAGGTCATCGGTGAGCGGCCACGCCAGACCCGGCTGTCCGGGATGCTGCGCTGAGGTTCGGTTAGCCGGGTGTCCAGCCCCATCCGTCAGTTATTAATAATGATCTTGATATTGACGGCGGATCCTGGTCAGCCGCCCATCGCATGCAGGCCGCCGTCTACGTGGATGATCTCGCCGGTGGTCGCGGGAAACCAGTCGGAGAGCAGCGCGACGCAGGCCCGCGCGGCTGGGCCGGCATCCCTGATGTCCCAGCCGAGCGGTGCGCGTTCGGCGAAGA
The DNA here is from genome assembly GCA_035308365.1 of Streptosporangiaceae bacterium. Taxonomy (GTDB): domain Bacteria; phylum Actinomycetota; class Actinomycetes; order Streptosporangiales; family Streptosporangiaceae; genus PALSA-505. Next base: position 25,285 of record DATGGU010000017.1, read on the forward strand.
CCGGCTCGAACTCGTCGAAACCGGGGATGCTCTTCGCCGCCATGGTGCGGACCGGCCCCGATGATATGAGGTTGACCCTTATGTTCTTGGCGCCCAGGTCCCGGGCGAGGTAGCGGGAACACGCCTCCAGGCCGGCCTTGGCCACGCCCATCCAGTCGTAGCCCGGCCAGGCCTTGCTCGCGTCGAAGTCGAAGCCGACGACCGATCCGCCGCCTTTCATCAGCGGCAGCGCCGCCACGGTGAGAGCCTTGAGCGAGTAGGTGGAGACCTGTACCGCCGCCGCCACGTCCTCCCAGGTGGTGTTCAGGAAGTTGCCGCCGAGCGCATCCTGCGGCGCGTTGCCGATGGAGTGGACCACGCCGTCGAGGCCGTCGACGTGCTCGCCGACCCGTTCGGCCAGCGAATCGAGCTGGCCGGTGTCCGTCACGTCGAGTTCCAGTACGGGTGGCGGGTCGGGCAGCCGTTTCGCGATCCGCTCGACCAGGGTCAGCCTGCCGAACCCGGTGAGGATGACCGTGGCGCCCTGCTCCTGCGCGATCTTCGCCACGTGGAAGGCGATCGAGGCGTCGGTCAGCACACCGGTCACCAGGATCCGCTTGCCGTCGAGGATGCCCATCCCCAGTCCCTTCAGTCAGTGACCCATGCCAAGGCCGCCGTCCACCGGGATGACCGCCCCGGTGATGTAGGCGGCGTCGTCGCCGGCCAGGAAGGCCACCACGCCGGCCACCTCGTCGGGCGAGGCGAGCCTTCCCAGCGGCACGTCGGCCAGGATGGCTTCCTTCCGCGCTTCGGGCAGCACCGCCGTCATGTCGGTTTCGACGAAGCCGGGTGACACGACGTTCGCGGTGATGTTACGGGAGGCCAGTTCGCGGGCCAGCGAGCGGGCCATGCCCACGAGCCCGGCCTTCGACGCCGCGTAGTTCGCCTGGCCAGCCGAGCCGAACAGCCCGACCACCGAGGAGATGAAGATGAGGCGGCCGCGACGCTGGCGCATCATGCCGCGCACCGCCCGCTTCGCCACCCGGTAGGCGCCGGTGAGGTTCGTGTCGATGACCCGGACGAAGTCCTCTTCCTTCAGCAGCGCGAGAAGCTGGTCGTGGGTGATCCCGGCATTGGAGACCAGCACCTCGACCGGCCCGTGCTGCTCTTCCACCTGCTTGAAGGCAGCGTCCACCGAGGCTTCGTCGGTGACGTCGCATTGGACCACGCTCAGGTCTTCGACCGGGTCACCCGACCGGGACGTCACCGTGACGTTGTCGCCGCCGGCCGCCAGCCTGCGGGCGATCGCCAGCCCGATTCCCCGGTTGCCGCCGGTTACCAGTACGGAACGGCTCACTGTGCTGAACACCTCCGCGGTAGGGATCCTGGCGAGACTACAGGTCTCCGACGTGGGATAGGTTGCCTGTCGTGGATCAAAGCACACAAACGGCGGCGGCGGACCGGATCGATCCCGGGTTCGCCGGCCTGGGGCTGCGCGAGCTCGCCGGCGCCGCGCTGCAGCGGGCGTCCGATCTTGGCGCGCAGCACGCCGATTTCCGTGCCGAACTCATCCGCGGGCAGCGTCTGCAGCTCGCCGATGGCCGCCTGGAGACCCTGGTCGACGCCGACGACATGGGCTTGGCCGTACGGGTGGTGGTGGATGGCACCTGGGGGTTCGCCGCCTCGGTGGATCTGACTCCGGAAGCGGCTGCCGACGCGGCGCGGCAGGCAGTGGACGTGGCCAGGGTCGCCGCGCCGATCGCGGCCGAGCGGATCGAGCTGGCCGACGAGCCGGCGCACGGCGATGTCACCTGGGTGTCCGCCTATGTGATCGATCCATTCGAGGTCAGCGTCGCAGACAAGATCGCGCTGCTCCGGGAATGGAGCGAGGGCCTGCTCCGCCACGACGCGGTCGACCACGTGGACGCGACGCTGGATGCCGTGAAGGAGTGCAAGTTCTACTCCGACGGCGCGACGACCACGCTGCAGCAGCGGGTCCGGGTGCATCCCGAGGTCACCGCCGTGATGCTGAGCCCGGACGGCAGGTTCGAGACCATGCGCACGCTCGCGCCGCCGGCCGGGCGCGGGTATGAGTACCTGACCGGGACCGGCTGGGACTTCACCACCGAGCTCGCCGAGATGCCGGACCTGCTGGCCGGGAAGCTGGCCGCACCGTCCGTCATGCCGGGGCGCTACGACCTGGTCATCGAGCCGACCAACCTGTGGCTCACGATCCACGAGTCCATCGGGCACGCCACCGAACTCGACCGGGCGCTCGGCTATGAGGCCGCCTACGCCGGCACCTCGTTCGCCACCCCGGACAAGCTGGGCAGCCTGCGGTACGGTTCGGCGGTCATGCACGTCACCGGCGACCGGACGGCCGAACACGGTCTGTCCACGGTTGGATTCGACGACGAAGGAGTGGCCGCCCAGTCCTGGGACCTGATCACGGATGGCGTCTTCACCGGCTACCAGCTCGACCGGCGGATAGCCCGGCGCACCGGTCTGGGCCGGTCCAACGGCTGCGCGTTCGCCGCCTCGCCCAGCGCCATGCCGCTGCAGCGGATGGCGAACGTGTCGCTGAAGCCAGCGCCGGGTGGGCCGTCTGTCGCGGACTTGATCGCGGGTGTCGAGCACGGGATCTACATCGCCGGCGACAAGAGCTGGTCGATCGACATGCAGCGGTACAACTTCCAGTTCACCGGCCAGCGGTTCTACAAGATCGAAAGCGGGCGGCTGGCCGGGCAGCTTCGCGACGTGGCCTACCAGGCGGTCACCACCGACTTCTGGAACTCGATGGAGGCCGTCGGGGGGCCGCAGACCTACCTGCTGGCGGGCGCGTTCAACTGCGGGAAGGGCCAGCCGGGCCAGACGGCGCCGGTCAGCCACGGCTGCCCGGCCGTGCTCATGCGCGGCATCAGGATCCTGAACACCGTTGAGGAGGGCGCGTGACCAGCCAAGCCGGGCACACGCCGCAGAACACGGTGGAGCGGGCGCTCGCGGCGGCCGGCGGCGAGTGCGTCGTGATCGTGGAGGAGAACTCGTCGGCCAACCTGCGCTGGGCAGGCAACACGCTGACCACCAACGGGGTGTCCCGGAGCCGCCGGCTCACCGTCATCGCGATCCAGCATCGCGGCGGCGAGACGGCGGCCGGGGTGGTGTCGCGGGCGGGCGTGCGGGACGACCAGATCGAGGACGTCGTGCGCGCGGCGCAGCAGGCGGCCGAGCAGAGTTCGCCCGCCGAGGATGCCAGGCCGCTGCTTGGGCCCGGCGACGCCGACGCTGCTGACGGGCCGGCGGCGGCGCGCTGGGACGATCCGGCCGGCCGCACAGAGATCGGCGTGTTCCGCGACTTCACCGCCGGCCTGGGCGGTGCGTTCGAGGCGGCCGCGTCCCGCGGCCAGAAGCTGTACGGCTATGCCGAGCACAACCTCGACTGTGTGTTCCTCGGCACGTCCACCGGGCTGCGGCTGCGGCACGACCAGCCGTCCGGCAAGGTGGAACTGAACGCGAAGAGCGCCGGCCTGAGCCAGTCCACCTACACCGGTGTGGCCAGCCGCGACTTCACCGACGTGGACGTGGCGGCGCTGGATGCGAGCCTGGCGCGGCGGATGAGCTGGGGCAGCCGCCGGGTCGAGCTGCCGGCCGGCCGGTACGAGACGTTGCTGCCGCCGGGGGCCATGTCCGACCTGCTTGCCTATATGTACTGGCACGCCAGCGCGAAGGACGCGATGGACGGCCGGACGGTGTTCAGCAAGGCGGGCGGCGGGACGCGGATCGGCGAACGGCTGACCGGTCTCCCCGTTACGTTGCGCAGCGACCCCGCGGCACCGGGACTCGAGTGCGCGCCGTTCGTGATCGCTTACTTCTCCGGCCGGGATGATTCGGTCTTCGACAACGGGCTGGCCCTGCGGCCGAGCGACTGGATCCGGGACGGTCACCTGACCGCCTTGCAGCAGACCCGCTACTCCGCCGAACTGTCCGGGCTGCCGGTGACGCCCCGGATCGAGAACCTCATCTTCGAGTCCCCGGCTTCGGACCTGCCCACGCTCGACGACATGGTGGCCAAGACGAGCCGTGGCCTGCTGCTCACCTGCCTGTGGTACGTCCGGGAGGTGGACCCGCAGACGCTGCTGCTCACCGGGCTCACCAGGGACGGCGTCTACCTCGTGGAAAATGGGGAGGTCACGGCCGAGGTGAACAACTTCAGGTTCAATGAGAGCCCGGTGGGGATGCTGAGCCGGCTGACCGAGGTGGGCGGGTCGGTGCCCGCGCTGCCGCGTGAGCTGAACGAGACCTTCACGCGGGTTGTCATGCCACCCGGGCGCGTCGAGGGGTTCAACATGTCCTCGGTGAGTCAGGCAAGCTGAGCCGTCGGGGGGCTGTGAGCGTGGGCATTGCCATCGTGGTCAGCTGTCTTCGAGGCGGAAGCCGACCTTGAGCCCGACCTGGAAGTGGGCGATCTCACCGTCCACGATCTGGCCACGGACCTGGGTGACCTCGAACCAGTCCAGGTGCCTCAGGGTCTGACCGGCGCGGCGCAGCGCGTTCCTGATGGCCGTCTCGATGCCATCAGGTGAGGTGCCGACGATCTCGGTGACCCGGTATGTGCGATCTGCCATGTATCTGTCCTCCCATGCGTCGATGTCCAGCGGTGGCGTACGATACCCGCCCCGCCGCCCGCCGTGGGTGAGAAGTGATCACGCGGCCGGAGAGGATGATGGCCGGATGAGGGTGGATGTCCAAGGGCTGGAGCGGGAGGCGCGCGGACTGCTGCACCCCGAGGTATACGACTTTATCGCCGGTGGCTCGGGACAGGAACGGACACTGCGTGCCAACGCGAAGGCCTGGCGCCAGGTGCGGCTGCTCCCCCGGGTGCTGCGCGACGTCGCTTCGGTGGACACGGGCATCGACGTGCTGGGCAGCCCGCTCGCGACGCCCATCGCAGTGGCGCCGACCGCCGCCCACCGGATGGTGCACCAGGACGGCGAAGTCGCGACGGCCAGCGGCGCTGCCCGGGCCGGTGCGCTGTACGTGCTGTCGACGCGCAGTTCCCGCCGGATCGAGGACGTCGCCGCCGTGCTGGCGGCGGCCGGCGGGACGTGGTGGTTCCAGGCGTACGTCATGCGCGACCGGAATCTCACCGCCGGGCTGGTCCGCCGGGCAGCGACCGCTGGGGCGTCAGCCATCGTGCTCACGGGCGACACTCCCGTGGTCGGCAGGAAGCGCCGCAACCGTGGTGGCGGCGAGTTCATCGACGGTTCAGATTTCATGACAAACATCGGATCTCTGCCCCATCCGGAGGATGCCGAACAGGCGCCCGATCTGACCTTCGGCGACATCGGCTGGCTCGGTGAGGTCAGCGGCGGGCTGCCGGTCATCGTCAAGGGCGTGCTGCGACCCGACGACGCGCTCGCCTGCGCCAGCCATGGGGCGGCTGGGGTCATCGTCTCCAACCACGGCGGGCGCCAGCTCGATGGCGCCGTGCCGACGGCCGGCGCCTTGCCCGGCGTGCTGGCAGCGCTCGGCACCGGGTCAGCGGCCGCCGGAGGGGGATGTGAGGTTTACGTGGATGGCGGCTTGCGCAGTGGCGGCGATGTGCTGGCGGCTCTCGCGATGGGGGCCCGGGCGGTGTTCGTCGGCCGCCCCGTCCTGTGGGCGCTGGCGGCCGGCGGGACGCGCGGCGTCAGCGATCTGCTGACCGGGCTGACCGACGATCTCGCCCACGCCATGGCACTGAGCGGGGCGGCCGGGGTGGCGGATCTGGCTGGGCTGGTCGCAAAATGAGACAGTCCAGGAAAATTTTCTCGCGGTCCCCGAAGGCGGCCGGCGTGGACGCTGTCCGTCACCGGGCATACCGTGGAGACGTGAGAGTAGTGCACAGGACGCGGCGGCCGGATGTCTCCTTGGTTACGGAGGCGAAACGGCCGCTCTCGGAGGATATCGCGTACCGTGAGCGCCGGTACCTGCTGATGATGGGAATCCGCGTTCTGTGCTTCGTGGTCGCCATCATCCTGTTCGTCGCGCATACCGGCTGGGTGTCAGCGATACCGGTGGCCGGGGCAATCGTTATACCCTATTTTGCGGTGGTATTCGCGAATGGCGGCCGTGAGCCAAGTAGCACACGGGGGTTCCAGCCTTATGAGCCGAACCTGCCGGAGCGATACTCAGGCTCTTCTGATGTGCCGGGTGGGCAGTCACGTTCAGCCACCGGTCCGGACAGTGCAGCCGGGACTCCGACTTCGGTCAGTGACGATGTCCGGAAGTCACATTGAGCAACCGCGGACCGGGGCTGGAGTGCATTAACGGTCAGGTAACGGCCGATGAGCGGAGATCGGCGGCTGTCCGGGCCGAGATGGGCTTTAAGTAGGGGGTTGACACACAAGGGGGGGCCTTCGTGTAACATAGCCTCCGGTGCTCTGGTCCCCCGTCGGAGCACCACTTGCCGGCGTTCCGGGCCCCCGTCGGAACGCCGATGATTGCGACGCCGGGTGGTTTGCCCCCGTAGCCACCCGGCGTCGCCCTATGCTCAGGCCCTTTGGGCCTTCGCCGGGGGCTCGCAGTATCTGCCCGGGGGGAGACCCCCCGGAGCCCCCCACTGGGGTTGCTGGCTGGGGAGATCTCGCAGTATCTGCCCGGGGGTGGAGAGCCTCCGGAGGCCCCCACTTGGGTTGCTGGCTGGGGGGATCTCGCAGTATCTGCCCGGGGGGAGAGCCCTGGGGCCCCCACTTGGGTGCTGGATGGGGGGATGGGGGTGACCCGTGGCCGTAGGCCGTCGTGCAGATGTCGGAGTTCGATGGCGCCCCGGGCCACGTCAAGCTCGGCACCACCATGCTGGAACAGCCGGCTGGTTTGGTGGGTGCTGTCATGAGCTGGGAAACGCGTGATGGGTGTGACGGAGCTTCAACAACCACCCTGCCCAAGAGCCCAAGTGCACCCCACCCAGAGCGGACCTACCGCAAACCCGCAGGCAGAACGCCACCCAAGGCATTCCTGGTAACCCAGCGTCGGGACCCCCATGACAGGAGCTGACGTCGCCCGGCCTGGGAAGGGCGCCGGCAACCACGGGCGGAGTCAGCGCATCCGGCCTCCCTCTCCGTGACCCCGTCCCGCCTCTTCGCGACCCCGTCCCGCCTCTTCGCGACCCCGTCCCGGCGCCTGACCGGCCAGAGCCACCAGGCCCGCCAAGATCGCTTCATGCCACCGCCGAACTGCGCAGATGGTTACCACTGGGCCCGGCTAGCCTGGGCGTCTCGTCGGTGGATTCTTCGAGGTTGGTTACTGCCTGCGCGGTTCCAGCCAGGGATGTGGTGCGGAAAGCCTGGGCGTCCTGGGTCTGGTAGCTGGCCGGGCGGACAAGATTCCGCCACCCACCGGCGCCGGGCGAACCCGTAATGGAGCTTCAACAACCAAATTGGTGGGCTGGTATACGGGGTATAGGTTGCTTAACCGGTGGTGGGGAAGAGATCCGGAAAGGTCACTAAGGGGGCTTGGGTACAGGCACGTACCAGGGTGTGCATGGGGCGGTAGATCTTGCACTGGATCTTTTAGGTAAACGATCTTCTGATGCAAACAGCTGGTGAATTAAGCGGCAGATACCGGGGGCGGAAACCGGTGGGCCGGATATCACCGGGTGTTACCTCTGGGGACTGGCCGGTGGGATTGCACGGTGGGGGTTGCCGCTGGTGCGTCTGCGCGGGGCCAGGATGCGCTGTCGCCGCTCCTGGGCGGCTGGGCGGGGAAATGTATATTTGCCCGCTCTGCGCCGTGCTGGGCGGTCTGAGCGGCTTAGCGGAGGGCTCCAGGGGGATCAGGGAAGAGGGGGAGGCCCACGGGGCTCCGCAGAGGCCTCGGCGGCTCCCCGGCGAGCGCTGCGGGCGTGGCTGGAAGCCGCGCTACTCGGTCTTGCGGAACTCTGCGATCGCCACGGTGAGCATGCCCAGGCCCATGATGGCGACCAGGGCAAGTGACAGCGACTGGGGAACCAGCCAGCCGGCCCAGCTGACTCCGGGGGCCAGCGCGTGGACCGCGAACGGGCTAATGGTCAGATGACTGAACACCGCGTGGCGCATCGGATCGACGATGTAGGTGAGCGGATCGAACCGGGTGAGCACCGACAGCCAGGCCGGCAGGCCGCGCAGCGGGTACAGCGCGCCGGACAGAAAGAACAGCGGCATGACGAGCATCTGGGTCAGTGCCATGAAGGCCTGGATCTGCTTGATCCGGGCGGCCATCATCACGCCGAACGCGGTCAGCGTGAACGACAGCAGCAGCAGCTCGCCGATCAGGGTCACGATCAGCACCGGGTTGTAGGGCACGTGCGCCAGCCAGGCCAGCACCAGGATCACCACGCCCTGGAGGGTCGCCACGGTCGCGCCGCCCAGGCACTTGCCGATCACCAGGGCGGCCCGACTGACCGGGGCGACCAGCATCTCCCGCAGGAACCCGAACTCGCGGTCCCACACGATCGAGGCGGCCGAGAAGATGGCCGTGAACAGCACGGACATGGCCAGCACGCCGGGATAGATGAACGTCTTGAAGTCCACCCCCGGCGGCAGGCCGCGCCTGGCCAGGCTGGACAGCCCGGAGCCCAGCACGAACAGGAACAGCACCGGCTGGATGAGCCCGCTGATCGCGCGCAGCCGGTCGCTGCGGAACCTGATCAGCTCCCGGCGCCAGACGATCGACGCGGCCCGCAGATCCTGCCGGATGCTCCGCTCCGGCACCGCGACCCGGATCATGTCAGTGAGCTCGCCGGATCCTGCCACCGGCTCGCGTACCTGGGTAGCCATGGGCTGCCTCACCCCCTCCTTCGCCAGGCGTTGACCATCGTGCGCATCCGGTCGGTGCCGGTCGCCTCGGCGTCCCGGATGGTCTTGCCCGTGTAGCTCATGAACACGTCGTCCAGCGACGGCCGGGACACGCTCACCGACCGGATCGGCACCGACAGCTCGGCGAACAGCCGCGGCACGAACTGCTCACCCGAGGCAACGGAGAACGTGACCGCGCCGTCGTGGATCCCGGCCGCGATGCCGAAGGTGTCCGCCAGCGCCGCGATCGCCGCGCCGTCATCGGCGGTGTGGATCTGCACCCGGTCCTGGCCGACGCTCGCCTTCAGTGCCTCCGGCGTGTCCATGGCGACGATCTGGCCGTTGTCGATGATGGCGATCCGGTCGCAGTTCTCGGCCTCGTCCATGTAGTGCGTGGTCAGGAAGATGGTGATGTCCTCGCGGCCCTTCAGGTCGTTGATGTACTCCCAGATGGACGAGCGGGTCTGCGGGTCCAGCCCGACCGTCGGCTCGTCCAGGAACAGCACCCGCGGCGCGTGCAGCAGGCCGCGCGCGATCTCCAGCCGGCGCTGCATCCCACCGGAGTAGGTGCTGACCAGGCTGTCGCGGCGGTCCCACAGGCCGACCATCTCCAGCACCTGGCGCATCCGGGGTGCCACCGCCTTCTTCGGCACCGCGTAGAGGTCGGCGTGGAACCGCAGGTTCTGCGCACCGGTGAGATAGGTGTCCAGCGTGGTGTCCTGGAACACCAGGCCGATGTTGCGCCGGACCGCGTCCCGCTCGGCCATCACGTCGTGGCCAGCCACGCTGGCCGTCCCGGAGGTCGGCTCGGCCAGCGTGCACAGGATCTTGATCGTCGTGGACTTGCCCGCCCCGTTCGGACCCAGGAACCCGAACGTCTCCCCCGGCGCCACCGTGAAATCGATGCCGCGCACGGCTTTGATCTCACCGTAGTTCTTGGTCAGTCCGCTGACCCGGACGGCGGCCTCGCCGGGCACCACCGCCCCGGGGTGACCCGGGTGGGTGGTGCGGGCCGGCGAGGCGTCCGCCGTTCTTTCCGCTGTCATTGCGCTGCCTCCCTGAGATGCTCTTCGAGCCTAGCCCGGGTCAGTTCTCCCCAGCGGTGTCGCCGGCCTCGGTGGCAGCGGTTTCGTCTTCTTCGGTGGCCAGAATCCGGTACAGGCTCCTGCGGGTGGCGCTCAGGATCCGCTGGGCCTCGGCCACCTGGGCGTCCGAACCAGCGCTGGTCACCTGCATGGCTGCCATGGCGAGCTGCCCGATGAGTTCGCGCATCTCGCGGACGCCGCCGTGCTCCCGCCCGGCCACCACCGCCCATGGCTCGGCGACCTCGTCGCCGTGCTCGGCCACGTAGGCGCGCCCAGCCTCGGTCAGGCTGAACCCCTTGCGCCCGCTGTCCATGCTCTCGGCCCGGATGAGGCCCTCGTCTTCGAGCTGCTGAAGGGCCGGGTAGACGGAGCCCGGGCTGGGCTGCCACACTCCCCCGCTGCGCTCGGCTATCTCCTGGATGATCTGGTAGCCGTTCCTCGGCTCCTCGGCCAGCAGGGCCAGCGCGGCCGCGCGGACGTCGCCGCGCTTCACCCGGGGCCTGCGTGGCGGCTCGTCGCCGGTCCATACGCGCTTGGCGAACGCGCGCCGTCCGCCGGGGCCCCATGGCCCGGGACCGCCGCGGCCACGCCGGGAGAACTCCCACGGGTCGTGCTGGTGCCGCTCGCCGTGCTCGTGTGGCTCGGCGTGCCAGCCACCTCGTCGTCCGCCGCCTCTGCGCGGCCAGTTGTCTTCCTCGTGCATCTGATGCAGTCTCCTCTGATTTCTTGCGGGGTACCAGGCTTCTTGTCTCTCTTCTTCGATACCCCATCTACTATCGATGTAATTCTACGATATATCGGTATAGCTCGGATGGCAAGTCTCTGGTGAACAGCGAAAAGCCCAGGCGCGCACGCGCCTGGGCTACTACTACGGGCGGCTGTCAGATCAGCGGCAGGTCGTATTCGCGGCGGATGCTGCAGCCGAGGCGGGCGATGTCGGCGCCGTAGACGTGCAGCGATATGGTCACGCCGTGGCCGGCGTTGCGGACCCGGTGGATGTCCCCGGGCGGGGCGAAGCCGCTCACCTCGCCGGCCCGGTTCTCTGAGCTCCCGGCCCGGACCAGGCTGCGCCCGTCGCTGGACAGGCTGAAAAGTTCCTCGTACTCCACCCCCTGCAGCACCCCGAACACGCACCACGTGACGTGGTCGTGCACCGGAGTCACCTGGCCGGGCAGCCAGACCATGGCCACGATGGAGAACGAGCCGCCGGGCTCGGCGTGCAGCAGGTGGCTGCGGTAACCGGCCGGGTCACCGGCGCGCTGGGCCTCAGTGAGGATCTCCGGGCCGGGCAACTGCGCGCGCAGCCGGCCGGCGACGAGCAGCGAGGTCGTCTCCCAGTCCCGCTCCTGCCGCACCACGGCGCGCACCGAACGGACCACATCGGACAGGGTCGCCGTGCCGGACGCCGCACCGATGATCACCATGACTTCTGACTCTAGAGAACCGTCGTTGATAGGTCTAATGCCAATACCTGGCGATATCGATAGACGGCATCGATACGTCGGCGCAGCAGCCGCTCCGGCCCGAAACGGCCCGCGCATCCTGGGCGAAACTGTAATCTATTGCTCACATTATGTAATCGATGCTGGGAGAACCATGCCTGACCGGCTGCAACGAACGCTGGCCGCCGTACTCGCGATCGCGGCGGCTCTCCTGGTGACCGCCGCTCCCACGCGAGCAGAAGCAGGCAGCGGCCCGGTCGGGCCCGCGCCGGTCAGCCCGCTGGGTCACCGCACGCTCTGCTGGCAGGCCTGGGGGAACGGTTCCACGATCACCCTGGAGCGGTGCGCACCCGGCCAGGACGGCCAGTTGTGGACCTTCACCAGCAACGGCGTGCTGATGAACGGCAACGGGTACTGCCTGCAGGCGGGCCGGGCGGGCTCGCTCTTCCTCAGCTTCAGCGGCCAGTGCGCGGGCGCGCCGGGCCAGCGCTGGAGCTTCAGCGGTGCCACCGGTCAGGTCAGGAACACGCCGTCCGGTGACTGCGCCTACGTCCGGGGCGGCGCGCTCGTCCCCGGAGCGCAGATCGTCGCCCGCCGGTGCGTGCCAACCGCCAGGGGCCGCGCGTGGAGCCAGGGAGTCAGTGACCTGACCCTGTCCGCTCCGCACCAGGACGTCACGGCCAGCAGCATTGCCAGGTCTGCCGTGCGTGCGTTCACCGCCGGGGTCACCGTGTCCAATGCCCCGCGTGCGACGACGGCCTACGCCGCCGCCGTCTGGTTCCGGCTGCCGCGCGGTCTGACCGTCAGCCGCCTCGCCGCGGCCGGTGGCCTGCGTGGCTGGACCTGCACGCTGACGACGCTGAGCTGCCACGGAAACCTCGGCGCCGGAGCGGCCGGCCAGGTCACCGTGGCCGGGAAGGTCGCCGGCGGCTACACCGCGACCGCGCTGACCGCCCATGCCGACGTGCGGCACACCAACCAGCAGGGCCGGCCGGTCCGGACGGCCACCGTCCCGGTGCATGTGTACGAAGTGACGGCAGCCGGACCGCCAGCCGTCCACGGCCCGCTGGCCAGCGGCGTCGCCGTCTCCGGGCTGGCCTTGGCGGGCCTGCTGGTAACGCTGGGCGGCGGGCTGGCGTTCCTCACCCGCCGCAGGCAGCGGACGCCGGCCCACGCCGGTGCCGGTGTCAGGTCCGGGACTGCTCCCAGCCCGCCGCAAGATCGCTGAGCCGCGCCGTCGCCGTCTGCAGGTCGTGTCCCTGCGCGACCGCCAGGCCGAGCAGGTAGGCGGTCAGCGGCGCGGCCGGCCGGTCCACCCCGTGCGCCACATCCCTGGCCATGCCGAGGATGAGCCGGGCGTCGACCGAACCGGCGGGCAGCCCGAATTCCAGGCAGACGACTTCCATCCACCTGTCCAGCGGGGTCTGCGGGCTCATCGCGGCTTCCTTCCCTGGTTCACTCGCCGGAACCACACCCTACGGTGCTTGAATTTCCGGAACCACACCCTACGGCTGCTCCCCTGCAGGCACGTTAGACCAGCCGCCGCGCCGTCCGCACGTCATCCGCTGTATCGCAGTCCAGCCACGGCGGTGGCTTGCCGCGATCATGTGGGGGCGCCAGAACGGCCGGCCTCAGCGGCCGCAGCAGTCCGCGCAGCGAGCCGCCCCGGTACCCGGCGATCGCCTCCCGCAGCACCGGCGTCCGCCAGCAGCCCACCAGCCACTGCGGATGCCCCGCGTCATCGGCCAGCACGGCGCCGGCCACGCCAGCCTTCCGCGCGCTGGCCAGCAGCGACAGCAGATGTTCGGCCCGCAGGAACGGCAGGTCCGCCGCGAGCACCGCCACCCAGGGCGAGCCGGCTGCCGTAGGGCGTGGTTCCGGCGACTCAAGCACCGTAGGGGGTGGTTCCGGCGAATCAAGCTCGGCCAGCCCCCTGCGCAGCGCCGGAACCGGGCCGCCGCCCGGTGGATCCTCCCGAACCGTCCGCAACTCCCCCAGTTCGGCCGCCAGTTCCTGACGCGCCGGGCCGACCACGACCACCAGCCGCGCCCCCGCACCAGCCGCCGCGCCCACCACCGAACCGAGCAGGCTGTGCTCCCCCACCCGCAATGCCGGTTTATCGACTCCGCCCAGCCGCGCCGCCCGCCCCCCGGCCAGCACGACGGCATCGAAGGCCTCGGCCGGGTTGCTCATGGGCAGGGTGCTCAGCCGCCGATGGCGGACATGGGCCGGTCGGGCTGCAGGAACGACGGGTCGTCGATGCCGTGGCCGGGGAGCTTGGCCGCGACCGCGCGGCGCCAGACGATGGCCAGGTCGGCGTCGCATGAGCCGGAGCGCATGGGGCCGCGCAGGTCGCTCTCGGTGCGGGCGAACAAGCAGTTGCGGACCTGGCCGTCGGCGGTCAGCCGGACCCGGTCGCAGGCGCCGCAGAACGGGCGGGTCACCGAGCCGATGATGCCGACGCGTTCCGGGCCGCCATCGACCAGGAACGATTCGGCCGGCGCTGAACCTCGGCTGGCAGGCTCGCCGGGCTTGAGCACGAAGACGGCAGACAGCTCGGTCAGGATTTCCTCGGCGGTGACCATGTTGTCGCGGCGCCAGCCGTGCTGGGCGTCCAGCGGCATCTGCTCGATGAAGCGGAGCTGGTAGCCGTTGTCCAGGCAGTAGCGCAACAGGGCGGGCGCCTCGCCGTCGTTCACGCCACGCATCAGGACGGAGTTGACCTTGACCGGGGCCAGGCCGGACGCGGCCGCGGCGGCCAGGCCGGCCAGCACGTCGGGCAGCCGGTCCCGGTGCGCCAGCGCGCGGAACGTCTCGGGGCGCAGCGTGTCGAGGGAGACGTTCACCCGGTCCAGGCCCGCATCGCGCAGCGGTCCGGCCAGCCGGGCCAGGCCGATGGCATTGGTGGTCAGCGAGATCTCCGGCCGCGGCTCCAGCCGGGCGGTCCGCTCGATGATGCCGGTCAGGCCGCGCCGCAGCAGCGGTTCACCGCCGGTGAACCGGACCTCGCGGATGCCGAGCCGCTCGACGCCGATCCGGACCAGCCGGACGACCTCATCGTCGGTGAGCAGGTCCGGCCTGGGCAGCCAGTCCAGGCCCTCGGCCGGCATGCAGTAGGTGCACCGCAGGTTGCACCGGTCGGTGACCGAGACACGCAGGTCGGTCGCGATCCGTCCGTACGCGTCGGTCAGCACGCCTGCCGCCTCCTCACCTGCCGTAGGGTTTCCTTCCGGCAACGACAGCGTAGTCACAATGAAACTGCAACGCTCACTAGCGTACGTGTCATCCCCGGGCATGATGTGCCAGCGTGTGCCATCACGGTCTTGGTGCCCGAAAGTGCCAGGCACGATGTCGGCGATACCCGACTTGACGCAACCAGCAGTTGCGTTAGGGGTTAGCCCGTCCACCGAACGGCTGACGGCAGGCCCCACCGAACCGCCGGCGCACCGGCGGGGTCTGCAACGCAATGATCTGATCATGACACATACGGAGGTGGCCCTGCGGGTACGCGGGCTGCGCAAGCGGTACGGCGCGCTGACCGCGGTGGACGGCATCGACCTGGACGTGCGCCGGGGTGAGGTATTCGCCCTGCTCGGGCCCAACGGCGCCGGCAAGACGACGATCGTTGAGATCTGCGAGGGATACCGCAGCAGGGACGGCGGTGAGGTGAGCGTGCTCGGTGCCGACCCGGCCCGGGCTGACCGGGGCGGGCGCGGCGCGCGGCTGTGGCGGAGCCGGATCGGGATTGTGCTCCAGTCGGGGACCGAGTCGGGTGAGCTGACCGTGCGCGAGATCGTCCGGCACTACGCGTCGAGCTATCCGCGGCACCGCGATCCCGATGAGGTGCTGGCCGCGGTCGGCCTGACCGGGAAGGCGGGAGCGCGGCTGCGGCACCTGTCCGGCGGGCAGCGGCGCCGGCTGGACGTCGCGCTGGGCGTCGTGGGCCGCCCGGAACTGCTGTTCCTGGACGAGCCGACCACCGGATTCGATCCCGAGGCGAGACGGCAGTTCTGGGAGCTGATCTCCGGGCTCTCCCATGGCGGGACCACGATCATGCTGACCACGCACTACCTGGACGAGGCCGAGGTGCTCGCCGACCGGGTGGCGGTGATCGCGGCCGGCCGGGTCAGGGCCGAGGGCACCCCGGCCGAGCTGGGCGGCCGGGACGTGGCGACCGCCACCGTGTCCTGGCAGGCGGAAGACGGCAGGCACAGCACCCGGACCGACACGCCCAGCGCGGTGGTCGCCGAGCTCTCCCGGCGGTTCGGCGGCGAGGTGCCCGGGCTGACCGTGTCCAGGCCGACGCTGGAGGACACCTATCTCCAGCTCATCGGGTCCCATCCGGGGGCCACCAGGAACGGGGTGCATCGATGACAGCGATAAGTCCAGCCCAGCACCGTAACGGAGTAAACAGTCCAGGCAATCTGCCGTCGGTGGCCAGCCTGGGCCTATCGAGCAGCATTCTGGAGCTCAAGGCATTCTTCAGGAACCGGGAGCGGGTGGCGTTCACGTTCGCACTGCCGGTGGTCCTGCAGCTCATCTTCGGCATGATCTTCCACGGCAAGGTCGCGGGCACGAACGTGCCCTACCGCGAGTACTTCACCACCGGGATCATCGCGGTCGGCATCGTTACGACCACGTTCGCCAACCTGGGCACCGGCGTCGCGCTGGAACGCCACGACGGGACGCTGAAACGGCTGGCCGGCACGCCGATGCCCAAGGTCGCGTATTTCATCGGCAAGGCGGTGTCCGGGCTGGTCGTGTCGGTGCTCGAAACCGCGATCCTGCTGGGCACCGGCGTGGCGCTGCTGGGCCTGAGCGTGCCGCACTCGGCTGGCCGGTGGCTCACGTTCGCCTGGCTGTTCGTCCTGGCCGTGGTGGTGTGCTCGCTGGCCGGGGTGGCGCTCAGCGGCGTCGCCCGGAGCGCGCAGAGCGCGCCGGTCGTGTTCCAGTTCCCCTACCTGATCCTGTCGTTCATCTCCGGGGTGTACTTCGTGTTCGGCAGCCTGCCCAAAGCCATCCAGGATGTCGCCGCGGTCTTCCCGCTGAAGTGGCTGTGCCAGGGGCTGCGGTCGGTGTTCCTGCCGGACAGCTTTGCCAGGGCCGAACCCGCCCACTCCTGGCAACACGGTGAGATAGCACTGGTGCTCGGGCTGTGGGCCGTGGCTAGCTTGGTGATATGCGTGAGAACGTTCCGCTGGCAGGGGCGAGACCAGGCGCGATGAGCCAGCTCCGGCGCAACGCCTGGGATCGCGGCTCGGTGTTCTGGTACGCCTACTACGGGGTCACGTTCGCGATCAGCCTGCTCGTCGTGCTTGCCTCCAGCGGCATAACGGCCAGGGAGAGGATCCTCGCCAGCCTCGCCCTGGTCGCCATGGCCTGCTGGTACGTGGCCCTGGGCCGGGTGCTGGCCCAGCGGGTGCAGCCAGGGGCGCTGCGGGAGACGCTCTACCTCGGCGTGCTGCTGGCGCTGTTCGCTGTGGCCGAGACCCAGACTTCGGCGATCACGTTCATCCTGCTCGCGCTCTCACCGCAGTGCTTCTTCGCGGCGTCGACGTTCCGGCGGGCGGTCGCTTTCGTCGTGGTGTTCAACGCCATCCCGGCGGTTGTCGCGACGGCGACCGGTTCGATCCGGTCGCGGAACATGGCCGAACTCATCGGGATCGCGGTGCTGGGCATCGCGTTCTCGGTGGCGTTCGGGAGCTGGATCACCGGGATCATCGACCAGAGCAAGGGCCGGGCCGACCTCATCGAGCAGTTGCAGGCGACCCAGGCGGAGCTGGCCGCGGTGCACCGGGAGGCCGGGGTGCTGGCCGAGCGGCAGCGGCTGGCCAGCGAGATCCACGACACGATCGCGCAGGGCTTCGCCAGCATCGTCATGCTGATCCAGGCCGCCGAGCCGGAAATCGGGCATGACGACGGTGCGGCCCGTCGCTACCTGGGCATCGCGGCCAGGACGGCCAGGGAGAACCTGGCCGAGGCCAGGGCGCTGGTCGCCGCGCTGACCCCGGCGCACCTGGCGTCAGGGAGTCTGGACGACGCGCTGCGCAGGCTGGCCGAGCGCACCGGGGCCGAGCATGACCTGCCTGCGGTCTTCGAGGTCTGTGGCGAGGTGCGGCCGCTGCCGGCCAGCGCCGAGGTGGTACTGCTGCGCGTCTGCCAGGAGGCGCTGGCCAACGTGTGCAAGCACGCGCAGGCCAGCACGGCATGGGTGCTGCTGACATATGGACCGTGCTCGGTACGTCTTGCGGTCACCGACGACGGGGCCGGGTTCGACCCGGCCGCAGTGAACGGCGGGTTCGGGCTGCGCGGCATGCGCGGCCGGGCCGGTGAGGGTGGCGGCACGCTGACCGTGCGCAGCGCCCCGGGTGAGGGGACGTCGGTGACCGTGGAGGTGCCCACATGAACGAGATGCCGAGGATCCGGGTGCTGCTCGCGGACGACCACCCCGTGGTCCGGGAGGGGCTCAACGGGATGCTGTCCGCCGACCCGGGCACCGAGGTCGTCGGCGAGGCCGGGTCCGGCGCGGAGGCCGTGGCGCTGGCCAGGACCTGCCGGCCGGACGTGGTGCTGATGGACCTGCGGATGCCGGGCGGGGACGGGGTGGAGGCGATCCGGCGGATCACCACCGAGCTGCCGGCCACCAGGGTCATGGTGCTGACCACCTATGACACCGACGCCGACATCCTGCGGGCGGTCGAGGCCGGCGCGTCCGGTTACCTGCTCAAGGACACGCCGCGGGCCGTGCTGGCCGACGCCATCAGGGCGACCGCGCGCGGCGAGACCGTGCTCGCCCCGCAGGTGGCCAGGCGGCTGGTCAGCCGGGCCCGGCAGCCGCAGCGCGAGTCGCTGACGCCGCGCGAGACCACGGTGCTGGCGCTGGCCGCCCGCGGGCTGACCAACGCCCAGATCGGCCGGGAGCTGTTCATCAGCGAGGCCACGGTCAAGACCCACCTGCTGCGCACGTTCACCAAGCTCGGTGCCTCAGGGCGCACTGCCGCCGTCACCAAGGCGATCGAGGCCGGCCTGCTTCCTTCGCCGGGCGATGCCCAGTAACCTGCGGCCATATGGCGGTCACCCCAACCTTTCCTAGCCGGGAATCGCTGCGGCGGCTGCGCTTCCGGCCGCTGGACATCGTTGTCGGGGCCGGCGTATTCCTGCTGATCTATGCGGTGGTCCGGGTGGGCGCGAGCGCACGCGTGCCGCTGCACCCGAGCCGGGCGGCCACGATCAGCACCTCGCCCGCCGAGCTGCCCTACTATGCGGCCCGCAGCCTGTTGCGCATGTTCACCGCGCTGTTTTTCGCTTACGCGTTCAGCCTGAGCTACGCGTATGTGGCGGCCCGCAGCAGGCGGGCCAGGCGGGTGCTCATCCCGGCCCTGGACATCCTGCAGTCGGTGCCGGTGCTCGGCTTCCTCGCCGTGACGGTGACGTTCTTCCTCGCGCTGTTCCCCGGATCCGAGCTCGGCCTGGAGGCCGCCTCGGCGTTTGCCGTCTTCACCTCGCAGGCCTGGAACATCACGTTTTCCTTCTACCACTCACTCGTCGCCGAGTCGGCCGAGCTGGATGAGGCGAGCCGGCTCATGGGGCTGTCCCGGTGGAAGCGGTTCTGGAGCATCGACGTGCCGAGCGGGGCGATCGGGCTGGTCTGGAACGGGATGATGAGCTTCGGCGGGAGCTGGTTCTTCCTGACCGCCTCCGAGCTGATCACCGTGGGTGGGCACTCCTACACCCTGCCCGGGGTGGGCTCCTATGTCGGCGAGGCGGTGGCGCAGGGCCAGCTCGGGCACGTCGTGGCCGGCATCGTCACCATGATCGTCATGATCCTGGCGGTCAATGTCGTGTTCTGGCGGCCACTGGTGGCCTATGTGGAGCGGTTCCGCATCGAGCTGACCGAGGCCAGTCACAAGCCGCGCTCACTCGTGCTGGACATCCTGCGCCGGTCGAGCTGGCCTGCCCTGGCCGCGCGGGGCAGGCGGGCCGTGGCCAGGCCGGTGAACCAGCTCATGGCCGCGGCCACCGGCATCGACGACCGGAGCCTGGTCAGCCACGCCGCGCGGCGCCGGGCCGGCGACGTGGCGTTCACCGCGGCCGTCGCCGCCGCGCTCGGCTACGGCCTGTATGACATGCTGGCCTATGTCGCCGCCGGGCAGCAGGGCCTCGGGGTGATCTGGCACGCGTTCGGCGTGGGCTTCCTGACGCTGCTGCGGGTGGCCGTGGTGGTGGCGGTGTCCTCGGTGGTCTGGGTGCCGGTGGGGGTGTGGATCGGCTTCAGCCCCCGGGTCGCCCAGTACATGCAGCCGGTCGTGCAGGTGCTGGCCAGTTTTCCGGCAAACTTCATCTTCCCGTTCGCCATCGTCGTGTTCCTGGACATCGGGCTCAGCCTGAACTTCGGCAGCGTGCTGCTCATGGCGCTGGGCACCCAGTGGTACATCCTGTTCAACGTGATCGCCGGGGCCAGCGCCGTACCGTCGGACCTCAAGGAGGCCATGGACAACCTCGGCGTGCACGGCTGGGAGCGGTGGCGCCGGATGATCCTGCCGGCCGTCTTCCCCGCCTATGTCACCGGCGCGATCACCGCGGCCGGCGGCGCCTGGAACGCCTCCATCGTGGCCGAGCTCGTCACCTACAAGCACCGGCTGCTGGTGGCCAGCGGCCTGGGCAGCTACATCACCCAGGCGACCGCGCACAACGACGTCCACGAGATCATCGCGGGCATTCTGGTCATGGCCGTGTACGTCACCGGGCTGAACGCGCTGCTGTGGCGGCGGCTGTACAGCGTGGCCGAGTCGAAGTACGCGCTGGCATGACCGGCAGCAGATCCATTGGCGATGCCAGAGCCGTTACCACCCCGCTGATCAGCGTCGAAGCGCTGAGCAAGTCGTTCACCGGCCCGGACGGCCACGCCGTGCCGGTGCTGGAGGGCATCACGCTGGACGTGGCCGAGGGTGAGTTCGTCGCGCTGCTCGGCCGCAGCGGCAGCGGCAAGTCGACACTGCTGCGCTGCATCGCCGGGCTCATCGCGCCGACCGGCGGCCGGGTCCTGTTCCGTGGCAAGCCGCTGACCGGCACCAACCGGGACACCACAATGGTGTTCCAGACGTTCGCGCTGCTGCCCTGGCTCACCGTGCAGCAGAACGTCGAGCTTGGCCTGGAGGCACGCGGGGTGGCGCAGGCCGAACGGTCCGAGCGGGCGCTCCGGGCCATCGACCTGGTCGGCCTCGACGGCTACGAGTCGGCCTATCCCAAGGAACTGTCCGGCGGCATGCGCCAGCGGGTGGGCTTCGCCCGCGCCTTGGTGGTGGAGCCCGCCGCGCTGCTGATGGACGAGCCGTTCAGCGCGCTGGACGTGCTCACCTCGGAGAACCTGCGCGGTGAGCTGCTGGAGATCTGGGAGGGCAAGCGGTTCCCCACCAAGACCATGGTCATGGTCACGCACAACATCGAGGAGGCGGTGCTGCTCGCCGACCGGATCCTGGTTCTCGGAACCAGCCCCGGCCGGATCAAGGCGGACATGCGCAACCCGCTGCCCCGGCCACGGGCCCGGCGCACGCCGGACTTCGACGCGCTGGTCGACCAGATCTACGGAATGATGACTCAGCGCGAGATCGCAGCCACCACCTCGGCACCCGCGCGGCCGGATGGCGAGGGCAGCGGGACGCTGAGCGGCACACCGCTGCCACAGGCCAGCGTGGACGGGCTGTCCGGCCTGGCCGAAGTCCTGCTCGCCCGGCACGACGGCGTCGCTGACCTGTCCGACCTGGCCGACAACCTGGGCCTCGAGGTGGACGACCTGCTGCCGCTGCTTGATGCCCTGCTCATGCTTGGCTTCGCGGAACTGGACGGTGAGCGGCTGACGCTGTCGCCTGGCGGCCGGATCTTCGCCGGGGCAAGCATCCAGGAGAGCAAGGAGATCTTCGCCAGGGCCTGCCTGGACCGCGCGCCGCTGGTACGCACGATCTACCGGGCGCTGCGGGGCAGCCCGGATGGGATGCTCCAAGCCGGTTTCTTCACCGACGTGCTGCGCAACCACTTCGGCGAGGACGAGGCGGCCCGGCAGCTCGACGTCGCGGTGAACTGGGGCCGCTACGCGGAGCTGTACGCCTACGACGCCACCCGCGGCCAGATCATCCGCGAGGACCAGGGCATCGGCGCCACCATGGACGACCGGCCGCAGCCGGCCGGGCGCGGCTGGCTGCACCTGTACCTGGGGGCCGCGCCCGGCTCGGGCAAGACCTTCACCATGCTCAAGGATGGCCGGGCCCTGCGCGACCAGGGCGAGGACGTGGTCATCGGCTTCGCCGACACGCGCGGCCGGCCGCGGACCACCGAGGCCATCGGCGGCCTGGAGATCGTCCCGGCGGCTGACGGTGACCTGGACCCCGCCGCCGTGCTCGCGCGCAAGCCCGCCGTCGCGCTGGTGGACGACTACGGCCGCCACGCCACCGCCATCCGCGCGCTGCGCGACGCCGGGATCGACGTGCTCAGCACCGTCGACGTGACCGACCTGGAGCGGGCCGCGGCCGCCACGCCCCGGCCGGACGGGCTGGCCGCCGAGCCCACCGTGTCCGACGCCGACCTGGCCGAAGCCGACGAGATCCGGTTCATCGACAACTCCCCGGAGGCACTGCGCAAGCGCCTCGGGCACGGGAACATCTACCCGGCCGGCCAGGTGGCCGTCGCACTCAGCGGTCCTTTTCGGGCCGCGAACCTGGCCGCGCTGCGCGAGATCGGGCTGCGGGTCGTCGCGGAGACGCTGACCACCCCCGGGACGGCCCGGCCACGCGAACCGCACGACGTGCTGGTGGCGGTCACCGTGGCCGGGCTGGCCGAGGCACTGGTGCAGCACGGGACGCGGCTGGCCAGGCGCGGCGGCGCGGCCTGCACGGTGCTGGAAATGGCCAGGCCGGCGGTGCTGGGCCGGCCGGCGGGCACGCTGCCACGGGCCACCGGTGTGCCCAGTGCGGACGGTGAGGTGGTCAAGGCAGCGGCACGGGCGGCCGGGGCCGAGGTGATCACCCGGGAGGGCCGGGACGCCGCGGCGGTCATCGCCCGGGCGGTGCGGGAGACCGGCGCGCGGCACCTGGTCATGGCCGAGCCGTCCGGACGGCGCCTTGATCGTGGGCGGCTCGGCCCGCGGCGGCTGGGGCTGGCCGAGCGGGTGGGGCTGGCCGAGCGGGTAGGGCTGGCCGAGCGGCTGGGGCTGGCCGAGCGGCTGGCCGGCCAGTTGCCAGATGTCGACCTCCACATCCTCGCCGGGCAGCCACGACGGACGGGCGAAACCGGCACCGAGTCCGCGGCCGGCGGGACTCAGCGGACGCCACGCGGCGCGGTCCGGATCTACCTCGGCTATGCGGCCGGCTGCGGCATCACCACCGCGATGCTGGAGGAGGCCGGGCGGCGCAGGTCCCGCGGTGCCGACGTGGTCGTAGGCACCGTCGACGGCCGCGGCCGGGAGGGGGTCAGCGCGGCACTGGAGGCCCTGGAGCTGGTGGGCGACGGCAACACGCTGGACACCGGCGCGATCCTGGCCAGGCACCCCGAGGTGGTCTGCATCGACGACCTGGCCGCCGCCGACCCGGTGGCCGGCCGCCGGTTCGCCGCGGCACGACGGCTTTCCGCGGCCGGGATCACGGTGGTGGCCACGGTCCATCTGGCCAGCCTGCGCGGTGCTTCATGTGCCGGGACCTCACCCGGCGGCGGCGCGCCGCCGGGTGAGGATGGCCTCGGCGAAGCGGCGGTGCTCGCGCTCGCCGATGAGATGGAGATGGTGGACGCCGCGCCGTCGGTGCTCATCGAGCGGGTGCGCCGGGGCGAGATCGTCCCCGAGCCGCAGATCGAGCATGCGCTGGCGACGGACTACGCGCCGCAGACCCTGACGGCCATGCGGGAGCGGGCGTTCCGGCTGCTGGTGGAGCATGCCGACCGCGCCAGCTATCAGAGCAAGGAACCCACCGGCAGTGTGGAGCAGCCGCGCATCCTGGCCTGTGTGGCGCCGCGGCCGGGCATGGAGCCGCTCATCAGGCGGTCGGCCGCGCTCGCCGCCCAGCTGGCCGGAGACTTCCTGGTGGCGGTCGTCGAGCCATCGCCGCCACCGGCTGGCCTGGCGGAGACTCTGGCCGGCTACGAGGAACTGACTACCAGGCTCGGCGGGCAGTTCACCGTCCTGGCTGGTCCAGCGGTCGCGGGCCCGGCCGCCGCCTTGGCCGCGTTCGCCCGCCGGCACAAGGTGACCGAGATGGTGCTGGCCCGCGGTGCCGATCCGCCCGCTGGCCGCCGTCCTGTGCTGCGCGACCTGTCCCGTGGGCACGCCGTCGCTGAAGTGCATGTTTTGCCGGTGACGCGTTAAAACGCACCCGGCGGTGATCCCTACCGCCAGGAAACTTGCCTCACTTAGCATTGGCCTGGTGAAAGCCCTTGTGCTGGCGGGCGGATCGGGGACCCGGCTGCGTCCCATCACGTACACGTCAGCGAAGCAACTGGTTCCGGTCGCCAACAAGCCGGTGCTCTTCTACGTGCTGGAAAACATCCGGGACGCCGGTGTCACCGACGTCGGCGTGGTGGTCGGTGAGACCGCACCCGCGATCAAGGCGGCGGTGGGCGACGGCCGGAAGTTCGGGCTTGACGTGTCCTACATCCAGCAGGAGGCTCCGCTCGGGCTGGCCCACGCCCTGCTGGTCTCGGGCGACTACCTGGCCGGCGACGACTTCGTCATGTACCTTGGCGACAATTTTGTCGTCGGCGGCATCAAGGACCTGCTGGCCGACTTCACCGAGCGCCGGCCGGACGCCCAGATCCTGCTCACCCGGGTGGCCGATCCACGCCAGTACGGCGTCGCCGTGCTGGACGCCGCCGGGCACGTGGTACGGCTGGTCGAGAAGCCCGCCGAGCCGAAAAGCAACTACGCCCTGGTCGGCGTCTACATGTTCACTCCGGCCATCCACGCGGCGGCCCGCCGGCTCAAGCCGTCGGCGCGTGGCGAGCTGGAGATCACCGAGGCGATCCAGGGACTCATCGACAGCGGCCTGCGGGTGAAGTCCACGTTCATCACCGGGTACTGGAAGGACACCGGGAACGTCGCGGACATGCTGGAGGTCAACCGGCAGGTGCTCGAAACCCTTGAGCCCAAGCAGCTCGGGGACGTGGACGAGGTGAGCGAGCTCATCGGCCGGGTCGCCATCGAGGAGGGGGCGCGGATCACCGGATCCCGGATCGTCGGGCCGGCCGTGATCGGGGCGCGGACCCGGGTGAGTGGCTCCTACATCGGGCCGTTCAGCTCGGTGGCCGAGGACTGCTCGATCGTGGACAGCGAGCTGCAGTATTCGATCGTGTTGCAGGGCTCGCTGATCCAGGGCGCCCGGCGCATCGAAGAGTCGCTCATCGGGCGGAACGTGAAGGTGACACCGGCCGCCGGGGTGGCCAAGGCGCACCGGCTCGTGCTGGCCGACCACAGCGAGGTCCAGATCAGGTCCTGACGTCGCCCTGCCGGCACTCACAGGGAAGTCCGCCCACGCCCGCACGGAAGGAACCGGCCGTGAAGGTTCTCGTCACCGGTGGAGCCGGTTTCATCGGCTCGCAGTATGTCCGGATGCTGCTGCGGGGTGATTTTCCCGGCACCACCGGCGCCCGGGTCACGGTGCTGGACACGCTGACCTACGCCGGGAACATGGCGAACCTCGAACCGGTGGCTGGCAACCACGATTTCACCTTCGTGAAGGGCGATATCCGCGATGCGGAGCTGCTGGCGTCGGTGCTGCCCGGGCACGACGTGGTGATGAACTTCGCCGCGGAGACCCATGTCGACCGCTCCATCACCGGGCCGCGCGCGTTCATGGAAACCAACGCCCTGGGGGTTCAGATCCTGCTGGACGCCTGCCTGGCCGCCGGGGTGGCCCGGGTCATCCAGGTATCCACCGACGAGGTGTATGGGAGCGTGAGCGAGGGCTCGTGGACCGAGGACTCGGCGCTGGAGCCGAACTCGCCCTACGCGGCTGCCAAGGCCGGCGGGGATCTGATCGCGCGGGCCTACGCGCAGACCCATGGCCTGAATGTCAGCATCACCCGCTGCTGCAACAACTACGGCCCGTACCAGTTCCCGGAGAAGGTCATCCCGCTGTTCATCACCAACCTGCTGGACGGGCTGAAGGTGCCGCTCTACGGCGACGGAAAGAACATCCGGGGCTGGGTACACGTCGAGGACCACTGCCGGGGTATCCAGCTCGTGCTCGACCTCGGGGAGCCGGGGCGGGTGTACCACATCGGCGGCGACGCGGAACTGTCCAACCTGGAGCTGACCCAGGCCATCCTG
Organism: Streptosporangiaceae bacterium; assembly: GCA_035308365.1. Lineage (GTDB taxonomy): Bacteria > Actinomycetota > Actinomycetes > Streptosporangiales > Streptosporangiaceae > PALSA-505. The sequence continues at coordinate 50,909 of DATGGU010000017.1, forward strand.
GACTGCTGCGGCGCCGGCTGGGACCTGGTGCGGTATGTCGAGGACCGCAAGGGCCACGACCGCCGCTACTCGCTGGACGACTCGCTGCTGCGGGGCCTTGGTTACTCCCCCAGGATCGGTTTCGCCGCCGGGCTGGCCGCGACCATGCGCTGGTATTCCGCCAACCGTGACTGGTGGGAGCCGCTGAAGCGTGGGCAGCGGCCGTGAGCGGATGGCTGGTCACCGGGGCGGGTGGGATGCTCGGCCAGGATCTGATCGCGGTCCTGCGCCGCCACGGCGAGGTTGTCACCGGGCTGAGCCGCCGCGAGCTCGACGTAACGGACCCGCTGGCGGTGGCCGGCCGCATCGAGGAGCACAAGCCGGACGTCGTGGTGAACTGCGCCGCCTGGACCGCCGTGGACAAGGCGGAGGTCTGCGAGGCCGAGGCGTTGCTGGTCAACGGATCCGGGGTGGCCAACCTGGCGGCGGCCTGCCGCGAGCACGGCTCCCGCCTGGTCCAGATCTCCACGGACTACGTCTTCGGCCAGCGGCTGCGCAGCAGCCATGCCGAAGCCGACGACCCGGCACCGCTGAACGCCTACGGCCGGACGAAGCTGGCCGGAGAGCGGGCCGCCCTCGCCCTGCCCGACGGCAGCTATGTCGTCCGGACGGCCTGGCTGTACGGCGCGCACGGGCCGAACTTCGTCAGCACGATGCTCGACCGGGCTGGCGATGGCGCGGACGTTCAGGTCGTGACCGACCAGCGCGGCCAGCCGACCTGGTCGGTGGACCTGGCGGAGCAGATCGTCGCGCTGGTCCGGGCCGGGGCCAGGCCCGGCATCTACCACGGCACCAGTTCGGGCGCCACCACCTGGTACGGGCTCGCCCGGGAGGTTTTCCGGCTGGCCGGGGCCGATCCCGACCGGGTGCGGCCGGTGACCAGCGCCGTCTATGGGCTGCAGGCCGCCCGGCCGGCCTGCAGCGTGCTGGGCCACGAGGCCTGGGCCCGGGCCGGCCTGACGCCCATGGATGACTGGACGAGCGCACTCGTCCGGGCCATGCCGGCCCTCAGCGGGTCTGCGAGCTGAGCGACCGGCCCCAGTCCAGGCATGTCTCGTAGCTGGGCAGCAAGCCATCGCGCCGGGCCTGCTCCAGGGTGGGAGCGGCGGCGTCCCGGCCGGAAAGGATGGCGCCGCCGGGATCCGGCCAGGCGATCGCGAGCCCGGGATCCAGCGCGTGGACGGTGTGCTCCCGGCTGGGTGCGTACGGCGTCGAGCAGAGATAGACGACGGTGGCTTCCGGGCTGACCGCGGTGAAGCCATGGCCGAGGCCCTCGGCGAGGAACAGCGCCCGCCTGCCGGTGCTGTTCAGCTCGACCGCTTCCCAGGTCTTGAAGGTGGGTGAGCCCACCCGCAGGTCGACGACCACGTCGAGGATGGCGCCGCTGACGCAGCAGACATATTTCGCCTGTCCCGGCGGCACATCGGCGAAATGGATTCCGCGAATTACGCCCTGGCGGGTGACCGAACAGTTAACCTGCGCTACCCCGAGAGGATACCCAAGGTGTTCGGCAAACTCATGGCCGCGAAACATTTCGAAAAAACTGCCGCGTTTGTCTTCCCAGACCTGCGGCGTGTAAACCCAGGCACCGCCGATGTTAAGCTCCGCCCACAAGACTGTCCCCTATCGTCAGTATCCTGCCTGCTCAGAGGTGTGGCCAGGTGCGGCTCCCAGGGTAGCGGACGGAGCGTCGACACGCTCTGGCCGACCCGCTAGGCTACGTCATCAAGCGATCAAACTGCAGACTCGGCGGGTCGACCTGTGTGGTAATCACCGCGCAACGTCACCGCGCAACCTACGGGCGGCCTGATGTCAACGACTTCTGCCACCGCGCGGGCGGGGGAAACGAACCTTTCCTGTCTCATTGCCACCACTCCGTGGTCGGGCAGCAGGCTCCTTTGCGGAGCGCTGCGGGCAACCGGTCTGGCCGGTGATCCACGTGACTATTTCAATCCATTCGAGGTTGTGCGCCGTGGCGAGGACTGGGGCGTACTCGGCTCCGAGGGCGACTTCGCCGTCCGCTATCTGACCGCCGCCGGCCGGGCTGCCACCGGTGACAACGGAGTGCTGTCGGTCAACCTGCCCTGGTCCCACCAGCGCTGGCTGGTCCGGGTGGCCAGGGCGGCGCTGCCCGCGTCCTCGCCGGCCGTCACCGGGTCCGACGCCGAGGTGCTCGAAGTCTGGTATCCGCGGACCCACTATCTGTATCTGACCAGCGACGACAAGGCCCGGCAGGCCATTGACTGGTATCTGGGGCGGCCGGAGGGCCCGGCGCCGGTGGGCGGGGCACCGCAGCCTGGCGAGCCCCCGGACTTCCAGGAGATCCGCTGGATCGAATCCCTGATCTCCCGCCAGGAACAGGCCTGGGAGACGTACTTCCAGATGCACGGCATCGAGGTTCACCGGGTCAGGTACGAGACGTTCCTCGAGCGCCCGGGGGAGACGGTGGCGGGGATTCTCCAGTGGCTCGAGCTGCCCGGGCCGCCGTCAGCGGACTGGGCGGCTGCGATCCACCAGCAACGGCTGGCCGGCCCGGTTGACTGGCTGGAGGAGTACCTGGCCGAGCGGGACTGGCTCAGTGAAACCATCGGTGTCCGTCAGGGGGGAAACTGAATGTCCAGCACTTCGGTGCCGGCGCCGGCGGCACAGGCCGTACCAACGGCGAGCCCGCTGCGGGTGATCATCTCGGTGCGGCCCTTCCGCGGGCATCTGCATCCGCTCATCCCCCTGGCCCGCGCGTTCCGCCGCCAGGGTCACCGGGTCGCCGTGGCGACCGCGGAGGACATGGCGACGGTGGTGACCGGGGCCGGGCTGATCTGGCTGCCGGCCGGCCTCAACCCCCGCCAGCTCTGGGACGCCTTCCCGGACGAGGATCCGGACTATGGCTACCTGGCGGTCAAGGCCAAGGTCGCCGACCTGCTGGAGATCGCCGTCGAGCACTTCCCGCCTGATGTGATCATCCGTGAGCCCACCGACCTGGCCCCGGCCATCGCCGCCGAAATCACCGGTGCGGTCCATGCGGTCTACGGGCTGGGTCACTTCATCCCGCCGAAGTCGTGGCGCATCCTCAAGGCCGACAAGACGGTCAAGGCGCTGCGCAGCGAGTACGGCCTGCCCGAGGATCCGGAACTGGAGAGCCTGTACCGCGACCTCTACCTGTCGGTGCTGACGCCGACCTTCGAGGGCTGCGATCCGCTGCCGGTTCCGGCCGTCCAGAAGCTCTGCTATGCGGTCTACGACGGCGGCGGCACGCCCATCTACGCGCCGGACGCGCCCGGCCTGGCGGGCCCGGCCGCTCCCCTGGTGGAAGACAACGGGCGGCCGGCCATCCTGATGACTCTGGGCACCGTCTACAACACCAACGCGGATCTGTTCTCCCGGTTCCTCGAGGCGCTGGGCAGCGAGCCGGTCAACGTCGTCTGCACCCTCGGCGACGGTGCGAGCGACGCCGTGACCAACGTGACCAAGGACGCCCCGGCCAACGTGCGGTTCGAGCAGTACCTGCCGCACTCACTCATCCTGCCGCACTGCCAGGCGATGCTCTGCCACGCCGGTTTCAACACGATGATGGGAGGCCTGTCCGCGGGCGTGCCCATCGTGTGCGTGCCGCTCGGCTCCGACCAGGAGTACAACGCCCGGGCCTGCGCCACCGACGGCCTGGGCTTGATGATAAAGGACAAGGAGGCCTCGGCCGAGCGGATCCGCGAGGCGGTGCGGCGCGTCCTGGATGAGCCATCGTTCGCCGAGAACGCGCGTGCCTTCGCCAGCGACCTGGCGCGCCGGCCCGGGTTCCCAGTGGCCATCCGCCGCATCGAAGCCCTGGCCGCGGCCAGGCCGTCCGGTAAGCACAAGGTGGCCGCGCGCAAAGCGTAAAAGGGGCCGGCCCGGCGGGCCGGCCCCTTTACCATCGGCGCCTTACAGCACGATGTTGGGGTTGTTCCACTCGATGTCGTTGCTGAAGGCGAAGTTCGTGAACGAGATGCTGATGCTCGCCTCCAGCGACTCGACGTGGTGCCACCAGCCGGCCGGGATGAACACCGTCTGGCCCGGCCCGACGTCGATGTGGATCTGCTGCACGTCGCCGAACAGCGGGTACTGCTCGAGATCCGGCTTCAGCGGGTCGACCTCGCTGTAGACGGCGAGGTTGTTGTACACCCGGTGGATCTCCAGCGATGGGATGAGGATGAGGTGCTTCCACCCATCGATCTGGTTGAACAGCACGTTGACGCTGTCGTGGTGCAGCGGGGTGACCGTCCCGGCCGGCCCGAACCACAGGAAGGCGTGGGTGTGCTTGGGGTCGGGCGCCAGGAACCGCTCGTCCTCCGTGAAGTCATCCCAGAGCGGCCGCGCCGCCTCCGTCGCCAGCAGCTTGTTGTTGGCCACGAGGTAGGTGTCGTTGCTCCGCGCCGCGGCCTGGATCTTCGCCACGTACTCGTCGAACGGCATCTTGAACCGGTGGTCGTTGGCATTGATCTCGTATTTGGGATCGGACTCCCGGCCGGCCATCACCTCGACCTCGACCGAGCCGAGCTTCTCCAGCAGGTAGTCCGCGTTCCACAGCGACTTGGCGGGCCACTTGTCGCAGACATCGGTCATGAAGACCGGAGTGTTCTGCGAGTAGTACTCGTCGAGGAATTCCTTCCGGGTCAGGCCGCTGCGCCGGTCGATGTCCAGCGGAACGTCCGACAGGGCGCGCATCTGCTCGCGCATCGTGAGCACGGAGTGCACCTTCTGGAGCTGCTGCGCCATCCACCGGCCGGCGTCGAAGACCGGGCTGTCATACAGCGACGCGCAGTAGCGGATCGAGTCACCCTCGGCGAACCCCTGGGCCCCGAGCACACCGAGCACCTCAGCCAGCGGTGAACCCTTCATCAGGGCTACCGCCGCCCATCGCCGCCATTCAATGGGCAGGCCGCCCCCATAGGACTGTTCAACCACGATGCTGACTCCCCAGTAGCTAGCGCTGTTTCATCGCGCGTATCTTATGCCGTCACATGACCCGTGAGCGAGTGCAGACAGGGTCTGCACTCGCTCACCGGGCTCAATCACGTGCTAGGCCGAGGGGCTACCTCTGCCTCTTGCGCAGCGGCGACGCCGTGTGCTGCCAGGCCGCCCGGGCGCGACGCCGCTGGCCTGCGGCGTTCTGTCCCTTGGGACGCTTGCCCTTCACAGCTCCGCAACCGCCGCAGCCACCACAGCCACCACAGCCACCACAGCTGCCGCAGGACGCACAGCTAGCGCAGGACGCACAGCTAGCGCACGAGGCACAGCTTGCGCAGGAGGCGCAGGTTGCACACGTGGGCGTAGGTGTGGGCGTCGGGGTCGGCGTAGGTGTGGGCGTGGGAGTCGGGGTGGGGGTCGGCGTCGGCGTGGGAGTCGGCGTCGGCGTAGGCGTAGGTGTGGGCGTAGGCGTAGGTGTGGGCGTCGGCGTCGGTGTTGGGTGTGGAGTTGGGTGCGGCGTCGG
>DATGGU010000018.1:0-6929 GCA_035308365.1 Streptosporangiaceae bacterium
GTTCCTGGCGTCGGGGTTTCGCCAGGAGATCATGAATACCTGCAGGCCGCGGCCGGTCAGGTACTCCACCATGCTGCGGCCGGGTGCCAGGTCCATCACGTAGAACTTGTTGATCACCGGCGGGACGATCAGCAACGGGACCTGCCGGACCGTAGGCGTGACTGGGCGGTACTGGATCAGCTCGAACACCGGCGTCCGCAGCACCACCGCCCCCGGCGTGACGGCCAGGTCGACGCCGACTTCGAACGCGTCGGGCTCGACCATGGAAGGCACCCTGGGCGCTACCGCCATGTCGGCGAGGAAATGCCGCAGGCCCGCCAGGACGCTGCCGCCGCCGGTGTCGACGGCGGCCTTCATGGCCGCCGGGTTCAGCAGCGGGTTGTTGCTCGGGGCCAGCGCGTCGATCAGGTTGGTCAGCACGAACCCGACACGTTCGGCGTCCCCCTCGTCCAGGCCAGCTTCCGCCACGAGTCCCTGCGCCGTCTCCGCAGCGGTCAGGTAGGCCTGCATGGTGCGGCGCAGCAGCGGGTTGCCCGCCCACCCCGGGTCGGCGAACCGGCGGTCTCGCCGGGACGGCTGCACCTGCGAGGTGCCCGCCGCGATGCGGGTCAGTTCGCCCAGCAACTGCCGTCCCCGCCCGGCGACCAGCCGGGGCCGGGCGGCCAGCGCCGCAGCCAGGCGCAGGCCAGCGCCGCCCGGATTCACCCGGCGCAGCATGCCGGTGGCTGCGTCACTGAGCAGCAGGTCCAGGGGAGCCGCAGCCGCGTTCACCCCCGCTGACCTGACCTCTTCGCTGTCCGGGCTCATGATCTTCGTCCTCCAGCCCGAGCGTAGGCCGCGGCGCTCGCTCTTCCATTGTTCCCTCGTCACGAGGCTGCCAACGGGCATGGTCCCGCGAGCACAGCGACCCCTTGACTTGGGAGAAAACACACCCGCTAGACACCTTTCTGGAGGTCGACGAGGCGCCAAGGGCTGACATGGAGTTCTCGCGCAAGACCGAACACGCGGAGACCGCGCGGCAACGGCCGCGCCGTTGCCGATGACGGCCGCAGCATCGGACCGCAAGACCCGCCCGCTGACAGCCCCACGCGCGCGAACAGTCCAGGTGCACCCGTTCCCGGGCACCCGGCACCTGGTCACCGCGGCGCTACGATCCGGCCGCCACAAGACCCCGATGTACGGGTTTGTCGACGTGGATGTGACGGTAGCCAAACGTCTGCTCGCCGCAGCCGACCCGCCGTCGTCAATGACGGCGTTCCTGGCCGCCAGCGTGGCCCGCGCCGCCGCGGCACACCCGTCAACGGGCCAGATCAGATCGAGGCGCTGCTATACACCGGCGCGCGGGCTGCCGGACCTCCACCCGACCAAGGACTGCGCACGCTGGAACTCGTTGCGGCGCACGCCGAGCTTTCCTTGCACCAGGAAGCAGTGCGCAAACAGGAGACCGAGCTGGCGATGCTCCGCGACTGGCAGCGCATCGCCACTCAACTGCACGACTCCGTTGCCCAGATGCTGTTCACAATCGGCGTCGCCGCCCACTACGCACGCCAGCAAGCCGACCCCGCCGCCCTCACCGCCGCGCTGGAAGAGATCGAAAACACCGCAGCTCAAGCGCGCAGCGAGCTACAGGCCTCACTGCACCAGCTCAGCCAGCCGGCCGAGGGACTGGCGTTTGAAGCGCGGCTGGCTGGCGAAGCCCGCTTGTTCGAACGGACCACAGACTGCAGGGTTGAGATCACCGGACGGGGCTGGCGCCGAGACCTATCTCAGCCCATCGAGGACCTGCTCATCGACACCGCCCTGGAAGGGCTCCGTAATGCGGTCAAGTACGAGCAGGCGCGGGCAGCCATCGTGCACCTGGCCTACGAGCGCGACGCGGTGACGCTGGTACTGCAAGCCGGCACCCGGACCCTCCAGCGCGGGCATCTGGGAAAAGACCATCACACCGGCACGTTCCAGTCTCGCCGTCTGGAGGCATCGCAGGACGTTCTGCCCCCGTAGCTAGCGTCCTGGCAGGCGCCGGTTCGCTCTGTGGGTATCACCGCAGTTTCCCAGAGCCAAGCCGGCTGCCCGCCAGCGAAGAGTGCCAGCGCCCGTCTCCGCTGGCAAGTCACCTCTTGACATGTTTGTTTAGAAAGCTTACGAACTAACTGAGTGGTCAAGCGGCGCGCCCGTCGTTTGCGGCAAGTGCCGCGGGACAGGAGTGCCAGCTATGCGACAAACCATCCGCTCCCATTTTTCCCGTTCTTCCCGCTGGACTGCGACCGTCGTGGTTTCAGTCATGGCGCTGACCTGCCTGGTATCGAGTGCCCAGGGCGCCCCGGCGGTCGCCGTACCGCATGCCCGGGCCGCCACGCACCCGGCCGCTGCACACCGGGCCGCGGTGAGTGTTTCGCCGTCGGGCACCGGGGCCAGCGATATCTCCAACCTGGGCAGCAACGGCTGGGAGGTGCAGAGTAGCGCGGTCGCCACCCAGTCCGGTGCGCAGATCTCTACCCCGGGTTTCAACACCTCCACCTGGCTGCCGGTCACCAACGACGACGGCGGTGCGCCGGGCACCGAGATCGAGGCCCTGGCGCAGAACGGCCAGTGTCCTGGCGACACGGCACTCCAGCCGGTGAACCAGTCCACCAGCAGCCCGAACAGCGTCTTTTACTCCAACAACATGCAGCTGTGCTACGGCTACATGGCTAAGATCGGCCCCGACTCGGTCAGCGAGTTCGACGTGCCCTGGTGGTGGCGCACCGACTTCACGCCGAACCTGGCCACGGGCCAGACCGCCACGCTGATCGTCAACGGGGTCATCGGCTCGGCCAGCGTTTGGGTGAACGGCACTGAGGTCGCCACCTCCAGCACCGTCACCGGCGACTACACGCGGTTCACGTTCAACATCACGAACCTGATCGTCGCCGGGACCAACTCACTGGCGATCGAGGTCAACCCGAACGATCCGACCAGCATGTACACCCTGGACAATGTGGACTGGACCCAGATCCCCCCGGACAACAACACCGGCATCCAGTTCCCGGTCCAGTTCCAGGCAGACGGGGCACTCGCGGTCGGTAACTCGCACGTCAACCAGACCGACGCCGCTAACCTGTCCAGCGCAGCTCTGACTGTCAAGACCGATGTCACCAACGACACCACGGCCGCCCAAGCCGCCACGGTGACCGCCACCATCACCCCGCCGAACGGCGGAACGCCGATCACCGTCACCCAGAACGTCACGGTCCCGGCCAGCACGACCCAGACCATCCAGTTCGCCTCGAGCGCCTATCCGAGCCTGACCATCACCAGCCCGCAGGTCTGGTGGCCGTATCAGCTCGGCGCTCAGCCCCTCTACACGCTTGCCGTCAGCGTCGCCCAGGGCAGCACGACCTACAACACGACCACAGAAACCTTCGGTATCAGGACCGTCACGTCCTACCTGACGGGCTCGAACGCCATCGAGCCATCCGGCGCAAGGGCCTTCAAGATCAACGGCGTCCCCATTGTCATCAGAGGCGGCGGCTGGGATCCGAACCTGTTCCTGCACTACTCGGCCGCCGACACAGCCAAGCAGATCGCCCTGATGAAGAACATGGGCGTCAACGCGATCCGGCTTGAGGGCCACATCATGCCGAACGACTGGTTCGAGCAGATGGACCAGGCCGGCATCCTGGTGAACGGCGGATTCCAGTGCTGCGACGCCTGGCAGGTCAGCGGCAGCCTCACCACGGCGCAGCAGAACATACTGCAGAACTCGGCGCAGACCATCGGCACGAACCTGCGCAACCACCCGAGCGTGTTCAGCTTCCAGTGGTCCGACAACCAGCCCACAAGCCAGCAGGAGCAGGTGTCGGAGGCCGGCTTCCAGGCGGCGGACTTCTGGCCGCAGACCCCGCTCATCGCCTCGGCCGAGTACAAGAGCACGACAACGCTCGGCCCCTCGGGCGAAAAGGAGGGGCCCTACGACTGGGTGCCACCGGACTACTGGTACGACACCACAAACCTCGGCACCGACTCAACCGTGACCAACGCCGGTGCCGCCTGGGGCTACGACAGCGAGGAGAGCTCCGGCGACACCATCCCGACGATGGACTCGCTGAACCGGTTCATGTCCGCCAGCGACCTGTCCAACTTGTGGCAGAACACCAAGTACAACCAGTACCACGCCAACTACGAGCCACATTGCAAGATCGGCTACTCGTTCGGCACGCTGTGCCACTTCGATACCGCCCTGTCGAGCAGGTACGGCCAGTGGTCGAGCCTGGCCCAGTACGTGGAGGAAGCCCAGGCCCAGGACTACGAGAACACCAGGGCCCAGTTCGAGGCGTTCATCGACCACGCCAACAACACCCCGCTCCCCTCGACCGGGACCATCTACTGGCAGATGAACAAGGGCTGGCCGAGCCTGCTGTGGAACCTGTACAACAACGACGGCGACCAGGCCGGCAGCTACCTCGGCGCCCAGGAGGCGAACCGCAGCCTGCACGCCATCTACGCCCTCGACACCGGCACGGTCACCTTGGACAACCTGAGCAATACCACCCAGGCCGGCCTGTCGGTGGAGTCGAAGGTCTACAACCTGGCCGGGACCGTGCTCGACAGCCAGAGCGCCAGCAACATCAGCCTGGCCAGCCAGCAGGTCCTGACGAACGTGCTGACGCCGAAGGTGCCAGCCACCGGCAGCAGCCCGGTCCAGACCTACTTCGTCGAACTGCAACTCACCCAGAACGGCACCCTGGTGGACCGGAACGTCTACTGGCTGTCCACCCAGCCGGACGTGGTGAACTGGGGCAAGACGCTCGGCCAGCCGCAGGGGACGATGAACCAGTACGCGAACCTGCAGGCGCTGCACACGCTGCCGACCTCGTCCATCACGGCCACCGCCAGCACAGTCGATCAGGCCGGGCCTGACGGTGCGGACCGCGCCACCACGGTCACGATCACCAACACGTCAAGCTCCACGGTCGCCTTCCTGCTGCGCGCCGACATGCGCCGCGGTACCGCCAGCGGCCAGGAACTGCCCGGCGACAACGAACTGCAGTCCTCGATTTGGCAGGACAACGACATCACGCTGTTCCCCGGCGAGTCCCAGACCTTCACCGTCACCTGGAACTCCGCTGACCTGCAAGGCGCCACCGCAGTTGTCAGCGTGTCCGGCTGGAACATCCCCAAGATCGACATTCTGGCATAACGAATCCCCGGAGTCAGCCTGCGAATCCGCGCGGCTGCCATGCTCTGATCCGGAAAGCCCAATGGGAGACCTCATGAGACTCCGCCACCGCGCCGCTCTTGGTTTGATCATCTCCGCCGCCGTGGCCTGGCCCGCGGCCGGAACCGTGACCGCGGCGGCCGCATATACGGCGCTGCCCGTGCACGTCTACGCCCCCTACTACGAGACCTATCTGGCCCCGAACACCCCCAGCATCACCGCGACCGCCCAGGCATCCGGGGCCAAATACTTCTCGCTGGCGTTCCTCCAGGCCACCTCGAAGGGCTCGTGCAGTATCGACTGGAACAGCAACTCCAGCCAGCCGCTCGGCTACTACAACTCCGATATCGCCTCACTGCGGGCGCTAGGCGGCGACGTGATCCCGACCTTCGGCGGCTACAGCGCCGACCAGGGCGGCACCGAGATCGCCGACTCGTGCACCAACGTCAGCCAGATCGCCGCCGACTACGAACAGGTGATCACCACGCTCGGCGTCACCCGGCTGGACATGGACGTCGAGGCCAAGTCGCTGAACAATACCGCCGGGATCGACCGGCGGAACAAGGCGATCGCGCTGACCGAGCAGTGGGCCGCGGCAAACGGCATCCCGCTGCAGATCCAGTACACCCTCCCGGTGGAGCAATACGGGCTGGACACCAACGGGGAGGCCGTACTGCAAAACGCCGTCGCCAACGCCGTGACCGTGAGTTCGGTCAACATCATGGTGTTCGACTATTACATCTCCGGTGAGGGCGTGGTGAACATGGGCCAGGCGGCGGTCAACGCGGCGACCAACACCCACGCCCAGCTTGCCACCATCTTCCCGTCCCTGACCTCGGCGCAGATCTGGAACATGGAAGGGATGACGATGCTGCCCGGCATCGACGACTACCCGAAGAAGACCGAGGTGACCTACCTGACTGATGCGCAGACGATGCTGAGCTTCGCCCAGACCAATGGCATGAACTTCCTGTCCATCTGGGCGATCCAGCGTGACAACGGCGGCTGCCCCGGCACCCGGGACAGCAACACCTGCTCAGGCATCACCCAGAACACCTGGGACTTCAGCCACCTTCTCGAAACATTCACCAGCTGACCTAAACGCCCCGAACGTATCCCCGGGAGGAGGTGTCCATTCATCTCTGAAGGAGCGGGTGGGCCCGTCCGCTGCCACCGGTGGCCTCCAGCAGGTCGGTGATGAACTGCTGGGCCGAGGTGGAGGGCCGGGTTTTGACCAGGGAGTGCTACGCACTCTTCCAAGCCGGGAAGCTATGTGCCTAGCCCTGATCTTCATGGGGGCTGATGGGCTGCCGCTGGCTGGCGTGGTGGCAGCTTCCTGGGATGGATTTTAGGGTCTGGGTATGACCTGGCCCCGGCTGTCGGGCCGGGTTGCCGGGGGTTCCACGGGCCCCGGGGTTTTTCTTCCTTGCTCGCTGGAACGGGTTCTTGCTGGTCAGGTTGGGTGCGGGATGGCCTGGACGCGCTGCCAGGCGGTAGTGATCGCCTCTGCCCAGGTCCAGGTGGCGGCGATTTTCAGGGTTCTGCGGCGTCCGCCGCGGACGAGGCGGGCGGCGGCGTGCAGGACGCGGTAGCGCAGGGTCTTCGGCTCCGCTCTTGCGAGGTCGCCGTCCAGGGCCAGGAGTTTCAGCCAGGACAGCAGGATGCAGGCGGTCATGGCGGCGTCGGGCCAGACCTTGTTCAGCCCGTAGTCATGTGAGGGGAAATGTCCCAG
>DATGGU010000019.1:0-9520 GCA_035308365.1 Streptosporangiaceae bacterium
AGACCGGTGACCCGTCGGGTACCCAACTGGGGGCCTGGCGGTCCACCACGCAGGTGCGGGCGCTGAGCTTCCACCGGTCCGGCAGTGGGCTGGCCGCCCAGACGGCCTGGACCTACTCGACCGGGGCGCCGTGGGCGTCGCCGCTGATGAGCGACCTGGACGCCGGCGTCCAGACGGAGGTCGACGGCCAGCGGGCGTTCATACTCGGCTCGCAGAGCGGCGGGGTGTACGCGGTGGCGGCCAGCGACTTCTCCCACGTCCTGTGGCAGGCCGACGCCGGCGGCCCGGTGCACCAGCTCGCCCTGGCCACCCCGGTCCGCGGCGCCCCGCCGGTGCTGGTCGCCGCGGCTACCAACCGGGTGGACGTGCTGACCGTGAGCACCGGTGCGATCCGGGTCTCCCGCAGCTATCCCGGCCAGTACGTGTGGAACGTGGCCGTGGGCCGGATCGGGCCGCACCGCGCCGCGGTGGCGGTGGCCACCGACCGGCTCAGCACCTTCGACGCCGCGACCGGTCACCCGATATGGACCTACCGGCCGCCGGTGGCCTCATACTTCTCCAACGCCGCGATCGTCGGCGAGGTTACCGTCGCGGAGTACCAGAACCAGGTCCGCCAGCACGCCCAGCCCACCACGATGGCGGCGGTCGGCATCGGCCCAGATGGCAAGGTCACCTGGACGGCACCGGCCAGCGCCGCGACGACCAGTCACGCGGTGCTGTGGAACGGCGTGTTCGCCAGCCCGGTGATCCCCGGCGGCGGCGCGGACGGCGTGGCCTTCGCCTGGCAGGACACCAGTGGTGCCGGAGAAGTCGACGTGCGCAACGCGGTCACCGGCGCGCTGATCTACAGCAACGCCAGTGACGACCTGTCCGGCCAGCGGGGATGGGTGATCGACCCGCCGGTCGGCCTGCTCTCGGTCGGGAACAATACGGTGCTGATCCAGCCCGGCGGCCCCACCGGGCTGCCCGGCCTCAGCGGGACCGGGTCCGCGGTGGTGGACTCGGCTGGCACGCCGGTATTCCTGTTGGCGGACAACCAGATCAACGCCTACCCCGCGGCCACCATCCGAGGCCTGCAGGGCCAGCCGGCCGCAGGCAACAACACCTTCATGCCCGGCACCCTCATCCCGGCCGGGCCTGCCGCCGGCGGCCAGGTGCTCGCGCTGCCGGAGGACCTGACCGGCTGGCTGGTCGTCACCCAAGCGGAAGAGGGGGTGTTCCAGTTCCCCTTCGGCCTCACCGACGAGCTCGGCGCCGACCTGCTCACGGTAACCGGCACCCCGTCCACAGCCGGACCAGCACGGCCCGAGGCGCCGCCCACCCACCGGGCCCGGCCCGCGAACCTCACGGTCGGCACCCCCACCCACCCAGCCGGGCATGGGCATCGCGGTGCCGCAACTCGGCCTGCACGTGCAACGCTACACACGGGCGGGCACCCCGATACTGGCGCAGACCGCGCCCGCCGGCTACGGCCCGGCAACGATCGGGTCCTACCTCGGGCTCTCCGGTGATGGCGCTGGCCAGACCGTGGCCGTGGCCGACGCCTACAAGGATCCCAGGATCGTCAGCGACGTGAACACGTTCAGCGCGCAGTTTGGGCTGCCGAAGATCTGCGGAACAGCCGGCACCCGGAGCCCGTGCTTCGACTTCAAGGTGACCGCGCCGGACGGCACGGCCGGCCAGAATCCGGACTGGGCGCTGGAGACCTCACTGGACGTAGAGTGGATTCACGCCATTGCCCCCCGTGCCACGATCCGGCTGGTCACGGCGCACGACGCGTCCTTCGCCTCGATGTGGGCCACGGTCACCGACGCGGCCGCCCTGCGGCCCGGCGCGATCAGCATAAGCTGGGGTGACAGCGCCGGAGAGTTCTCCGGGGAGAGCTACTACGACTGGCACTGTGAGCTGGCACACTCGGTCTGCGTCGCCGCGACCGGCGACTTCGGCCACCCAGGCGAGTACCCCGCCTACAACCCCAGGGTGCTCGCAGTCGGCGGCACCACCCTGCAGCTAAGCTCGGGCGGCACCGTGACCAGCGAGGTCGCCTGGTCCAGCAGCGGTGGCGGGCAAAGCTACTTCGAGCCCAAGCCCCGCGCGCAGCACGGCGTCACCCCCGGCTCCCACCGTGGCATCCCCGACATCAGCTTCGACGCCGACCCCAGCACCGGCGTAGCCGTCTACGACACCGTCCCCTATGACGGCCAGGCCGGCTGGTTCCAGGTGGGCGGCACCAGCGTCGGGGCACCCGCCTGGTCGGCCATCCTCGCCGCCGCCGACCAGCTCAGAGCGGCCGCCGGGAAGAGCCCGCTGACCTCGTCCGGCGGCCAGGCCGCACGCGCCGTATACGCGGCCACCTCAGCACTCGGCGACATCACCACCGGCCCGCCCAACGGAGCCTGCCCGGTGGAATGCCAGGCCGGGCCGGGCTACGACTTCGTCACCGGGCTCGGCAGCCCCCGAGTCGGCATCGACAAGGCCCTTGCCGCCGCTCCTTGAGCGCCAGCGGTAGCTGGAGCGGTGCAGTCACTGACCGCTGGCTCCCGGGCCGATGGGCGCCCAGCTTGGCTCCCACTCGACTTTTCAAGATCGGAAAAGAGGCCTCTCCGGAATGGAGAAACCCCTTCTGACCAGGCAAAACGAACCAGTGGAGCTAAGGGGAGTCGAACCCCTGACCTCTTGCATGCCATGCAAGCGCTCTACCAGCTGAGCTATAGCCCCGGGAGAGTGGCCCGCACCCTAGGGTGCGGAACCGCAGCTAGCATACCGGCTCGCGGGCGTCCCGTCGCACCAACCCGGCCCAGCCGGGCGGTCACCTGGCAAGCATCCCGGTGCTAGGACGCTAGTCTTCCAGTCGCAAAGGCGTTCTAGCTCCCCCTGAGACCGAGGGAGCCCGTCGTGAAAACCAGCGCCATCGCCACCCGCCAGCACGCCAGACGTCCGATGAAAAGCCCACTCGCTGCCAGTCATCGGACCCTGGCCACTGCCGCACCGAACATAAGCGAAGCCACCGCCGCGAACCTGCGCCACGCGCTGCCACTCTGGCAGAGTTAGCCGACTACCTGCGGACGATCACCGGCGCCAGGTCCGCAGCCACACGCCCGGTGGCGAACAGGAACCGCAGCAGCGTGCGCACGAAACTCGCCGTGGTCACCGCCGATCCGCTGCCCGTCCGCCGGCCGGCCAGCACGGTGAGAACATCCAGCATCCGGGCGGCGGTCAGCCGCTGCAGCTCCTCGGTCCCGCTCCCCACCTCGTCCAGGAACTCCCCGGCGACCCGCAGCTTGTTACAGACGGTCCCGGCAGCCAGGCCGCGTTCCTCCAGCAGGTGCACCCGGTAGGCATCCAGAAGGACGCTATGTCCGGTACGCTCCGGCGTGATCACCGGGACGGCGCCCTGATCGCGCAGGAACGACAGTGACGAAGCCAGGCCGCACACGGGCATCGAACCGCGCATGGTCGCGTGCATGATCTCGGTAAACTCCGCCACGCACTCTGCCGTCAGCCCGCCTGCTGAAAGCCCCCGCCCCTCCATCCACTCGCTGAGCCGCCCCATCATCTGCACATGCCGGCGGATCGACGGCCACCGGTACCCCTGCTCAGAGAGCTGCACGGCGAACCCCCGGGCATACACCGCGAGCGGCCCGCGCACGACGGTCCACCGCAGATCACCAGCGCGAACACCCACGCCTGCCACCACCTTGCCGGCCTAGCCCCTACAGACAAGACAGAGCACCAGGCAGATCATGACGGCAGTAACGCACAGATTTATGGCGATTCAACCACGCAGCACACCGGGCACAGCCAGCAGGCGACCAGGGAACGCGGGATAACGGGGCCTCCGTGATAAGCCGCCAAGCACGGCGCCCACATCCTCACCGCCATACGCGACGCCCTCGCTGGCAAGCCCTGGATGCCACCCATCCCCGAACCCCCGTAACCCCCGGCCAGCCAGGTCCCGCACCCCCAGTCACGCCACCCCCAGCACACCAATTCGCAGGTACGGGAGGTGATGAATGTTTACCCGAAGCCGATCCGTCGCCGATGTCGCGGCGACCGGCCAGGCAGCTGGCCCGGTTCAACGAGCAGACGGGTGCTGACGAGGCATCGACTGACGAACTGGCGGCACTGCCCGGCCGTGCCGTCGCGGCGGCACGGCGCCAGTTACCAGCCGCTTCACCCGGCGGCCGCTCCCATAGCCGCAACAGCGCCTGAACGGTCAAAAGCGCCGGTCAGATCCCGTCCTTTCTTCGCGATCCTTCCTACAGCCGGAGGTAAGGGCGCGTCGTCTACAGGGGCAGCTCGCCATCGGGCTGGACCCCTCCTGCCTGGGCGACTTTCCCGATCAGAGGCGTGGCCCCCGGCCACGGTGAGCAGCATTGGGCGAAGTGCTTGAGGGCGCCGCTCTTCACCACCACGGTGTCGGGTCGCACGATCCCGGCATAGGTCTGGATGAGCGCGATCAGGTCGAGCAAGCCCCGGTAACCCGACAGGCCCGATAGATCCATGTACACCTTGGTGATCGGCAAGCCGAGATCAAGTACGGATCTCACGTCGAAGGCGTCGAGGACCCGGAAGTCGAGACCTGGCCGCATGGTGCGCGCACGCCCGACACACTTCGGGCTAATGTCGGTGCCGATCACATGGGCCGCATACCGGGCAAGGACGGCCGTCGTCGTACCCCATTCGCAGCCGACCTCAAGCACATGATCGTCAGGTCTGACCACGGCCGGGATCGTCTCCCGGTACTCCTTTACGCCCCGCGTCGCGATGATCCTCGTCGTGGCCTTGAACTGCAGATCGTTCGCCATCTCCTCGTCTCCTCAGAGCCGGGGAGAGACCGCCCCGGCTCACGAAAAAGCGCCCGGCAGCCATGACCGGACCGACCCGCTGACGGGTCGGCCTCGACATGGCCGCAGGCGCTCTTTAGCCGAAGCTGCCTGAGCTACAGCGCCGGGTCCTCGGCGGACTCAGCGCGTGACCTCCTGAAGCCTTTTTCACGTTGTGCCCGTCACCCTAGCACCGCGGCGGCGGGCTCGCGGGCGCATGCGCGGGCGATCAGGATGGCCCTGGGCAGCATCAGCCGGTGAGCATGCGGGAGCCAGCGAGGCATCTACCTCGCCGCGCACGGTCAGGCGGGCGAGCGCATAGAAGCTGGCGTCGGCGAGCTCGCCAGCGGTGTGGTCGGCGACCGTGTCCTCGATCACGGCCAGACTGGTCAGCTCCGTCAGCGCCCGGTCCAGCTAACTCAGTACCTGAATGCGTACCCTCAAGAAGCATGCAGGTAGCGCTGATTCTCCGACGGCCAGGTACCGGCAGTATGTGCCACGAATGCGAGTCTCGTGATGGAGTAAAAGTGGGTTTCTTCTCCCGGCTACTTGTTCCGCGTAGGCGTCTGAGTTGCTGCGCCGGGCCGGTCACCGGGTGATTGGCTGAAGACTCCGAATGCGGTGCCCGGTTCTGTCTCGTGCAGAGGTTCGTGGCGGTAGCGTCAGCGGCCTTGGACGTGTCCGGCGGTGACTTGGCAAGGTCGAGGCGGCGCTGATGTTCATGTCTGTGGCGTTTGAACGCCGATCAGCCGCCCCCGGTTCGGCCACGCGGTAAGCAGATCGTTGCGCGCAGTCACCCACAGCGTTCAGCGGCGGCGCCGCGGCGCACGACTGTAATCCCAGCTGGCAGGGCATCGTCTCGAAGCCGATTAGGGCGGTGCGCAGGCGCGGCAAGGTCGCATCGGCCCTTGCGTCGGCCCCGGAGCTGGCCGATCGCCAGCACTGGGCGGCTGCCCTTTGAATGCCATGGCTTTCAGCTCGTTGCGGCCGGAAGTATGCCCGTCACGGCGTCGGGATGCGGCAAAGGCCGGGCAGCCCGTATACTGAACCGATCGGTGCACTATCGCTAACACTCGATGCGACGTTCTTCGCGCTCTCGGACCCCAAGCGGCGGGGCATTCTCGAGCGCCTGGGCCACGGCCCCGCGACGCTGAGCCAGCTCGCGGGGCCGTCGGGCCTGACCCTCAACGGGATTAAGAAGCACGTCGGGATCCTGGAGCTCGCCGGCCTGGTCGAGACCGAGAAGGTAGGCCGGGTGCGCGAGTGCCGGCTGGGCCCGGCCACGGCGCTCGGTGAGGCAGGCGGGTGGATCGAGGCCCACCGCCGCGCGTGGGAGGGCCGGCTGGACCGCTTCGAGCGCTTCGTGGAGCGCGCTAGGTGAGCCGCGAGCTCCGCTATGAGCGCCTGATCCAGGCGTCGCCCGCGCGCGTGTTCGACCTGTTCACGAGCGCGGCGGGCCAGCGTGAGTTCTACGGCAACGACGCGCCGGGCTGGGTCGTGGACTCGCGCTGCGAGCTGCGCGTCGGCGGCGCCTGGGAGATCGCCTTCGGCCCGTCGCCGGGCGAGCTGTACCGGCACCGGCACGTGTTCGAGGCGATCGAGCGCCCCCGGCGCCTGCTGCTGGCCACGACCGAGACCCGCCTGGACGGGTCGAGGTTCGCCTTCAGCACCGAGTTCACGTTCGCGCCCCGAGGCGGGGCGACTTTGATGACGATGATCCAGCGGGGCTTCCCGTCCGATGAGCTGCGCGAGGAGCACGGCCGCGGTGTGCCGCACGCGTTCGACCGGCTGGAACGAGCGCTGCAGGCCTGAGGAAGGAAGACCGCATGGCGAAGTCCGTCCTGCACATGTCGATGTCGCTCGACGGGTTCATCACCGGCCCAGACGACGGCCCGGGCAACGGGCTCGGGGCCGGCGGCCACCGGCTGCACGAGTGGCTCGGCGAACCCGTCTGTGACTGGCCGCACTTCGACCCGCCGGGGCTGAGCGGGCAGGTGTTCGCCGAGCTGATGGCGACGGGGGCGGTCGCCGTCGGCCGCAAGACGTTCGGCTACGCCGGTCACTGGGGGGGCGACCACCATAGCGTGCCGATCTTCGTGCCCACACGCGGCACCCCGCCGGAGCCGCAGAGCGGCTGGGTCCACTATGTGCCCGACGTCACGACCGCGATGCGCGAGGCCAAGGCGGCCGCCGGCGAGCAGGACGTGATGGTGCACGGCGCGGGCCTTGCGCAGTCGCTGCTGCGCGAGGGCCGGCTCGACGAGCTGGAGATCCACCTGATCCCGGTCGTGCTCGGCGGCGGGCGGTGGCTGTTCGGCGCAGACCGCATCGAGTTCGAGCTGACACGCGCGACGCGCTTTGAGTCCGGTGGCGCGCCGGGCCTGCGAGCGTCAGGCCGAGCGCGTGGCATCACTACAGAAGGGAGCATCCCTCGCGAGCAAGCAGTCCTGCTGTGATCCGTCCTCCAGAACGCCGGAGCACCGGTGACCGTCTGAGGGTTCGGGATGTTGTTCGGCGACCGTCAACCTGACGGGAACAAGACAGAGGAGAGATAGGTCATGCGAGACGTCATTCTGTACATGTCGATGTCACTGGACGGGTTCGTCGGCAGCGACCGTGAGCACCCCGGGATGGCGATCCCCGAGGGCGCCGAGCTCAGGCAGTGGAAGCTTGACCGCATCAGCAAGGCCGGCGCCCACCTCATGGGCCGGGTCACCTACCAGGAGATGTCGTCGTACTGGCCGCATTCGGACGACGAGTACGCGGCCCCGATGAACGACATCCCCAAGGTCGTGTTCTCCAAGACGCTCAGCGACGCCGAGGCGACCTGGCCGGTTACCCGGGTTGCGCGGGGCGGCCTCGCAACCGGGATCGCCGCGATCAAGGCCGAGCCCGGCCCGGACGTGATCGTGTGGGGCGGCGGACGGTTCGCCGGCGCTCTGGCTGCGGCGGACCTGATCGACGAGTACCGCCTCCTGGTCCAGCCGTTGGTCCTGGGCCAAGGACGGCCCCTGTTCGGCCAGCTGCCGGGCCCGCGGCACCTGAACCTCGTCGAGGCCTTGCCGTTTCCCAGCGGCATCGTGGTGCACGTCTACCGGCCGCAGCACACCTAAGGAGGGCAGGCACCATGGGCAAGGTGGTGGCGCAGGCGATCATGTCCCTCGACGGGTACGTCGCCAAGCAGGACAACACCATCGGCCGGTTGTTCGACTGGCTGCAAAACGGCGAGGTCGAGATCCCGACTCCCGCTGGGGACTTCGCCGTCCACCTGACCCCGCCGAGCTCGGAACACTGGCGGCGGGTGGTGTCCTCAGTCGGCGCACTGGTTTGCGGCCGGACGCTGTTCGAGGTGGCCGAGGGCTGGCAGGGCCGGCACACACTGGACGTCCCCGTCGTCGTCGTGACGCACCGGGTCCCCACCGACTGGGTCGGCGCACACCCCGAGGCACCGTTCACCTTCGTGATCGACGGTGTAGCGGCCGCAGTCGCTCATGCACAGACGCTCGCTGGCGACCGCGACGTCGCAGTCACCGGTGGCACCATCGCCCGGCAGTGCCTGGACCAGGGGCTGCTCGACGAGGTGGCCGTCGACCTCGTCCCGGTCGTGATGGGCGAGGGCAACCGCCCCTTCTTCGGCAAGCTCTCGGCCGACGACGTGCTGCTCGGCAACCCATCGGTCTGCGTTCAGGGCGACCGCGTCACCCATCTCGTGTTCCCAGTGGTGCGCTGACCGCCGACGCACCCACAGGAGACCACGCCGGCGGCGCCGTCCCACTCGAGGATCCGCTGACGACACCCCAGGCGATATGACCGGGCAACAGCAAAGAGAACAGAACTGGCCAATCGGGCGCGCCAACCACGGCGCGCAGGTCATCAACGCACACCCGCCGAGCCGGCGCTCGGTTGTTCGGGCCGCAGGAGACGTCGGTCACCATGAGTAATTAACTGAGGTTGTGAGTTAGAGCGCGCATCCCCGCCGATCGGTGCGGCCGCGAGTTCCTCGGCCTTGTCGACTTGGAGCACGCAGATGCGGTCAATCTGTGCGCATGCCCCGTCGGCTCATGCCGATAAGCGCGTCAGGCTGGAGGCGATCGCTGAAAGCCAGGCGGGTGCTGCCCGGCGTTGTAAGCTCGGCTGGGTGATTGGCGCTGGTGCAGACGGTTCTGGCGAGGCCGGCTCTGGCCGTCCGTTCAGCATCCGTCCTGTGTCGGATGATCAGTGGGTGACCGTGGCCTGGCTGTGGCAGGTGTTCCGGCATGATCTGGCCTCCGTTGTCAACGGGCTCCCGTACGCCGACGGCCGGTACCAGGCAGCTCAGCTGCAACGGTTCCCCTCGCCTGGCGGAGCGGGGTACCTGGCCTGGCGGGCTCATCCCAATACCGGCGAGGACGCGCCGGTGGGGTTCGCGCTGATCGAAGGGCTCACTGGCGGCCACAGGTCGGTAACGGGATTCTGGGTTGCCCCGGCGGTGCGCCGTGAGGGGATCGGGCGCCGATTGGCTATCGACGTGCTTTCCCGGCACGAAGGTCCTTGGTCGATCGGTTTTCAGCACGATAACGCCAGCGCAGGCAGATTCTGGAGAGAGATTGCCGATATCGTGTTCGGACCGGGAGGGTGGTCGGAGCAGCGGCGGCCCGTGCCCGGCAGACCGCACGCCCCGCCAGACCACTTCATCGAGTCTGGCTGATCCAAGC
>DATGGU010000020.1:0-3558 GCA_035308365.1 Streptosporangiaceae bacterium
TACCGATTAAGGCGAGGGTATGCAGCAGCCGCGGCGTCATCACCCCGGCTGCACATTCGGCCGCCGACACGATCGTGAATCCGAGTTTGACTTCGCCGAGCTTCCCAGCCAATTCGCCCAGCACTGCCCGCAGACGGCTTAGCGAATCTTGCCCGGCCACCGCTAGCACATCCAGGTCAGACCACCCCTTCTGGTACTTGCCCCGGGCACCGCTGCCGGTCACCGCCAGCAGGGACACCAGCGGTGCGGCCGGATCAGCCACCCGCGCCAGCAGTGCCTCCAGGTAGGCGGCCAGGCGGGAAGGTAACCCCAGGCTGGCGACATCTGTGCGACGTGGCTCAGCCCACGGCCAGCGGTTGCTGGCGGCGATCTGGTCCAGGGCACGGTAGAGCCCCAGCCGGGGACCGTTGTTGTCGATCACCGAGTCGGCCAGATCCCGGATGCGCTCTGCTCCACGCGAGCGCTTCACCGCATCGCGTTCGCGCACGTCCACGTTCCCTGCCACGCCCCTGGCCTCGCGCAGGCCAGCAGCGGCGTCTAGGTAGACCACAAGCAGGTGGTCACCGAGCAGCTTGGCCAGCTCAGCGGTCACCCCGGCCCGGTGCAGGCTCTCGATCGACACCCAGCGCTGAAAGTGATGCGCCGCACAATACATCTCCAAGCCCACCACCAGCAACTCGGCGATGGCAACCTCATCCAGCACGTAGACATCCGCGATACCGCACCGGCTGGCGGCCACCTCAAGCAGGTAGCCGATCTTCAGCCGGGCATACCCATGCCGGGCCGCCAAATAGGCCCCCGCCGTGCTCTTGCCCGATTCCGACAATCCACCCAGCGCCACCACCTGCACCCGGCACAAAGCCACGCCCGGAACCGGAACCCCCAGCTGGTCCCGCAACAACCCACGCAGCTCGTCCTGCACATCCAGGATCGACCGGTCAACCACCATAATGACCTGGGCGAACCGGCCAGCGGCAGCCTGCACATGCAGGTGATCATTTAGAACACGCTGATAGGTGGCATAAGCCGGGGTGACCTCCTGCTCACGAGCCAGCGCCCGCCGCGCCCCAGCCGTCGGCTCGGCCGCATGCAGGAGCAGAACACCCCACTCACCGGCTTCACCAGCATTCAGATCATCCCGGTACGGGGCCAGCAGTTCCTCCGCCCGCGCAACAGCCGCCTCGTAGCCAAGGCGCTCCCGGACTGCGGCGGTCGCCACAACGCTGGCCTCCAGCATCGGCATGCCCCGGTCCACCAGCCGCACCGCCCCCGCAGAGTCGGCCCCGGCAGACCGGGTCAGATACGAGCAGGCCAGCACATCCACAACCTCTTCCAGTGCTGCGCGCCGGAACCACCAATCCGCCAGCCCGCTCGTATTAGCCTCCGCCCAGCGGGGATCATATGCATCCAGCGGCCCAGCCGCGATAACACCGCTCTCGCGGGCCAGCAACCGGATCTGTGTGCTCTTGCCGACGTTGTCGGGACCGCTCACAGCGACAGTGACCAACGTCCCGGCCCTTCTCGTGTCTCACCGCCTTCCGGCGACTATAACCAAAGGTACCGACATCATTACAAATCGTATTCGTGCATCATTACACCTCCCCAGCCTGCTGCAGATGGCCAGGCACGCCCAGGCGGTCACCGCTGGCACCCCACCCGGCTGGACGCTGAGCTAGAGAGATTTGTAGCGCCAGGCTGTCTGGGCATGGCCAGACAGCTCCCGGTGCTTCCGTGAGGATCTGTGCTTCCGAATGCCACAGCCCGATGAGGCCGAACGACTGGAAATCGCACCCGGAACCCCGTGATCGACGTGATCCGCCTTGCCATCAACGCAGGAGACACGCCCGTCGAAGTCAACGAAATGACCGCTGACGCCAGCGCCTACGTCTTCCGCTATGAGTTCACCGCTTGACCCGATACCACAACTGCCTAGCGAGTTCGACCACCTGACGCCGCCCAGCTACAACTCGCCTGCCAGGTGAGCTCACATCGCTACTGCTCAGGTATTACTGCGGTAGTATCCTGGTATGACTACTAAACTGGCTGTTAGCCTGCCGGACGAACTGGCTGAGCAGGCGCGGCAGGCTGTGCGCGAAGGCAGGGCAGCCTCGGTCTCTGCCTACATCGCTGATGCCATGACGCAGTCGGCGCGGACCAGGTCAATCTCCCGCCTGGTGGCTGACATGCGGGCTGAGGACGGGCAGCCGAGCGAGGAAGATTACGCGTGGGCTCGCCGGGCGCTCGGAGTCGAGTGACCGGCGCGATCACCTTCGATGCCGGTGCCCTCATCGCGATCGAGCACCGCAGCAGACGGATGCAGGCTCTGCTGGAGGAGATCGACCGGCGTGACTGGCAGGTCGCGGTACCTGCGGGCGCCGTTGCTCAGGCGTGGCGCGGCGGACCACGGCAGGCACGGATCGCGGCGCTGCTCAGCGATGAGCGCACGGAGGTCGTCGCCATGGACGACCCGTTCGCCCGTGCTGTCGGTCTGCTGTGCGGCAGGTCGGGCCACTGCGACGTGGTCGATGTCTCGGTTGCCTTCTGCGCGCGTCAGCGGAACCTGCACGTCGTCACCTCCGATCCAGAAGATCTGCGTGCGGTCGATGACGCCCTCATCCTGCACGTGCCATGAGGGACACCGCGGCCGCTGCAGTGGTGCCGTCGGCGCAGGCGACCCGGGACTGACAAGCTGCCCAGGCGGATTCAGCACACCCGAGGCCGGCCCGGCGGGCGGCAGGACTAGGCTGCCTCGGGGAATGAGCCGAGTGGATGAGGACGGAAGAGCGTGGACCTGTTCGAGCACCAGGCGAAGGAACTCTTCGCTGAGTACGGCGTGCCGGTGACGCCCGGCCGGGTCGCCTTCGACGCGGCCACCGCCGGGGAGATCGCGGCCGAGCTGGCCGCCGCCGGGGCGCCGCAAGTCGTTGTCAAGGCGCAGGTGAAGACCGGTGGCCGGGGCAAGGCTGGCGGGGTCAAGCTGGCCAACGGGCCGGACGAGGCGCGGGCCGTGGCCGAACGGATCCTCGGCCTGGACATCAAGGGCCACATCGTGCACAAGGTCCTGGTCACCGAGGCGCGTGACATCGCGGCCGAGTACTACCTGTCCTACCTGCTCGACCGGGCGGAGCGCACCTTCCTGGCCATCTGCTCGGTGGAGGGCGGCATGGAGATCGAGGAAGTGGCGCACAGCAACCCGGACGCCATCGCCAGGATCCCCATCGACCCGCTGACCGGCGTGGACGCGGCCAAGGCGGCCGAGATCATCGCCGCCGGCCGGATCCCGGCCGAGGCCGCCGAGGGCGCCGCCCTGCTGGCCGAGCGGCTGTGGAACATGTTCACCGACGAGGACGCCACGCTGGTCGAGGTCAACCCGATGGCGGTGACCGAGCAGGGCGACGTGATCGCGGTCGACGGCAAGGTGACGCTGGACGACAACGCCTCGTTCCGCCAGCAGCACGCCCGGTTCGATGACCTCAGCGACACCGACCCGATCGAGGCCCGGGCCCGGGAGAAGCACCTCAACTACGTCAAGCTCGAGGGCGAGGTCGGCATCATCGG
>DATGGU010000021.1:0-25912 GCA_035308365.1 Streptosporangiaceae bacterium
GTGGCCGCCGAACTGGCCGGGCTGCACCCGCAGACCCTGCGCATCTACGAGCGGGAAGGCCTGCTCGACCCGGCCCGAACCGCGGGCGGCACCCGCCGCTACAGCCAGCGTGACATCGCCCGGCTGCAGGAGATCTGCACCTTGACCACCGACGGGCTCAACATCGCCGGGATCCGCCGGGTACTCGAACTGCAGGAAGAAACCCGCCGCCTGCAGGCCGAGGTCGACCGGCTGCGCAATCTCACCACCCGAACCCCCCGCCACCAGACCTGATCCAGGCCGCGAACTCCGGCTCGCCGGTCAGGAGCACCTGCTGTATGCCGAGCACCTGAGCGCCCTATCCGGTGATACATCCTGTCCTCGGTCACCTTGCTGACCTCGCCGGCGCGGTAATCGCAGCGCACCTGAGCGCCCTATCCGGTGATACATCCTGTCCTCGGTCACCTTGCTGACCTCGCCGGCGCGGTAATCGCAGCCGGCTGCCGGCGGGGTGTCAGGCGCCCACCGGGGTTGCCTGGGCCAGGATGGCGATGATCGCGGTCACGGCGGCTTCGGCGTCCGGTCCGCTGGCTGACACGGTGATGTGCTGGCCGCTGGTCGCTCCAAGGCCCATGACGGCCAGCACGCTTTTGGCATCGGCGGTGCGGGTTCCTGCGGTCAGCGTGACCGTCGCGGTGAACCGCCCGGCGGCCAGGGCCAGCGCACCGGCTGGGCGGGCGTGCAGATCACCGGTGAGCGTGATCGCCTGCTCATAGCTTGCGGGCATGCCGTGCCTCCTCCGCCGCGGCTCGGACCGTCTTGATGTTCCCGCCGCTTGCGGCGGTCACGGTTGCCGCGACCAGGCCCTCCACGAACGGCGCATCGGCCAGTTCGACTCGTGGCGGGAGGTCGGTGAGCTCGCTCAGCATCGCCCGCACGGTGAGCACCGCGCTGCCCAGATCGGGCAGGATCACCACCCCGGCACCGCTGTCGGCGAGCTTCACCGCCCGTTCTACCTTGGCCTGGCTGGTTCCCAGCCGGCCGTCGTCGGTGCCGCCGGCTGGGATGATGGCCACCGTTCCGCCGCTGATCTGGGCGGCTAGCTCGGCCGCTCCTTCGGCCAGGGCGGCGCTGTGCGAGACAAGGACGATACCTACGCTGGCGTCGGGGCTCATGGCATATCCTGAATTGTGTTCGGCATCGCTGAAAGGTCGTCATGATTCAGTCGGTAGAGCGTGCGGCCCGGATACTCGCCGTGCTCGGCTCCGGGACTCCCCGTCTGGGTGTGACCGACATCGCCGAACGGCTCGGCCTGGCCAAGCCCACCGTGCACGGGCTGCTGCGCACCCTGGAGAAGCACGAACTGGTCGCCCAGGATCCCGACACCGGCAAGTACAGCCTCGGCCCCGGCGTGGTCTCGCTGGGAAACGCCTTCCTGGACGGGTCCGAGCTGCGGGCCAGGTCGCTGTTGTGGGCCGAGTCGCTGGCGCAGCGGGCGAACGAGGCGGTCTGGGTGGCAACGCTGTCCGGGTCCCGGGTGATCGTGCTGCATCACGTGTTCCGGCCGGACAACACCGTGCAGATCCTCGAGGTGGGGGCGGCGATCCCGTGGCACGCCTGCGCGCTGGGGCACGCCATCGTGGCCCACCTGCCCGACGCCGGACGCGCCCGCGCGCTGGCCGGTGAGCTGGACGCGCTGACCGGCCGCACCAAGACCAGCCGGGTCGCACTCAGCCGGGCACTCGCCCAGGTGCGCAAGCAGGGCTACGCGGTCGAGGACCAGGAGGCAACGGTCGGCGACGCCGGCATCGCCGCACCGATCCTGGGCCGCGACGGCGTGGTCGCCGGCGCGATAGGCGTGGTCGGCGCGGCGGACCGGCTGCTGGACCCCGCCGCACGTGATGAACTGGTACGCGCGGTCCAGGAGGCGGCCAGGTCCATCTCCAGGGATCTGGGCGCGGGCCGCGGCGGTACGGTGCTGTCCGCGCTGGGCTGAGATCATGGCGTGGTCACCCGGGCCGGCATCTGAGCGGGTCCTTGCCTGGCCTGGGCGGTGTCGTGCACAGCCTGGGCGGCGAGGTCGGCGCATTGGGCCGTGTCGGCCTGGGCGATCAACTCCGCCACCGCGGGCAGCCTGGCCGCGCCGACGCTGAGCGTGCGGACGCCCACGCCGATGAGAAGGGGCAGCACGGCCGGGTCCGCGGCCGCGTCACCGCACACCGACACCGGGATCCCAGCGTCGTCCGCGGCCCGGACCACCCGGGAGATCAAGGCCAGCACCCGTGGGTGTGCGGCAAGCTCCGGGCGCATCCGTGGATCGTCGCGGGCGATGCCGAGCACCTCGCTGGTGAGATCGTTGGTGCCGATCGAGAAGAAATCGACGGCTGGCGCGAACGTGCCGGCGGCCTCGGCGGTGGCAGCGACTTCCATCATCATCCCGAGCGGAGGGAGGGCGGCGCCCGGGGCGGCGCCGGTCAGCGCGGCCCGTACCTGAGCCATCTCGTCCAAGTCGGTCACCATCGGCACCATGATGCGAAGCAGTGTGTCCTGGCCGCTGCCAAGGACGGCGCGGAGCTGGGCGTCCAGCGCGGCCGGGTGCTGGAGCAGCGCGGTCAGGCCGGCCGGCCCGGCCGCCAGGAAGGCAGGGACCTTGTCCCCGGAGAAGTCGAGCAGCCGCACCACTGCGGGCCTGCCGGTGAGCAGTCCCAGCACAGGGTCCAGTGCCGACCGGTGATCGGCCTCCGAAGGCCAGGCGGCGCTGCTGACGAACGGGATCTCGGTGCGCAGCAGGCCGACCCCGGCGGCGCCAGCCGCTAGGCCCCGGCGGGTCTCGGTGACGGATGCCACGTTGCACAGCAGGGTGATCTCCTGCCCGTCCGCGGTGCGATGGGTGGCATCGGCCGGTGTGGTTTGGCCGCCGCCCGGCACGCGTGTGCCGGTCACCAGTTGTGTCGATGACGCCGTTCCCGGCCTTGCGATGGGGGCAAGCCCGGCCACCGAGGGGCCGACGATCAGCCGCCCGGCTGTCCCGTCCAGGGCGGCGGGCAAGCCGGCCGGAATCGTGAGCACGGCCGGGTCCGCGCCAGCCAGCATGGGCAGGCCAAGGCCGCGGGCGATGATCGCCGCGTGTGAGCTGGCGCCGCCGGACACGCAGACCGCACCCGTCAGCCCCGCTTCGGCGTAGCGGATCAGATCAGCCGGATCCACCTCACGCTGGACCAGAATGAAATCGCCAGCGGGGGGCGGTGCCGGGCCGCCGCCGGCCAGGTGCGCCAGCACCGCGTTGGCGACCTGGCGGACGTCGTCTGCCCGGGCGGCCAGGTCCGGATGATCGAGCGCGGCGAGGGCGGCGGCCTGCGCTGCCGCCGAACGCTCCACCGCGACCGTGGCCTGCTCGCCTTCCTCGACGGCCGCCACCGCAGGGTTCACCAGTGCCGGGTCGGCCGCGATCAGCGCGCCGATCGCCACGATGCCGGCCTGCTCGGTGCGGCCCTCCTCGCGCAGCTTCTCGGCCAGCGCGGAGCGCTGCGCCGCCACCGTCGCAAAGGCTTCGGTCAGTTCGCCTGCGGTCACTGACCGTGCTTGCCGCTGGCCGCCGCCGAGAAAGAGCTGGCCGGTGGCCATGCCCTCGGACACGGGCAGACCGCTGTAGAGGTGGTCACGTGTCATCGGTCCTCCAGGGCCGCGTCGCGGAGGGCGCCCAGGATCAGCGCGGCCGAGGCGGCCCCGGGGTCTTCGTGGCCGACGCTGCGCGGCCCGAGATAGCTCGCCCGTCCCTTGAGCGCCTGCATCGAGATCGTGGCCGTCGCCCCTTCCCCGGCAGCCCGCGCGAGCGCGGTGAGGGCACCGGCGGGCGACGCCCCCTCCGAGACCGCCTTGCTGAACGCCGCGACAGCGGGTGCCAGGGCGTCCACCATCGTCTTGTCACCCTCCCTGGCCGCGCCGAGCTGCTGCACTCCGGCCACGGCGGCTTCGAGTGCCTCCCCGAGCGCGGGCAGGTCCACCTCGGCGGCGTCGCCGAGCGACTTGCCCGCGCGCCGGAAGGCCATCCCGTACAGCGGGCCAGAGGCGCCGCCGACCTTGGAGATCAGCGTGGCACCGGTGAGGGTGAGAATGGCTCCCGGGGTTTGCGGGGCGGCCGACTCGAGCGCGTCGAGCACGGCCGTGAACCCCCGGGAGAGGTTGATGCCGTGATCCGCGTCGCCGATGGCCGCGTCCAGTTGAGTCAGGTGGTCGCGCTGCTCGTCGACGACCCTGGCAGTGGTCGTGATCCAGGTGCGGAAGACTTCAGCATCCATGGGTTTCTCCTGCGGTGTGGGACCGGTGCTCTTAGCGTCCCCAGCGCAGGGCGGGCGTGTCCACCGGCGCGTCCCACAGCCGGGTGAGCGTATCGGTGAGCTGGCAGACCGTCACCGAGAAGCCCTGCATCTCCAGGCTGGTGATGTAGTTGCCTACCAGGTTCCTGGCGATCCGCGCGCCCCTGCCTTCCACATACCGCCGCACCTCGTTGAACAGCACGTACAGTTCCAGCAGCGGCGTGCCTCCCATGCCATTGACCATCACCAGCAGGTCGCCGGCCAGCGGCATGTCGGCATGGATGGCATCCAGTGCCGCCGTGGCCAGTTCGCCCGCACCGGCCATCGCAACCCTGGAGCGGCCAGGCTCGCCATGGATGCCAATGCCCATCTCGATCTCGGACTCGCCCAGGTCGAAGGTCGGCTTGCCTGCGGCGGGGACCGTGCACGAGGTCAGCGCCACGCCGAGGGACCTGGAGCGCTCGTTGACCTCCCGGGCCACATCCGCCACCTTGTCCAGGCCGGCTCCTTCTTCGGCCAGCGCGCCCGCGATCTTCTCCACGAAGACGGTGGCACCCACGCCGCGACGGCCGGCCGTGTAGAGCGAGTCCTGTACCGCCACGTCGTCGTTGGTCACCACCGAGGCGACCTCGATGCCATCGTCCTGCGCTAGTTCGGCAGCCATCTGGAAGTTGAGCACGTCGCCGGTGTAGTTCTTCACGATGTGCAGCACGCCGGCCCCGCCGTTGACGGCCCTGGTGGCGGCCAGCATCTGGTCGGGCACGGGGGAGGTGAAGACCTCGCCAGGGCAGGCGGCGTCCAGCATCCCGTACCCGACGAACCCGCCGTGCAGGGGCTCATGACCGGAGCCGCCGCCGGACACCAGCCCGACCTTGCCGGCCCGCGGGCCGCCGGCCCTGGTGATGACCTTGTTCTCGATGTCCACCGCCAGTGAGGGGTGTGCCGCGGCTACCCCGGCCAGTGCGTCGGTGACCACGCTGTCGGGTGAGTTGATGAGCTTCTTCATGACGTGCCTTCCGGGATTCTCTCGCCGTCCAGGACGGCCGCGGCCGGAACCTGAGCCGGCTCGGCTGGGGCCAGGCTGTCGAACGATGCGTCGCTGCGGATCCTGCCCACGGCTGCCCAGGTGAGGCCACCGAGCACGCCGCCGGCCAGTTCCCCGATGAGATAGGCGGGCAGTTGCGACCACAGCACGTTCCCGCCGAACGCCTTCAGCATGAACACCGCGCCCAGGTAACGGGCCGGGTTGATGGCGGCGCCGGTGGCCGGGCCCACGATGATGATGACCGCGAACACGATGGCGCCGATCGCCATCGGCGCCCAGCCGGGCACCGCACGGTGGTCGATGACGCCGAAGATGACGAAGACCAGCATGAACGTGCCGATCGCCTCGATCACCATGCCCCGCCCGAAACCCATCGTGGCGGGGTTGTAGGAGGTCACCCCGCCACCGGCTGCGATCGTGGCCAGCCTGCCCAGGGTGAGGTAGATGGCCGCGGCCCCGGCTACCGCCCCCGCCACCTGGGCCGCGACATAGCCGGGCACCTCGCGCCAGGAGAACTTGCCGGACACCGCGAGGGCCAGCGTGACCGCGGGATTGATGTGGCCGCCGGAGATGTGCCCGATCGCGTACACCGCGCCGACGATGACGAGCATGAACGCGAACGAGATGATCCCAAGCTGGGCCATTGAGAAGGGGGCCTTGGTGCCAGCCGCGATCACGCCGGTGGCGGCGGCCGAGCCGGCCCCGACGAAGACGAGGAAAGCGGTCCCGAGGAATTCGGCGGTGAGCTTCTGGACAGTAGTCGGTGGTGCTGCCATGCGGTTCGCCCACGGCACACCGGCCGAAGCACGGCGGCCTGGGCTCCTCACCTCCTCTGGGTGAGATGTACGGGGAATTAAGATCTGAAACATGTTCGACATTATCGAACGCTGTTTCACGAAACATAAGCCTCGCGCCCCGCCCCGTCAAGAGTTCGCCGGCAGGCGATCGGAGAAGCTGACCTGTCCCGGCCGCTCGTGCCGGTACTTCACCCGGAGCGGGTGCCGGGCGCCCGGCGCGGTTGTGTCAGCGGCCGGGCCGCTCCGCGGCCGGCTTCAACCCAGGTCCGCCTGCCCCCTGGGCAGGGCGGTAGTGTCGTTGGCATGGGACTTGCGGAACGGAAGGTCTTGCTGCTGGCGGCCGATGACTTCGAGGACATGGAACTGCTCTACCCGCTGTACCGGCTGATCGAGGAGAACGTCGCGGTGACCGTGGCGGGGCTGGATGACCGGCCGGTGACCGGGAAGAAAGGCCACGGGCCGGTCCCGGTCGACACCACCGTCGATCGCGTCGCGGCCGGTGACTTCGACGCGCTGGTGATCCCCGGTGGGTATGCACCAGACAAGTTGCGGCGGTCGCAAACGGTGCTGGATCTGGTCCGGGCGTTCGACACCGCGGGCAAGCCGGTCGCGTTCATCTGCCACGCGGGCTGGGTGCCTATCTCGGCGAAGATCGTCAAGGGCCGGCGGGCCACCAGCGTGGCGGCCATCCGCGACGATATGGAGAACGCCGGGGTGGACTGGGTGGATGAGGCTACGGTTGTCGATGGCAATCTGATCTCTGCCAGGACCCCGGCCGATCTAGGGCCATGGATGAAGGCCCTGCTGGCAGCGCTTTCCTAGTTCTCCGTGCCGGTGCGGCGGCGGGTCCGGGGGAAGGTATCGGGAATCTGGTCAGCGTACCAGGATGGGTACGCGGTGCTGAACGCGTTCCAGGCCGCGCTGGCCTGGGATCTGCCGGGCGCGGCCACGCCGAACAGGACCGGCCAGATCTGGGCGGTGGCGTCGGGGTAGAACGTGGCCGCCGGGTGGCTGGCGCTGCCCGGCGCCTAGCATCGCTTCGAGCTGGGCGAAGTCGGACAGGCCCTGGGCGATCTCGGAGTTTGCCCATGGTGTACCGGGCGCCGCCCGGCTGGGTCCGGTGCCGGTTTCGTTAACGGCGCCCCGCCTCTGGGGTGCGTTTCCTGGTCCGGATGGTCCCGTCAGCCCGTGCCTCGATAGTCCCATGTCGAAGCATCGCCGGCTTCGCCGTTCAAGTGGCCTTGGGTCAGCGTGGGAGGACTGTACAGCGAACCGGGCGCTACCTGGTCTGGTAAATGGTGATGGCCCAGGCCGCGGTGTCGTCCCAGGGACGGCAAGCCCAGTCGCTCCAGCGATGGCGGAGCACCAGCCTGGCCTCGGCTGCGAAGCGATCAAGGCTGCCGAGCGGAAGATAACGCTGGCGGTATCTCAAGACTCTGAGAGATCGCCGTGTGATTTCGGCGTGCCATCCACGTACCCGGGCGGCCTCGGCGTCTCGCAGGCGCAGCACCATCGATACGGTAGAGGTTCCCCGGACGTTCAGGCGCACGTCACATCGCCGGGCGGGCATCACTCCACCTGGGGCGGACGTCTCGATGACGAGAAGGCCCCCGGGTCGCAGCAGTTGCGCGGCACCCTGTATGCACGAACGCTGCCGCTGATTGGTTAGCAGGTGGAAGATCCCGTTGAACGCCAGGAGGATGAGCCCGAACTGGCCAAGCCCGAGCCTTTCCGGGTGGGCCATGTCCCCGCGGACCACTCGGAGATTCCTGCCTGAGTACTTGGCTTGGAGTACGGCCAGCATCTCCTGGGATATGTCGAGGCCCACTACCTCGCATCCGGCCATGGCGAGCCCGATCGCCAGCCGTCCCGTCCCGGCCGCTAGTTCCAGCACTCGCCCCCCGCGCTGACGGGCCAGGGGGAGCAAGGTATCGAGTGCTTGGCTGGTATTCAGGCTGGCGAAGAGCTGATCATATACCGGGGCGAAATCGGCTCCGTAGATGGCCTCGCGGGCTGATTGGCGATGAATGCGGCGGCTCATCGCGGTAAGCGGCCTTGGCATATCGGCAGGTTCACCAGGCCCCGTAGCGTCGGGTTCTGGTCGAACGTGGGAGTCTTCGCAAGGGCTACCCGGTCGCCGCAGGCAATCATGGCCTCGAGCAGTCCGCGCAGCAGGCGCATGGCGATGGGGGCGCCAAGGCAGGCATGCACGCCGCGGCCGAACCCCAGATGCGGGTTCGGATGCCGTCTGGGCATGAACTGGTCCGGCTCGGTGAATCGCTCGGGGTCGCGGTTAGCCGCGCCGAGCATCAGGACAACTGTGGCCCCCCGGGACAGCCGCCTGCCCGCGAGCTCCACCTGCCGAGTGCATTTTCGGCTCTGCGCCTGGAAAGGATTGTCGAAGCGCACCAGCTCATGGGCCATTGCGGTCATGGCGGTGTCCGGCTGCACGGTCTCGCGCATGGCGGTCAGGTAATTCCGCGCGGCGTCATCGCGCAACAGCGTGAGCAGGGCCAGGCCGAGCATCCGCTGGGCCGAGTTGATGCCGGCGAGCAGCAGCACCCGCAGTGAGTTGTCCATGACGGATGCCGGGATCGAGTCGTCCCTGTGGGCGGCGACGAACGCCATCACACCTTCTGCAGGTGAGTCACGTGTCCACCGTGCGATAGCGGCACTGAGTTCCTGCCGCGCCAGGTGACCGGCTTGTGCGGTGTCGGGCCGCAGCCCGGCGTTCATGCTCGCCACCACGGCTGAGGACAGCTCGTCCAGCCGCTGCCGGTCGTCCTGTGGCGCTCCCAGAAGGCGGAGCGCGGCATCGACTGACACCGGCAGCGCGAGGTCGGTGATGAAGTCGCCGCCCTCGGCGGCGAGCGTCTTCAGGCGTTTCTCCGCGGCCATCCGTGCCGTGGCCGTCAGCCGGGCTGTGTCCTGCGCTCGCACTGCTTGGGCCAGCAGTTGATGGACCGGGCGCTGCTCTGGCGGATCGAGTGTCTGTACGCTGATCGAGGGCGGGGGTTCGTCGTCGCCAACACGCCTGAAATCGGAGGCGAACGCTTTCCAGTCGCTCAAGATACCGTCACAGAGTTCATGTCCTGTGACAATCCAGGATTGCATGCGGTCGTGCCACAGCACGGGTCCCTGCGCGCGTAGGCGATGGTACACCGGATATGGGTCGGCCAGGAATGCGGGGCCGAACGGATCCCACCATGAACACGACTCATCGCTCATTTCACTGCCATTCTCTACACATTCCGCCGGGCATTAATCCAGGTCGGCGCCGCGGGCGCCGACGGACCCGAGAGCCAGGCCGTCGGGTGCGTCGGCGCCCGGCATATGGCCTAACCGATCAGTAGACGTGACGCATTGCGCATACCTCCTCTCTGTACTGTGGTCCCGGGCATCATGTGGGACGCAGGCCGATCAGGGGGTGTCTCCCGCTTTACTGAGCCGCCCATTTTGTGTGCACTCATGCCTGGGAAGGAAATCTGTGGCGCTTTCAGATGAATCTCAGCGGTATCGACACCCGGGTGGCACGGTATGGCAGGATCAGGCCCCACCTTCCCATAGGCAACAACAGCCGTCTGCGGGCCAGCCGGGCGACGGCATCGTAGAGGGGCCGGCCGCGTTCCGGAAGCTGACACGGATCCCGGTAAAGCTCGAAGACCGCCAGCTCGTCCGGATGATCCACCACCTCCCGAACGGCAGAGCCCGATCGCGCGTCATACACCGTGAGGAATCCCAGCCCCTTGCGGTAGTGGCACAGACCGGGCCGGAAGGCGTCGCGCCAGCGCGCTGCGTCACCCGGATGGTTGAGTGACTGAGGAGGAACCAAGTGGTACAGGAGCTCGATTTCCACATCCGCTCCAACGCTCCCGCTCCACACGGGATGACGTCCAGCGGCGGTAGCCTCGCGCAGCCACCGAAGGAAACCGAGTGACGCGTCAGGGAAGCGTGGCGAAAGCTGTACACGCGCTCCGGTCCTGCCGGTATCGAGCACGTCAGTAGACACGATCTGCCGCTCCGTCCTTGAGGTTCGCGCGTTGTGTGGCGAGCGCGACCAAGCGCCCTCCGTCCTCGAATATCAGGCCCTCCGCGCGCCATTGCCGGCACCATCGCTGGGCCAGGTCGGCATCGCCTGCCATCTCTCGCAGTGCCTGCGGCGTCCGGGGATGGCGGAGCGCGGTATAAAGGTCGGCGGGAGGCCCGCTGGGGATGCGGATGTCCCGCGGATCCCACCCGGCCCTGCGGTCCTTGACCACCAGCGCGCCGTCCGCCTCCGCATGGCAGGTGAGCCAACTGGAGCTGTAGCCCGACTTCCAGGTCCTGACCGCCTGTGCGAGCCGCTCCAATGTCGCGCCCTGGATGCCCTGCGGCTCACTCCAGAACTGGTAGGCCAGCTCACCGAGCTCACCGCTGGGAAGATCGTAAACGTGATTGTAAAGGGGGGAGGGGCGGCGGCGCACGAATCCCAGCGCAGGATCATCGAAGTACGGGCTGTACCGCTCAAGCTGAATGCGAGCGTGTCCGTAGGGCGGCTGGAGATGAACGAGGGCCGGCATCTGATCGAGCACGCTGATGTAATCCTCCTCCCGCTCTCCCGGGAAGCCGTAGAGGTAATTCCAGTCCACCGTCATGTCGCAGTCTTCGCAGTCCCGGAGAAGGCGGACATTATGTGTCGCGTGCACGCCTTTTCGCATCAGCTTCAGCACTGCGGTGCTCAGGTTCTCGATTCCAGGCTGAATCTGGACCAGGCCGCCGGCCCGCATCATCGCCAGGTCCTGCTCACGCAGGTTAGCCTTGGTCTCGTAATACAGGTGAAGATCCCAGTCCAGCTCGGCGAAGGCCGGAAGGGCGCTGCGCAGGTATTTTAGGTCCAGGATGTTGTCGACACACGCGACGTCGAGGATCCGATATCTGGTTACCAGGCCCGTAATGTGCTTCACGACTTCCGCTGGGTCACGCGAACGGAATTTCATGGTCAGCCCGTTGAGCCCGCAGAAAGTACAGGTATGCTTTTCGCCCCACCAGCACCCGCGCGCTGACTCGTAAAGCAATACCGGTGATATCCTCTCGCGCAGCGCGCTGCGCGAGAGAGCAGTTTCCCAGCCGTCGTAATCCGGGCACGGCGAGTCCCCCATAGAAACCATCGGACCGCCGCTGTTCGTATGCGTTATGCCCGACGAATCGCGCCACGAGAGGCCAGGCACCTGCGCGACGGCCCCGCCGTCAGCCAGATAATCTAGGAAGGCGGGGAAGCTGTGCTCGGCCTCACCGCTTATCACGTAATCCACGAAAGGAAAATTACGATGGAGTGCAGGTCCCATGGGGATATCGCAGTTGCCCCCGCCGAATACCACGTGGATCCGCGGCGCTATCTGCTTGAGGCGCCGGGCCACCGCGAGGGACGGCACATTCTGCTGGAACGTGCTGCTGAAGCCCACGACATCGGGTTCGACGTCCGCTATCGCGCGAGCTAGCCAGGCGGTGAAGCCCGCGGATAGGGCCGCCATACGCTGCGAACTCCTGGGGTCGATGCCGCGCTCAGCCAGGTAGCTGAGGTACACGTCCGTACGCCAACCAGGCGTATCGTAGAGTGCCGGAGCGAATATCCAGTCGCCCATGCCGTGCCAGCATCCGACGTTAGCGACGTAGTCGTAATCCGATACGCTTACCTCTCCGCCGGTCTCCCGGTTCAGGTACTCGGCCCAGCTCAGATTGGCATAAAACTCGGCAACCGCGTGCTCGGGCCGCCGTTCCACGATGCAGGACTTGAGTATCGCAAGCGGGAGCGAGGGCGTCTCCAGCAGGTTCCAAGGCATAGACACAAGCGCTATCCGCATCCCTCTCATCATCTTTCATAGGAGAAACAGCTGATCCAGGCCTGGGCTGTCACGCCCGGAGTGGCCTGCGGCCTGTGATTTTGGCCAGGCTCCCTTATTACGGGTGATTATGCAGTTGTCTCAAAGATTCCTCGATTAACATTCCTCACTGCTGTCACACAAGTATCACTTACACCGGAAGATGCCACCGGCACACAGTCTCCCTGCGATTACCTCCAGGCACGAATTCCTCACATCCCGAAGCGCATCACGGAATAGCCCCTTACCAGGCCGAACACCAACTCTGCTTACTTTAAGTGCCACATCACGGCTAGCGCAAGTATGCTGGTGCCTGGATTGTCGGCCGCGCTTATCGAGTTGTACCGTGACTATCATCAGGCAAACCCGGGAGCCTGATGGGGCGTCCCGAGCAAGATCAATCGCGCTGGATGGACCGCCTGCAGAGTTCGCCAGGCACTGCGCGAATTGCACCATATCGCCGCAATCCCACGTACCGGCAAATGGCGGCGGCTACGCACTAACGATCTGTGAGTGTGTCGTGCAGCGGTTCCTGCCTGGTCTTAATAGCGGAGGTTGCGAATTTGCCTGATGACGGTCGGCGCGTGATGCGGTATGCCGTTGTCATGAGATAGCCAACTCGCTCGAACGGAATCTGACAGCCACCGAACGAGCGGCGAGTGCTCTTGAGCCGCACGCGCACGACCGGCTCGGCTTGTCGGTGCTGGGTATGCTCACGCTCACCGCCTCACTCGCTGCCGCGTCGCTCCAGCGTGGCGACACTGCTGCTCACTGGCTCGATGTAGCCCAGGACATCGCGACAAGGGTGCCCGATGAGCCGACGCACAATTGGCAGCTCTTTTCGGCTGCGAACGTCGGCATGTGGCGGGTGACGGTCGGTGTCGAACGAGGTGAGACCGGCGGTGCCGTGCTGGACTGCGCCGGACGGGTTCGTCTTGATCACTGGGAGCCGAAGTCACCGCGGCGGGCGAGCTTCTTCCCCGACGTCGGCCGGGGGCTGGCCCAAGAGCCGAAGACACAAGCTGAGGCGGTGCGCTGGCTGCGCCGAGCTGAGGATGCTGCCCCACAGAACATCAGAAACAGCGCGGCAGCCAGGGAGACCGTGGCCTACTTGCTCGCCGCGATGTTCGGTGAGACTTCCGCCGCTGGGCACGCCACCGCATGGCAGACGCCCGCGATACCTCGGAAGCGGCGTGCGCTGCGAGCCGGTGAGCAGATTGGCATGCTTGGCCTTATTCGTCTGGCCGACAGAATAGGTCGCACGGCTATTGCGGCCTGGACGCTGGCCGAGCGCGAGTTGGGGCAGCAGCTTTATCGAGCGGCTTTCCTTGTCAGGTCCTGGGCTCGCTCGCTCTCAGCATGCTCGAATGCCGGCTCCATGGCATCAAGGTCGTGTTGCGTCAGCCCGTGGGACTTCGCGACGATGCGCCAGCGCGCGGCTGCTCGCGCGACCTTAGCCAGGACGTCGAGTGCATCGCCGGCATCCAGGCGGAAGTAGTCGGCGACGCTCATGAGGGTGTCCACGCTCGCGCGCGTGTCTGTGTAGTCGATGGCGGTGCTGAGGTCCTTTGAGCCCGGTTGCGGGTTGGGGTTGAGGTCAAACGCCGGCGAGAGCCGCCATGAATCGCCGCGCTCGTGCAGGAACCCGTGGTTGCGGAGGTGGTCATCGGTGTTGGAGATCAGGATCGAGAAAGCCATCCGCTGCCATAGCTGACGCAGCTCCGCTCTTGCTGCCGGGGACCGTTCCTCGATCACCTCGGCGATCTCCAGGTAACTGCGCTGGTCGCCGTCGCGGGCTTCAAGCATCGTCATCGCGCTGGCGTAGCCGATGCGGGCTGTGCCGTGGCGATCGAACCGGTCGATGACCAGCACGTTCCGGTCCCCAATCCGGATCAGTTGCGAGTGGGGGACCGTCACCCCGGCATCTCGGGCCAGGTCAAGGGCTACCTTTTCCCAGGCCATCACGTTCCAGGTGTCAGAACTCACACTGGGGAACTTGGCAATAGCCACCCGGCCGGCGGCATCCCGGACGTGCGCTTTGGGACGTGCCCCGCCGAGGGAACTCCCGGCCCGCAGCAGTCGCTTGAGGTCTTCGTAGCCTGCGGTGTCCCTCTCGGCGCGCGCGGCAATATTAAGCAGTGCCGGAAGGTCGGTCAGGACGGGGATTCCCGACTCCTCGGTCGCCAGGAACGGTCCGTGTTCGTCGAGCCGGAACCGCAGCGCTCCCTGCCGCAGGTCGTCTCGGACGCCGAGCAGCAGGCCGGCCTCGCTCATCGAGCGCGGGGCGGATGCCGAGGCTTTCGCTCGGGCCTGCTCGGCGCGCTGGATCAGCGTCCGTCCCCACCGGTCCGGCAAACTGTCGGCGAACGCGCCGAATAGGGCACGGCCGACGGGCGTCTGAAGCGTTCCGGTGACAGGGGGCAGCCCGGGATCCAAGGCATAGGCGCCGGGATCTGCCAGGTATCGGTCGTTATAGACGAAGCTGGCCGACTCGGTTCCCCTGCGGCTATGGGGGTACAGGCGACCAGCCAGCACGTTCCTTTCGCCGACCGCGACATAGACCTCGATGTCGCTGCTCATGGTCTTCACTCCTGCCTTGGCCGGCGCACCCGTTCCGGCAGCGCCTCCTGCGACCGCAGACGGCCCTCGTCGGTCGCATACGGGTCCAGCGCCACCACGAGCAAATCAAGCACCCCCAACGCCCGGGCTACCCGCAGCACGCTTTCCATGCTGGTGCCCTCGCCGTTCTCCAGCCGCATGACAGTGTGGCGCGATACCCCAGCCCGGTCCGCGACCTGAGAGGCTGTCAGCCGCCGCAGCCGCCGCCAGGTAGCGAGGTACTCACCGATCCGTCGCAGGCCGTTATTCACCGCGATCGGTGTCTTCGAGACAGTCATGGGAATCCCTAAAGTTTCTCTTCTGCTACCCCAACATCTCTAGTGTCTCATATTTGCGACCTTATAGAAAGGTGAGCCCATGGTGGCACGTTGGAAATTTAGGTCGAGCCCGCGGGCGTGGACAACGCTACCCGGCGCTGTCGGCACCGTCTCAGTGGTAGAATTTCGATCTTAAATTCGATCGCACAGCGGCGGCGTGTCTCCTGCCAGCGCTGCGCAGGCTGTCGTTTCGAGTTCATCGCCCGAGACCCGCCGTCGCGGACCGGATTACCTCACTAGTAGTGACCTTCGGCCCTGTTGGGCGCACACGTGGCGCCCCTACAGTGACGGCAAGCCGCTGCCCAGCGTTTCAAAGCCCAGCCTGCTCGGGGGAGGGCACGGCCATGATCAGAGCGTGATAAAGGTGGCGACGGGGCGTGAAGAAGGCAGTGGGTACTAAGACAATGACGTTTGGGCGTGACCAGGGAGACTGGGATTTGCTGGGGGAGACAGGCGAGGCATTCCTGATCGAACGCGCCCGCCTCGGTCGGCTGACCTCTTATACCGAGCTGAACACTGTGCTTGAACGCCGTACCGGCTTACCTCGCTTTGACTTTGAGCTGCAGGCTGACCGGACGGCGATGGGTCACCTGCTGGGCCTCATCGTGGTGGAACGAAATCGTCCCGTGACTGGCCTCATGATCTCGGCCCTGGTTATCTACCTTGGTGGCAACGACGCTGGCCCCGGCTTTTACAAGCTCGCCCAGGAGCTGGGTGAGCTTCCTCCTGGTGCGCTGGCCTCGCGCGTCAAAGAAGCGTTCTGGGCCGGCCAGGTGAAGGCGCTGCATGCGTACTGGCGGAGAAGCGCAGCGCTGCCGGTACCTGACGCGGATGACACAGCACGAAGGTAAGTGAGATGGAGGCGCAAGGTGCCTGACGACAGTTACGCGCGGCCTTCGGGAAACCGGGAGGTGCTTATCCGCTCTGCCATCTGCTCGACAATGAGGACCTGATAGCCGCCCACCCTGCAGTGGCGGCGCTCGCGGCCGGCGGGCACGGTGAAGATTCCTCGGGGCTGTTCTTCGATGAGATCTCCGAGGACGAGATCGACCGGCGCGCCGCTCCGGAGAGCACTCCCGTCATCCTGGACGCGGACTCTTCACAACGGGCCAGCATCGCTGCCGCGCTCGGCGGCCGCTCGTTCGTGATGGACGGGCCTCCGGGTACGGGCAAGAGCCAGACCATCGCCAACATGATCGGCGTGCTGTTGCATGCCGGGAAGACCGTGCTGTTCGTCTCGGAGAAGGCGGCTGCGCTGGACGTGGTGAGGGATCGGCTTGACGATGCTGGGCTGGGCGCTTACCTGCTTGAACTGCACTCGAAGAACGCCACCCGCAAGCAGGTTGCGATCGCGCTCGGGCATGCACTCGATACCGTGCCGGTCCCCCCGGCGGCGATGCCGGGGATGGATCTGGACTCAGCACGCAAGCGCCGTGAGCAGCTGAACGCCTATGCCGATGCGATGAACCGCCCGCGCGGCCCGCTGGGCTACTCGCTGCACGTCGTTTCAGCTGGAGGCAGGCTGGTAGGTGAGCGCGACGACGCCGCTCGGCGCTGGGGTTGCGCCGAGAAGCTTCAGCGGGAGCCTGTTGCCGTTGCCACCGCCAGACGCTGCCCGGCCGGCTAGCACCGGGTGGATCGAGAACCGGATTTCATCGACAAGGTGGTGGGCGAGCAGGGTTTGGCTGAGCCGGCCGTATCCGTACATCATGAGATCACCGCCATCTTGTTGTTTGAGCTCGGTCACGGCGGCGACGACGTCGTCGCGGATGAGCGTGGAGTTGTTCCAGTCAGCGTTCTGCAGCGTCGAGGAGAACACGTACTTGCGGATCGCGTTGATCGCGTCTGCGTATGGCCCGGTCTGCTGGGGCATGACATCGGCGAAGTACTCGTAGGTGCCCCGGCCCATGAGCATGCCGCCGAGGGCGTGCAGCGCCTGAACGGCTTCCCCGGCTGCGCCCGGGTCGAAGGTCGCCCAGGAGCTTGGGTCTGCGGTGACGCCGTCGAGCGAGATGAAGGCGGAATTGATGATCTTGCGCATTGCGGTGCTCCTCCTGTGTCGTTTGTGAGCTACGTCAGGAAGACGAACAGGGCTGGCCGGAACCGGACACGGCTCGACGAGATTTCCGGGGAGGTCCAAGCGCCGCCGAGCTCGACGCGGACCCGATCGCAAGCACCGCC
Source organism: Streptosporangiaceae bacterium (assembly GCA_035308365.1). Taxonomy (GTDB): domain Bacteria; phylum Actinomycetota; class Actinomycetes; order Streptosporangiales; family Streptosporangiaceae; genus PALSA-505. The sequence continues at coordinate 17,113 of DATGGU010000021.1, forward strand.
CGGCGCGGGTTCGGCGGTGGGCCGGGGGCACTCCTGGGCCACGGCCCGCCACTCATCGAGGGCCTGGCGGCCGCTTTGGCGAACTCACCGCCCCGCCGGCAGAAGGCCTTCACGAGGTCCGCTGGCGTCTCTGGCGCCGGCGTGTCCTGGTCTCATCGGGTGACCTTCACTACGACGGCGAATGGTGGGTGCCGAAGCCGGACACGCGCTAGGAGATTTCCAGGCTCTGGATCCGCCGCTCGAAGGACACCCGCTCGGCCGGGCTCCGGGCCAGCACTATGGCCCGCTCGTAGTACTCCCGGGCCGCGGCGTGGCAGCCGGCCCGCCGTTCCAGGTCAGCCCGGGCCGCCCAGTAGAACGGGTACCGGGACAGCTTCGGCTCCCCGGCCAAGGCGATCAGCTCGCGGCGGCCAGCGTCGATGCCGTCCCGTTCGGCCACGGCCAGCGCGCGGTTCAGCGCCACGACCGGGCTCCAGGCCTGCTGGGCGAGGACCTGATAGAAGCCGGCAATCCGGTCCCAGTCGGTCTTCTGGACCGATGGTGCTATCGCGTGCTCGCAGGCGATGCCGGCCTCCAGATGCCAGCGGGACATGTGATCCCCGGTGGCCGAGCGGGCCAGGTGCACCAGACCGCGCTCGATGCGCGCCCGGTCCCAGCGGCTCCGGTCCTGGTCCTCCAGGGGGACGAACACGCCGTGCTCGTCGAGGCGGGCTGGCAGGCGGGCGGCGCCGAAGCAGAACAGCGCGGCCAGGGCGTGTACATCCGGATGCGCCGTCGCCTTGGCCTCCAGCAGCAGTCCGGTCAGGCGCAGCGCGTCCTCGCACAGGAACGGGCGTACCGGGTCGTGCGGGTTGCTGCCGTGGTAGCCCTCGTTGAACAGCAGGTAGAGCGATCGCAGCACGGAGTCCCGCCTGGTGTCGAGGTCAGGCAAGTCCTCCACGTCGGGCAGCCGGCCCAGCTGACGCAGCCGGCCGCGCCCCCGGTGCAGCCGCCGGTCGATGGTCTGGGTGTCGACCAGGAACGCCTGGCCGATCTCCTTGGGCGACAGGCCGCACAGCCACCGCAGGATCAAGGTCACGTGCGTCTCGCGGTTCAGGCCGGGGTCGCAAACCGCGAACATCATCGCCAGCTGGCTGACGCTCTCGGCGGCCGGGGCCAGTGCCGCCTCGATCGTGCCGGTCAGTGCCGTCGTCGTCGCCAGCTCGGGCAGGAACGAGCGGTGGCGCTGTTCCCGGCGGATGATGTCGATCGCCCGGTTGCGGGCGGCCCGGATGATCCACGCCTTCGGGTCCTGCGGCAACCCGAACCGCCAGGCGTGCATGGCACTGACCAGCGCGTCGTGGACGACGTCCTCGGCGAGCGGGATATTGGAGGGGCCCAGGACCCGGGTCAGCGCGCTGACCAGGTGCGCGTACTCCTTCCGGAACAGGTCTTCGACCAGCTCCGTCGGTGACACCGCAGCGGGCTGTCCGTCCACCAGCCTCAGATCCCAGGGTCCTGGACCGGCCGTACCTCGACGGAACCGCCGAACTCGTATATCGGGCAGGTGCGCGCCACGTCGATGGCGTCTTCCAGGGAGGCGGCTTCGAAGATCATGCTGCCGGTCACCAGATCCTTCGACTCGGCGTAGGGGCCGTCGGTGACCACGCGCTCGTGGCCCCGGACCGCGGCCCCCGGGTTGTCAAGCGCGGTTCCGGCGTTGCGCCGGCCCTGCCGGGCCAGCTCACCGGACCAGCGATACCACTTCTCGACGTGGGCCTGAAGCTCCGAGGGCGACAGATCGTGCCGCGCGACAGCGCCCCCGCGAAAGATCAGCATGAACTTGCTCCGCACGGAGCGTTCCCCGCTTGAAGGTTCCGGCATCATGGCTCCCAACCGTATCCGCCGCCGGACCTCATCAAACCCCGCCACCGGGCATCAGGGCCTACCCAGGCGGCACGGCCACCGCACCCTCCCTGAGCTTGCCCAAGTCCCCGGATCTGGCCTGCCCGGCGTAGCCTTGATACCCGTGGCGGCCATCCATCCTCATACTTCGCGACAAGACCGGGCAACGGGATGGCAGGGTCAACGATGCCGACATGCGCGTACCGGCACGAGTGCCATTGTTCGATTATTTCGCTTACGTTACGTAACCGGCCCTGGACTGGGCTCAGCGCACGAATAGCCGCCGATCTGCACGCTTTCAACGCGGCCGTCTACACAAACGTATTCATTCATAATTGTCGTTCTGCTCGGCGGCGATCCCAATGCGCGGATAGCGGGTAGATAGCTTGGTTAACCTTCTTGCGAGGTATTAGGATGACGAGTTGGGCGCAATGCGGCAGATCCCTCGACGAGGTACGCTCAGCCTGCGTTCCCTGATGGCTAATGAAGCGCCGCTCGTTCGGCCAAGCTAAGCTCGTGGTCGTCGGTCACAGTCTGAGGACATTCGGAGCCGACTTCGATGAACTGCAAGTCGCATTTCCCGACAAAAGCGTGATCCAGGGTGCCCGTTTGCATGTCTTAGATGGGGGCTTTCGCTATTATCGTGCCATGCCGGGTGATGTGGGGGTCTTGGTTGGCGGGCGGTACCTGTTGGCTGAGCTGGTGGGCCAGGGCGGCATGGGCCGGGTGTGGCGCGGTCACGATCAGCTGCTGGACCGCGTGGTGGCGGTCAAGGAGGTCCTGCTGACGCCGCAGTCGCTGCAGGAGCATGCCGACCTGGTCGCCCGCACGATGCGCGAGGCGCGGGCGACGGCCCGACTGGACCATCCCGGTATCGTCACGATCCACGACGTGGTGGAGCATGACGGCACGCCGTGGATCGTGATGCAGTATGTGCCCGGGGCGGCGCTCAGCGCGGAGATCGCCGCGGGCGGCCGGCTTCTGTGGCAGCGGGCGGCGGAGATCGGCGGCCAGGTCGCGGACGCGTTGGCGCACGCGCACGCGGCCGGGATCGTGCACCGTGACCTGAAGCCGGACAACATCCTGCTGCCGGGGCAGCGGGCCGTCGTGACCGACTTCGGCATCGCCCGGATCATCGACGCCACGACCAGGCTGACCGGCACCGGGAGGCGGATCGGCACCGTTCATTACATGGCCCCCGAGCAGCTGGAAGGCGGTGTGACCGGTCCGGCCGCGGACATGTGGGCGTTGGGTGCCACCCTGTATGCCGCTGTCGAGGGTCGGCCGCCGTTCGGCGGCCCGACGCTGGCCGCGGTCATCACGGCCATCCTCACCCGGTCCCCCGAGCCGCCCGAGCACGCCGGCCCGCTGACGGAGCTGATCGGGACGCTGCTGGCAAAGGACCCGGCCATGCGCCCTGACGCAAAGGACGTCACGAGCGCGCTCACTCATGAGGGTTCCGCGCTAGCCGCGGGCGGCACCGCCCCGGGCAGTACGGCAGCGCCGCTGCAGGAAGCCGTTGGCGATGCGCCCGCGCCACACCCGGCCACCGTGGCGGCCTCAGGCCCGCCGACTGACGCCGTATCGGCCATGCCGACAGAAACCGCCCCGAAGACAGCGCCGTCCAAGCCCGCACGCCGGGCGCGCTGGGGGTCGCCCCCCACTGATCAGCCGATGTCGTCCCCGGGGCCGTCGAGACAAACTCCGCCGGTTCCGAGCACGGTCAGCCTTACTCAGCCGGCCGACCTCACCCCGGCTTCCCCGCCCCTTGACGCCCACACCGGCAAGGTTAGGTGTGTGACATTCTCTCCCGATGGGCGCCTCCTTGCTGCAGCTAGCGAGGACCTGACCGTGCATCTTTGGGACACCGAAACCTGGCAGCCGACCGGACCGCCGCTTTCCCCGGATTTCCATGGCCTCGGTTTCCGCACTTCCCCCAGGACCAGCGTCCCCCCTATCCGCGACACGCCCCGGATGTGTTTTTCTCCTGACGGCCGTGTCTTGCTGACCTTCTTGCAGGCCTTCGTATTGGTGTGGGATACCGTCACTCACCAACACATCGGACGGCCGCTCCCAGTGCGCGGCGGGAGACTACATGCTTCCCCCGACGGACGTCTCCTCGCCGAAGCCTCTGGCGGGACCTTGCTCCTGTGGAATACTGCCACTCGCCAGCACGCAGCGCTGGCCCTCGAAAAGCAGACCGTAAAAGCCGCCCAGCTCCAAGCGTGCATGGCGTTCTCGGGCGACGGTCATCTTCTCGCTGCTAACGACAGTGACGGGGACATCCACCTGTGGGACACCGGCACCGGTCAGCCGACAGGCCGACTCCGCAGACCACGCGGAATATTCTCCACAGAGGGTCTCAGGCCTCGTCCCTACACCGTGTCGGGAATATCGCTCTCCCCCGGCGGTCAGCTCGCCGCCATCCTCGGCCAGATTGGTGGCTACCACGGCGGGTATTCCGTTGATCTGTGGGATATCTCCACTCACGCGCGGCCGAGCCGGCAACTTATCGAAACAAACGCCTTCGGGTTCTGGTCGCCTTTCGCGTTCTCCCCAGATAGCCGGCTGCTCGCAGGCAAAATCGGAAAGTCCGCCAATTCCATTCGACTGTGGGATACTACCACCCGTAGGTATACTGACCTCGACGGGTACAACCAACCTGCGAAAGTGATGTTCTCACCCAATGGGCGCTTGCTTGCCGACGCTGGCGAATACTGCACACTCCTCTGGAACACCACCAACTATCAGCCCGCAGCCGTTGGCCCACGCATGAAAAGCTTCAAAAACATGATTGGGGATGCGGCGTTTTCCCCGGATAGCCGCCTCCTCGCTACGGCCGAGGGCAAGACCGTACGCGCGTGGGAACTCCCGTGACCGTAATACACTCCCGCCTTCTGTTATCGAAGAAGCAGAGCCGCTTGCCGTGCAAGGCAGTGACCCACGCGCCGAGCTGGTGCAGTCGCGGGCCGCTTATCCGGTCGTCCAGCGACCGGCTCTATTGCAGCTGCAGAGAGAAGGTTGCACATTCAGCGCCAGGGTCATTCAAATCGCTTAGGACACCAGAATTCACCAGTTCTCGTGCGGTCATTGCCCGGACTAAGATGCGGATATCTGGCGAGCGGTAACCGTGACCACCCCATATAGGCGATGACCTTGAAAGAGGCGGCCGATTACCCAACCTTCGCCGCGCATTCGCAGATCCGAACCGGCTGATCTGCGCGTATGCGACGACCGGACATTCGACAAGTGAGCCGCGCCGAATCGGCGCTCGGGAGTTGCTGCTTGCTGGCCGATGGGGTTTGACCGAACGGCTGGGCGGTAACCTAGCGTGACCTCTTGGCCGTCTTACCGTGGAGTCATTGTCCTTTGCTGGGGCCTCGGCTGGCCCAGCGCCCGGGGCCTCAGCCTGTACCCCGGAGGTGTGCTCCATGACCACCATCATCACCCCATCGGCCGGCCTGGTCCCTGCTGCGTCGCTGTTCACCGATGCGGAGCAACTGGCATTAGCTGGGTTCCTGGCCGGATACAGCGGCCTGACCCGCCAGGCCTACGAGCTGGACCTGCGCCAATTCGTGGGCTGGTGCCAGCAGCGCCAGATCCAGTTGTTCCAGGCTCGCCGCGCTGACACCGTCTCAGGGCAGAGTCCGCAGTACAAAGGCGGCACCGCAGACTGCCACGCCTCGGGACCGGTCACCGTGATCAAAGGTGTCACGAGCAGGGTAGAGGTTGACTGCCAAGAGAAGTAGTGGTTGGCGATCGAAGTTGAAAGATCGGCTCCGTGCGCCATGCCTTCCCGAACTTCCCGAAGACAGGTACCGGTGAAGCTCGGTTGATCATCATCATGACCCGCCGCCTCGCCCGAAAGCCCAAGCCCACCGCCGGCACCACAACCCAGCCACAGCCAACCTAGGTTTTCAAGCAGTCTCTATGGCGATTGCGCCTACGGGACCGGTGATCTGCACGGCTCTTGCCGACGGCGGGCACAACGCGGTGATCAAGCCCGGGCCGCTGCGGCTGTGGAGCAGACGCTGGCACCGCCGCCGAATCCCTGGCGGACACAGACAGCGATGACGGCCCAGCCAACCCCCGCGCACAATGCCGCCGTTCGGCGCGGTTTTGCGGTATGAGAGATGGTCCGCCGAAGCCGTCCGGGATTGGATGTTCTGCGCTTGGGTCCACCATCGTGCCTGGTGGGACAATAGTATGGCGCGGGAGCTGGCGGCCACCCAGAATCGCGTGATCCTGTTGCGGTCCCTGGGCCGTTCACGGCCCTGGCCGGTCCAGCGCCTGCTCGCGGTGACCACGCCGAGGCCCGGGCTTAAGTGCCCCGTGCTTACTGAAGACGCCAGAGCAGCCGATGGCAGGTGTGATCAGCCAGCTGACTTTGATCGAGCCGAATGTCACCACCGGAGGAGATGGGCTGACTGTATTGTCCTTGAGCTGGGTGATCGTCAGTGAGCAGGTGCCCTGACCGCGCTTCGCGCCCGTAACTGACCGATTGGGCCCCGGACCGGCCCGGTGGGCGCTGTGTCCAGCGTGACATCAGTCAAGGTGGCAGCCCGCCTTGCTGGCGGCGGGCTGCCACCCGATGTGCTTTATCCGTTTGCTGCGTGCGTTATGGCATTGCAGCGAGAGCGCTGACGAACGCTGGCGCGTGCGGGGTGCCCCACCCGGTGGTCGCGTCGTACCCGGTTGTCGTCGGGTAACCGGGGATCGGCACCTGCCAGAGCTGGTTGTCCTTCAGGTCGCCCACCGACTTGAGCACCCGCCCGCTGACCCCGACATCGGCGCCGGCGAAGGTCTTCGGCGCCGTGCCGTAGTGCTGCGGCACGATGTCGGTGTACGCAGCCGCGCCCACGCCGCCGTACAGCAGCGGGTCGAGGAACCCGATCGGCTGCTTGCCCTGCGCCGCGCGGGCGGCGTTGACCAAGGCGGTCAGCGCGGCGGTCTGCGGGGTGGCGGCCGAGGTGCCGCCGAAGAACGTCCAGCAGCCGGTGGTGTTGCCGCAGTTGTACTTCGGGTAGGCGGTGATGTACACGTCCACGCCGCCGTTCACCGCCGCGTTCCACGAGGTGTCAGGAACCAGCCGGTGGTTGCCGTAACCGGGGGCGACGCCCGTCTGCCAGGACGGCCGGGGATAGATGACGCTCGCTCCGCCGCCAGTGCCGATCGGCGCCCACGACTCGTTCCACACCGCCTGGCTGTGCCCGCCCTTCCTCGATGCCCAGTAGGCCGGGTTGAACGCGCCAGTGGAGGTGAACGCCTTGTTGCTGGAGGGGTTCCAGGTCCAGCCGTCCTGCAGCTGGGTGCCGCCGACGGCCACCACGTACGGCGAGGTGGACGGATACCCGACCGCCGGGAACGGGCAGAAGCCGCTTTCCTTGTGCTGCTTGCAGAAGCTCGCGCTGCCGTAGTCGCCGGTGGCGGAGAAGAAATTGTCGTCCTTGGCCAGGCCCGCCTTGAACACCTGGTCGAACTTCGCCGTCTGGGCCTTCGCCGCGCCGCCGAACGCCTGCTCGGTGGCCGACAGCGACATCGAGAACATCGTCCCTGGCGGCGTGGCCTTGATCTCGCCGGCGACGGCCTTGAACAGGTTCGGCAAGCCCTGCACCCCTTCGGTCTCCGCAGGCGGCACCGCGAGCAGGACGATACGCGCCAGCGGGGCGATCGAGTAGGCCCACTCGATGTCGAGCGTGGCCTCCCCGGACCAGCCCGCCGCCGCGCAATTCCCGGACAGGCCGTTGCCGTGACAGGTGTTGTGGAACTGCGGGTTGCCTTGCGGGAAGATCTGCTCGAAGCTAGGCGCGGGCAGCTTCGGGAAGAATGTGGCGTGGAAGTGCGCCAGGTCGGCGGCCGCGGTCGGGCTGCCGTAGGAGTCGACCAGCACGATCGTCTGGCCCTGGCCCATGTCCGGCACGGTGTGGCCGCCCACCGTGATGGGAGCGACCGCGTTCACCCCGTACGCTGCCCGGATCTGCCGCGGCGTGTAGCAATGGAAGAACGACACGTGCGTGCCGTCCGGCAGCCTACAGTCGGTGTTGGCCGTGGCGTGCGCGGTGATCAGGCCCGGCACGCGCGGCGCGGCGATGGGCACATCTGCAAGCCCGGTGCCTGCCCTGGCCGTCGTCACAGGCGCGGCGCTTGCTGCTGCGGCCGACGCCGCTATCAGCGCAGCCGCCCCCATGATCGCGCCGATGCCAAGCCCTCGTCTTCTCATTCCAGCCTCCCCTTTCCGTGCGGTGTAATGACAGGGAATTCCAGATGACCACGTCCGATCGGTTGGGTGGCGTATGCCGCGTGCCGCCCAGTCTGACCGCCGCGATGACCGCCGGCGGCCAGCCCGGCGTGAGGACGCACAAGCCGCCAGGAGGACATGCACCGGGCCGACCTGCGGTCAGCGGGGGACACGCCGCGCGCAGGACCGCAGCGCCTGACCCCGGACAGCGCCGCAGGCTCCCCGGGGCCGCCGGAGCGGACAGGCCGGCCAGCAGTCGAGGCAGCCCGCGCATCTCCCGCGGGCGTCCAGGGGTAGGACAGCCCACCGGGGACCCTCTTCAGCGTCGGCTCGTCACGCTCGCGGCTGAAGCGGATCGGCAGGGGAAAACCTCGCATTTCACCTGATATAGCGTCCGGCCCGGTCATGCCGTTACTCCCACCCGGCCAGCCAGGCGGGGAGCCAGCGTAGGTCGCGACGGGCGGACACCCGTACAGCGCCCGGCGATTTGCCAAGGACGCGCACCACGCGCGCCGGGTGTCCAGCCTGTGCCGCTCAAATACTCGATTGGGTGGCTGACCTGCGTTTTCGCCAGCAGGCGTGATGGGGTGCTGGTTAGCTTGCCGGGTGCTGCTCAAGATCGTCTACGTCCTCAGGTGCCGGGTACTCGGCCTGGCCGTCCTGGTGTTCGGCGGTGAC
>DATGGU010000022.1:0-70943 GCA_035308365.1 Streptosporangiaceae bacterium
CCTCCACGTTGAGCGCCTGGTAGCCGTAGAGCGCGTCCATGATCGGCGGCAGGTACAGCCGCTGCGGGTCGGTCTGGGAGAAGCCGCCGTTGCGGTCCGGCGTCCACTGCATCGGGGTCCGCACGCCGTCCCGGTCGCCCAGCCAGATGTTGTCGCCCATGCCGATCTCGTCGCCGTAGTACAGCACCGGCGAGCCCGGCAGCGACAGCAGCAGCGCGGTGAACAGCTCGAGCTGGTTCCGGTCGCTGTCCAGCAGCGGGGCCAGCCGCCGCCGGATCCCGATGTTGGCCTTCATCCGGGGATCCTTGGCGTACTCGGAGTACATGTAGTCGCGCTCGTCGTCGGTGACCATCTCGAGCGTCAGCTCGTCATGGTTGCGCAGGAAGATGCCCCACTGGCAGCCGGACGGGATGGCCGGGGTCTGGGCCAGGATCTCCGAGATCGGGTAGCGCTGCTCGCGCCGGACGGCCATGAAGATGCGCGGCATCAGCGGGAAGTGGAAGGCCATGTGGCACTCGTCGCCGCCCACGCTGGGGTCGCCGAAGTACTCGACCACGTCGGCCGGCCACTGGTTGGCCTCGGCCAGCAGCACCCGGTCCGGGTACAGCCGGTCGACCTCGGCCCTGACCCGCTTGAGGTACTCGTGGGTCTCCTTGAGGTTCTCGCAGTTGGTGCCCTCCCGCTCGTACAGGTAGGGCACGGCGTCCAGCCGGAAGCCGTCGATGCCCAGGTCCAGCCAGAACCGCAGCACCTCCAGCATCGCGTCCTGGACTCTGGGGTTCTCGTAGTTCAGGTCGGGCTGGTGGGAGAAGAACCGGTGCCAGTAGTACTGGCCGCGGACCTGGTCGTAGGTCCAGTTCGACTGCTCGGTGTCGACGAAGATGATGCGGGCGTCCTGATAGCGCTGGTCGTTGTCGGACCAGACGTAGAAGTCGCCGTAGGGGCCGTCCGGGTCGGTGCGGGAGGCCTGGAACCACGGGTGCTGATCGCTGGTATGGTTCATCACCAGGTCGGCGATCACCCGGATGCCGCGCTTGTGCGCCTCCTCGACCAGTTCCACGAAGTCGCCGATGTGGCCGAAGGCCGGCAGGACCTTCATGAAGTCGGAGATGTCATAGCCGCCATCGCGCAGCGGCGACTCGTAGATCGGCAGCAGCCAGATGCAGTCGATGCCGAGCCACTGCAGGTAGTCCAGGCGCGAGGTAAGCCCGCGCAGGTCACCGGTGCCGCTGCCGGTCGAGTCGGCGTAACTGTGCACCGCGACCTCGTAGAAGACCGCGCGTTTGTACCACTGCGGATCTCGCGGGGTCTCGAAGGAGAAGGAGTCGGGGACCGGCTCGTTTGTCAGACCGGAAAAAGCTGGCGATTGTGCGAGAGGAACCTCAAGGCCGGATGCGGTCGGCTCGGGCTCTGTCGCCACGGCGTCTCCCTGACGTTGCGTTACGGGCCGGTACTCATCCGGCGTACCGGCGAAACGGTGCCCACTTACGGCGTACCCGGGGTCACGGCGAAGATGTGTGCCATCCCCGGATCAAGCCGGACGTAGTTTGCCTGCCCCCACCGGTAGGATTCGCCGGTCAGCTCGTCCGTCACGGTGAATTCGCCGCCGGCTTCTTGACCGAGGGCCGCGATGTCCAGCCAGGTCGTCGCCTCACGCGGCTGATGCGGATCAAGGTTTACCACGACGAGAACGGTGTCGGTGCCGGCGCGCTTGGAGAAGCACAAAAATTCCGGCTGGTCCACGTGATGGAAGCGCAGGTTCCGGAGCCAGTGCAGGGCAGGATGGTCCCGCCTGATGCTGTTCAGCCTGGTGATCAGGGACGCGATGCCGGTCGGCCAGAGCTGGGCCGCGGCCCAGTCCCTGGGCCGGTACTGGTACTTCTCCGAGTCCATGTACTCCTCGCTGCCCGGCCGCAGTGGTACGTTCTCGCACAGTTCGAAGCCGGAGTAGATCCCCCAGGTGGGGGACAGCGTGGCGGCCAGCACGGCCCGGGCGCAGAACGCCGGCGGCCCGCCGTGCTGCAGGTACTCGTGCAGGATGTCCGGCGTGTTGGCGAAGAAGTTGGGCCGCAGGAACGGGGCCGTGACCGTGCTCAGCTCGGTCAGGTACCCGGTCAGCTCGGCCGCCGTGTTGCGCCAGGTGAAATACGTGTACGACTGGTGAAACCCGATCATCGCCAGGGTGCGCATCATGGCCGGCCTGGTGAACGCCTCGGCCAGGAAGATCACGTCGGGGTCGGTCCTGGCGATGTCGCCCAGCACCCGCTCCCAGAACGGCAGCGCCTTGGTGTGCGGGTTGTCCACCCGGAAGATCCGGACCCCATGGTTCATCCAGTGCCGCAGGATCCGCACCGTCTCCCGGTACAGCCCGTCCAGGTCGTTGTCGAAGTTGATCGGGTAGATGTCCTGGTACTTCTTGGGCGGGTTCTCCGCGTAGGCGATCGAGCCGTCCGACCGCTTGTTGAACCACTCCGGGTGCTCGCTCACCCAGGGATGGTCGGGCGAGGTCTGCAGGGCGAAGTCAAGGGCGACCTCGAGGCCGAGTTCGCGGGCGTGCGCGACGAAGGCGTCGAAGTCGTCGATGGTGCCCAGGTCCGGGTGGATCGCGTCGTGCCCGCCGGCCGGCGACCCGATGCCCCACGGCGAGCCGGGATCGGACGGCTGTGCCAGCAGCGTGTTGTTGCGGCCCTTGCGGAACGTGCTGCCGATCGGGTGGATGGGCGGCAGGTAGACCACGTCAAAGCCCATGTCGGCGATGCGCTGCAATCCCTTGGCCGCGGTGCGCAGCGTGCCCGACATCGGATCCCGCTCGCCCAGCGGGTCGATCTGCGCACCCTCCGAGCGGGGAAAGAACTCATACCACGCCCCGTACAGCGCCCGCTCGCGGTGCACGACAACCTCGTACCGCTTCGACCTGGTGAGCCGGTCGCGCACCGGATACGCGGCCAGGATCTCGCTGATCTCAGGGTCGATGGCGGCGGCCAGCCGGTCCCACGGCGGGATGCCGGGATCGGTCAGCCGCTCCACCAGCGACAGCAGCCTGTTCCTTGCCTGTTCCTTGCGCCTGGCCTCATCCTTCGTCCTGGCCGGGGCCAGCATCGACCTGGCCGCGCGGGCGAACAGCAGGGCGCCGTCGCCCAGCGTCAGCTCGACGTCCTGACCCCTGGGCACCTTGATCTCGGCGTCGTGCCGCCACTGCGCGACCGGGTCCCGCCAGGCCGCCACGTAGAAGTGCCACCGGCCCTCGGCGGTCACCGTGACCTCGGCGCCGAGCCGGTCGGTGCCCGGGGCCAGCTCATGCATGGGCACCGGGCCCGAGCGTTTGCCGTCCGGGGCGGCCAGCACCACGCCGGCGCCGAGCATGTCGTGTCCCTCGCTGAAAACGGTGGCGCTGACCTCGAAGGACTCACCGGTTACGGCCTTCGCTGGCCACCTCCCGCCGCCGGGGGCGGGCTGCACGTCAAGTATGGGAACGCGTCCGATCACGCCGAGAGGCTACCCACCCAAACCATGGTCACGCGACCCTGGGCCCGGGTATCCAGGCCGGGGTCGCTCGCTCGATACGGTCAGTAGCTCCACGACTTCCGGCAGACTGGCCGCTCAGGACGAGGTCCGCCCTCGGCGGGCCAAGGTGTCCACCGCCACGGCCGCGAGCAGGACCACGGCCGTCCACATGTTCTGGGCGGCCGCACCGAGCCCGAGCAGTGACAGACCGTTGTAAATCACGGCGACAATGAGCCCGCCCAGCACGGCGCCGAGCATCCTGCCCCGGCCCCCGAACAGGCTGGTGCCGCCAATCACCGCGGCCGCCACGGCGTACAGGACAAGCTGCCCGCCGTTGACGTTGTTGGAGACCGAGCCGAGGTTCGAGGCATAGATGATGCCAGCGATCCCAGCGGTGAGCCCTCCCAGCGTGAACGCCAGTACCCGGATCCGGCTGAGGCTGATGCCGGCCCGCCTGGCCGCCTCGGCGTTACCGCCGATCGCGTAGACATACCGGCCGAACCGCGTGCGGCCGAGCAGCACACTCCACGCCACCAGGATCACCAGGACCACCAGGACCACCCAAGGAACGCCACGCAGCACGGTGAGCCCGGTGCCCCGGTTGGTATTGCCGATGAGCACGACGACCACGCCCGCGACCGCCATGATGGCAACCTTCAGCAAGGTCACACTGGCCGGGGGAGCGGCGAGGTTGCTCGACCGCCGGTGGCTGTCCCGCAGCCACATGAACACCCCGCCGAGCACAACGGCGACGGCCATGACGATCCAGCCGGCTATCGCGTTGATGCTGCCGCCCTCGATGTCGATGAGGATGTTGTTGGACAGCCGGATGACACCGCCCGCATTCGGCGCGGCCGAGTTGATGAGGAACAGCAGGAGGCCCTCGCCCATCAGCAACCCGCCCAGGGTCACCACGAAGGACGGCAGCCGCAGCCGGGTGATGAGCACTCCCTGGATGGCACCGTAGGCCGCAGTGGCGGCCAGCCCGGCCAGTACCGCCAGCCACCAGGGGTAGGGGTTCACCGCGGGCAGCATCCAGAGCGTAATCACAGCACCGATAGCGGAGGTGTAGCCGATCGACAAGTCGATCTCGCCGAGAAGCAGCACGAACACCTCGGCCATACCGAGCATCACGATCCAGGCGGCCTGGGTCATCAGGTTGACCAGGTTGCCCGCCGACAGGAACAGCGAGTTGCGGACCTGGAAGTAAATCACGATCGCGGTCAGGCCGATCACGACGGGAAGAGCCCCGCTCTCTCCGCTGCGGACGCGCTTGAGCCAGATCCGGCCGTATTCGCCGAGCGAGTCCGCGATCAGTTCGGGCGTGCTGGCCAGCACCGCCTCCGTCATCGCCTCCTCGGCCTGGCCGGAGCCGTCGCCATCTGGCGCGAGCTCACCGGCCGGCCTGGGCTCGCCGGCCAGCCCGACCGGGCCCGTGGCCTGGGGCTGGTTCGCCCCGCTGCCTTCCGTGGGTGCCATGCCTCAGCCCTCCGAGCCGCTACTGAGATCGGCCGCTTCGCCGCTGCTGCTGTCACTGCCCGCGCCGCCGCCATCGCCGGCCCCAGCCTGGCCGTCGGCGCCAGCCTGGCCAGCTGAGACCTCGCTTTCGCCGCGCCCGCCGCCGTTGCCCTGCCGGGTGGAGATACCGGTGGTCATCAGGTCCACGACCGACTGCCGGTCGAAGTCCGTGGCGGGTCCCACCGCGACCAGCCGGCCCAGGTACAGCACGGCGATCCGGTCGGCGACCTGGAAGACGTCGTTCAGGTTGTGCGAGATCACGATGACCGCGTGACCACGGCTGGCCAGGCGGCTGATCAGGTCCAGCACCTGCCCGGTCTGGCTGACCCCGAGCGCGGCGGTGGGCTCGTCCATGACGACGAGCTTGGCGTCCAGCATGACGGCCTTGGCCACGGCGACCGCCTGCCGCTGGCCGCCGGACAGCGAGCCGACGACCTGGCGGACCGAGCGGACCGTGGTCACGGCCAGCTCGCTGAGCGTCCGCTTGGCCGTCACCTCCATCTTGACCTCGTCGAGGAAGCCGCGGCGGAGCGGTTCGTGACCGAGCAGCATGTTCTGCACGATGTCCAGGTTGTCGCACAGGGCCAGGTCCTGGTAGACGGTCGCGATGCCGAGCCCGGCCGCGTCCCGCGGGCCGTGCAGCTGGACCGGCCTGCCCTCCCAGAAGAGCTGGCCGCCGTCCGGCTGCCAGATCCCGGAGATCGTCTTGATCAGCGTGGACTTGCCCGCGCCGTTGTCACCGACGATCGCGGTGACGGCGCCGACCGGGATGTCGAGGTTGATGTCGGTGAGTGCCTGCACGGGGCCGAAGTTCTTGCCGACCCCCTGCATCCGCAGCTGCACTGCCTGACCGTTGGCGTTGTGGGCCGTCGTGGGTGATGGCGCCCGGCCTGCGGCCGCAGGCCGGGCGCCATCCGCGGCGCTCGGGTTCGTCACCTCGGTAGCCAGGTTCCGTCTGGGTTCCTGATCACACCGATATCCCGTGTGCCGTGCATTCGGCGGCGAAGGAGCCGACGCAGAGCTGCTGGGCTGGCACGAAGTTGTCCTTGATGACGGTCGACGCCATGTTGGCGGAGGTGACCCACTCGGGGGTCAGCAGCACCGACGGCACCTGCGCCTTGGTCTGCAGGTCCGTCGTCGAGCCGTTCACCAGGGAGGACGGTGGCTTGGCGCCTGCCCGCAGGTACATGGCGAGCGCGGCGGCGGCCTGGGCCTCGAGGTCGATGGGCTTGTACACGGTGCCGCACTGGTAGCCGGCCAGGATGTTCTGCAGCCCGACCAGTGTCGCGTCCTGCCCGGTGATCGGGAACGTGTTCGGCTTGACGTGCAGGGTCTGCAGGTAGTGGATGATCGGGGCCGCGTTCTCGTCGTTGGGTGACAGCACCGCGTTGATCGACTTGTGCGCGGTGTACTGCTGCTGGAACTCGGTCTCGGCCGTCGGCGGGTCCCAGGTGCCCGCGGCCGTGCCTACCTTGACCCACTTGCCGGAGGAGAACAGCGGGTTGAGCACCGCGTTGTAGCCGTCGCCGAACAGGGTCGCGTTGTTGTCGGTCGGGGCGCCATACATGACCAGCACGTTGGGCTTGGTCACGTGCCAGGCGCTGGCGCAGCTCACCAGGCCCTGGCCGAGCAGCTTGCCGACCTCGACGTTGTTGAAGCTGACGTAGTACTTACGGCTGCCGCCCAGGGTCAGCCGGTCGTAGTCGATCACCGCGACGCCGTGCGACTTGGCGTAGGACTCGATCTGCGCGCCGACACCGGAGTCGAGCGGGTCCATGACCAGCACGCTGGCGCCCTTGGTGATGGCCTCCTGGGCGTCGGTCAGTTCGGTGGCGTCACTGCCCTGCGCGTTCTGCACGGAAAACTGCGAGGGGGTGAGTCCCGCGGTGGTCAGGGCTTCGGTCAGGTATGGCGCGTCGAATTCGGTGTAACGGGCCGAGGTGACCGTGTCGGGCAGGATGACGGCGATGTTCCCCTTACCCCGCGATGCCAGCGGCTTGAGCTTCGTCATGGCGTTGAAGGTCGTGTTGAGCGAGGAAAGCGTGATCGTCGGCACCGATCCGGAACCGCCGCCCGAGGAGCCCGACGGCTTACTGCTCCCGCAGGCGGACAGAACCAGGCCTGCGGTCAGGACCAGCGACAACGTCGCGCTCTTCTTGGTCACGGCTTTCAAAATTAACCACCTCTGTAGGTAAAGCTGAAGGAACGGAGCATGGCCCGCGCCCCTTCTAACCATCGGGAAACCGGCACGGCGAGGGCTGGCTTGGGGCAAACCATAGGGGCCAGGGAATTAACGCGGTCTTAACATCATGGCCAGCGCGTAAAAAAACTGTGAACGCCGGTCTTCCGCGGAGTCTGGCTGGCGTTATTCGGGAGCGAACCGGTAACCGGCCCGCGGCTGGGTGAGGATCAGCGGGGTGCTTCCCTCGGCCTCCAGCTTGGCCCGCAGCCGCCGGACGTACACCCGCACGTATTCCGTCTCGGTCTCGTAGCCGTGTCCCCACACCCGCCGCAGCAGATGCCCGTGGGTGAGCAGCTTGCCGCGGTTGGTGGCCAGCTCGCGCAGCAGGGCGAACTCGGTCGGGGTCAGGTGCACCGGGTCGCCTCGCCGGGTCACCTGCTGCCTGGCAAGATCGATCTCGATGTCGCCCGCGGCGATCACCGGGGGGCCTGGCTCGGCGGGAGCGGCGGGCCGGGTGCGGCGCAGCGTGGCGGTGATCCGGGCCATCAGCTCCTCGATGCTGAACGGCTTGGTCATGTAGTCATCGGCGCCGACGTTCAGCGCCGTCACCTTGTCCCGCTCACCGCCGCGGGCCGAGACCACGATGATGGCGACGCTGGACCGCTCCCGGATCTGCCGGCACAGCTCGAACCCGTCCACCTCGGGCAGCATCAGGTCGAGCAGCACGATGTCCGGCTCCTCGGTCTCCAGGAGCTGCAGCGCCCGCACGCCGTCGGCGGACACCACGCTGTCGAAGCCGCGCACGGCCAGGTTGGACCGGATCAGGTCGACGATGTTGGGGTCGTCCTCCACCACCAGGGCCCGGGTGATGCCCGCGCTCTCCGCCGTCATCGCTGTCCTCCGGTCGTCACTGTGCCTCATGCGAAATTCGCGTTATGCAAATTTCTTCCCTGGTGCTGTGCCGCTGACTGTGCTCAATCCGATCCGCGCTGCCCAATGGTCTGCCGGGTGGCTCTGGCTGTAGCTGGCCCGATCGCTCGCGCAGGCCCTCCGGGCCCGCACTCGTGCTGCGGATTGGGCAGCGCTCCTGGGCCCGATCGCTCGCGCAGGCCCTCTGGGCCTGCACTCGCGATGCGGTTTTGCATAACGCTCACAGGTTCAGCTTCCTCGGTTTCGTCGCCTTCGTGGGAGCCGGGCGCCGTGCCCTTGGTTTCGCCGGCTTCCACCGGCAGGTGGATGTGGAAGCACGTGCCCTTGACCGGGCGGTGCAGCTCCAGCCGGCCACCGTGCGCCTCGACGATGGCCTTGGCGATGGACAGGCCCAGGCCGGCCCCGGCGGTGGGGTCGCGCCGCCGCTTCGGCTCCAGCGCCGCGGCCAGCCCACCGGGGATGCCGGCGCCGCTGTCGGCCACGCTGACCATCACCTCGGCCGGGCTGGACGTCGTGCTCGCGGTGATGCTGACCTGTGTGCCCGGCGGATTGTGCCGGACCGCGTTGCTCAGCAGGTTCACGAAGACCTGCTCCAGCCGGTCGTGGTCCGCCCACACCGCGGGCAGGGCCGGATCGCACCCCATCGAGATGGCCGCCGACTGGTCCGGCGGCAGGCAGGCCACCGCGGCCTCCAGCACCAGCGCCAGGTCACACCAGTCCCGTTGCAGCCGCATGACACCCGACTCGATCGCCGAGAAGTCGAGCAGGTCGTTCACCAGGCGGCCAAGCCGGGCCGACTCGGCGGCGATCCGGTCCAGGAAGCGCCGCTGTGAGTCCCCGTCCCAGGTGACGTCCGGCTGCATGAGGCTGGACGCGTAGCCGCGGATCGCCGTCAGCGGGGTCCGCAGCTCGTGGCTGAGCCGGGACAGGAAGCCGCGCTGCAGCTCGCGCGAACGGCGCAGCGCCGCGGCCTCCTGGTGGGCCAGCCCGGCCTCCTCCCGTTCCAGCGCCAGCCGCAGCGAGTGCGCGGCGTCCTCGAGCAGCGCGGTCTCCTCCTTCGTGGCGCGCAGTTGCTTCCAGCTCGCCAGCAGGACGGTGGGCCCGCCTGGCGCGGTGAACGCGACCGCCAGCAGCCGCCGCCCCTGGCGGTTCCTGAGCTGCCTGGCGACCCCGTCCATGTTCGCATCCGCCAGCGTCCGCTCGGCCACGCCGGACAGGGTGGCCGAGGCTCCGGCCGGGTCGTGGCCGTCCGGCCCGGCGAACGCGCGCCAGCGCACCGGTGCCGCCGGCGGCCGGGTGAGCAGCGCGACCTCGTCGGCCCGCAGCCCGCGGCGCAGCGACTCCACGGCGACGACCAGCCCCTCGGCCACCGGGACCGGGCCGGCCAGCGTCTCCAGCATCTCCCGGATGGTCTCCAGGACGCGGTTGCGGGCGGTGACCTGATCGAGCAGCCGGTCGCGCTCGACGGCGCTGGCGGCGTAGCCGGCGTAGAGCGTGACCAGGTCGAGCTGGTCACGCTGGGGCGCACCGGGCTCGCCGCGGAAGACCGTGATGACACCGCTGAGCCCGCCCGGCCCCATGACCGGCACCGACCAGGAGCTCGCGACGCCGGCCACGGCGGCCAGGTGGGCGTAGTCCCGCCAGGCGATGCTGATCCGGACGTCGCCCTCGATGACTGGTTTCTCGGTGGTGGCGGACAGCCCGACCGGCCCGCCCGCCGGGCCGAACGGAAGCACCGACCACTCCGAGAGCTGGCCCTGGGCGAACCCCAGCGACGCGGCACAGATCAGCGTCTGGTCGGTCACCAGGTGGATGCAGAGCCGCTGGGTGCTGAGCGCCGCGCCGAGCGCCGACAGGATCAGCGACAGGCTGGAGGAGGGGTCCGCCGACACCAGCCGGTCGGCGAGTCCATGCAGCCTGGTGAGCTGGCGGCGGGCGGAGGAGTCCACCTGCTGGCCGGACAGCAGGGCCACCACTTCGTCCGGGTGGGTGCCGCGCGGCTCCAGGTCGGCGACGATCCGGCCCTGCCGCAGCACGACGATGCGGTCGGCGAGCCGGAACATCTGATCGATATCGTGGCAGGCGAGCAGGATCGTCGTACCCTTGGCCCGCAACTCGGTGATCAGGGCTTCGACCTGGGCGGACTCCACCACCCCGAGGGATGCGGTCGGCTCGTCCAGGGCCAGCAGCCGGGGTTGCCTGCGCATCGCCCTGGCGACGGCCACGAGCTGGCGCTGCCCGCCAGACAGCGTGCGGATGCTCCGGGTGGTGTCGTGCAGCGGAATGTGCAGGCTTTCGAGCACGGCGGCCGCGGCCTCGTGGAAACGGCTCTCGGAGAGCATCAGCCGCCGCGATTCCTGCCCCAGCATCACGTTCGCGGCGACGTCAAGATTGAAGCACAAGGCCAGGTCCTGCCAGACCACGGCGATGCCCTGCCGGGCGGCGGCGATCGGATCGGCGGGCACGGGTCGGCCAGCCAGGTAGATCTCGCCGCTGTCCGGGGTGATATCGCCGGCGATGCAGCGCACGAGCGTGGTCTTGCCGGCGCCGTTCTCCCCGGCCAGCGCGATAAGCTCGCCGGGCCGGACGCTGAGGTCGACCCCGTCGAGTGCGCGGACCGGCCCGAAGCTGACCCGCAGTCCGGACACCGTCAGCAGTGGCGGCGGCGGGTCCGCGGGGACGGCGGGCGCGAGTGCGGTCATTCCGCCATTGTGTGGCAGGTGACACCGCACTGGCCATTCGGCATCCCGGCAGGTCGTACCGCCGCACCCGCCGGCCGCGCCGGCCTGCCGGGCCCCGGCCCGCCGGTGCCGGGTGTGGCAATGACCCCACGAGGCCTTGTGCGCGATGCCGCCAAGGCAGCCGCGTTGTCGGTCTATGCTCACTGCTGCCAAGTCCGAGCGCTCCAGGAGTACCCCCCCTTGAAAGCAATCCGACGCTTCACCGTCCATACCGCGCTGCCCGGGCCGCTGGCCCCGCTGCAGGAGCTGATGCTCAACCTGCGGTGGTCCTGGCACGCCGGAAGCAGCAGCGTGCTGGCGGCGATCGCCCCCGACAAGTGGGAGCGCAGCGGGCATGACCCGGTAGCCATGCTCGGCGACGTGCCGCCCGAGCGCCTCGAGGAGCTCGCTGCCGACGAGCCGTTCCTGCGCAGGCTGGCCGAGGCGGCCGACGACCTGGCCGAGTACCTGTCCGGACCGCGCTGGTACCAGTCGCAGGACCCGTCCTGGCCCAAGGCCATCGCGTACTTCTCGCCCGAGTACGGCATCACCGAGACGCTGCCGCAGTACTCCGGCGGGCTCGGCATCCTGGCCGGGGACCACCTGAAGGCCGCCAGCGACCTTGGCGTGCCGCTGATCGGCGTGGGCCTGCTCTACCGGCACGGGTACTTCACCCAGTCGCTGTCGGCGGAGGGCTGGCAGGCCGAGCGGTACCCGGTGGCGGACCCGAACGGGCTGCCACTCACCCTGTTGCGCGACGCCGACGGGGCACCGATCCGGGTCGCGGTCATGCTGGCCGGGAAGCGCAACCTGGCCGCCCAGGTCTGGCTCGCCCAGGTGGGCCGCGTTCCGCTGCTGCTGCTCGATTCGTACGTCGAGGACAACGAGCCCGAGCTGCGCGAGGTGACCGACCGGCTCTACGGCGGCGGCGGCGAACACCGGCTGCGTCAGGAGCTGCTGCTGGGCATCGGCGGGCTCCGGGCCATCCGGGCGTTCTGCGCGATCACCGGCCACCCGGAGCCCGAGGTCTTCCACACCAACGAGGGGCACGCAGGCTTCCTCGGGGTGGAGCGGATCCGTGAGTACGCCAGCCAGGGGCTTAAATTCGACGAGGCGCTGGAGATGGGCCGGGCCGGCACCGTTTTCACCACGCACACCCCGGTGCCGGCCGGCATCGACAGGTTCGAGCGCGACCTGGTGCAACGGCACTTCGGCGAGGGGGTGGCGGACCCGGCGCTGCCCTGTGACCGGGTGCTCGCGCTCGGCGCCGAGACCTACCCAGGCGGCGACCCCGGCGTGTTCAACATGGCGGTCATGGGCATGCGGCTGGCCCGGCGGGTGAACGGGGTGAGCCGCCTGCACGGCGAGGTGAGCCGCCAGATGTTCGCCGGGCTGTGGCCCGGCTTCGACATTGACGAGATCCCCATCGGCTCGGTGACCAACGGCGTGCACGCGCCCAGCTGGATGGCCGGCGAGGTGCACGCCCTCGCCGGGGAAGAGGCCGGGGTGAGCGAAGCAGCCGGGATGAGCGAGGTGGGCGAGTCCTGGGAACAGATCGCCGCCGCCAGCGGCGCGAGCATCTGGCAGGCCCGCGGCACCTTGCGTGCCCGCCTGGTCGCCGAGGCCCGGCGCAGGCTGCGTGCCTCCTGGCGGCAGCGCGGCTCCTCCGACGCGGAGCTCACCTGGATCGACGACGTGCTCGACGAGGATGTGCTGACGGTAGGCTTCGCCCGCCGGGTGCCCTCCTACAAGCGGCTGACCCTCATGTTGCGCGATCCGGCCCGGCTGAAGGCGCTGCTGCTGGACCCCGTCCGGCCGGTGCAGATCATCATCGCCGGCAAGGCGCACCCCGCCGACGACGGTGGCAAGCGGCTGATCCAGCAGATGATCGCGTTCACCGACGACCCCGAGGTCCGGCACCGCATCGTGTTTCTGCCGGACTACGACATGGCGCTCGGCCGGGCTCTGGTGCAAGGCTGTGACGTCTGGCTGAACAACCCGCTGCGGCCGCTGGAGGCCTGCGGGACCTCGGGCATGAAGGCCGCGCTCAACGGCGGGCTCAACCTGTCCGTACGGGATGGCTGGTGGGACGAGTGCTCCGACGGCGCCAACGGCTGGGACATCCCGTCCGCCGACGGCATGGCCGACGAGAGCCGCCGTGACGACCTGGAGGCGGCCGCGCTCTACGAGCTGCTCGGCAAGACGGTGGCGCCGCTGTTCTACGACCACGACGCCGACGGGCTGCCCCGGCGGTGGCTGGAGATGGTCCGGCACACGCTGCGCACGCTCGGCCCGAGGCTGCAGGCCACGCACATGGTCCGTGAGTACGTCACCGAGCTGTACGTCCCGGCCGCCAGGGCGAGCCGGGCCCTGAGTGGCGGCGATCCGCCGTTCGCCGGGGCCAGGAATCTGGCCTCCTGGCGGCACCACGTCGTGAAAGCCTGGCAGAACGTGCGCATCGAGCACGTGGAGGCCGAGGAGGCCGAGCCGAAGCTGGGCTCCAGGCTGGCCGTCCGGGCGCGGGTCGCCCTGGGCGAGCTCACCCCGGCCGACGTCGCGGTCGAGCTGGTCTGCGGCCGGGTGGGCGGCAACGACGAGATCACCGACCCCACGTCCACCACGCTGCTGCCCGACCCGCAGGCACCGGGGTCACCGGGCAGCGCCGTCAGGTACGCGGGCGAGGCGGTGCTGAGCTGCGCCGGCCCGTTCGGCTATACCGTCCGGGTGCTGCCCCGCCACCCGCTGCTTGACACTCGCGCCGAGCTTGGCCTGGTCACCATGCCCGACGCACCGGTCGGCATGATCAACGGCGACCTGCGGTAAGCCCGGCGGGGTGCCGGAGCGTCATGCGAAACCGCATCGCGAGTGCGGGCCCACAGGCCCGCGCAAGCGATGGCCACGGTCACCACAGCGGGTCATGTGGGCAGCGCGACTTCGAATGGGGCACAGTCAGAGCTACAGCCACCCGGCAGGTAATTTTGCATGGCGCGACTTTTGCGGGAGTTACCGCCCGGACAGTCGCCACCGGAGCGCGCTGGGAGGGTTGACATGAGCGAATTCGTCCGGGTGGAGACCGAGGACGCGGTCGCCACCATCCGGCTGGACCGCCCACCCATGAACGCGCTGAGCGCTTCCATGCAGGACGAGCTGACCGACGCCGCCACACAGGTGAGCGCCGACGACGGCATCAGGGCCGTCGTGCTCTACGGTGGGCCCAAGGTCTTCGCGGCCGGCGTGGACATCAAGGAGATGGCCGAGGCCAGCTATGCGCGCATGGTGTCCGATACCCGGCGGCTGCAGGCCACCTTCACCACCGTTGCCAGGATCCCCAAGCCGGTCGTGGCGGCGGTCACCGGCTACGCGCTCGGCGGCGGGCTGGAGCTGGCGCTCTGCGCCGACTTTCGGGTCCTCGGCGAGAAGGCGAAGGTTGGCCAGCCCGAGATCCTGCTCGGCATCATCCCCGGCGCCGGCGGGACGCAGCGGCTGCCCCGTCTGATCGGCCCGGCCAGGGCCAAGGACATCGTGTTCACCGGGCGGTTCGTAGCTGCGCAGGAGGCGCTCGCCATGGGCCTGGCCGACCGGGTCGTGCCGGATGGGGAGGTCTACCAGGCCGCCCTCGAACTGGCCGGGCGCTTCGCCAGCGGCCCGGCCATCGCTCTGCGCGCGGCCAAGCAGGCCATCGACGACGGGCTGGAGGTCAGCCTGGACGCCGGCCTGGAGATCGAGCGACTGCACTTCTCCGGCCTGTTCGCCACCGAGGATCAGCGCACCGGAATGCGCAGTTTCATCGAGAATGGGCCCGGGAAGGCCACGTTCTCCGGAAGGTGAGGACATGAGCGAGTCGGGCGACGCTCTCTCTTTCGACCTCGTAGCCGCCGCGCTGCGCGCCGACAGTGCCGACGTGGCCGTCTACGCA
Source organism: Streptosporangiaceae bacterium (assembly GCA_035308365.1). Taxonomy (GTDB): domain Bacteria; phylum Actinomycetota; class Actinomycetes; order Streptosporangiales; family Streptosporangiaceae; genus PALSA-505. The sequence continues at coordinate 14,771 of DATGGU010000022.1, forward strand.
CGGGTACTGACCGACTCGCTCGGCGAAGCGCTGCCGCCCGGAGTCGTCGACATCGACCGGGAGCGCACCATGTCGGACCGGATGCGCGGCCGCCCCGGCGAAGTGTCGAAGATCACGGTGCGGCTTGGCGAGCAGGTGCTGACGCTGGTCAATCAGCGCGGCCGGCTGGTCGCCGAGATCTGCAAAGAGGTCCGTGGCGTGGTGTTGTCCCGGCGGCCTGCCCCGGTGGAGGAATGGCTGGCCGAGCTGGCCAGGGGACTGGTCGCCTACGCCGACCAGAATGCCCAGGCCGCGCGGGTACTGCGCCGTCTGGTCGCCGGGAACTGACTGCGACGGCCAGCGGCTGCCACCTCACAAGCCCCGCCAGAAAAGCCCGCCAGCCCAACCCCATCAGTCCCGCCAGCAAAGCCGCCAGCCCAACCCCTCATCAGTCCAGCCACCAAAGCCCACCAAACCGGCCAGTCTCTCCTCCCACCAGTCCAACTCGCCCAATTCGCGACCAGACACCAACCTTCAACCATCCGCCCAACTATCAACCACCAGCCAGAGCTCAGCCGCCGAGCCCGCCAGCCTCTCTCACCACCGGGCCAGCTGCCACCACCTCCAGACCAACCGCCGCCACCTCCAGGCCATCTGCCACCTCCAGGCCAGCTGCCGAGCGGATAGTGACGGCGCGGCTGCGCGGCGAATAACCGCGTCCAGTCCGTAACTTGCGGGTGCTTATGTTCGTCACAATTAAGGGGCAGCCTTGCCTGTGAGGGGGCGGCCTTCGGCTCGGCAATCTTTTGACAGTGGCAGCGCTCGGATCGGCAAGCCTTCCCTTAGGGTGGCAGTGCGATGGTCGTGCAGAACACGATGCCGGAACGGCTGGGTCCATACCTCCTGATGGAGCGGATCGGCGAGGGCGGCATGGGTGTGGTCCATCTCGCCCGGGACAACCAGGGCCGCGCCGTCGCGGTGAAGGTGCTCCGCCCGGGGATGGCCAGCGACGTCGATGCCCGCCGTCGGCTGGAGCGAGAGTTCGAGACCATGCGCCGGGTGCGCAGCCCGTTCGTGGCCGAGGTCATCGACGCCGACGTAACCGGTGAGATGCCCTACGTGGTCACCCGGTACGTGGCCGGCCCGACCCTCGACCAGATGATCAGGAACAGCGGGCCGCTGAGTGGCCGGGCCCTGGAACGGGTCGCCTGGGGGCTGGCCGAGGGGCTCGCGGCCGTGCACGCCGCGGGCGTCGTGCACCGGGATCTCAAGCCGGGCAACGTGGTGATGGCGGGCGGCTCCCCGGTGCTGATCGATTTCGGCATCGCCCACGCGCCGGACGCGACCAGGATCACCCAGGCCGGGATGTTCATGGGCACGCCCGGCTACCTGGCCCCCGAGGTGGTGGAGGGCCAGGCCTGCGGTCCGTCGGCCGATGTGCACTCCTGGGCCAGCACGGTGGCGTACGCTGCCACCGGCCGGCCGCCGTTCGGCACCGGCTCCTACGAGACGATTTTCTACCGGATCCTCGGCGGCAACCCCGATCTGAACGGGATCCCGGGCAAGCTGATGCCGCTGCTGGCCGCCGCACTCAACCGCGATCCAGCGGCCAGGCCCTCAGCGATGCAGCTCAGCGAGAAGTGTGCCGCCATCGATCTGACCGGCCCGGACGAGCCGTTCAACGGATACGCCGGGCGGTTGGGATCCACCGCGCCCGAGGTGATCGGCCCGGCCAACGGTGCCATCCTCAATGGAGCCGCCGGCCCAGGGACCAGACTCGATGGTCTGGCCATCCGCGACGGCGCGCTGAATGCCGGCCTGCGGCCCGGGACACGCGAGCTTCCGGTCTCACCGCCACCGGCTGGCTGGAACCTGCCCCGGCCGGACGCTGGCAGGCCGGTCAAAGACAATTTCGCCGACCTGCTGCCGCCGGTGCCCTATTCCCCGCTGCCTGCCGATCTCGCCCTGCGAAACCAGGCGGCGATGGACCGGCCGAACGGGGCGCTGCCTGCCGCCAAGGTCCCGGCCGGCCGGTCGTCCAGCGCTCAGTCCCACACCGGGTACCGGCGGGTGCTCAGCCTGATCACCATGGCCATCGCCGTGGCGGCCAGCGTGCTGCTGCCGGTCGCCGGCGTGGTCGTCTCCCTGCTGGCCATCGTCCTGCTGCGCGCGGCCGACCTTTCCCACAGCGCGTTGACCAGGCGCCGCTCGGCGCGGGGCACCCGGCCCAGCGACCTGCCCGTCATGATCATAAAGTCACCCTGGGCGGTGCTGCGAGCGATGCTCGGCTGCCTGCTGCTCGCTCCGCTCGCGGCGACCGCCGGGGCGCTCGCGGCCGCCGTGACGATCATCGCCCACCACGCCAGCCCGCTGCCGGCGGCCGGCGCGTATGCGGCCGGGGCGTTCGTGGCCTTCTACGGGTTCGGCCCCGGCTCAGGCACCCCGCGCAGACAGCTCGGCAGGCTCTTCGGTGCGGTCGCCCGCCGGCGGTTCCTGGCCGCCATCGTCGCGATCGTGGTCGCCGTGGTGGCGGTGGGAACGGCCTACGCGGCCCTCACGCAGCCACACCACATCTGGCCGCTGACCTCCAACCTGTCGTCCTGGCACCTGCGCGGCGTCTACAACCTCATAGTCGAGGCGCAAACTCGCCTGCAGCACCTCTGACAGCCCGGCCACCCGCCCTGGTCGGCAACCTGCCGACCTCGAATTTCATGATCGGTGAGTTCAGGCCGATTGCTGCACCTCTCACAGACCCGGCGACCCAGCCTGTTTCATGCCGGTCGGATGGAGAGCTGAACCACAATTTCATGATCATTTGACTGGAGGGTGCCGGGTTCGGCTGGAGTGCGGGTGTCGACTTGGGTGGGGGTGCGGATGCGGGTGTCGGGTTTGGCTGGGGTGCGGGTGTTGGCTTGGCTGGGGTGCGGGTGTTGGGGTTTGGCTGGCGGCACTGGTGTTGGCTGGTCAGCGGCTGACCCGGATGGCGCCGATGCGGCCGCCCGCCTGCGGGCCGGCTGGTGCGAGCGGGATGTCGGACAGCCGTGGGCCTGCCGGTGGCCCGATGCCTGGTGCAGTGCCGCCGGGCACGCTCCCCGGTGCCGGGGGCCCTAATGCCGTGCCGGGCCGAGCCGCATTTGCCGGGGGCTCGCCGCGGCCGGGCGGTGGCAGTGGCCTGACCAGCCCAAGCGCCACCACCTCGTTGGCAAGTCTGGTCCGCCGGTTCATCCCCTCCTGGATGCGGAACTTCTGGTACAGGCGCAGCAGATGCTGCTTGACCGCGGCCTCGGTCACGACCAGGTCGGCCGCGATCTCGCGGGCCGTGGCGGGGGCGACGAATGCCTCGTCCGACAGGGCGGGCCTGCACAGCGAGGTCAGCACGTCCAGTTCGCGACGGGTCAGCTCGGGAGCGGCCTGCCTGCGCAGTTCGACCTCGGCGGCGATCTCCTCGTGGGCGAGCCCGCCAACCCGGCACCGGGCCGAGCCGAAGCTTACGACGTCGCCGTCTTCAAGGACGCGGCGAGCGGCGGGACGGCCGTTCACCCTGGTCCCGTTTCGTGATAATCCGAGATCGGCCACGTAGGCGTAGTCGCCTCTGCAGACGATCTCGGCATGCAGCTTGGAGACGCTCGGATCACGCAAGCGGATGTCCACGGAGCTTCCACGGCCCACGGTCGTGACGTCGGCGCGCAGCGGAATGACCTCCCCGGTGTCCTCGATGCGAATGTAGGGCCTCTCCACGTCGTTCCTCCCACCTAACGCGCCAGTCACGGATCCCTCACGTGCGAGTTACCCTGTGTGCGGCCCTGTCATACCCCGTTCTGGGCTACGGATTGGGCGGACCGTGCCGATTCTGCGACGGGCGGTGGGCGGCCGCACTCACCCGGGTGGCCTGGCAGACAGCACGCGATGGGTCCGCGACGCGCCGACCAGGGAATTCTCGCGGTTTTGTCACTGCCACTGTGCGCGCGGCGATACGATCATTGCGTGAAAGAGTCCGTGCTAACGGAACGAACCGGTAGCCCGGTAACGGACTCGCGTTCCGCTCTGGCTGCTGCGGACATTGGCATCGGGGACGAACCGGATACCAGTGACGTACCCGCTACGTCTTCGGCCGTAACACCCATAACTGCCCCGTCGGTGCCCGAAGTAACCGGGCGGGCAGGTGGCATGCGGCTGGCCTCACTGCCCTATGCCTTCGCCCTGGCTGGCCTGGTCGGCGGCCTGATCTGGATGTGGCTGGCGCCCAAGCACGTCGAGCCGGGCACGGTCGCAGTGGCCGGTGCGCTGCTCGTCGCGGCGCTGGAACGGCTGGTGCTGCCGGAGCGCTGGGCGGGCATGTTGCTCACCCGGCGGCGGCTGCCCGATGTCATGGCACTGGCCGCGCTCGGCGTGGGCATCCTGGCGGTAGCCCTCGTGCTGCCCGCCACGTCCTGAGCGAGATCTACATCACCGTGGCCGTACCGGCCGCAAGAGACCTGGCTGGGCACCGGTAGCCTTGCAGGCGGCGGGCCCGGCAACGGCGCGGGCCGACCAGTTGTGGGAAGGGAAACCGGCGGTATGCCCAAGATCAAGGTAGCCAATCCCGTCGTCGAACTTGACGGCGACGAGATGACGCGAATCATCTGGCAGTTCATCAAGGATCAGCTGATCCTGCCGTACCTGGACGTCGAGCTCGAATACTACGACCTGTCCATTCAGCACCGCGATGCCACCGGCGACCAGGTGACGATCGACGCCGCGAACGCGATCAAGGCGCGGGGCGTCGGGGTGAAGTGCGCAACGATCACGCCAGATGAGGCGCGCGTCGAGGAGTTCGGGCTCAAGAAGATGTGGCGTTCGCCGAACGGCACCATCCGGAACATCCTCGGTGGCGTCGTGTTCCGCGAGCCGATCGTGGTGTCCAGTATCCCGCGGCTGGTGCCGACCTGGACCAAGCCGATCGTGATCGGCCGTCACGCGCATGGCGACCAGTACCGGGCCAGCGACTTCGTTGTGCCAGGACCCGGCACGGTGACGATCACCTACACCCCCGACGAGGGTGACCGCCCGATCGAGATCGAAGTGGCGAAGTTCACTGGCGGTGGCATCGCCATGGGCATGTACAACTTTGACGACTCTATCCGCGACTTCGCCCGCGCCACCATGCGTTACGCGCTGGACCGCCGCTTCCCGCTCTACCTGTCGACGAAGAACACGATCCTCAAGGCCTACGACGGCCGGTTCAAAGACCTGTTCGCCGAGATCTTCGAGGCGGAGTTCAAGGCCGAGTTCGAGGCGGCCGGGATCACCTACGAGCACCGGCTGATAGACGACATGGTGGCCCAGGTGCTCAAGTGGGACGGCGGCATCGTCTGGGCCTGCAAGAACTACGACGGTGACGTGCAGTCCGACGTGGTCGCCCAGGGCTTCGGTTCGCTAGGCCTGATGAGCAGCGTGCTGATGACCCCGGACGGCCGCATCGTCGAGGCCGAGGCCGCCCACGGCACGGTGACCAGGCACTACCGCCAGTACCAGCAGGGCAAGCCGACATCGACGAACCCGATTGCCTCGATCTTCGCCTGGACGCGCGGCCTGGCCCACCGCGGCAAGCTGGACGGCACCCCAGAGGTCACCGCGTTCGCCAACGCGCTCGAGCAGGTCTGCATCGAGACCGTGGAGAGCGGCAAGATGACCAAGGACCTCGCGCTGCTGGTCGGCGGGGATACCCAGTTCCTGACCACGCAGGAGTTCCTCAGCGCGCTGGACGATAACCTGCGTGCCAAGATGGACGAGGTGCTTTGAGCGCTATTCAAAACCGCGTCGTGAGTGCAGGCCCGTAGGGTCTGCGCGAGCGATCGGGCAGTCACCCGCTGCATCACCAGACAGATAATTTTGAATAGCGGGAATTGGAATAAGCACTGCCTAGTCCACCACAACATTTACCTACCGGCCTGAGCGCCGGAAACAGAGGAGATCAGCGGACATGGCCCGCAAAGGCAAGGTAACCGTTGTCGGAGCCGGCTTCTATGGGTCGACCACGGCGCAGCGGCTCGCCGGGTACGACATCTTCGACGAGGTCGTGCTCACCGACATCATCGACGGCAGGCCCGAGGGCCTCGCGCTGGACATGAACCAGTCGCGGCCGGTGGAAGGCTACGAGACCAAGGTCACCGGCCAGACCACCGGCCAGTCCGGTGAGGGCTACGAGGCCATCGCCGGCTCGCAGATCGTCATCATCACCGCCGGCCTGCCGCGCAAGCCAGGCATGAGCCGGATGGATCTGATCGAGGTCAACGCCAAGATCGTGCGCAGCGTCGTGGAGAACGTCGTGAAGCACGCGCCGGAAGCGGTTCTCATCGTGGTGTCCAACCCGCTCGACGAGATGACCGCGCTCACGGCCAAGGTCAGCGGCTTCCCGCAGCACCGCGTCATGGGCCAGGCCGGCATGCTGGACACCGCCAGGTTCAGCCACTTCGTGGCCGAGAAGCTCGGCGTCCCGGTCGGCTCCGTCCGCACTCTCACCCTTGGCTCGCACGGCGACACCATGGTCCCCGTCCCGTCCGCCTGCACTGTGGACGGCAAGCCCCTTGGCGACCTGCTCTCGGCCGGGGAAATCGAGGCCCTGGTCCAGCGGACCCGTGAGGGTGGCGGCGAGATCGTCAAGCTGCTCAAGACCGGCTCGGCCTACTACGCCCCGTCCGCCGCCGCCGCCCGGATGGCCCGCGCCGTAGCCGAGGACTCCCACGCGGTCATGCCGGTCTGCGCCTGGATGGAGGGCCAGTACGGCATCTCCGACGTCTACCTGGGCGTCGAGGCCGAGATCGGCTCGGCCGGCGTCCTGCGCGTGGTGGAGCGCGACCTCACCCCGTCCGAACTGGCCTCACTCCGCGAGGCCGCCGAGGCCGTCCGCACCAAGCAGGCCGACGTAGCCAGCCTCTGACGCATCCCCTCGAAAGGGCGCCCCCGGCCGGGCTGCCCTTTCGCATGTCCCGGTCCGGATGGAACCGTAGAGAAACGATTTCTCAAGGGTTTCGGGGGTCATGGGATGGTTTCGGGTGGGAGTGATGGTTTCGGATGGGGGTTGTGATGGATGGTTTCAGGCGGGGACGGTAATGGATGAGTTTCGGGTGGGGTGGGAGTGATGGATGGATTTGGGCGGGGGCATGGAGGGATTCGGTTGGGTTGGTGGGTAAGGGGTGTCAGCGTGACTGAGGGAGTTTGACGGAGCCTGGCTTGGCGCCTGAGATCGACGGTGGGGGGACGACCGGGCCGATGTCCCCGTCCGGGGCGTCGTCCAGGTCGACGATCACCGGGGCGTGATCGCTGGGGCCGGTGCCCTTGCGGGCCTGCCGGTCTACCCAGGCCGCACGGACTCGTCCGGCCACCGGTTCGCTGGCCAGCACCAGGTCGATCCGCATCCCAAGATCCCGGTGGAACATCCCGGCCCGGTAGTCCCAGTAGGTGAACACCCGCTCGGCCGGCCAGCGCTCCCGCACCACGTCGTGCAGGCCCAGGGCCTGCAGTTCGGCCAGCGCGTCCCGCTCGGGCGGAGTGACGTGGGTCTGGCCGGCGTAGGCGGCGGGATCGAACACGTCGGCGTCGGTGGGCGCGATGTTCATGTCCCCGCACACGATCGCCTCCCGCGGGCCAGCCGCGACCACCTCCCGCAGCGCGGCCAGCCAGGCGAGCTTGTACTGGTAGTGCTCGGAGTCTGGCACCCGGCCGTTCGGCACGTACAACGAGTGCACACGGATCCCGCCGCACGTCGCGGCCACCGCACGGGCCTCGGGGTCCGGGAACCCGGGCGCGCCCTCGACCCCCCGCACCATGTCATCCAGGCCGACCCTGGACAGGATCGCCACCCCGTTCCATTGTGGCTGGCCATACAGCCCGGCCACATAGCCCCGCTTGGTCAGCTCTTCACCGAGCAGCTCGGTGAAGGCGTCGTCGGACAGCTTGGTCTCCTGCAGGCACACGATGTCCGGCTGCCGCTGATCCAGCCATGGCAGCAGCCGCGGCACCCGCTGCTTGACCGAATTCACGTTCCAGGTAGCTACACGCACGACGCTAACGCTAGCCGCTCCCGCAGACACCGTGTGCCCCGCATCCCGGCGATCCCGGCACGGGGCTACTGGTGGGTAACCGGAACGTGTTACGTTGATTGTGGTGCAATTCCAGGGTGTGGCCGCCTGGGCCTGGTGCTGGCACACCTCGCCGCGGGCGGCGGCGTCGCCGTCTGGGATCCCGTCGCCGAACAGGAAGGCGATGTCATTTTCGCCGGTGCCCGGCTGCGCCCCGATACGTTCCGGTTTCTGCTGACCGAGGCGTGCGGGCTCCCGGCGGTCCCCTGCGCGCCCGGGATACTCGACCGGCTGGAGATCGGCCCGATGCCAGGCCCGGGCGACCGGCAGGGCACCGCCTTCCATATCCCCGTCGATCTGGCCCGCGGCGAGGGTACGGGGGTCTGCGCTGCCGAGCGCGCCGCGGTGGTGCGGCGCCTGGCCGATCCGGCCGCCGTCCCCACGGACTTCCTGCGGCCCGGCCACGTGCACCCGCTGCGCGCCCGCCCCGGCCTGCTGGCCGAGCGTGGCGGGCACACCGAGGCCACGGTCGCCCTGTGCACCGCCGCCGGGCTGCCCCCGGTCGGGGTGTGCTGTGAGGTGATGAACCGCGACGGAACCATGGCCGGCGCCGCCGACTTCGAGGTGGCCGCGCTGCGCTGGGGCCTGCCCCTGGTCGAGCTGCCGGACCTGAAGACGTGGCTGTGAGCACGCCCGCCGATCCCTATGCCACGCTCGGGAATTGCTATGCCATGCGGCGGCGTCCGGACCCTCGTATCGGCCGTCACATCCATGCTGCGCTCGGCGACGCCAGCACCGTGCTGAACGTGGGGGCCGGAACCGGCTCCTACGAACCGGCCGTGGGCCGGGTCGTCGCCGTCGAGCCGTCACCGGTCATGATCGCCCAGCGCCCGGCCACGGCGGCACCGGTGGTCCGCGCCGTGGCCGAGCGCCTGCCCTTCCCCGGGCAGGCCTTCGACGCCGGGCTGGCCCTGCTCACCGTGCACCACTGGGCCAGCGCACCGGCCGGCCTGGCCGAACTGCGCCGGGTCACCCGCCGCCAGGTGGTGCTGACCTGGGACCAGGCGGTCACCGCCGGGTTCTGGCTGGTCCGCGACTACCTGCCGCAGATCGCCGAACGTGAGCGGACGATGGCCTGCCTGGAAGTGGTCGCTCGCGAACTGGGCCGCGCAAGCGGTGACCTGGTTATCCGGCCGGTTCCGGTGCCGCATGACTGCGTGGACGGTTTCCTCGGTGCCTACTGGCGGCGGCCCGGGGCCTACCTGCGGCCCGCGGTCCGGGCCGCCATGTCCGGCATCGCCCTGCTCGACCAGGACGTGGTGACGGTGGCGTGCCGCCGTCTCGCCGCCGACCTGGCCAGCGGGCGCTGGCACGACCGCAACGGCCACCTGCTGGACCAGCCCGAGTACGACATCGGCTACCGCCTGGTGCTGACCTCGCGGCCAGGATGTCCCGGTTAGGGGTAAATCACCTGGGTAGCACACGCCTATGTGGCACCTGCTCGAACGCCGCCGGATGCGGCACCTTGACCGCCGCAGGAATACCGAGCCAGGGCCGCTTCCCTACCCGGAACTGCCCGCGGGCACCGATCTGCTCCCGCAGATCCGGCACATCGTCGTGCTGATGATGGAGAACCACTCCTACGACAACTACCTTGGTATGCTGCGCGGCCGCGGTGAGGGCTTCCCGCTGGGCCCGGACGGCCAGCCGGACGTGTCCAACCGGAGCCGGGAGGGCCAGGCCGTCCGGGCCTTTCACCTGGACTCTCCCCTGCAACGCCCGGGCGTGCCGTCGCAGGCCTGGTCCGCCTCCCACCTCCAGTGGGGCGAAGGCAGATGTGACGGCTTCGTGGCCAGTGCTCAGCAGGCGCTGTCACCGGACGGTGCCGGTCCCGGAGCCGCGGCCGGTCCGGGAGCCGCGGCCGAAGCCGCGGCCATCGGCATGGGCTACTGGACGGAAGACGATCTGCCGTTCTACTACGGGCTGGCCAGGACCTTCCCGCTGGCCGACCACTGGTTCAGCTCGTGCCTGGGGCCCACCTTTCCCAACCGCCGCTTCCTCATCGCCGGCACGGCGCATGGCCTGATCGACGACTCCCCCTACGACCTGTTCGACTACCCGCCAGCCGGGACCATCTTCGACATGCTCACCCGGCACGGAATCTCCTGGGCCGACTACCACCCGGTGGCCGATGACGAGCCCCGCTGGCGGCACTACGCAAGGCACAGCAGGAAGATGACCCGCCGGCGCCTGATGTCACTGCGAAGGTGCCTGCCGGCCTCGGCCCGTGACGTCCAGAAGGACATTCAGTTCACGGCCGACCTCTTCCCGGTCGGGATCGGCCGCTACATGGGGCACGTGCACAGCATCGACCAGTTCTTCGCCGACGCCGAGGGTGGCACCCTGCCTGGCTTCAGCATCGTGGATCCGCATTTTGACGTCTACTCCGAGGAGAACCCGCAGGACATCCGCAAAGGGGAGAGCTTCGCCGCCGAGGTGATCAATCGGGTCATGCACGGTAAAGGCTGGCCACACACCCTGCTCATCTGGGTCTACGACGAGCACGGCGGTTACTACGACCACGTCCCGCCCCCGCCGGCCGTTCCGCCCGACGAGGTGGAGGGCCGGACCATGGTCGGGAACGCGTCACCGCTCGGCTCGCTGTTGCGGCCCCTCTTCCCCAGAGTGGTGAAGAACAAGGAAGACCTCACCGAGGGGACCCGCCGCTACGACCGCTACGGCTTCCGGGTCCCGGCCGTCATCGTGTCGCCGTATGCGCGGCCTGACTACGTCTGCTCCACCGTGCTCGACCACACCTCGGTGCTGAAGCTCGCCGGGCTGAAGTGGAACCTGCCCCCGCTGACCGCCCGGGACGCCGCCGCGCAGACCCCGCTGGACGCCCTGGATCTGACCGGGCCACCCGCGTTCCTCGACCCGCCGGTGCTGCCCAAGCCCAGCCTCGAATGGGGTACCTGGTAACCGGGTCAGCCCGCTGCCAGCCTGCGCAAGGCCAGCTCGGCGTAGAGCGCGGTTCCGTCGGGGAGTACCGCGTCGTCGAAGACCGCCTCGGCGGAGTGGTTGTACGGCGCGGTGGCCGGGGCCCGGTCCGGCGGGCACGCGCCGAGGAAGAGGAACGCGCCCGGGACCCGTTCGAGTACGTAGGAGAAGTCTTCCGCGCCGGTGATCGGGTTCGGCAGGGTCATGAAGCGTTCGCGGCCGAACAGGGCCGCCGCCGCACGCTCGGCGAATGCGGCCTCGCCGGAGTTGTTGACCGTGACCGGGTAGCCGTCCATGTAGTCCACGGTCGCGGTGAGGCCGTTCGCGCTGGCGATGTCCCGGACCAGCCGGATCGCCCGGTCCTTCACCTTCGTGCGAGCCGCCGGCGAGAACGAGCGGATCGTGGCCTTGAACCAGGCATTGTCGGGAATGACGTTGTCGATGGTGCCGGCGTGGAAGGTGCCGACCGTGATGACAACCGGATCGAACACGTCGAACTCGCGCGTGACGAGCGTCTGCAGGGCGGTCACCATCTCGCAGGCGGCCGGGATCGGGTCGGCGGCGTTGTGCGGTGCGGAGGCGTGCCCGCCGCGTCCGTGCACGGTCACCTCGATGGTGTCCGCGGCGGCCAGCATCGGCCCCGGCTTGCAGGCGATGATCCCATGGGGGTAGTGCGCAGCGCTCACATGCACGGCATAGGCAGCGACCGGGCGTTCACCGGCCGCGTCGAGCACTCCTTCGTCGATCATGTGCCGCGCGCCGAAGTAACCTTCCTCGCCGGGCTGGAACATGAAGATGACGTTTCCGGCCAGGTCGCCACGCCGTCCGGCCAGCAGCCGCGCGGCCCCGGCCAGCATGGTGGTGTGCAGGTCATGCCCACAGGCGTGCATCACCCCGTCAATCTCGGACGAATACGGCAGGCCGGTCCGCTCGGTCACCGGCAGCGCGTCCATGTCGCCGCGCAGCAGCACGGTCGTCCCTGGCCGGGCACCCCTGAGTACTGCCGTCACCGAACTGGCCGCCTTGCCCAGCGTTGTCTCCAGCGGCAGCCCATCCAGGGCGTCGAGGACCTTCGCCTGGGTGCGCGGCAGGTCCAGGCCTATCTCAGGCTCACGGTGCAGCGCATGGCGCAATTTGGACAGTTCCGGTGAAAGAGCGCGTGCCTCGTCGTACAACGCCATGGCCGACATCTTGCCAGCGCTCCGCCGCCTGCGTCACGCCCGGAGCGTTATGCAAAACCGCATCGCGAGTGTGGGCCCGGAGGGCCTGCGCGAGCGATCGGGCCGGTCAGCGGCACAGCCACCAGTCAAAGTAATTTTGCGTAACGCGACTTCCAAATAAGACACTGTTAGGCGATACGGTGTGCGCCGTCTTCGGGTGAAGCCAGCATCGCCTCGGGTGGCTGCCAGCCGCGGCGGCGGAAGGCGTGCTCGGTCGCGGCGACGACCTCGCCCGACACGCTGGGCGGGACGAGCGCGAGCACCGAGCCGCCGAAACCGCCGCCCATCATCCGCGCGCCCAGCGCCCCGGCGCGCAGCGCCGTGTCCACGGCCACGTCGGCCTGCGGCCAGGAGACCTCGAAATCGTCCCGCAGCGACCGGTGTGAATCCCTCAGCAGCAACGCCGCCTCCGCGACGGCTCCGGTCCGCAGCAGCGTGACCACCTTGCGCACCCGCTGGTTTTCGGTGACCACGTGCCGGGCCCGGCGGCGGAGCAGCTCGTCGTCCAGCGAGTCGAGCATGTCCAGGCTCGTGACGTCGCGCAGCGCGGGCACGCCGAGCAGTCCGGCCGCCCGTTCACAGGCACGGCGCCGGTCGGCGTACCGGCCGTCGGCCAGCTCGTGCCGCACCTTGGTGTCCAGCACCAGCAGCTCCAGGCCGGCCGCCGCGACATCCAGCGGGATCTGGGAGATCTCCAGAGACCGGCAGTCCAGCAGCAGAGCGTGGCCGCGCACGCACTCCAGCGAGGCGGCCTGGTCCATGATGCCGGACGGCATGCCGACGAAGTCGTTCTCGGCGCGCTGGGCCAGCCTGGCCAGGCCGGGCAGCGCCACCTCGGCGCCGGCCAGGCCGGTCAGGGCGGTCGCGGTGGCACATTCGATGGCGGCCGACGAGGACAGCCCGGCGCCGTTGGGCAGGTCGGAGTCGATGGCCAGCCGCGCGCCGCCGATGGCGTAACCGGCCTCCCGCAGCGCCCATGCCACCCCGGCGCAGTATCCCGCCCAGCCGCCGACGCTGCCCGGTGCCAGCGACCCGAGTTCCACCCGCAGCGGGTCGCCGGGGAACTGGCGCGAGCACAGTTCGAGTATGTCGCCGCCACGTGGCGACGCGGCCACGCGTACCCCCTGGGCGAGCGCGAACGGCAGGACGAACCCGTCGTTGTAGTCGGTGTGCTCGCCGATCAGGTTCACCCGCCCTGGCGCATGCCACACACCTGTGGGGCCGGTGCCGTAACGGTCGCGGAACCAGCCGGCCGCGCCCCGCGGCTCATCCATGGCCGTGACCGGCTATCGTATGGTCGCCTGCGTCGCCGCCCAGGCGTCTTCGACCATCGACCGCAGGTCGAGTTTCGCCTTCCAGCCCAGGTCGTGATGGATGCGCGCCGCGGACGCGACCAGCGTGGCGGGATCGCCGGGCCGGCGCGGCGCCATCGTGGCCGGGATGTCCACGCCGGTCACCTCCCGGCACATCGCGAGGACCTCGCGGTTGGAGTACCCGGTGCCGTTGCCGAGGTTGTAGATCCGGTGCTCGCCGGGTTCGCAGGCACCCAGGGCGAGATGGTGGGCCTTGGCCAGGTCGGCCACGTGGATGTAGTCCCTGATGCAGGTCCCGTCCGGCGTGTCGTAGTCGTCGCCGAAGATCTGCACCTCGGCCGCGCCGCCCGCTGTCGCCACGGCGTCCTGCGCCTCCGGGTCGCCGCTGACCGCCAGCGCGATCTTGAGGATGTTCGGGATCAGGTGGGTCTCGGGGGAGTGCCGCTCGGCCAGCCACCGGTCGCCGGGCTCGCGGTAGGCCCCGGCCACGTTGAAGTACCGCAGGCTGACCGCGCCGATCCCGGTCAGGCTGGCATAGGAGGTCAGCGTCACGTCGACGGCGAGCTTGGACGCCCCGTAGGGGTTGACCGGCCTGGTCGGGTCACCTTCCTCGATGGGGATCCGCTCCGGCTGGCCGTAGGTGGCCGCGGTGGAGGAAAACACGATGCTGTTCACTCCGGTGCGGCGCATCGCCTCGAGCAGCGCGAGCGTGCCGCCGAGGTTGTTCGACCAGTACGTGGCCGGGTTCGCCACCGACTCGGCGACCAGCGACTTCGCCGCGAAGTGCAGGACCGCGTCGATTTCCTCGGCCAGCACGTCGGCGGCGGCGTCCTGGATCGTCCCGCGCACGTAGTCGGCCCCGGCGGGCACGTTGTCCGCGTGGCCGGTGGACTCGTCGTCGAGCACGACCACCTCGTGACCCGCCTCCAGCAGGTACGCGGCAACCGCGCTGCCCACGTATCCCGCGCCGCCCGTGACAAGCAGCCTCATAGCACCTCCCGGAGCCGTTGTGCCGCGGTCTCGGGCATGATGTCGTTGATCCAGACGCCCATGCCCGACTCACTGCCCGCCAGGTACTTCAGCCTTCCCGGCGCGCGCCGGACCGACAGTACCTGAAGGTGGGCGGCGAACTCTTCGTGCCCCGGCCCGGACGGCGCCTGGTGCCAGGCGGCGATGTAGGGCAGCGGCGCCCCGAACAGCGCATCGAGCCGGTGCAGCACGTCCAGGTAGAGCCCGGCGAACCCGTCTCTGGCCGCCTCGTCCAGTTCGGTGATGCGCGGCACCCGCCGGGCCGGGAAGATCATCACCTCGTACGGCCACTTCGCGGCGGCGGGCACGAACGCGATCCATTCCCCGTTGCGGGTCACCATCCGGGTGCCGGCCGCCACCTCGGCGGCGGTGAGGTCGTCGAACAGGTTGCCGCCGGTGCGCGCGGTGTACGCGGCGGCCATCTCCAGCATCCGCCGCGTCCGCGGTGTGACGAACGGGTACGCGTAGATCTGCCCGTGCGGATGGTGCAGCGTGACGCCGATCTCCTCGCCGCGGTTCTCGAAGCAGTAGACCTGGCTGATCCCCGGCATCGCGCCGAGCGCTTCGGTGCGGTCCGCCCACGCCTCCAGCACGGTCCGCACCCGGCCGGGGCTGAGCTGGGCGAAGGACGAATCGTGATCGGCGGTGAAGCACACCACCTCGCAGCGGCCGTGCGCCGGGTACTCGACCATCAGGCCGGACGTGGTGTCCAGGCCGGGCGCGGGCCGGCCATCGGCCGCGCCGCGCAGCGAGGGGAAACGGTTCTCGAACACCACGACGTCGTAGCTGGCGGCCGGGATCTCGGTTGGCCGGCCCGGCGCCGAGGGGTCCAGCGGGCAGGCCTCCGGCGGCGGCAGGAACGTCCGGTCCTGGCGCTGCGCGGCGATCACCACCCACTCGCCGGCCAGCGGATCCCAGCGCAGACCCGACTCCGGCGGCCCCCACTTGCTGGGTATGGCCGCCAGCTTGCGGCCGTCCCTGACCTCCGCCCGCCCCAGCCCGGGCGACTCATCGAAGTAGATGATCTCGCGCCCGTCGGCGAGCTTTCCGCTGTTCTTCCAGATCCGTCCCACGGCTCTCATACGTTGGCATGTCCATGCCCTTGTTGTCCAAACGGCACGCGATTTACCTGCGCCGGTCCGCATAGACTGGGCCAGCGCACGCACCGGGCGAGTGTGCCGCGGCGGGGGCCGGGCGGGTCGCCGGCCGCGGGCGGAGCAGTCGAGGTCGGGAAACAAGACGTGAGCCAGGTCCCCTGGGACATTCTCATCGTCCTGCTCATCGTGCTCGCCGGCGGCTTCTTCGCCGCCGCCGAGATGGCACTCGTATCGCTGCGCGAGGGCCAGGTCCGCGCGATCGGCCAGCGGGGCAAGCGCGGCCAGCGGGCGGCCAAGCTCGCCCAGGACCCCAACCGGTTCCTGTCCGCCGTGCAGATCGGCGTGACCATCGCGACCCTGCTGTCGGGCACGTTCGGCGCGGCGACGCTGGCCAGCGACCTGCGCACGTGGCTGCTCCACCAGCACATGTCCAGCGCGCTGGCCTCCACCCTGTCGCTGGCCGCGGTCACCATCGGCATCTCCTTCTTCAGCCTGGTGCTGGGCGAGCTCGCGCCCAAGCGGCTCGCCCTGCAGCGCTCGGAAACGATCGCGCTGCTCGCCGCCCCGCTGCTGGACCGGATCAGCGTCCTGGCCCGCCCGCTGGTCTGGCTGCTGTCGAAGTCGGTCAACGGGGTGGTCCGCCTGCTCGGCGGCGACCCGGCGACCACCCGGGAGGTGATGACCGAGGATGAGCTGCGCGACCTGGTGGCCGGCACCCCGGCGCTGGGCGCCGACGAGCGGCACATCGTCGGTGAGGTCTTCGCCGCGGGCAAGCGCCAGATCCGCGAGGTGCTGGTACCACGGACCGAGGTCGAGTTCCTGGCCTCCGACATGCCGCTCGCCGACGCCGCCGAGGCCGTGGCCGGCCAGCCGCACTCCCGGTTCCCCGTCTACACCGGCTCCTACGACGACGTGATCGGCTTCGTGCACGTCCGCGACCTGCTCGGCCCGCCGCCGCAGGGCCAGCCGGGCCGGGCCGTGCTGGTCAACGATGTCACCAGGCCGGTCAAGCAGTTGCCCACCAGCAAGCTGGTGCTCTCCGCGCTGTCGGAGATGCGCCGCGACCGGGCGCACCTGGCGATCGTGGTGGACGAGTACGGCGGGACGGCGGGCATCGTCACCCTGGAGGACCTGGTCGAGGAGCTGATCGGCGACATCTGGGACGAGTACGACACCGAGAGCGGCCAGGCCAGGCAGTTGCGCAGTGGCGAGCTGGAGGTGGACGGCCTGCTCAACCTGGACGACTTCGCCGAGCAGACCGGGATCGGGCTGCCCGAGGGACCGTATGAGACCGTGGCAGGCTATATGGTCGCCAGGCTGGGACGGCTCCCGGCCCAGGGGGACGATGTGGACGCCGACGGGCACAAGCTCACCGTCACCGAACTGGACGGGCGCCGCATCGCCCGGATCCTGGTGGCCCCGAGGCCGGAGCCCCGATCAGAAAGACAGGTGACGCCGTGACCGCCGCCGGTGACTTCGACACCGTGCTCGTCGTCGACTTCGGCGCTCAGTACGCGCAGCTCATCGCCAGGCGCGTGCGCGAGTGCCAGGTCTATTCGGAGATCGTGCCGAGTTCGATGCCCACGGCGGCGATGCTGGCGAAGAACCCGAAGGCGATCATCCTGTCCGGCGGCCCCTCGTCGGTCTACGCCCCCGGCGCCCCACCCGCCCCGGACGGGCTGCTCGAGGCGGGCGTGCCGCTGCTCGGCATCTGCTACGGATTCCAGCTCCTGGTGGCCGGGCTGGGCGGGGCGGTCAAGCACACCGGGTCCGGCGAGTACGGCGCGGCCGGCCTCGACGTACTGCCCGGCGGCACCCTGCTGGACGGCCTGCCGGAGCATCAGCGCGTCTGGATGTCGCACGGCGACACCGCCGTGACGCCGCCGCCGGGATTCGCCGTCACCGCCTACACCGCGCAGACCCCTGTCGCCGCCATGGAAGATCCGGCCCGCGGCCGGTACGGCGTGCAGTTCCACCCCGAGGTGGTGCACACCGAGCACGGCACCGAGATCCTGCGCCGGTTCCTGCGGGCCGCGGGCTGCCGCCCCACCTGGACGACCCGGGGCGTCATCGACGAGCAGACCGAGCGCATCCGCGAGCAGGCCGGCGGCGGCCGGGCGATCTGCGGCCTGTCCGGCGGGGTCGACTCCGCGGTCGCCGCGGCCCTGGTCCAGCGGGCCATCGGGCAACGGCTGACCTGTGTGTTCGTCGACCACGGCCTGCTGCGCCAGGGTGAGGCCGAGCAGGTCCGCCGCGATTTCGTGGCCGCGACCGGGGTCGAACTGCACGCCGTGGACGCGGCCGGGACCTTCCTGCACGCCCTGTCCGGGGTGACCGACCCCGAGGCCAAGCGCAAGGTCATCGGCCGCGAGTTCATCCGCGCCTTCGAGGCCGCCGCCAGGGACATCACGGCCGACGCCGGCCGCCACGGCGAGTCGGTGGAGTTCCTCGTCCAGGGCACGCTCTACCCTGACGTCGTCGAATCGGGCGGCGGCACCGGCACGGCCAGCATCAAATCCCATCACAACGTCGGCGGCCTCCCCGAGGACCTGAAGTTCCGCCTGGTCGAGCCGCTGCGACAGCTCTTCAAGGACGAGGTGCGGCAGATCGGCACCGAACTCGGCCTGCCACCCGAGATCGTCTGGCGGCAGCCGTTCCCCGGCCCGGGCCTGGGCATCAGGATCATCGGCGAGATAACCGCCGAACGGCTCGGGGTCCTGCGCGCCGCCGACGCCATAGCCCGCGCGGAAATGTCCGCCGCGGGCCTGGACCGGGTCATCTGGCAATGTCCCGTCGTGCTGCTGGCCGACGTCCGCTCGGTCGGCGTGCAGGGCGACGGCCGCAGCTACGGCCACCCCGTCGTGCTGCGCCCGGTCGCCAGCGAAGACGCCATGACCGCCGACTGGGCCCGGCTCCCCGACGACGTCCTGGCCAGGATCTCCACCCGGATCACCAACGAGGTCCCCGGCATCAACCGCATCGTCCTGGACATCACCAGCAAACCCCCGGCCACCATCGAGTGGGAGTAGGCCCCTCACACCGTCTGCACTCGCGCCGGCACCCGGCGAGCTTGCAGCAGCTTGCGGATATCGACGGGATCACTGGTAAGGACGAGGTCGGCATGCGCAGTCATCAGCGCCACGTGTGCATCGGCCACGTCTGCGGAACCTGCTAGCGCGAGTAGTTCGCCAACGCGCTTGCCGTCCTGTCCGCCGAGTTCCTCGATGCCGATGCCGGCCAGCAGCCTGGCGAGGTTGGCCTGCTTGCGCCCGTCCCGCCACACTTGGCCGGCCACTGCTGCGTCATGGTCACCGTGTGATCAGCGGTTCCTCCCGGGCCATGGTCTCGATGACCTGGCGGGTCTGGTCGAGGGCGTCCCAGATGTCGGTGAAGCGGGCGGTGATGGGGGCCGGGCCGAAGCGCATCCGGTCCGGTTCGCGGTAGTCGATGAGCACGCCACGGGCGGTGAGGGCCTGGTAGATCCGGCGGCCCTGTGGGTGGTAGATGCAGACGTGTGAGCCGCGCCGGGCCGGGTCGCGGGGGGAGGCCAGGGCGCAGCCGAGCGGGGTCAGCCAGGCGTCGGCCAGGGCGATCAGGTACTCGGTGAGCTGGATTCCCTTGTTGCGCAGGCGGTCGATCCCGGCCTCGGCCAGGAGTTTGGCGCCCTGTTCCACGGCGGCGATGCCGATGATCTGCGGGGTGCCCGCGGTGAACCGGTCGATGCTGGGCAGCGGGTCGTAGCCGGGGCCCATGGCGAACAGGTCGCGCTGGCCGAACCAGCCCCAGATCGGCTGGCGCAACTCCGGCTGCAGGTCGCGGCGCACGTAGAGGAAGGCGGGGGCGCCGGGGCCGGCGTTGAGGTACTTGTAGGTGCAGCCGACCGCGAGGTCGGCGCCGCAGTCGTCGAGCCGCACCGGCACCGAGCCGGCCGAGTGGCACAGGTCCCACAGCATGAGCGCGCCGGTGTCGTGCACCAGCCTGGTGATCCGCTCCATGTCGGCCAGCGCGGCGCTGCGGTAGGCGACATGCGAGAGGCTGACCACGGCCGTATCGGAGTCCACCGCCTCGCGAAGCGCCGCCTCGTCCAGGCCCGCGTCCATGTCGGTGTGGATCATCCGCAGCTTGCTGCCGTGCCGGGCGGCGATGCCCTCGAAGACGTAGCGGTCGGTCGGGAAGTTGTCATCGTCGGTGACGATGACCCGCCGCCCCGGGCGGGCGTCCAGCGCGGCGCAGGCCAGCTTGTACAGGTTCACCGTGGTCGAGTCGCTGACCGTGACCTGACCGGCCGCGGCGCCGAGCAGGTGCTCGCCCAGCAGGTCACCGACCTGAGCGGGATAGGACACCCAGTGGTCCCAGGACCGGATCAGGCCGGTACCCCACTCCTGCCGCACCACCTGGGCAATCCGCTCGGCAGTGGCCAGCGGCAGCCTGCCCAGCGAGTTCCCGTCCAGGTAGACCGGCCCGCCCTCGCCGAACAGGAACCGGTCCCGGAACTCCGCGATCGGGTCACCAGCATCCAGTTCCGCCGCCCACGCGCGGTCAGTCACAGAAGGTGTCACACGTCGACCGTAAATCCTGGCGAAGATCGGGCCAGATAGGGTTCGTGCCATGGGCCTGGCTCGGGACTTGCGCGGGTGGTGCGTGGGGCTCGTCCGGCCCGAGGACAACGAGCAGCCGGGGCGCTCGATGTGGCGGGCCGGGCGGCTGGTGGTGACGGCCGTCATCGTGGCGACCAATCTGGCCGGGGTGGCCGCCGTTATCTTGATCACGTTTCTCGTGGTGCCGCTGCCGCATGGGGTCAGCGTCGCCCATGTGCGCCTGATCAATACGCTGGTGGCGGCCGGCTACGTCGCGGTGACCGTGCCGGCCGGCATCCTGGCCGGGACCCGGCCGCTGCTGCGGCTGCGGGACTGGCTGCAGGCGGAGCGGCCGGCCACGCCGGCCGAACAGTTGCTTGTGCTGCGGGCTCCGCTGCGGCTGTTCGTCATTCAGGTGATCCCGTGGCTCGGCGCGGCGACCCTGTTCGGCTTCATCAACGGCTGGCGGTCCTGGCCGGCCGGGTTCGAGGTGGGGATCACGGTGGCCCTGACCGGGCTGATCACCGGGTCCTACACCTACCTGATCGCCGAGCGGCTGTTCCGGGCCGCCGCCGCCAGGGCACTGGCCCAGGGAGCCCCGGATCGCCTGGCCGTCCCCGGCGTTGCCGTCCGCGCCGTGCTCGCCTGGGGCATGAGCACCGGCCTCCCGGTCGCCAGCCTGGTCACCATCGGCATCCTTGAACTGGCCGGCAGCCTCAAGGCCACCCCATCCAGGCTCGCCCTCACCATGGTCACCATGGGTGGGGCGGGCCTGGTGGTTGGGCTGGTCGTGGTGACGCTCGCGGCCAAGGCGACCGGCGATCCGGTCAACTCCGTGCGGCGTGCGCTGGCCCAGGTCGCGGCCGGGCGGCTCAGCGTTCAGGTACCGGTCTATGACGGCACCCAGGTCGGGCAGTTGCAGGCCGGGTTCAACCAGATGATGCAAGGCCTGGCCGAGCGGGAACGGATCCGCGAGGCTCTGGGTACCTATGTGGACGCTGTGGTGGCCGAGCGCATCCTTGCCGAGGGCACCAGCCTGGCCGGCGAGGAAGTCGAAGTCACGATCATGTTCGTGGACATCCGTGACTTCACCGGGTTCGCCGAACGCGCTCCCGCGCCCGTGGTCGTCGCCACCATCAACCAGTTGTTCGAGCAGGTCGTGCCGGTCATTCACAGCCACGGCGGCCACGTGGACAAGTTCGTCGGGGACGGCCTGCTGGCGGTGTTCGGCGCGCCCAGGCGCCAGCCCGGTCACGCGGACGCGGCCCTGGCTGCCGCGCTGGAGATCGAGCAATCGGTGCGCAGCGGCCAGCTCCGGGTGGGGATCGGGCTGAACTCGGGGCCCGTGGTGGCCGGGAATGTGGGCGGCGCGGGGCGGCTGGAGTTCACCGTCATCGGGGACGCCGTCAACGTGGCGGCAAGGGTCGAGGCCGCGACCCGGCAGACCGGCGACACCATTCTGCTGGCTCAGCACACCGCCGACCTGCTCAGTAACCAGGTCACGCTGATTCCCCGGCCAGATGTCCTGCTCAAGGGCAAGGCGGGGGCTGCGGTCCTCTACGCGCCGCTGACCACGATTCCGCAGCCGGCTGAGTTATGGGATTTTTGACGGGGGCACCGGGCCCGGTGGGATGCGGACCGAATTCCGGGCCCGTGTATGCAGCGCCCTTCCGGCATCTGACCCCGGTCTGAATCGCGTTCAGGAGGCGGCCTGCCGCCGCCCGCGCCGGCGCAGCCGGAAACCCAGCCAGACCAGGGCGACCGCCACGCCGGCCGCAGGAATGGCGCGCTTGAGGATCGGGCCGGCCGCCACGTCCAGGAGGTTGAGCACGTCTTCCTCGTCGGTATCCTCGCGCGGCAGGCCGGCGGCGGGCCGGGGGCCGCCGTCCACTCCCTGGCCGGTGGCTTGCAGGTCGTCACCGTTGAGCGCGGTGTCCGGCGCGCCGTGCGCCGCCGCCGCGGCGGTGCCGGCCAGCGCGAGGCCGAGGTCCCGCAGCTTCTCCTGGATTTCCTCGACCGACTTCTCGCCTATGTTCTTGATCGCGAGCAGGTCGCTCTGCGTGCGGGAGACCAGCGCGCCCACCGTGTCGATGCCCTCGTCCTTGAGGATGCTGGACGAGCGGGACGGGAGGTTGAGCTCCTGGATGGGAATGGACAGCCGGCCGTCGACCGTCTCGGCGGCTTCCGGTTCCGGTGGCCCGCTGTCGGAGGCGAGCTGCTCGGCCAGGTTGGCCGAGAACTTTTCGATCAGCTTGCCGCCGACCTCGGCCATCACGCCGCGGCCGAACTGGGCCGGCCGCCCGGTGACGTTCAGCGAGGTGTGCACCCGGACCCGGGTGTTCCCGTCGTCGTCTTCGAGCGTGGCATGCACGGTCGCCGAGGCCGTGCCGGCGCCCCGGGTCTCCTTGCCGGCCGCCTCGACCTTCACGGTGTGCGTGACCGGATCCTGCTCGGTGAAGGTTGCCTTGCCGGCATAGGTGAGCGCTATGGGGCCGACCTTGACCTTGATCTTGCCGGTCACCACGTCGCCCGCCACCTCCTCGACGGTGGCGCCCGGCATGCAGGGCGCCACCCTCGCGACATCGAGTAGCACGTCCCAGGCCTGGTCGGGCGGAACAGGAACGGCGAAGGAGTGCTCTAGCTCAATGGCCATCGCTGCGAACTCTCTTCCAATGCGTCATGCGGGGCGTTCTATCCGCCGATTATCCGCCTCTCGTTGACCGGCCGTGCAAGAGACCGCAAGGTCAGCAGTCAGGCGCCGGCGGCGTGCGCCAGCGCCCGTCCGGTCAGCACCCTGGCCAGGTGCTCCCGGTAGTCGGGCCTGGCGTGCAGGTCGGACGGCGGGGTGGTGCCCTCGGCCGCGAGCGCCGCGGCCGAGCGCAGCGCCTCGCGCGACGCCTCCGCGCCCGCCACGGCCTCTTCCACTGCCCGCGCCCGCACCGGGACCGAGCCCATGTTGGTCAGCCCGACCCTGGCCTCCGCGACGTGACCGTCGGACCGGCGGGCCAGCGCGGCCACCCCGACGATCGCCCAGGACTGCGCCGTCGCCTGGAACTTCTCATAGCGGTATCCCCAGCCCTGGCCCAGCTTCGGCACCCTGATCCCGGTCAGGATCTCGCCGCCGCCCAGAGCCGAGGTCAGGTAGTCGACGAAGAAGTCCGCCGCCGGGATGTCCCGGTCGCCGGCCGGGCCGCGCGCGGTCAGCGTCGCGTCCAGGGCGACGACCACGGCGGGCAGGTCGCCGGCCGGGTCGGCGTGCGAGAGCGAGCCGCCGATGGTGCCGCGGTGCCGGACCGCGGGGTCGGCCACCGTGCCGGCCGTCTGCGCCAGCAGCCCGCAGTGCTCGCCGATGAGCCGGTCGTGGATGAGCTGGTAGTGCGTGGTGAGCGCGCCGATCCACAGCGACCCGCCGTCGTCACGCACGCCGCGCAGCTCGTCCAGGCCGCCCACGTCGACCAGCAGGCTCGGGTAGGCCAGCCGCAGCCGCAGCAGCGGCAGCAGGCTCTGCCCGCCGGCGATCACCTTGGCGTCGTCGCCGCCGTCCGCGAGCGCCGCAACGGCCTCGTCCAGCGAGCCTGGCCTGGTGTAGTCGAACTTGGCGGGAATCATCGCGCGTCTCCATCGGTGTTTGAAGCAGAGCCGGAAGCAGCCTGGATGGCCCGCCACACCCGCTGCGGTGTGCAGGGCATGGTGATGTCGCGCACGCCCATCGGGCGCAGCGCGTCGACGATGCTGTTGACCACCGCCGGTGTGGACGCGATCGTCCCGGCCTCGCCGATGCCCTTGACGCCCAGCGGGTTCGTGGTGGCCGGGGTCTGGGTGTAGTCGGTGACGAAGTCCGGCAGGTCGGTGGCGGACGGCAGCAGGTAGTCGGCCAGGGTGGTGGTCAGCAGGTTGCCGTCGTCGTCGTAGACGGCCTCCTCGAACAGGGCCTGGCCGATGCCCTGGGCGATGCCGCCGTGCACCTGGCCCTCCAGGATCAGCGGGTTCACCACGACCCCGGCGTCGTCCACCGCCACGTAGGAGCGGATATGGACGTGGCCGGTCTCGGTGTCCACCTCGGTCGCGCACAGGTGCGTACCATGCGGGAAACTGAAGTTCGCCGGGTCGAAGGTCGCGTCGGCGTCCAGCGAGGGCTCGAAGCCGTCGGGCAGGTTGTGCGCGGAGAACGCCTCGAACGCTATCTCCTGGATGGTCTTGGCCGGACCGCCGCCGCCGCGGGCCTGGAACGTCCCGCCGGAGAACTCGATCTCCTCGGGCGGTGCCTCCAGCAGCGCGGAGGCGACCATCCGGGCCTTCTCGACCACCTTGTCGCAGGCGCCGCGCACCGCCACGCCGCCCACCGCGAGCGAGCGGGATCCGTAGGTGTCCATGCCCTTGGGTGCCACCAGGGTGTCGCCGTGCAGCACCCGGACGTCCTCGAACGGCACGCCGAGCGCGTCGGCCACGATCTGGCTCCAGGCGGTCTCGTGGCCCTGGCCGTGCGCGCTCGCGCCGGTGACCACCTCGACCTTGCCGGTGGCCAGCATCCGCACGCTGGCGTGCTCCCAGCCGCCGGCGGCATAGCTGAGCTGGCCGAGCAGCCGGGACGGGGCCAGGCCGCAGGCCTCGGTGTAGGTGGAGACGCCGATGCCGAGCTGCACCGGGTCATTCCCGGCGCGGCGCCGCTCCTGCTCCTTGCGCAGCTCGTCGTAACCGAACAGCTCCAGTGCCCGGGCGGTGGCCGCCTCGTAGTTCCCCGAGTCGTAGGTCAGCCCGGCGATGGTCTCGAACGGGAACTCCTCGTGCTTGATCCAGTTGCGCCTGCGCAGCTCCAGCGGGTCCATGCCCAGCTCGGCCGCGAGCTCGTCCATGATCCGTTCGATGCCGAACGTCGCCTCGGGCCGGCCGGCGCCGCGGTAGGCGTCGGTGGGCATCTTGGTGGTGAACACGCCGGTGCAGCGGAACGAGTAGCCGTCCATCTTGTAGATGGCCGGGAACATGAACGCGCCGAGCAACGGCACGCCGGGGGTGACCAGCATCAGGTAGGCGCCCATGTCGGCGAGCAGGTCGACGGTCAGGCCGCGCAGCTTGCCGTCGCGCTCCGCGGCGATCCGGATCCGCTGCCACTGGTCGCGGCCGTGGTGGATGGTCAGGTTGCCCTCGCTGCGCGACTCGGTCCACTTGACCGGCTTGCCCAGCTTGCGGGCGGCCAGCAGGGTCAGCACCTCCTCGGCGGTGACCTGCAGCTTGGAGCCGAAGCCGCCGCCCACGTCCGGCGCGATCACCCGCAGCTTGTGCTCGGGGATCCCGGTCACCAGGGCCAGCATGGTGCGCAGCACGTGCGGGATCTGGGTGGCCGACCAGATCGTGAACTCATCGCCGGACGGCGCGCACAGCACGGCGCGCGGCTCCATCGCGGCCGGGATCAGCCGCTGCTGCCGGTAGTTGCGCTCGATCACCACCGGGGCGCCGGCGAAGGCCGCGTCCACGTCGCCGGTGGCCAGCGACCATTCGTAGCTCTTGTTGCCGGCCGCGTGCACCTTGGGTGAGCTCTCGTCCAGGGCGGTGCGGATGTCGAGCACCGCGGGCAGCGGCTCGTAGTCCACGTCGATGGCCGCCGCCGCGTCCGCGGCCTCGTACCGGTTCCTGGCGACCACGCAGGCCACCGCCTCGCCGACGTAGCGGACCTCTTCGGCCGCCATCGGCGGGTGGTCGGGGATCACGATGTCCGGGGTGACCGGCCAGGCGCAGGGCAGGCTGCCCTGCTCGGCGGCGAAGTCGGCGCCGCAGTACACGGCTATCACGCCCGGCATCGACCGGGCCGCGGACAGATCCACCCGGGTGATCCGGGCGTGCGCGTGCGGGCTGCGGGCGAACGCCATGTGCAACATGCCGGGCTGGGTCAGATTGTCGGTCCAGTTGGTCTGGCCGGTGACCAGCCGGGCATCCTCCTTGCGGACCCGGGCCTTGCCGATCTCGGCGGCGGCCGGTGCCTGTGTGTCCGTGGTCATGACGTCGCCCCCGTCCTGGTCTCCTGGGCGGCGCGCCGCACCGCGCGGACGATGTTCTGGTAACCCGTGCAGCGGCACAGGTTGCCTTCCAGTCCCGCCCGGATCTCGTGGTCGGTCGGGTCCGGGTTTTCCCGCAGCAGGTCGGCGGCTGCCATGATCATCCCGGGCGTGCAGTATCCACACTGCAGTGCGTGCTCCGCACGGAAGGCGCTCTGCAACGGGTGCCACTCGCCATTGGAGATTCCCTCGATCGTGGTGATCTCGCAGCCGTCGGCCTGGACAGCGAGTACCGAGCAGCTCTTAACCGACTTTCCGTCCATATGCACCGTGCAGGCGCCGCAGTTGGTGGTGTCACAGCCGATGGGGGTGCCGGTCTTTCCCACGACATCGCGCAGGTAATGGACAAGAAGCAATCGAGGCTCGACGTCGTCGGTATAGCTGACGCCGTCAACCTTGACGGTTATGCGGGTCATGCACAGCCTCCTCGCAGAGAAGTTCCGCCTGCTGCAAACCTAGAACTTGCCTGTTGATCAGCACCAGCCCTACCGGTGGTAGCAAGGTCATTTGACGATGTCAATTCGAGTCGTTTCAATGTGACTACTCAGGTTGTTTCAGTGTGACTACCAGGAAATGCATTCGGGCGTTAACGCACATTACGGTCGGGCAACGATTGCCAGGATGTCTGTTGCGGGAACCGCTCATCAACACCATCGTGGGGAGCGATGCGAGGCAGGGGAGTACCAGTCGTCGTGCGCCGGATGGGCGCCTCCTGGCTCGTTCTGGGTGCGGTCCTGCTCAACACGGCGGTCGCCGCCGCGCTGGCCGCAGCGCTCGCCTCGTTCGCCGGGCAGGCGCTCACCCAGGCCGCCCGGCGCCAGATCGAGACCGCCCCGGCGACGTCCATCTCCATCAACGGCGCGGTCACGCTGGCCCAGGCCCGTTCCGACACGACCGCCATCCGGGCCGCGCTGCGGGCCGCGTTCGGCACCGTCCCGGTCACGCTGGACGGCTCGCTGTGGTCGGACTCCCTCGCCCTGCCGGCCGGCCTGGCACCCAGGATCGCCAGCCAGATCGCGCTCACCCAGGCCGCCGCCCCGGACCGGATCAGGCAGATGACCACCCTGGTCAGCGGAACCTGGCCGACCACCCCGGCCGCGACCAGGACGCCGCTGCAGGGCGCGCTCCCAGCCACCGCCGCCGCGCTGCTGCACCTGCAGGCCGGACGCCTGCTCGAGCTGCGCGACCGCAGTACGGGAGCAACGGCACGGATCCGGGTGACCGGCATCTTCCGCCCGCGCAGGGGCGCGTCCAGCTACCGGGGCCTGAACCTCATCGGCCCGTCCGGCGTCAGTGCCGGGGGCGGGTTCGCCACCTACGGCCCGCTCATCGTGGCGCCGCAGGCCTTCACCGGCCGGCAGCTCACCACCGGCGGCGCGTCCTGGGTCGCCGGGCCGGCCCTGGGACGGATCGGCGGCGGCTTCACCGAGCTGGCCGGCCGGATCAGGGCGATGGCGGCGAACCTGACCCAGTCCGGCCGGTTCGGCGGGCTGCAGGTCACGACCGGCCTGCCCGGCCTGCTCGACGGCCTCGGCGCCAACGTGGTCGTGGCCAGGTCGCTGCTGGTCATCGGCGGGTTGCTGCTGCTGGTCCTGGTCGCGGGTGCGCTCACGCTGGCCTCGCGGGTCCTTGCCGCCCGGCGCGAGCCGGAGTCGGCCCTGCTCAGCGCCCGCGGCGGCTCGCGCGGCCAGCTCGTCGCGCTGAACGCCGCCGAATCCCTCCTGCTGGCCGCCGTCGCCGTGGTGGCCGGCGCGCTGCTCGGCGGCAGGCTCGCCGCGCTGCTGGCCAGCACCGGCCCGCTGCGCGCCGATGGACTCCGGATAAACCCGGACACCGCGGCCGCCTGGTGGGCCGCGACGGCGACCGCGCTGGTCTGCGTGGCCATCACCCTCGGCCCGGCGCTGCGCCCGCTCTCCCCGGAGGTGGCCAGGGCGCGCCGCGGCAGGCCCGCCGTGGTCGCCGCGCTGGCCCGGGCCGGCGGCGACTGCGCGCTCGTGGTGCTCGCCGTGCTCACCGGCTGGCAGCTCCGCCGCTATTCGGTGCTGGCGAGCTCGGGCGGACTGGGCGTCGACCCGGTGCTCGCCGTGGCGCCGGCGCTCGCGGTCGCCGCGGGCACCGTGGTCCTGCTGCGCCTGCTGCCGCCGCTGGCCAAGGCCGGTGACCGGATGGCCGGGAACGGGCGGCGGCTGTTCGGCACGCTCGCGGTCTGGGAGATCAGCCGCAACCCGGTGCGCAAGACCAGCGTGGCGCTGCTCGTCGTGCTCGGCGTGGCGACCGGCACGCTCGCGCTGGCCCAGCACGAGAGCTGGCAGCGCTCGGCGAGCGACCAGGCAGCCTTCGCCACCGGCGCCGACGTGCGGGTGAACCTGCCATCACCGCTGCCGCTGAGCCGGGCCGGCGCCATCGCCCACACCAGCGGCGTCACCAGCGCCGAGCCGGTCAGCGTCGCGGCGCTGCCGGCCACCGGCTCGTCGCTGATCGTCCTGGACTCCCGGCGGGCCGCCGCCACCGTGCTGCTCCGGCCGGACCTGTCCAAGCTGCCGCCGGCCACCCTCTGGCGCCAGCTCAGCCCGGCCGCGCAACCGGGGATCGCCCTGCCCGGCAGCCCGGCCCGGCTGCGGATCTCGGCCAGCCTCGGGCCGGCCAGCTCCCACATCGCGCCGGCCACGGTCAGCCTGTCCATCCAGGACGGCTCGGGTGTGGTCTACCAGGTCCCGGCGGGCACCCTCGCCGCCGACGGCCACGGTCACGACCTGGTCGCCACCCTCGCGCCCGGCGGGCAGGCCAGCTACCCGCTGCGGCTGCTGGCGATCTCGGTGGGCTACCAGGTCCCGCTGACCAACCCGCACGGCGACGCCACGTTCACGGTGACCAGCGCCGCCGGCTCGCCGGCCCGGGCGGGCGGGTTCGCCGCCCCGTTCGCCACCGGCACCGCGCTGCGCGGCTGGCGAACAGCGGTCTCGGCCGTTCTGCCGCCCAATCTCTACCCGTCCGGCGCATCGCCGTCCAGCGGCGCCTGGGCCGCCGGGCCGGCCGGCGCGCAGCGGCTGACGTTCGGCCCCGGCTACGGCGAGGTCACCCTGCCCGGCGCCAAGGTGCCCGAGCCGGTCCAGGCGACCGTGCTGCTCACCGCGGCCGGCCGCACGACCCCGGTGATCCCGGCCATCGCGACCCAGAGCTACCTGGACGTCAGCCAGGCCACCGTGGGCGGGGTCGTGCGGATCCCGGTGAACGGTGTCACGATCCCGATGCGGATCGTCGCGTCCGTGGCCGGCTTCCCCACGGCGGGACCCGGCGGCGCGCTGATCGCCGACCAGGCCACGGTGCAGGGCATCCTGGCCGCCCAGGCGGCGCCGCCGCTCGGCGTGCCGCAGTGGTGGCTGGCGACGCCGGCACCGGGCGTGTCACCCGGGCTGCCTGCCGGGGCAACGGTCACGAGCCGCGCCCGGCTGGCCGCCGCTCTGCTGGCCGACCCGCTGTCGGTCGTGCCGCAGCAGGCCCTGCTCGCGCTCGCGTTCGCGGCCGCACTGCTCGCGGCGGCCGGGTTCGCGGTCAGCGTGATCGCCGATGCCGCGGCCGGCAGCGCCCGGGCCGCGCTGCTTTCCGCGCTCGGCATGTCGGCGGCGCAGCAGGCCCGGCTGAACTGCGCCAGGGAGCTCATGCTCAGCGTTCCCGCAGCCGCCGTCGGGCTGCTGCTCGGCGGCCTGGTCGCGCGGCTGCTCATCCCCGCCGTCACGCTGACCACCAGCGCCACGAGGCCGTTCCCGCCGGTGATCGTCGAGTTCGGCTGGGCCAGGGCGGCGGTCATCGCGGCCGTCGTGGCCGCCGTTCCAGCGATGGTCGCGGCCGTCTCGGCGGCCCGCAGGCCGGATCCGGCGGCCAGGCTGCGGGCGGTGGAGGAAGCATGAGGCGCAGGCTGGCGTCCTGGCTGAGCGCCGCGGCCGGCACCGGGATTCCGGCCGCCGTCACGCTCGGCCTGCTGGCCGGGGTGACCATGTTCGCCGCGGTGGCCGGGCCCCGGCAGAGCCTGGGCGTTCGCACCCGCGCCCTGCAGCGGATGTTCGCCACCGCCACGGCGGCGCAGCGGTCGGTGCAGGCGACCGCGGACTGGCAGACGGTGGAGAACGCGAACGGCGGCCCGCTCGCGCTCGGCCAGGTGACCACGGCAACCGGCCAGATCGCTCAGCAGCTCGCCGCCGCCCATCTGCCGATGGCCCCCGCCGCGGCGGACTGGACCGCCCTCACCACGGCGTACAACCCGCTGCTCAACCCGCCGGCGAGCGCGATATCGCAGCCGGGTGCGGTGCCCCAGATTGAGCTGACCTTCCGCGACTCACTGACCCGCAACTCCCGCCTGGTCGCCGGGCACTACCCGGGCCAGGCCGGGCGGGGGCTCCAGGTCGCGGTGACCCAGGCCACCGCGGCCAGGTTCGGCCTGCACCCGGGCAGCCGGCTGACCCTGAGCCTGCCGGGCGGGACGACCGTCCTGCTGGTCACCGGTATCATCCGTCCGTCCGGCCCGCGGTCGACGTTCTGGACCCTGGATCCCGACGCGGCCGCGCCGACGATCGACAGCCGCGGCCGCGGCTCCGACAGCCTCACCTACTGGGCCGGTGCGGCCTTCGCCGGCCCCGCCGGGTTCGCCCGGCTGCAGACGATCTTCGGCTCGCAGGACCTTCAGTTGCTCTGGGACTACCCGCTCAATCTGGCCGGCCTGACCGCCGATCAGGTGCAGCCGCTGGAGGACGATCTGCTCCGCGCGGCCGCGCAGGCCGGCTCGCTGATCGCCCTGTTCAGCCCGGCGGTGAACTCCGGCCTGATCGGCAGCCTGGCCGCGTTCGCCAGCACCCAGGCCGCCATCGAGCCGGTGCTGTCGCTGCTGTTCATCGGCCTGACCGTGATCGGCGCGGTGGTGGTGTGGCTGGCCGCCTGGATGCTCGCCGAACGCCGCGGCGCCGAATACGACCTGATGCGTGCGCGTGGCGCGTCGCTGCGCCAGCTCGCCGCTGTGGCGCTGCGCGGCGCTGCCCTGGTGATCCTGCCGGCCGCCGCGGCCGGTGCCGCGGCCGCGGTCGCGGTGACCCCGGGCGGTGGCGACCCGCTGGCCTGGTGGCTGGGCGCGGTGGCGCTGCTCGCCGCACTGGCCGGCCCGGCCTGGATCGCCGCCCGCCGGCACCGCACCGTCGACCTGGCCCCCGACCGCGTGCTCGAGCGGGCGGCCTCCCGGCGGACCGCGCTGCGCCGCTGGGTGGCCGAGGCGACCCTGGTGGCCGCGTGCGTGGCCGGCCTGATCGTGCTGCGCCAGCAGGGCCTGCCGGAGGTGGGCGGCGTCGACGTCTACACCGGCGCGGCGCCGGTGCTGGCCGCCGTGCCCGCGGCGCTGATCATCCTGCGGCTGTCCCCGCCGGTGCTGCGCGGCCTGCTGCGGCTGGCCACGCCGCGGGCCGGGGCGGCCGGGTTCGTCGGGCTGGCCACCGCCGCCCGGGCCGCGATCAGCGCCACGCTGCCGGCGTTCGCCCTGGTGCTCGCGCTGGCCATGGCCGCGTTCGGCGGGATGGTCGGCACCGCCGTGCACCGGGGTGAGGTCGCCGCGTCCTGGCGGACGGCCGGCGCCGACGCCGTGGTCAGCGCCCCGCAGGGGACCATCGGCATCACCCCCACGGCCGCGCGGGCCATCGCCGCGGTGCCCGGCGTGCAGCGCACCGCCGAGGCCTACGTCACCGGCACGACGGTGAACAGCGGTTCCCCGGTGCAGGCCGCCGCCGTGGACCCGGCCCGCTACGCCGCGCTGGTCGCGGCCACACCGTGGCCCGCCCTGCCCCGCGGCCTGCCCGAGCGCGCCACCCCGCCCGGCCGGCCGGTCCCGGCCATCGCCTCACCGTCGGCCGCCGCCCAGCTCGGGTCCGGCCCCGTCCAGATCCCCATCGGCAACGGCCAGCTCATGATCAAGGTGGTGGCGCGCCTGTCCAGCACCCCGGCGCTGCCCGGGGTGAGCGCGTTCGTGCTGCTGCCGCTGTGGGCGGTGCAGCGGACCCCGTTCCCGCCGCCGCCCACGCTCATGCTGGTCACCGGGCAGAACCTGGACGAGGCTGCGCTGAGCGCGGCGGTGCGCCGGACCACGCCGGGCGCCTCGGTCAGCTACCGCTCGGCCGTGCTGGCCGGCCTGTCCGGCGCGCCGCTGCAGCACGCCGCCGGGGAGTTCTTCACCGAGGGCGTGGCCGTGGCCGCCGTGCTGGCCGCGGTGACCCTGCTGCTCGGGCTCGGGATGGGCGCCAGGGCCCGCGCCCGTGCGCTCGCCCGGCTGCGGGTGCTCGGCCTCGGCCGCGGCCAGAGCCGGGTGATGCTGGCCGCGCAGCTACTGCCGCAGGTGATCGGCGCGGTGGCCGGCGGGCTCCTGTGCGCGGTCCTGCTCGCCCCGCTCATCGGGCCCGACCTGGATCTGTCGGTGTTCACCGGCTCGTCGGTGAGCGTGCCGGTCCGCCCTGACTACCTGTCGCTGGCCCTGCCCGCGGCCGGCCTGCTGGTGCTCGCCCTGGCCGCGCTGGCGATCCAGTCCGCCCTGACCAGCCGGGCCAGCGCCGCGCTCAGAACCGACATCTGAGACCGCCGGCCGGAGCGCACCGTACAAAAGCGCGATACCGACGTCTGGAGCCGCTGGTCCGCCGTTGGCCGGGGCGCATCATACAAAAGCGCGATGCCGGAGTCTGGGCCGCTGGTCTACTGTTGGCCGGCCCCCATCGTAAGAGGGCGCAATCCTTTTATATTTGACGGTGCTGGCCGGACTCAGCCCGTATCCATGACCTGGAACGTCTCGGCCAGTCTCCCCTCGGGCCAGCCGGCTTGCGCGGCGTTGCGGGCCAGCCAGCCGCGCAGGAATTCCTCCAGGTTGTCCATCTGGCCGGTCTGGCTCTTGTGCGCGCGCAGCGCGGCGACCTTGCGGTCGAACGTGCCGGTGATGTCCACGTAGTGGTTGGGGGTGAAGCTGGACATCCAGACCTCGCGGACCGTCCAGGGCTCGAGGCCCTCGTCCAGGCGCAGTTCGGGGAAGGCGAACGGGTTGCGGGCGTCCGGGTAGACGGCGTCGAGCGCGGCGGAGCCGACCGCCCGGTGGTCGGGATGACTGGGGGGCATCCGGACGTAGTTCCGCTCGGGCGTCGGGCAGACCACCCGGTCGGGGCGAACCTGCCTGATCACCCTGGCCAGATCCTTGCGCAGCCCGAGGGTGGCCTCCACCTGGCCGTCAGGGTAGCCGAGGAAGCGCAGGTCGCAGACGCCGACGCAGGCCGCGGCCGCGGTCTGCTCGGCCTGGCGCATCGGAGCGATCTGCTCGCGTGGCACGGACTCGTCGTAGCCACCGGCGTCGCCGTTGGTGACGATGCAGTAGCTGACCTTGATGCCGTTATCGGTCCACCGGGCGACCGTGCCGGCGGCACCGAAGTCCACGTCGTCGGGATGGGCGTTGATGACCAGGATCTGCTTGACCTCAGAGTCTTCCAGCACGCTCAGCATCCTATGAGACGCCGGCACCCGCAGGGCGAAGCCCGGCACCGGGGGGATCCGGGCGGTCGTCCCCCGGGCTGGCGCAGTCAGCGCGCTCAGAATCCTGCGCAAGGTGCGGTGTGGCGCCGGGACGCACCCGGCGCCGCACCACACTTCCGCGTGGTCAGGTTGTGCTGAGTCAGGACAGCGAGCCGCAGTCTGCCGGAGCTGTCCCGGCCGGCAGGGTGACGAAGCCGTAGTTCGTTATGTCCTGGTGGGCAGTGGCATTCGTGCAAACCCAGCCGGTGGAGCCGGACAGCGGTTGCTCGCAGGCGGGAATGCTGAACTCCGGGTGTGCGTTGGTACTTAATCACGGCCTATGGGCTGAATTCGTCAAAACTAATCAGCGCCGAAGGTACGTGAACGTTTACTGGCGATTCATGAGGTAGCTGTGATCACACTTGGGAAGTGGTGACCGGCACTGGGCTACGTTGAGTGGATGAAGTAGTGCGGATTGTTGCCCGGTCAGCCGAAGCGGCCGTGGACGTAGTCCGCGGTCCGGGGATCGGACGGGGCGTCGAAGAGCTGTTCGGTGGGTCCCGATTCGACGATCCGCCCCGGCGTCCCCTCGGCGGCCAGGAAGAAGGCGCAGCTACGGGAAACCCGCTGCGCCTGCTGCATGTTGTGGGTGACGATCACGATCGTCACCTGGTTCTCCAGTTCGCCGATCGTCTCCTCGATGCGCCGGGTGGACGTCGGGTCAAGGGCCGAGCAGGGCTCGTCCATAAGCAGGATGGCCGGGGAAACCGCGAGCGACCGGGCGATGCACAGCCGCTGCTGCTGCCCACCCGACAGGGCGCCGCCAGGCGAGCGCAGCCGCTTCTTCACCTCTTCCCACAGCCCTGCCCGGCGCAGGCTGCCCTCCACCACCGCGTCCTTGTCCGGCACCTTGATGCCCGCCAGTTTGAGGCCGCTGGCCACGTTGTCGTAGATCGACATCGCCGGGAAAGGGTTCGGCTTCTGGAACACCATGCCG
The DNA here is from genome assembly GCA_035308365.1 of Streptosporangiaceae bacterium. Lineage (GTDB taxonomy): Bacteria > Actinomycetota > Actinomycetes > Streptosporangiales > Streptosporangiaceae > PALSA-505. Next base: position 49,608 of record DATGGU010000022.1, read on the forward strand.
ATCCGGCGCCGGATGTCCGTGGGGCGCTGGCGCGGGTCGTAGATGTCCTCGTCGCCCAGCATCACCTGCCCGCCCAGGCTGGCGCCGGGAACCATCTCGTGCATCCGGTTGAGTATCCGCAGGAAGGTGGACTTGCCGCAGCCGGACGGGCCGATCAGCGCGGTGACCGTGCCCGGCTCCATGGTGAGTGACACCCGCTCGAGCACCTTGTGCGTCCCGAACCAGGCCGAGACGTTGCGTGCGTCCAGGCCGAGCAGGCTGGGCAGCAGGGCCGGCTCGCCCGGGGTCTGGTAGTCCAGCAACGCGGTCTCAGCCGGCTCCCGCGGCTCCTGGACCTGCTGCGCTATGTCACTCATCCATCCGCTCCAACCGTCGGTGTGTGTCTCGTCGTCAGTACAGGTTCGGCAGCAGGACGGCGAGGTTCTGGTACAGGTTCAGCAGCACCGCCAGCACCAGGGGCACGGTCATCAGGTAAGCGACCCAGGGTGACCAGCGGACGGCGGCGACCGTGCCGCCCACCGAGACCAGGGCGAGCGCCAGAGCCCACATCATGGTCAGCACCAGCGCGCCGCCGTCTCCCGCCATGGGCTGCTCCGGCGAGGTGATCGAGGGTGCCACTCCAGGGCTTGCCTGCACGCGGGAGATCAGGTCCGCGTCCACCTCGACGTAGTAGGTGGGGATGACCGGCGAGGAAGCGGTCAGCAGGATGAGCCGGTTCGGCGCCGGATCCTCGATGGTTTTCGTGCTGTCGGCGACGGCAGCGACCCGGTAGGTGAACGAGCCCTGGCCGGTGACCGCCTTGATGGTGTCGCCCGCGCGCAGTTCGCCGATCCGCCCGAACGGGGCGCCGAACGTGGCCCGGCGGCCATAGATCTGCGCCACCCCTGGCTGGCCCGGGAACGGCGTGTCGGGCCGGTGCCCGGGGCCAGCCCTGAGGTTCTCCGGGCTGGTTCCCTGAACCACCACCATGTCGCGCATCCCGATGCGGGGGATGTCGAGGATCGCCACCGGCGATCCGGGCGCGGTCGTGACGGTATGCCCGTTGACGGTCGTGGTCGGGCCAACCGGCGGAACGATCCCCTGCACCTGCGCCAGTTCGGTCTGCAGACGCTGGTAGAGAACGGTCTGGGCCCTGGCCTCCTGCACGCCGGAGAGCCCGTACAGGTAGGCGGCGAAGCCCAGCACGACGAGGGCGAGCAGCAGCAGCCCCACACCCACCCCCCGCAGGACCGACTTCTCCAGGATGGCCTCGGCGGAACCGGCCGGCGGGGTGGCCTGCCCGGTCTCCTGGTCCGGCGGCCCGGTCTCCTGGTCCGGCGGCCCGGCCGCCGCGGCCGGCCCGCTCCGCGCCGAAGGCCCTCCTTCGGGTTCGGCCGCCGTCCCGGCCGCGGCTGGGTGCCCAGCCCCGGTGGGTGGCCCAGCCCCGGCGAGCTCGGTGTCAGCCATGTGCCTGCCTACGGCGGCGCAGCCATATCCCCAGGACCGGGGGCACGGCCAGCGCCGCGACGATCCCGAGCGCCGTGACCACTCCGAGCGCGGTTTGGCTGGACTGATCGGCGGGCAGGCTGACCAACTGCGTCTGCACCGTCCCGCCTGACGGGCCGGTCGTGCCGGTTGTGCCGCCCGGACCCGTGCTGCTGCCTGGGCCCGTGGTGCTGCTGCCCGGGCCCTTGCCGCCGTTGCTGTTGTTCGTCGTGCTGCTGCCCGGGCTGGTGGCGACCGCCTTGCCGTTCACGACCTTGCAGTTCAGGGGTGCGCCGAGCTTCTGGCAGGCCGTCGGGTGCTTGGCGGTCAGGAGTATGGTGAGCTGCCCGCGGCTGTTGAACGTCGGGTTGTTGCAGTTGGACAGCGTGTCCGTCCCGGGAGCGAACCCGGGCAGGTGGCTGACCTGCAGCAGCCCACCCTTCACCAGGTTGAGTGGCAGGGGGGAGTAGCCGAGCGGTGCCATCTGCTGCTGGCCGGCGCAGAGCATGTAGTGGATGTAGGTGCTCAGCGTCCGGCCCTTGCCCGACGGGCTGTTGAAGATGGTTGGCGGTTTGGGGTTTCGCGGCACGATCAGGTAGCTGTAGCTGGACAACGGGTAACTTCTGTTGTCGGTGAAGGTGTAGACGCTGTCGAGGTCCTGCTGCAGGAAGTTCGGGCTGCTCTGGTCCTCGTTGATGATCGCCTTGGTCAGCGCGACCGCCACGTTGGAGGCGGTCGGGCCCACGAAGTAGCCCGCCGGGTTGAGCACCTGGACCACGGGATAATGCGAGTTCAGCGCGTAGGCGTACTCGTCGTAGCCGATGGAGCCGTCCCCATAGCTGGACGTTATGTAGTTGGCGACGTTGACCGAGCCGTTCTCCGCCTTCGCGTTCCCCCAGTTGGCCGGGTAGAACTCGGTCTGCGGGCACGGCAGCTTGACGCCAGGGTGCACCTTCTGGCAGAACGCGTTCCACGCGCTCTGGTCAAGGTGTGCCATCCAGCGCGTGAGGAAGTACGTGGCGCCCGAGCCGTCGGAGCGGACCACCGGCGTGATCGGCAGGTTCGGGAGCTGAGCACCGTAGATCTTGGTGATCCGCGGATCGTCCCAGTTGGTGATCGTCCCGGTGAAGATCCCTATGAGGACCGACGGAGACAGCCGCAGGTTGGTGACCAGATGCCCGTTCTCCACGATGTGGTACATGAACGCCGTGCCGCCCGCGGTGTCCGGGACGTAGGAATAACCCCAGGGGACGACCTCCCTGCCGGTGTTGCCGAGCTCGTCGTTGCCGTCGCGGAACGGCGGGTCCGAGCCGGCGAAGTCGTACTGGTTCTGGATGTACCCGACGCGGCCGGACGCCGACCCGATCGGGCTGTAGTTGGCCACAAGCCCCTGGGGCCTGAGGTCAGACGCCCACTGGTCGATGGCTACCGAGGCCCAGGAAGAGCCCGCGCCGCTGATCGATGTGTAGTTTCCCGCATAGGCCGGTGGCGACGGCGCAGTCAGCCCGAGCGCGGCCAGCCCCAGCGCTGCGACCACCCTGGCGGCGGGCCGCCGGAAGACACCCAGCATGCTCGTCATGGTTTCCTCCTGCGGCGCAAATGCCTGGGTCTGGAACGCGCCAGGACCAGCGCGGGTCTGGAACGCGCCAGGGCCAGCACGGCCCGGCTCCGGGTACTGGCCGCCCGCCTCGCCCGCCGCCACAGGCCGGCGATGCCCCCCTCGGCCGCCTCGGCGAGCGAGGACGAGCCGCCCAGGGCTGCGAGCGCACCGAGGATCAGCAGCGCCGGCAGGATGAAACGGGTGAGCGGCGGCGGTCCGGGGTGCGCCGCTACCAGGGTGACCGGGTGGCTTCCCGCCGGGCTCGTGGTGGGGGACTTCGCTGGTGAACTGGGCGCTGAGCTGGAGCCAGGCGAGGGCTTGCCAGAGTTGCCGGGCTGGGGTGTACCGCCGTTGCCTTGGTGGCCGCCGTGGCCGCCGTGGCCGCCGCCGCTTCTCTGCCCGGTCTGGTTCGCGACCTCGACGGCCAGCTTGCGCGTCAGCGCCCGCATCGACGCAGGCAGCGGCATGTACCCGGCCGGCAGTTTGCCGGGCAGGTCACCCGGCGACTGGCCTGCTCCGACAGCGAAGTCGAGGAAGCGGGCGATGGCGGCCGCCTTGGCGTGCGACAGCCCGCTGGTCGGCACCATCGCGTAGATCACCATGGTCAGCGGGTAGGCGTTCGGGTCGGTGTTGGTGAGGTTCATCTGCAGGGTGCCGTCCCCGTTGGTCACCATGTGGCTCACCGCCGCCGCCATCGAGGCGTTGCTGGGTGTGACGTACTTCCCGGCGGCATTTTCGATCGCCGCGGCGGGGAAGGCGTTGAGCGCCGCGTCGCCCTGGTCCAGAATCCCGATCAGCATCCGCTTGCCCACCGGTTCGGGTGGGTCCTTGGTGTAGCCACCCTGCGGTGGGGGAGCCTGGACAATGCCCCCGGCGTCCTGGTTGAGGGCCTGGTAGGTGACGGCCTGACTCAACGGGGATACCGGGCTGTACTCCTGCTGCCATGGGTAGTTTGGATCGCTTGTCTGGAATTGGTTCGTCGGGTACTGGGTCTTCAGGTAATAGGTGTTGACGTGCATGCCCCAGGGATCGAACGTGCCGGCCATGAACGAGGCGGCGTCGGTGTTGGCGGCGATCCACCGGGTCACGGTCCAGGTGAGGTCGCTGGCGCCGAACGGCACGGTGGGAGTCAGGTAGTCCTGGTCCGTGGTGTAGTCGGTGTTGGTGACGAAGTTCGGATCGAGGCTGTTGAACTCCGGGTCCTTCAGGATGTCGAACGGGTTGTTATCCACCCCGGCATCGCAGTTTGCCTGCCCCGGCACCGTGCATTGGATGCCGGGGTTGTAGGAGGTGGTCAGCAGCTTCGCCACCAGCCGCGGGTCGAGCTTCAGGCCGGACAGTGGCTGGCCCTGGCCGGGTAGGTTGTCGTCGATCCAGTAGTCGATCGAAGCGGCCGACACGGCGATCGGGGCGTAGACGAAGGGGTGGGTCGTCGTGACTCCATCGGCGCTGGCCGGTTGCGTGGTGAGGGCGACATTGGTGGCCCCGGGACTGTTCTCGTCGGCAGTGGAGGCGATGGCGTCCTGCACCGCGGTCGGCTCGCCGAGTCCCGAGCTGTAGCCGATGGTCATCCCGTTCCTGCCCGCGCACAGGCCGGTGAGCCATTGCTGCATGGCCACTGCCAGCATGGGGGAGCCTGCGGTGTTGAAGGCCGCGTTGCGCTGCGGGCAGCCGGTCGGCACCGGGGCGAAGTGCAGCGGGACGACGATCCGGTCGTTCCAGGAGCAGCCGCCGGTGGCGGCGAAGAACGTGTTGAACGCCAGCGCCGTTCCCGACTCGCCAAAACCTTGGTCACCGCTGTGGTCCGCGCAGTTGCTGGGCTGGCCGCCCTGCCCGGGCACGATCACCAGGGAGCAGGGGTGGTTCTGGTCACAGCCGAGCGAAGAGTTCTCCAGCGACGTCTCGATAAGGATGTTGAGCTGCCCGGTCCCGGTGGCCGACCCGGTGGCCGAGGTGATCGCGTAGGAGGTGTTCGGTGGGCCGGAGGTGCCGGAGGCCAGCGGCAGCCCGTGTTCGCTGGATTCGTAGCAGTCGGTCCATGTGGTGGGGTTGGTGCCGCGGCACTCCACGGCCATGACGCCGTAGTACGCGCCGGTGTTCGTGTAGTACGGTCCCGCCGCGAAGTTGACGCTCGGGGTGAACACGCTCCACGAGACGTGCACCAACTGGTCGACCAGGTTGGTGGTCTGGCTGACTGTCACCTGGCTCGGAGTCTTGAACAGGCTCTGGGTGGCCGGATCCCAGAGCCTGGGTCCGGTCACCTTGGTCACCGAGTGGGTGACATGTGCTGTGCTCGTCCTGGTGACGACCTGGGCAGCTTTGCCGGTGACCTGGGCGGCGGAGTGAGATGCGGCCGGGAGCAGCAGCAAGCCCGCGGACAGCGAGATCAGCCCCGCCACGGCGAGGGCGCGCCGCGCCAGTGCCCGGCCGGTCAGGGTCATGTCACGCATATGAATCCCTCGTTGGACCTGGTGTCAGATACTGAGCGGAGGTAACGGCCCGCCCCGCCCGCGGCCGGTTCATCATTTCGCCGCCTGTCCCGCGGCCGCCCGCTGAGCCGCGGTCCGCCGTGCCATGGCCTGCCGGGCCAGCTTTCGCTGCTGGCGGCGGGAGAGTTCCCCCGGTCCCGAGCCGCCGATCCACCGGGCGACGGCGAACAGCACCACCACCACCAGCACCAGGGCGAAGCCCGCGCCGAAGCCACGGTCGATGTAGCCCGCCGTCGTCGCCTCGATGTGGTCGTAGGTCCAGATGAACAGCGGCAGGCTCATCTGCGGTCCCTGAAACGGGTTGAAGTTCAGCTCCTTGGTGGCGCCGGACACGATCAGGACCGGCGCGGTCTCCCCGATACCGCGCGCCATCCCGAGCACGACCGCCGTCGTGAGCCCGGACTTGGCCGAGGGCAGGACAACGTTCCAGGCGGTGCGCCACTGGCTGGCGCCCAGCGCGTAGGCGGCCTCGCGCAAGGTGCCGGGGACCAGCCTGAGGACCACCTCCGCGGCCCGGGCGATGATCGGCATCATGGTCACCATGAGCGCGAGCGCCGCGGCCAGCCCGCTCTTCTGCAGGCCGAGCGTGAGGACGAACAGCGCGTAGACGAACAGGCCCGCGATGATGTCGGGCAGCGCGGTCATCGCCTCGACGATGATCCGCACCGGCCGGGCGAGCGCCCCTCCCACCTCGGCGAGGAACAGGGCGGTCGCCAGCGCCAGCGGCACCGCGAACAGGGTGGCCAGGCCGATCTGCTCGCCCGTGCCGACCATGGCGTGCAGCACCCCACCGACCGACAGGGAACTGAGCGAGCCCGCGAAGGCCATCGACTGGGTGAAGAAGTTGAGGTGGCGGATCGCGTCGAAGCCGCGCACGAAGGCGAACAGCACCAAGCCGGCCACGATCATCATCGTGACCGTGCCACCGGTGCCGAACGCGACGGTCGTCACCCGGTGGCTGACCTCGCGCCTGTCCCACTGCAGCCAGGCCATGGCCGCGTAGAGCACCAGGAAGCTGAGATACCAGCAAAGCCAGAAGCCGGCCACCCCGGTGAATGGGAGCGCCCACTCGTAGAGAACCCAGGTCAGGCCGAGCGCTGCCAGGGCCGCGCCGACGATGGTGGCGATTCCGGCCGGGGTGACCCGGCTGATCCGGACCCTGGGTTCACCCGGCCGCGGGGCGGCCTTCGGTGCGGCGGGCTGCGTTGGCGTGGCGGCCTTCTGCGCGCTGATGGACTCCCCTTCCGGAGTGGCGGTGGCGGTGGCTTCTGCCGGGCGGCTCTGCTGGGTCGTCATGGCGTCAGTCGTTGGTGCTCGCGCCGGAGCGGGATCGGCTGATGATGATGGCTGCGATCGTGTTCACCCCGATGGTCATCACGAACAGCGCCATCCCGGCCGCCATCAGGGCTGAGATCCCCTTGGATCCGGCGTCGAGGATGAAGTTCGCGATCATGAAGGTCACCGAGTTCCCGCCCGACTGCAGCACGTGGGCGCTGAACCCGAAGATGGGGGTGAGGATGAACGAGACCGCGATCGTCTCCCCCAGGGCCCGGCCCAGCCCGAGCATGCTGGCCCCGATCATCCCGGCCCGTCCGAAGGGCAGCACCACGGTGCGGATCATTCCCCAGCGGGTGGCGCCCAGGGCGTAGGCGGCTTCCCGCTCGCCCTGCGGCGCCTGCGAGAACACCTGTCGCGACAGCGAGGTGATGATCGGTATCACCAGCAGCGACACCACCACGCCTGCGGTGAAGGTAGAGCTCGCGTAACTGCTGGGAAAGTTCGGCAGCAGGATCTTGAACACTGGAATGAACGCGAGGTGATGAGAGAGCCAGCTGTTGAAGCCGAGGATCCGGGGCTGCAGGAAGTACAGCCCGAACAGGGCCACGACGATGCTGGGGATCGCCGCCATGAGGTCGATCACCGCGATCAGCAGACGGCGCAGCCGAACCGGGGCGTACTCGGAGATGACCAGGGCCGTCATGATGCCGACCGGGACGGCGATGACCAGCGCGATCACGGCGATCAGCACACCCAGGGGCAAGATCGCGGCGATGCCGAACTGGTTGGTGCCGATGTACCAGGTCGAGGTGGTGAAAAAGCGGAACCCGACCGCCTGGAAGGCGGGGAGCGAGCGCAGCACCAGGAACACCAGGATCGAGGCCGTGATGACCAGCATGGAGAGCCCGGCAGCCCGCAGGACCCCCCGGAAGACCCTGTCCCCGGCGGAGGTACGGCTCGTGATGGCACGGGGCCGGTCATCGTCGCTGAGCGCGGGCGTGTCCACCACGGCCATGTCGGTTGTCCCTGACCTTTCCTGCGACCGTCCAGCTAGCCGCGCCACCCCAGGCTAACCGCGCCATGGCCGGACAAACCAGAGTTTTTTGGTCTTTTTAAGTGAACAAGTAGGAAACAGGAGGCGTCCCCGAGGTAAAGAAACGCCAGCGGCCGTGATGCCGGGCCAGGCCCCGGCATCACGGCACGCTTAGTGGATCTTGCTGGTCAGTTTTCGCTGGTTAGCTCAGTGAGCCGCAGTCGCCTGCCGCGGTGCCCGCGGGCAGGACGATGAAGCCGTAGTTCTTCAGGTCGGTCTTGGCGGTGGAGTTGGTGCACACCCAGCCGGTGGAGCTGAAGTACGGCTGCAGGTAGCTGGGGATGCCGAACTCGGGCTGGTTGACCACCTCATACAGGAAGCGGGTGAAGGTGGGGGTGAACGCGGAGTTGGTGACCGCGCCCGTGGTGCTGTTGGTCAGCGGGAACGGCACGGTCGGGTTGGTGCCGTTGATCATGTTGAGGTTCATCGTGCCGCGCTCGTTGCACCCGAACAGGTTCTGCTTGGCGTTCGGTGCGCACTTGTTCGGGCTGGCGAAGCACTGGGAGATGCTGCCGCAGGAGGCGGAGTGGTAGCGCTCGGCCAGGTACTTGCCGACCGAGAACGGGAAGATGACGTTGGCGGTGTTGGTGTTGAGCGAGGGAGCGACGCCCTCGTTCTCCTGCAGGGTGTTGTCGTTGGCGCCGCCGGAGCCCTGCTGGGTGGCCGAGGTGGACACGCATGGGCCGGGGGCGGTCAGCCCGATGGCGGACAGGAAGAACGAGCGGGTGCCCGAGCCGTTCTGCGGGAGCATGGCGGCGATGGTGGCGCTGCTGCCGCCGGAGTTGCCGGGGATCTGGTTCCACTGGGTGATCGTGCAGTTGTAGATCCCGGTCAGGTCGGCGGTGGTCAGGTTGCCCGGGGCGTTGGTGCCAGGCTGGGTGGCGTAGGTGACCGCGTCCCCGGCCAGCGTGACGAAGGTGATGCTGGTCGGGTCGCCGGATCCACGCGCCCGGGAGGACCGGGCGAAGTCGATGCACGGATGCCCGCTGGTGCTGCCGTTCTCGGTGGTCAGCGCGGTGATCCCGGCCGAGGAACCGTCCGGCCGCGGGATCGCGGCGCAGCCCTGCTTGGTGGCGATGGAGTCACCCTGAGCGCCGGTGACCGGGTTGGTGGCGTCCCAGCTGTACAGGGACGCGCTGTTCTTGGAGGTGTTGTAGTCGGCGCTGAACTGGTCCATCACGTTCTGGATGGTGTCCGAGCCGACACCTACGACGCTGGCCGGCTGTGGGCCGGACTGCACGGTGACCGTGCCGGTCGAGGTCGCCGGGCCGCTGCTGCACTTGACCGTGATGGTGTAGGAGGTCGGGGGGGTCGGCGGCCAGACGCCGGCAATCCTGATGGCCTTGGGCGCCTGGGGGAGGATGGCCTGCAGGTTGGTGGTGGTGCCGTTCGGTGCCGGGAACCCGGTGACCGATGAGGGCTTGGTGCCTGTGGCGCACGGATTCGACACGTTGACAGCCGTGACGAGGCCGGCCGGGACCTTTGACGGCTTGACCGTCAGCGTCGCCCTCACGGCGGTGTGCGGCTTGGTGACCTGAGCCTGGGCGCTACTCGCCAGACCCACGCTCACCAGCGTGGCCATGGCCGCGGAGCCAGCCAGGACCTTGCTGAGCATGCGCATTCTGTACGTCCTCCTCTAGAGACGGTCGCGCGAAGTGCTGCGGCGCGCTTCCCGCAGCCGCCGGCCAAGGGCCGACCTGGCCAAGCTCCACGCCGTCAGCCACAAGAGATGGACTTTCAGATTTCCGGCAGGTGAACGCAATAAGAATTCGGGTAAGAACGGGCAAAGTACGATCATTGACTGAAGCCCGGTCAGGGCTATAAACCGGTACGTAAAGATCTCGTCACTTTACGTATTTCATATATCCGTATATGGATATATGAAATACACTTCTTTATTACCTTTATTCTTCGCGTGATAAAGAACCTGGCAAAAAGCTACCTTGATCGAAGCGGCGGCTGTGCGGCCGGCCCGGCGGCTGTTCCCGGGCCGGGCAGCACAGCCGGGCAGCACAGCCGGGCAGCACAGCCGGGCAGCACAGCCGGGCAAGCTCCAGGCGGGGTCAGTCCAGCGAGCTCATCACGTGCTTGATCCGGGTGTAGTCCTCGAAACCGTACAGCGACAGGTCCTTGCCGTAGCCAGAGTGCTTGAAGCCGCCGTGCGGCATCTCGGCCACGATCGGGATGTGCGTGTTGATCCACACGCAGCCGAAGTCCAGCCGCCGCGACATCCGCATGGCGCGCGCGTGGTCGCGGGTCCAGACGCTGGAGGCCAGGCCGTAGTCCGTGCCGTTCGCCCAGCGCACGGCCTCGTCCTCATCGGAGAACCGCTGCACCGTGATCACCGGGCCGAAGATCTCGTCACGGGCGATCTCATCCTCCTGCAGCACCCCGCTGACCACGCTTGCCTCATAGAAGAACCCACGGCCACCGACCCGGTGCCCGCCGGCCCGCACCTGAGCGTGGTCGGGCAGCCGGTCCATCAGCCCGGTGACCCTGGCCAGCTGGTCGGGGTTGTTCAGCGGCCCGAAGTCGGCGTCGGTGACGTCCGGCCCGCCCACGGTCTGGCTGCGGGCCTGCTCGGCCAGCGCGTCGACGAAGTCGTCATGGATTCGCGGGCCGGCCAGCACCCGGGCCGCCGCCGTGCAGTCCTGGCCGGCGTTGAAGTACCCGGCCACCGCGATCGCCTCGGCGGCCTTGGCCACGTCGGCGTCGTCGAACACCACGACCGGGGCGTTCCCACCGAGTTCGAGGTGTACCCGCTTCAGGTCCTCGGCGGCGGCGATGGCCACCTGCCTGCCCGCCCGGACGCTGCCGGTGATGGAGACCATCGCGGGCGCCGGGTGCGAAACCACCGCCCGGCCGGTGTCCCGGTCGCCACAGACCACGTTGATCACGCCTGGCGGCAGGAACTCGTTCATCAGGCTGGCCATGGCCACCGTGCTGGCCGGGGTGGTGTCCGACGGCTTGATCACCATCGTGTTGCCTGCGGCCAGTGCCGGTGCCCACTTCCACACGGCCATCATCATCGGGTAGTTCCACGGCGTTACGGCCGCGCACACACCGACCGGCTCGCGGCGGATGAACGAGGTGAAACCGGTCATGTATTCGCCGGCCGAGCGGCCATCCAGCATCCGGGCCGCCCCGGCGAAAAACCGGATCTGGTCCACCATTGGAGGGATTTCCTCGGACCGGGTCAGGCCCACCGGCTTGCCGGTATTCTCACTTTCGATTGCGACGAATTCGTCGGCCCTGGCCTCGATGGCGTCGGCGATCCTGAGCAGCGCGAGGCTGCGTTCGGAAGGGGTGGCATCCCGCCAGCCCTCGAAGGCCGCGGACGCGGCGCTGAAAGCGGCATCCACGTCGGCGGGCCCCGATACCGGCGCGGTCGCGAAGACTTCACCGGTGCTCGGATTGATGAGATCGGACCGGCGGTCGGTCATGGGATCGGCAGCGTTCCCGCCGATGACGTTATGCAGGTCCTTAGCCACAATTTCCTCCGTTAATTAATTAAAGGCCTGACGAACTACGGGAGTTCTTTCCTCGCAAGCCCACGGCGAGCCGTAGTCGGCGAGCAGGTCGAGGAAGGGGTCGGCCGGGAGCGCTTCGGGGCCGAGTACCCCGGCACCCGACCATGCGCCCGAGTCGACCAGTTCGAGTGCCACCACCGGGTTGACCGCCGTCTGCCAGACCACCGCCTGAGAGCCATACTCGGCCATCGACCAGGCGTTGTCGACCACGTGATGCAGATACACCTCACGCGGCGCGCCGTCCGGCCCGGTGCCGGTGACCCAGGTGCCCGCGCAGGTCAGCCCGCGCATCCGGTCGCCCAGCGTCGCCGGATCCGGCAGGCAGGCCGCCACCACGTCGCGCGGTGAGACCATGACCTCGCCGGCCCGCACCGGGGTGGTGGCGTCGAGTCCCAGCTTGTGCAGGGTCTGCAGGACACCGATGAACTCGGCGCCGAGGCCGTACTTGAACGTGACCCGGTTGGCGTCCACCCAGCGCGGAACCAGCAGTACTTCCTCGTGCTCCACGTTGACGCACTCGACCGGCCCGATCCCGGCCGGGAAGGTGAAGGTCTCCGGCTCGCTGAACGGCTCGGTGGTGAACCAGCCCCGGTCCCGCTCCCAGATGACCGGCGGGTTCAGGCACTCCTCGATCGTGGTCCAGATCGAGAACGTCGGTGCGAAGTCGTAGCCGTCCACCACGAGGTTCGCGCCGTCCCGCACGCCGATCTCGTCGATCCGGCTGAACAGGTGGTCGGCCGCGTAGCGTGCGAACACGTCGGACAGGCCGGGCTCCACGCCCATGCCGACCAGGGCCAGCAGCCCGGCGCCGGCCCAGTCCCCGGCCGCGGCGAACTGCTCGTCGCCCAGCTTGACGCCGCACCTGCGGTAGGGCTCGGCGGCGTCCGGCATGGACAGCGACATCGCCATGTCGAGATAGTGCACCCGGGCCGCCAGAGCCGCACCGAACAGCGGCATGACGAAGCGTGGATCGGTGGCGTTCAGCAGCACGTCGCAGCCGTGCGCCTCGATGGCGGCCCGGACCGCGCCGCCGTCCCTGGCGTCCAGCCTGATCGCTGTGGATGTGTCCCCGGCCGCGCGCTGCGCCCTGGCCAGGTCGTAGTCGGCGATGACGAGTTCGGCGAAGCTGCGCCGGGCGGCTATCCGGGCGATGGCTGTGCCCACTCCGCCGGCCCCCACGAGAAGGATGCGCATGTCGTGGATACTAACCCGCTATGGCACGAATTCCAGCGTTGACATCGAGTTGTGACTACGGAAACCTTTGCAATACGGATTAATTGGTGCTAGAACCGTCGCACCTGAGGTTCCACCCGGAGCCGTAGGGTGTCTTTCCGGCCCAGCAAGTGAGGGTGAGGGCAATGGCCACCGCCGAGTACGTCACACAGCCCACCGAACAGCCCACGGACAAGGGCCTGAAGTCCGGCGCGCTCGGGCTGATCTCCACCACGATCATCGCGACCGCCTCGGTCGCGCCCGCCTACAGCATCGCCGCGACGCTGGTCTTCGTGGTGGGTGCGGTCGGGCTGCAGTCGCCTGCCGTGGCGGTGCTCGCGTTCGTGCCGATGCTGCTGACCTCCATCGGCTACAGCGAGCTGAACAAGGCGGATCCGGACTGCGGGACCACCTTCACCTGGGCCACCCGGGCGTTCGGCCCGAAGACCGGCTGGGCCGGCGGCTGGGCCATCGTCGCCGCCGACGTGCTGGTGATGGCGAGCCTGGCCCAGGTGGCCGGCCAGTACGGGTTCCTGCTGTTCAACACCAAGAGCATCGGGAGTAACCCCACCAGCGGCTGGGTCCTGCTGGTCGGCGTGCTGTGGATCGTGGCGATGACCTACATCTGCTACCGGGGCATCGAGGTCTCCGCCAATTTCCAGAAGGTACTGCTCGGCATCGAGCTGGTGATGCTGACCGTGCTGTCCGTGACCGCGCTGGTCAAGGTCGGCAACGGGACCGCTCCGCGCGGCCACCTCACGCCGAGCTGGTCCTGGCTCGACCCGTTCAAGATCCCCTCGTTCAGCGCCTTCGCCAGCGGCATCATCCTCATGGTGTTCATCTACTGGGGCTGGGATACGGCAGTCTCGGTCAACGAGGAGACCAAAGACAGGAACAAGACCCCCGGCCGGGCCGCGATCCTGTCCACCCTCATCCTGCTGGCCACCTACGCGCTGGTGATCTTCTCCGCGCAGTCGTTCGCCGGGATCGGGACCAGCGGCAACGGCCTGGGCAACACCAACAACGCCGGGGACGTGCTGTCCGTCCAGGGCGGCGCGGTGTTCGGCACGTCCGGCTTCGGCTCGTTCCTGACCCACCTGCTGCTGCTGATGGTGCTGTCCTCGGCCGCCGCCTCCACCCAGACCACGATCCTGCCCACGGCGCGGACCACGCTTTCGATGGCGGTGTACAAGGCGATCCCGCGCTCGTTCGCGAAGATCCACCCGCGCTATCTGACGCCGACAGTGTCGACGCTCGTCATGGGTGGCATCTCGATCATCGTCTACGTGATGTTCAACTACATGTCCAACGGCATCGGCGTGATCGGCGACGCGGTCATCGCGATCGGCCTGTACATCGCCTTCTACTACGGGCTGACCGGCTTCGCCTGCGCCTGGTACTACCGCAGGAACCTGACCAGCAGCGCGCGCAACCTGTGGATGCAGGGCATCCTGCCGGTCGCCGGCGGCCTGATGCTGTACTTCCTCGGCGGCTGGAGCCTGTGGCTGGACTACGACGTGGCCACCGCGAACGACTACACGATGTGGACGGTGCCGGTCATCCACTGGCAGGTCGGTGGCGCGTTCGTGATCTTCATCGTGTCCGCGCTCGTCGGCGTGGTCGCCTTCGTCTACTGCCGGTTCGCCGCTCCGGCCTTCTTCAGGAAGCAGACCCTGACCAGATCGACGCAGACCCTCGTTCCCGACACCAACTGACCGTCCCGCGGCGGCGCGGATCCCCCGGCGCGGCCGGCAGCGCGGATCACCCGGCCGGCCGGCGCTTCGGCGGGCCGGTGTCGGTGGCAGCGCCTACGCTTGGGCACGTGACGGTAACGGCGGCGGACGCACTTCTCGAAGGACTCAACCCACAGCAGCGGGCCGCCGTGGTGCACCATGGCGGGCCGCTGCTGATCGTGGCCGGCGCGGGCTCGGGCAAGACGCGCGTGCTCACCCACCGGATCGCCTACCTGCTGGCGGAGCGGGGGGCCAAACCCAGTGAGATCCTCGCCATCACCTTCACGAACAAGGCGGCCGGCGAGATGGCCGCCAGGGTCGCCGCGCTGACCGGTGCGCGGTCCAGGGCCATGTGGGTGATGACCTTCCACTCGGCCTGCGTGCGGATCCTGCGCCGGGAGGCCAAGCGGTTCGGCTATCCCTCCGCGTTCACCATCTATGACCAGGCCGACTCGCAGCGGCTGATGGCACTGGTCTGCCGGGAACTCGACCTCGATCCCAAGTACCACCCGCCCAAGGCCCTGCTGGCGCAGGTCTCCAACCTCAAGAACGAGCTGATCGACTACGAGACGTTCGCGTCCACCGCGGACGGCTACCGGGGCAAGGCGCTCGCCGAGGCGTACGCGGAATACCAGCGCCGGCTGACCGCCTCGGGGGCGATGGACTTCGACGACCTGATCATGATGACGGTGCACCTGCTGCAGGCCTTCCCCGACGTCGCCCAGGAGTACCGGCGCAGGTTCAGGCACATCCTGGTGGATGAGTACCAGGACACCAACCACGCTCAGTACGTCCTGGTCAGGGAGCTTGCCGGGGAAGCAGGCGGGGATCCGCCGCCGGCCGAACTGTGCGTGGTCGGCGATGCCGACCAGTCGATCTATGCATTCCGCGGCGCGACGATCCGCAACATCGACGAGTTCGAGCGGGACTTCCCCGACGCCCGGGTGATCCTGCTCGAACAGAACTACCGGTCCACCCAGAACATCCTGGCCGCGGCGAACGCGGTCGTAGCCAACAACGAGAGCCGCAAGCCGAAGAACCTGTGGTCCGACCAGGGCGCCGGGCCGCCCCTGGTTGGGTACGTGGCCGACAGCGAGCACGACGAGGCGGCGTTCGTCGCCGAAGAGGTGGACAAGCTCACCGACGAGGGCGCGGCCACCCCCGGCCAGGTGGCGGTGTTCTACCGGACGAACGCCCAGTCCCGGGTGTTCGAGGAAATCTTCATCCGGGTCGGGCTGCCCTACCGGGTGGTCGGCGGGGTCCGGTTCTACGAGCGGCGCGAGGTCCGTGACCTGCTCGCCTACCTGCGGCTGATCGCCAACCCCGAGGACGAGCTCTCGCTGCGCCGGATCCTGAACGTGCCCAAGCGGGGCATCGGCGACCGGGCGGTGGAGAGCGTCTCGGCCCACGCCCAGCGGCAGCGGATCACGCTGCCCGCCGCGCTGGCCCAGGTCGGCGATGTGCCAGACCTTGCCACCCGCTCGGCGCGGTCGATCGCCGAGTTCAACGCGCTGATCGCCTCGCTGCGCGAGCTGGCCGCCGGGCCGGTGGCCGAACTGGCCGAGGCCGTGCTGGACCGGACCGGGTACGTGGAGGAACTGCAAGCCTCCGAGGACCTGCAGGACGAGAGCCGGATCGAGAACCTCAACGAGATGATCAACGTGGCCAGGGAGTTCGACAACTCGAACCCGGACGGGACGCTCGCCGAATTCCTCGAGCAGGTCTCGCTGGTGGCCGACGCCGACGAGATCCCCGAGGGTGAAGACCACGGCGGCCTGGTCACGCTGATGACCCTGCACACCGCGAAGGGCCTGGAGTTCCCCGTCGTCTTCCTCACCGGCCTGGAAGAGAACGTCTTCCCCCATCAGCGCTCGGCCACCGACCAGAAGGAGCTGGAGGAGGAGCGGCGGCTCGCCTACGTCGGGATCACCCGCGCCGAGCACCGGCTGTACCTGACCCGCGCGGTGGCCAGGAGCTGGTGGGGCCGGCCGGAGTTCCACAAGGCCTCCAGGTTCCTCGCCGAGATCCCGCCGGGGCTCATCGAATGGCGCCGGGACGAGCGGGCGGCCGCGCCGCCGGCGATGGAGCGCGCCGCCCAGCGGCCGGGGGTCAGCTCGCCTGGCAACCGCCCGGTACCCGCACTGTCACCGGGCGACATGGTCACCCACGACAAGTTCGGGCTCGGCACGGTCATGACCGTGGACTACCCTGGCAGCGACCGGGCCGAGGCCAAGATCGACTTCGGCGGCGAGTACGGCGTCAAGCACCTGGTGCTGCGCTATGCCCCCCTGGAGAAGCTGTAGTTCAGTCGGGCAGCCAATAAGCTTCGGCCGTCTCGGCACCCCGCTGGTGGACACCGTAAAGGGCTCCAAGATCAGGAACTTGAAGGAGTTGCGACCTGGCTCTGCTGGGCGCAGTGAGATACGGATCCTCTTCGTGTTCGACCCGCGGCGGCGAGCTGTGCTGCTCACCGCGGGAGATAAGCGGGGGGAATGGAAAGGCTGGTATGTGAAGGCGATCAAGCAGGCTGAACGCCTGTACGCCGAGCACTTGGACACCATGAAGGAGGGATCTGGATGACCACTCACCGCTGGGAGGATGTTGAGCGGGATCTGTTCCCCGCCGATGATGAGCCCAAGGTGCGGGCTGTTGAGGCCCAACTGCGGGATGAGGTGCGCGCCCACAGGCTGGCCGAGATCCGTCGGGCGCGACACCTCACACAGCAGCAGATAGCAGACGTTCTGGGAGTTAGCAAAGCTCGTGTGAGCCAGATTGAGCACGGCCAGTGCAATCGGGCAGCGATCCAGGGCCTAGCCGGCTATGTGGCTGCTCTCGGCGGCCAGCTAGAACTCGTTGCCAACTTCGGTGATGAGCGCATCGTCATCGCAGGCGAAGGACCCACGGCGGACTACGCTCGCGGATCTGGGAGGCTCTGAGGCGGCATACATACTGCTGCGGTTACGCTGCCGAGTAGTCCAGGCGGCGCCAGCAGACGGCAGAGCGGGAGGAAGCAATGGCCAGCATCCGGGTGGTCATCGCGAAGGCCGGGCTCGACGGCCACGACCGTGGCGCGAAGGTGGTGGCCAGGGCGCTTCGCGATGCCGGGGTCGAGGTTATCTACACCGGCCTGCACCAGACGCCCGAGCAGATCGTCGCGGCCGCCCTGCAGGAGGATGCGGATGCGATCGGCTTGTCGATCCTGTCCGGCGCGCACATGACGCTGTTCGCCCGGGTGGTCGAGCTGCTCAAAGAGCGGGACGCAGCCGACATCACGGTCTTCGGCGGCGGCATCATCCCCGATCAGGACATCGGCGAGCTGGAGCGGATGGGCGTCGCGAAGATCTTCACCCCAGGCGCGTCCACCCAGGAGATAGCGGACTGGGTGCGTTCCTCACTCGGCCCGGCCAAGGACCACACGGCCCACCCCGCCTGAGAAAGCGTGTCATCCGGGCCGGAGACACCACCACCCCCGCACCGCCCGTCCCCTAGCTACCAAGATCAACAATGCCCGCCGCGATTTCGCAGCACAATCCGGACATGATCGACCCGGCTGTGCTCTGCAGACCGCTCTTCCGCCGTGCTCAGGCCCAGGTCAAAGCTCGAATGGCAGCGGCCAGCGGCTAGCTGATGCCGGCCGCCAGGTCTTGATAGGCGGGGACGATCTCGTTCCACCGCGCCTCGGTGTCACCCTGCTCACGCCCGGCGATGTGGTTTGCGAGATTTTCGGCGTGGATCTGCCATCCGGCCCCGTAGAAGGCGATCTTGTCCAGCGGCATACCCTGGACCTCGATGACCAGGACGGTCTGGTCACCATCGGCAGTCAGCGTGGCCTCGATGAACTCGTCGAACGGCGGCACCCCCGGCCCGCCCTGGTAGGACTCGTCCGTTTCCCTGGTCGTCACCAGCAGGCGCCGTGGCGGCTCGCATGCTTCCACGCGCCCGGTGCAGTCCATGCCAGCATCCTCGACATGCAGCCGGAACGCTCCGCCGGGGCGAAGGTCGCCGTCAACCTGCCCGAACCAGCGGGCCAGGCGGCTGGGCTCAGTGAGTGCCGACACGCCAAGAGTGCGGCCGGACTACGGCGAGCGGTTCGTCGGCTTCCGGATGGCACGCGCGGCCCGGCTGACCGACTCAGACAACCCGCTGAAGCTGCACGCCGTCATTTACCGAGGCAGCACTGCGACTCGCCATCGGCACGCCCGAGTTGCGCCGCTCGCAGTTCCGGCACTTGGTGACTATGGCCGCGCTGCCCAACATCACAATCCAGGTGCTCCGCCCGGAGGACGGTCTGCACACCGCCATGACCGGCCAGTTCATCGTCCTCGACTTCGAGGATGTCCGCTCGATCGGCTACGTCGAGCTGCACGACAGCGCTGTCTACATGCAGGATCCCGACCTGGTGGAGACATACAATCGGGTAGCGAAGAGCGTGCAGCGCGTCGCGCTTGGCCCCGAGCGCTCGGTCGCGCTGATCGAGTCGATGGCCGGGCAGTGACCGGCAGCGGAGGCACACCACCATGAACGCCCAGGACCTGGCGGGGGTCAGGTGGATCAAGAGCAGCTTCAGCGGTCACAACGGAGAGTGCGTGGAACTCGCCGGACTGGACGACGGCCACATCGCCCTGCGTAACAGCAACCGCCCGCAGGACGGCGTGATCCTGTTCACCCGGGCCGAGATAGCCGCCTGGCTCCAGGGCGCCAAGCACGGCGAGTTCGACCACCTCACCTGATGCCCCGGGTACTGGGTCTTACCGCCTCGGCTTTGTGCCGTGATTGTCTGTCGCGGCGTTGATTCAGGTCTGGGTGGTGCGGAGGTCAGGAAGAGTGAACAGGTTGGTGCCCGCGCGCAGGTGGGTGAGCAGGAATTGGGCGAGTGGCCCTGGTTTGAGGTCGATCGTTTCGACTGCCTCCACGGTGAGCGGGATGAGTTGGACATTGTATTCACCGCGGGTGGGGTCAGTGAATTCCGGGCCGGTGCGGTCAGTGGCCTGTGCGGACCAGGAATGCAGGCGGGTGAGATAGAAGTACTGGTGACCACCGTCGTGGTCGAGGATGTGCACCAGACTGTGGATGCTGACGGTGGCCGCGATTTCCTCGCGCAGTTCGCGGGCCAGAGCGGCCTCCAGGGTTTCACCGTCCTCCACGCCCCCTCCAGGGAGCACCCAGTACGGGTCCTGTCCGGAGCGGATCCGCTGGATCGTCAGCAGACTCCCCTCCGGGGTGACTGGCAGGGCGCGGACGCGGTTGGTCATGCTGCTCCTTTGGGCGGATCTACACCTACCGTCGCCGATGTTACGGCTGGGCTACGCCTACCGGGTGCGGCGAGGGCGAAAGCGAGGCCGGGACGGTGGAACACCAGCCGGGCAAGTTCCATCCGGGATGCGCGAGTTCGGCTAGCTTAACCAGGCAGGTCAGCGCATGGGGGCCGCTCATTTGGCGCAGGGAGATGACGCCGAGAATGCGCACAGCCAGGAACGGCCGGAGGTCGGCGGCCACGTCTGTTGTGGGCCCCAGCGCGGCGCCGAGGTCTCCAGCGAGCCGGTGTAGCAGAGTGGCGATAGCAGCGTGCCGGCCGACGCCCACTTTCCAGGTGTAGTCGATCTCGATCCGCCAGGGGGTGACGCGCAGGTGGCTGATGACCGGGGCGGCCACGGGAGGGACCGGCGTGCGCAGGGTGCGTGCGTACACGCCAGGCTGATAGGTGGGCACGAGCCAGCCGCCCATGCCGAGCAGGTACCACAGGAAGTTGGCGGTGTCGCTGGCGAGGGCGTTGCGCCCGGCGTGCTCGAAATCCAGCCAGCACAGGGGCTGTGCGATGTTCGGCTCAGTGACATCGCCCTGGGTGACGGCCGTGACCCACCGAGTGCGTCCGGCCAGGACTGACTGCAACTCCGGGAGGTTGACCGGCCACCCGCAGCCAATCTCACGCCCGCCAGCGACCAGCGTCCGGCCGGCCAGGTCATCCAGGCTGAGCAGGTGCCCGCCGAGCAGCCAGGCTGGGTGCAGCGGGCAGGTGTACCAGCGATCCAGTCTGCCGCCGGGGGCTAGCCGCGCCAGGTGCAGGTCAGGCACGCATGCCTCCAGCATGCTCATGGCGCCGGTCGCCGCCGTGGCGGCGAGCAGACTGTCACATACCTGGTTGACCAGTGCCCTCACCACGGGCAGATGGCTGGGGTGACGGTCTGCGGCATTGATCCAGTCGGCCAGCAGACCCGTGCAGCGTCCCGAGGCGAAGACGTCCTCATACACGATCTCGGCCCCGTCCTGGACATGTCGCACATCCAGGAGCCGAGGGACCGGCAGCACTCCCGCAACCGCCTGGCGGCCGGCCAGTTCGCGGCGGGCATCACCAGCAGGCAGGACTTTGCGGAAGGTTCCATCCGGCGCGTGGTAATGCCAGGCCGCGGTCACTGAAGCGGCTCTTTGGCAGGCAGCGTGGCCAGCCACCATCCCAGGACCGCATGGGCAAGCCGGATCACGGCCTGGTCGTGGTGGCGGGCCGCTGTAACCACATCATGATCCAGGCCACTAAAGGACGCGGGGAACTGGTCCAGTACGCCATGGATGGCTTCGCTGTCGCCGGGGTATTCCTCACCTTCGATGCGCAGCCCGACCTTAGCCACCAGAGCTGTCACCTTATACAGTGCCCGCAGGTCAAGTTCGGGTTTCAGGAGCTGCCGCCGGATTTCGACTGCGGCGGCCACCCCGTCAGCCAGGCTGGCGGATGCATCAGCGTCTTGATCGGGACATGGCAGCATCAGGCCGGTGGTGCACCACAACACCGGGAGGCGCCCTGTACCGATTAAGGCGAGGGTATGCAGCAGCCGCGGCGTCATCACCCCGGCTGCACATTCGGCCGCCGACACGATCGTGAATCCGAGTTTGACTTCGCCGAGCTTCCCAGCCAATTCGCCCAGCACTGCCCGCAGACGGCTTA
>DATGGU010000023.1:0-121273 GCA_035308365.1 Streptosporangiaceae bacterium
GACCCGGAAGGCAATGAGTTCTGCGTCAGTTGAAACTCACGGCGAAATGCCGCCCCCACCCGGTTCTGCGCGACCTGCACACGCCTACGCGGCGCGGATCCGCCGCATCGTGGACTGGGCAAACGTTCCCGCTATGGCACCGGTGAGTGCGGCGAGTGTGCTGGACCCGGCGCCACTTGATGACGAGCGGCAGCCAAGCTCCCCGGCGCGGCTGGCAGGCAGGCCCGTACCTAGCTGAGCAAGGTCAGTAAGCCGAAGGGCGCTGAGACGAATGCGGCACGACGGCCACGCTTGCCTCGAGAAGGGCAGCGGCCCGCCATGACGGAACCAGCCGCGGCCAGCACCGCCCGGGACTGCGGTCGCTGGCCGGCACCCTGATCCTCCCGCCCGCGGGCAGGCAGCGTTAGCGCGCCGCGGCGAGCACTCGGTGAGCTTGACGGCGTGACAGGAGGGAAGCGCTGATGGAGATGCTGGAGCGGTTGCTTCGCAGTCACAGGCTCTTCCAGGACCTAGATCCCGGCTACCTGGCCCTGCTGGTGGGCTGCGCCACCAATGTCCGGTTCGGCGAAGGAGCCCTGCTGATCCGCGAAGGCAAGCCGGCGGACCGGTTCTTCTTGATCCGGCAGGGCAAGGTCGCGGTGCAGATCGCACCGCCCGGCGGGGACTCTATCGTCGTGCAGACCCTGGCCGGTGGTGAGGTGCACGTCGTAGGGCTCGATGATGCTGCCGGGATCAAGCAGGCCATGTTCCGCGCTCAGGATGTACCACGGCCGTCCCGACGATTCGGCGTAGCGCCGCCGCCGCTCGAACAGCGGCGAGAGGTAAAGATCACACCCGGGACTCGCCTCAGGCGCCTTGGTCTTCACGCACCCAGCAAGAATGACATCACACGTCGCGTGGCCGCTGTGGCCAGGTCCAGGTGCCGGCCCAGCCGTAGCCGGTGCGGCTGGGCGCGTCCGTGTCCTGACGAAGCCCATACGCCCCGCCGGCACGTCCCGCCGGGTCGACTCGGGCACGGCGTCGGCGATGCCCGGGATTGCCGGCCGGCTGCACGCCCCGGTCGCCAGGACCACGGCCCGGGCGCGGAGGAGATCGTCGTTGGCGCCGATCTCGAAGCCCTGCGACACCGTGCGCAGGGTGTGCACGGTGGTGCTCGTGCGTACGGGTGCGGCGATGAGGTCGGCGTAGCCGGTGAGGGTGGCTGCGACGCTGGCGGCGGGCAGGTAGCCATCGGGGTCGTCGCCGGCATAGTCGTGGCCGGGGAGCCGGGTCTGCCAGTTGGGGGTGAGCAGCCGCAGGCTCGGCCAGCGCTGGGTGCGCCATGAGTGCGCCACCTCACCGCGCTCCAGGACGATGTGGTCGATCGAGCGTTCGGTGAGGCGGCGGCTCATGGCCAGGCCGGCATGCCCAGCACCGATGATGGCGGCTGTGGTCTGCACGCGCTGTCCGGGTGATGGTCAGGCCAGCTCGACGAGCACCTTGGTCGGGTTGGTCACGATGTCGAAGACCGCCGAGCGCTTCTGCGACTGGGCGATCAGCGCCTCGAGGTCGTCGCGGGAGGCGTCGGCGTCGATGGCGAACCGGACCGTTATCGCCTCGAAGCCGTTGCGGATGCCGGGGTCGGCGCCGAGGATGCCCAGGACGTTCATCTCGCCTTCGACGGTGGCGGTGACCGACCGGAGCTGGATGCTGCGGAACTGGGCGACCGCGGCGACGCCCGCGGCCAGGCACCCGGCCAGGCCGACCAGCACGTACTCCACTGGGGTGGCGCCGTTGTCCGCGGAGGCGAAGCACTCGGGGTGGTCGACGTCGAACTCATAGGTGGTGCGGTGCTGTTGCTCGGCGCCCAGGCCGGTGAACCCGGAGACGGTGGAGCGGCTGTGCGTGCCGTGCCGCCAGGTGCAGGTGGCCCGCCAGGTGAACTGGGCCGCCTCCGGAGTGGCCGACAGCGCCTCGCGCGCCCCCAGCAGGGCGGCGACGTTCACGCCATTGTCGACGGGACGGTCGGTGATGGTCATGGGTGTCTCCTTGATATCTATTCGATGTGACCCGATGCGATCGGATGATTGGTCATCCCACGCGGTGCCCGGTCCGGGGGCACAAGGCGCGCCCGGTCAGCCGGTGGCGACGGTTTGCTTGTGCCATGGGTTGGTGCCGAAGGGCTGGTACCAGTACATGACGTTGCCTGGCTTGGTGTTGATCGCGGTGATCACGACCGAGGTGGCGGTGATGGCGATGCCCGGGCGCGCGTAGACGGCGCTGGTGGTGTTGCCGGCGATGGTCTCGGGGTTCCAGGCGCTGGCCGAGCCGTCCGCGACCCACCAGTAGGACAGTGTTCCCGCGCTGTTGGCGGCGGTGATCACGTCGTAGGTGGCTTGACTTCCGGTCACCGGGCCGGTCCAGGCGGCCTGCGGGCTGGCATACGGCCCGCCGGTGGTGGAGACCGTCCGCGCGGTCCAGCCGCTGCCGCCGATCGGCTGGGTGAAGGCGTCCACCGCCCCGTTGGTGCTGGCCGCCGCGATCACGATATCGGCGGTGCTGGCGGTGACCGAGCCGCCGGTGTAGCTGCCGGCCGCGCCGGAGCTGGCGACGGTTTCCCCGGTCCAGGCCCCGGTGCCCCGCACCTCCCAGAAGAACTCCAGGCTGCCCCCGCTGCAGGCGGTGATCAGGGCCAGGTAACTCGAGCTCTTGGTGTCGTACACGGTGGTGATCGCCGACGGCCCGAACGTGCCGTAGGCGACCGTGTTGAGGGTCCAGGTGACCCCGCCCGGCGCCTGCGTGAAGGACTGCAGCTGGCCCGAGGTGTAGGCACTGATCATGATCGCGTCGTCCGCGCTGACGGTGACCGACGGTGCCTGGTACTTCCCTGGATCCGGGGAGGCGATCAGCGCGCTGGCCCACGCCGACGCGCTGGGGGCCTTGGTGAAGGAGACCAGGTAGCCGCCGCCGGTCACGGTGGCGATGAACACCGCCTGGCCGGTCCAGGCGATCGACGCCTTGCTGTACCCGCCCCTGGCCACCAGCTGCTTGTGCCAGGTGGTAGTGCCGGATGCCTGCCAGAAGTAGTACAGGTCACCGTGCTTGTCGGTCGCGGCGATCACCTCGTCCGACCCGGTCCAGGCGATCCTGCTGAAGGTGTATGGGTACGTGGCCGCAACCCGCGCGGCCGGCCGCGCGCTGGCCTGAGCGGTCGGCGCGGCCACAGCCAGCACGCCCAGGGAGACCGCGGCCGCGCTCACCGCGGCATCGCGGAACAGCCGCCTGCCGCGCGCTGGCCGGGTCAGCGTGCGCCATCGCGGGCCGCGCTTGGCATCAGGCGCCGCGGTGCCGGCTGGCCCGCCGCGGGCACCGGGGAGGGCCTGGACGTCGGCGCCGTGGCCGGTGGGACGGTCGGTGATGGTCATGGGTGTCTCCTTGATTCCGGTTGGGCCGGATGGTGGTTTATCCCTGGCGTCGGCTGGGTCCGAGGATGATGGGGAGCGTGGTGAGGCCGCGCAGGACGAGGCCGTCGCCGTGGGGCCAGGTGAGGGCGTCCCGGCCGACGGCGAGCCGCAGGCCCGGGTGGCGGCCGAGCAGTTCTTCGAAGGCGACCTTGGCTTCGAGCCGGGCCAGGGGCGCGCCGAGGCAGTAATGAATCCCGTGGCCGAACCCGAGGTTCGGCCCGTCGCCGCCGCGGATGTCGAGGACGTCCGGCGCCGGGAATCGGCCCGGGTCGCGGTTGGCCGAGCCGAGGCACACCAGCACCTGCTCGCGTGGCGGGATCTGCACGCCGTCGATGGTCACCGGTTCGGTGGTCAGCCGGAATGTGGCGTGGGGGACCGGGGCGGTGAACCGGATGAGCTCGTCGATCGCGGTGGGAAGCTGCCCGGGATCGGCCAGCAGCGCCTCGAGCTGGCCTGGGTGGTCCAGCAGGGCCACCACCCCGTTGCCGATGAGGCTGGCCGTGGTGTCCTGTCCGGCGACCACGAGCTGGAACAGGGTCGACAGCAGCTCTTGGGTGGTGAGCGCGTCGTCTTCGGCGGCGACCAGGACGCTGACCAGATCGCCGGCCCCGCTGCGTCGCTTGGCCGCTACCAGCTCGTGCAGGTAGGCGACGATACCGTCCGACGCCTCGACCGCCTCCGCAGGCGGGTCACCGGCCCACCCGGTCAGCAGCACGCCGAACCAGGCGTGCAGCCGCGGCCGGTCAGCGGCGGGGATGCCCAGCAGCTCGCCGATCACCGCGAACGGCAGCGGGTAGGCGTACCCCTCGACCAGGTCGACGGTGGCGTCCGGGCCTGCGGCGTCCAACTCGTCCAGGAGGCTGTCGGCGATTGCCCGGATGGCCGGCTCGAGGGCGGCGATCCGGGACGGCACGAAGGCCCGGGACACCAGGCGCCGCAGCCGGGTGTGAACCGGGGGGTCGACGTTGAGCATGTGCCGTGAGAACGCCGGCCCGGGCAGCCCCTCGGCCACCACGTCGCCGTTGCCCGCCAGCGCGGCGAGCATGTCCTTGGAGATGCGCGGGTCGTGCAGCGCTTGCCGGGCCGCGGCGTAGCCGAGCACGACCCAGGCCGGGTGACCGTCGGCCAGGCGCACCCTCTGCACCGGGCACCGCGCCCGGGCCTGCGCGAAGTGGCCGAACGGGTCGTCACGGACCGCCGGCGCCCAGCCGCCCCAGGTGGCCAGCGTGTCAGCCATGTTTGTTCTCCGGCCGGTAACCGGTGCACAGCAGGTCGAGCCGGGCGATCCGGCCGCTCTCGCCGGTGTCGGCGTAGGCCTGCTGCTCCACGGTGAACCAGCCCGCGCCCAGCCGTTCCGCCTGGAGCCGCAGCCGCCAGCGCAGGTGCACACGGCCGCCGACCTCCCCGACCGTAGCCTCGACCGGGTCGAAATCCTCGGTGTCGCCGAACCAGCGTGCGAACACCTCGGCGATCTGTTCGGCACCGGTCCACTCCATCAGGCCCGGGGGAAGCAGGGCGCGGAGGTGGGCGTCGGCGGTGAGCGCATCGCCGACCCGAGTGAAGTCCTGGGCGGCCAGGCCCTCGAGGAATGCGCCGGCGCGGGCGAACTGCGGCACTGCGGCGGCTGGGTTGTGGCCTTGTGTTGTCGTCATGGATCCGATACTCAGATCCGCCCGCCCGCCCCGAATCGGGTAACTGCCCGATCTTTTTGTCAGGTTCCCGGCTCGCTGGCCGCCTCGATGAGACCATGACGCATGGCGAACAGGGCCGCCTCGGTCCGGGTTTTCACCCCGAGCTTGGTGTAGATGTGCTCCAGGTGAGACGAGACGGTCTTGCGGCTGAGCTGCAGCTCGGCGGCGATCTCGGGGTTGGACCGCCCCTGGCCGAGCCGCACCAGCACCTCGGCCTCCCGGGCCGTCAGCCCCGAAGGCAACCCGGCCCGGCGCCTGACCCGGTGGCCCGCGGCTTCAAGCACCGCATTCACCGTGTCACCGTCGAGCCGCCCGGCGCGTACCTCGTTGCGCATCGCCTGTTCAGCATCGTCCGCCCCGAGCGCCGGCCGGTGGGGACGGGGCTGGCGCAAGGCGTTGTAGACGTCGGCGGCACCGAGGATCCGTGGCGGCAGCGAGATCGCCTCCCCCCGCAGCCCGTGCGGGTAACCGGAGCCATCCAGCCGCTCGTGGTGCAGCGACGCGCAGTGCCCGACCTGGGCCAGCAGCGGCACCCGGGCGAGCATCCGCTCGGTCAGGTACGGGTGGGTCCGGGCCCGCTCGCGCTGGGAGACGCCCCACTCACCAGGATCCTCCCAGACGCTGCTCGGGACCCCGATCATGCCGATGTCGTGCACCAGCGCCGCCCGGCGCAACATGACGACATCACGCGCGGGGAGCCCGAGCGCCGCGCCGGCCTGGGCGGCCAGCGCGGCCACCCCCCGGGAGTGGCCCAGGCGCAGCGGCGACTTCAGGTCAGCGAAGTCGGCGAACGCGGCCAGCGCCCGGTCGAGCTGATCGTCGCTCAGCACCACGCCCAGTTGCGGGTCAAGGGCGATCACCTCTTCCCACGCCGCGATGCTCCCGAGCCCGTCAAGGATCTCCGCGTGCCGGGCACACAAGCAGTCGACCAGGCCGGGGTCGAACTGCGTGCCCCGCCGCTCCCGGGCCACTCGCAGCGCCGCCTCGGTGCCACCAGCGTGATGGAACGCCTCGACACTGTCGGCCAGATGGACCAGGCGAATGGCCGCAGCGAGGTCATCACCGCCGGCCGAACCGGGTATCCCCCGCCCATCCCATCGCTCAAACGCCTGCAGCAGCGGCTCGCGAACAGCCGGGCCGAGCTCCAGCCACCCGGCCAGCTCACTCGCTTCCCGGCAGTGCGACTCCATCACCCGCTGCACCGAGCGGCCAGCGCTCGCCAGGAACTTCCCGACCATCCCGATCCGGTGGAAACCCGGTCTGCCGCGGCCCAGATGACGGGCGACGAAGACCGCCAGCGCCGCGCGGTCGAGATCCACCTCGCGCGTGTCGGCGTACAACTCGGTCTCATCGCCGAACAGCGCCGCCACCTCACTGGTATCAACCGCACAGCCCACCCACGTCAGCAGCGACGTGTAATACGCAGACAGGCAGGTAGCCGGGTCCATCCCGGCCGCCGCCCCCAGCCGCATGGCAATCACGGTCTGGCGCAGCACCCGCTCCATCGGGCGGCCCATCCCCAGGTCCGCCACCAGCGACAGGGTCGCTACCAACTCCGCCAGGCTCACCCCCCGCAGGGAATCCGAAACCACCGGCCAATTATCCCTCAATCTGTGCTCGTTAACGGTGGCGGGAATCAGCGCGGGGGCGGCTTCGGCAGCCACCCGGCCGGCCCCCAGAACCGAGGCGCAGTGGCGGGCGGGCATCGTCCACGTCCGGCAGCCGGGCACCGGCTGCTTTCGGGCCTGGTATCCGCTGTTGCAGTGGCACCCGGTCAGATGCGTGAGGGCACCGAGGGTTCCCTGGTGCCGGGGCCGCTGCCGCGGCCAGCACGTCCTGCCGGGCCAGCGCTGGTAGGCGGCGGTGGCGGCGACTATGCGGCTCAGGTATCGGGGTACATCTCCCAGGCCACCGGGACCTTTCTGGATGTGAGCCCGGGCATCACCGAGCAGGGTTATGTGAATGGATCTGGCTCATTGACCGCTAATGCCTTCACGCTGCAGCTCAACAGCCAGTTCTTCGCCGGCTCGCCCGCCTGCGACGGGAGCAGCAACCCGTCCGGCTGCCGGGCATGGCAGCAGTTCGTCTACGCCTATGAGGGCAGCACCAGCGACCTGTTCATGCAGTGCTGCCTGTCCCGGCGTCGCTGATGAGGGTGCTGGCCGTGTTCCCCCCGTTGTTCACCGGCCCGTCGTTCCGCACGTTCTGCGGCCTGGCCTGCGGTTTCCTTGCCCGATCTGGGAAGCCGACGGTGTGCGGCATGCTCACGGGCGCGGGACTGCCGCGGGCCTGGAGCCATGACCGGGCGCACTATTTCTTCTCCCGCGCCCGGTGGAGCCCGATGACCTGGGGATTGCCGTGGGGAGGCTGGTGATCGCGCTGCTGGTCCCTGGCGGGAAGCCCGGGGAGGTCCTGATCGATGACACGCTGTCCCGGAGACGCGGGAAGCGGGCAGCGTCGTGGTTTCATGACGGATCCGCGGCCGGGCCCGCGATGACAGGGTCCGGGAACAACAGGGTGGTGCTAGCGGGACGAACCGAGCGGCTGTGGGCCCGGGGTGCCGGCGTTTCCGCTGGCCGGTGCCCAGGCCACACTGGTGGGTGTGCCGGAAAACCATAAGCGCGGCGAGCCTATGCCACCAGATGCTGTGGACGGGGAGGGGCCCGCATCTGGGGGCGGCGAGGGCGCTCGCATACTGGAGGCCATCAGCGCGCTGCACAAGCGGCTGGGTGAACTGGAACGGCTCGTCGCGCCGGACAGTCGCGCCGCCCCAGGCGGTGGGCAGAAAGCCATCCCGGCGTGGAAACGGGTCACCCGCGGCGAGCCACGGTGGCAGGTGGCGATCGCGACCGCGGTGGCGATCGCACTGCAGTTCCCGCTGCCGGGGCGGCTGGTTCTGCTACGGCCGGCCTGGCTGCTGCCGGTGCTGCAGGCGCTGCTGTTCACCGGCCTCGTCGTCGTCAATCCCCGGCGGATCAACCGGGAATCGCGGGCGATCCGGGCGCTGAGCCTGTCCCTGGCTGGCATCCTCAGCCTCGCCAACGCGTGGTCGGCCGGCCGGCTAGTGGCCGGGCTGGTGCGCGGCACGGCAGGTGCTACCGCCGGGCCGCTGCTGGTGTCGGGCGGCGCGATCTGGCTGACCAACATCATCGTCTTCGCCTTGTGGTACTGGGAGTTCGACCGGGGCGGCCCGGCCGCCCGGGCGAATGCCAGCCGCAGCTACCCGGATTTCCAGTTCGTGCAGATGGCGAACCCGGAACTGGCCCCGCCGCACTGGGAACCGGCGTTCGGTGACTACCTGTACCTGTCGTTCACCAACGCCGCGGCGTTCAGCCCCACCGACGTCATGCCGCTGTCGCGGTGGGCGAAGACGGCCATGCTGCTGCAGTCCGCGGTATCGATCGTCACTGTCGTCCTTGTCGTCGCGCGCGCCGTCAACATTCTCCGGTAGCACCGCGTGCCGCACACGCCCGGCGCGCAGGGCAGCCGCGCCGGCCCGCCGGGACCACGGCCGGCCCCCACGCGGCGGCCAGTGGCCGTGCCCAGCCGGGTGCGCGCGGCGAGCAAGCCCACCGGGTTCCCGCGAGGATCAGTGATCATTCCTCGGGAAGGCCAGTGATCTTGCAGCGATCGGCGTTGGCGGGTTAACATCTGTCTCCACGTGGAAGCCGAGTCACTGTACGGGGCAGCATCCTGAACGGAGCAAGCTTGGCCACCCTCGATGATTGCTTGCTCAGCGCCCCACCCATTATCCCAATTACGGCGATGATTTCAGAGGCGCTGACCACGTTAGGCCCGGCCCGGTATGGCGTGGTCATGTCTGCGGACAGTGACGTCCTTTCGGTCATAACAGCGGGCGACCTGACCCGGGCGCGGCAGCGGGGCACCGAGCGGCTGGCCGACCGGCGGGCGGGGCTGCCGCCGGCGGTCGTGCTGCGCTCCGGTACGTCCCTGGCCGACCTGGCGAGAGATGACGCTGTTACGTTGCTCGACCTCATGCCGGACTGGGGGGCCGCGGCCGTCGTCGGCGATGCGGATGATCTGATCGGGGTGTTCCCGATCGAGGTCTTCGATAGGTACCTGTCCGAAAGACGCAGGGTTGTCGAGAGCGATGTCCTGGGGATCGCCGGCTACGGCGGAGACGGGCAGGCGGTCGGGCGCATTCGGCTGGGCCTCGCGCGCGTGATTTGCGCGGAATGCGGTCACGTCAACGAGATCCTGCCTCCGTTCGACCCGGGCATCCTTAAACTCTGCTCGAATCCGGCCGTCACCTCGCACCCGCTTGAGGTAGCGGTGGGCGGGCTCAGTGCCTGATCTGCCGTTCGGTTCGATCACCGGCAAGCTCAACGCCCGGTTCGCCCTTGGCCTGCTCCTGCCGGCCCTCACGTTCTCTCTGCTGTCCGTGGTCGCCCTCGCAGCCGGTCACGGATTCATAGCATCGCTGCACTGGTGGGACGGCCAGCCCGCCTCAGCGCAGGCATTCCTGGTGACCGTGTTCATCGCGGCGGTCATGCTGGCCTCCTGGGTAGCGGCCGGGCAGACGCCGTGGCTGTTGCGGGTCGCGTCCGGGTACTGGCCCGCGGCTCTGAAGAGGAACTCGCTCTACTCGCTGGGGCGCCGCCGGCATCAGCGACAGTATTTCCGGCTCGCCGAGTCGGCGCTCAGCGACCCTGCCGCGATCGAGCGGCTCTACCTGTATTACCCGAACCGGTATTCCGACATCCTGCCGACCCGGCTGGGGAACGTGCTCGCGGCGGTCGAGGCCTACGCCAGGACCCGTTACGGGATGGACCTGGTGCTCGTGTGGCCGCGCCTGTTCGCGGTGCTCCCGGACCGGCACACCGCGGCCATCGCGGCGGCCCGCGCTGAGCTGGAGACCCAGCTCGCGACCGCGACGCTGGCGGCCGTATCCGGCGTGGGAGTGGCTATCCCACTGGCTCTTATTGGCTCGCCGGTCGCGCTGCCCGTCGGCTGGCTCTGGGGTTGCCTCGCCATCGGCTACGCCGCCTACCAGGCCGCGGTCTCGTCTGCAGTCTCCTACGGGCAGGAGATGCGGACCGCGTTCGACCTACACCGCAAGGATCTCCTCGACACGCTGGGCCTGGCCGGCAACCCGGAAGAGCGGGACACCTGGCGCCGGCTGCAGGAGTTCTGGTTTCAGGGGATCCCGCTCGACGCCGCCCGGCCGGCACCGCTGCAGTCCCAGGAGGACGCTCCAGACACTGGGCCCTCGGTACCGCTTGGTGCGATCGCTGTCGCGGCCGTCGGTGCCCTGACGATCATCCTGGTGCTGCTGCGATGACGATCGCGCTCACCTGCTGGGCGGCCATCCCGGTACTTCTCCAGTTCTACCTCCTGTCCCAGCGCGCGACGCAGGGCAAGTACCGCTGGGCCGACATCGCCGGATTCTGCATCGGCCAGGCCGCAGCGCTCACGATCATCGCCGTCATCAGCTGGTTCGCTGAGCACCCCTTGTCCGCGCTGCTCCGGTTCGGTTTCTACGGGCAGGTCGCCTGCCTGGTCCTCGCCGCCACGCTGGGCCGCACTCGCATGTT
Source organism: Streptosporangiaceae bacterium (assembly GCA_035308365.1). Lineage (GTDB taxonomy): Bacteria > Actinomycetota > Actinomycetes > Streptosporangiales > Streptosporangiaceae > PALSA-505. The sequence goes on from DATGGU010000023.1 coordinate 10,690, forward strand.
CGTGGCAGGGCTCGCGGGCGCGATCGTGTACTCATACATCGCCCCGGACCCGGCCCTGGTGCGCTGGTGGGTACTACCGCTGGTGCTCATCTCAACCACCGTTCTGGCGTACCGGGTGTACCACGGTTTCGCCGACCAGGTCAGCACAGGCCGGCAAGAGCAGCTGGTCCTTGAGGTGATGGCCGCCGACGGTGATTTCATGAAGTGGTGCACCGGCCCGGGATGGCAGCTGCGGCTCGTCTACGTGCTGACATGCCTGGGCGCGGCCGCCCCGCTGGCGTGGGAGGTTGTCCACGGCGGTCTGTCGGGTCAGGCGCTGCTGCTCGCGGTGGCCTGCATGTCGGCGGCACGGGCGGCACGGGCTCGCGCCTGCGTCCGGTACCTGATGCGGCCCACCCGCCGGATAATGCTCGGCACCTGGCTGGCGGTCGACGCGGTGATCTGGCTGCTGGCTGCCTCCCCCCTGGGCGGGTCTGTCGCGCACGCGCTCAGCTCACTCTCGGCGGCGACGTCCGCTGGCACGCTAGCGGCGGCGGGGATAATAGTCTTCGCGTATGCGGGGGTGGTCGCGACGCCGGTCATCCTCGTGCGATCCGGTCACGCCTCTCCTATGACGAGCAGGCTCGCCGGCCTCAGCATCCGGCTTCAGGTAGTGCTGGGCGTCGACCAGCTCGCGCTCCTCGTGGTTCTGTCTGCCGCCGTCTTTCATCCTGGTCCGGGGACGGCGATGGCCGCCTTGGCCGCCGCCGTCGTGGCACTGTCACGAGAGGTGCTCCGGCTCAGCTATCAGGGCATGCGCTGGCGGCTTGGCGACTCCTACTCGTTCTTCAACATCGCCATCGCCGCACAGCAGCTAGGCGGGCTTCCCATCCCCCTGGCCACTCTTCTCGGCCCGGCGGCCTCCAGGCCGAACAGGTTCACCGAGGTATTCCGGAACACCGTGCTGGCCGCGTACGACGAGCGGCTCGTGGGCGGCTGGCTGTTCGACCGTGTCGGGCATGCGAGGCCTGACCTTCGCCTGATCAGGCAGTTCACGCTCAACGCCCTCCAGGCAACCCAGGGCAGGGGCACGACGATGAACGCGCTGGCGGCGGCTACGATCGCAGTGGAGGTGTCGGCCGCCCCGGCGGACACCGGCGCGGCCGACCGGTGGCTGGATGCGGCCCAGCTGCTGGGGGAGGCGGCGGCCGAATACGGCAGCGTGCGGCTGTCGGGCCGGCGGGCCAGGAGGCTTGAGGCCGCCCTCCTCGATGAGAAACTGCTCATCTTGCGGTTCCGGGGGATGATCTATCAGTTCCGCGAGAGGTATGAGGAGGCCCTCGCGACCTGGCGGCAGGCTGTCCCTCTAGCGCAGGATGTGCACCCGGGGCTGGCCCGGGACTTTCAGGCCGAATGGCTGACCCTGCTGAACATCATGGGCCGGAGTGCCGAAGGCGCCCGTCTTGCCTGCGACTGGGCCGCCGACCCCAGGATCCTCCCGTTCCACCGGGAGGAACTGCTCACCCTGGGAGCGCTGGCCGCCGCGTTCGCCGGGGAACCTGACCGTGCCCGGGAGATGCTCCGCGATCACCCGGTCGCCCACGGACCCCAGCGGTTGCGGGAGAACGTCCAGATCTGGCGATCCGCCCTCGGATACAACATCGTTTCCCCTGTCAGCTACCTCCGCTTCTTCACCACCGCACGCCGGCACCGCACGTGGACCCGCAGCATCAAGAACGCCGCGGTCACGCTCATCCAGGCACGGGATCCGGAGGCCACCCCCGATGACGTGAGCGACCTTTTCAGCGCGTACTCCGAGTCGTTCAAGGCGGATCTCAGCCGCGATAACAGGGCACGGACCCTGACCATAGACGGCACCATGGAGATGTACTCCGGGCACCACCGCAAGGCCCGCCGGATGCTGACCAGGGGCAGGCGGATGGCCGAACGCCAAGGAAAGTACAAGTGGGCGCTGGAGGCGCTCGGGCCGCTGAGCGAACTGGCCATGGAGGACGACAACCTCACCAGCGCATACCAGCACATCGCCGACGCCCTCGCCATCGTGGAAGGGACCCGCGACATAGCGCTCGATGAGGACCTGCGGATGCATTCGGCCGGTCGGCTGTCGAAGTACTACAGCTACGGCGTCCTGCTGCTGTACACCTACATTCAGCGCCCTGACCCCCGCCAGGCCCAGCGCAATCCGTGGCCCGAGCACCCCGCGATCGAGATCTATGACCTGCAGGAACGCGCCAAGTCCCGGGTGCTGCTGGAGATGCTGGGCAGCAGGCTCTCCATCCCCGGGCAGGACGACCTCACGGCCAGGGAGCAGTCCGCCTCAGCCGAGTATGAGCGCCTGCAGTCGGCCTACGCCGGCGAGGCACCGACCCTGGAGCAACTCACCGTGCTGCGCGCCGCACGGGAGAACCTCGACGGCATCCGCGATTCCCTGCAGCGCGGAGGCGGGCAGGGCGCCGAATACGCGGACCTACGTGCCGGGCGGCCGCTGCGGTTCGCGCAGGCCCAAGCCCTGCTCGCGAGAAGCGGCGCCAGGGTCGTGCTCTGCTGCTATTACAAAGCGGGCGATGACTTGCTGCTCCTTGTCATCGTGCGCCCCGACGCGCCGCAGCCCGTGATCGAGATGGTGGACGCGCCGCTTGGCGCGATAAAGGCCAGTGTCGAGGAAGCGGCATCCAGCACGGACCTGCAGCGAGCGCTATGGCGCGACCAGCGATCCTTGCAGGCGCTCGCCCCGCTGATCGCCCCTCTTTCCCAGCATGTACAGCCAGGCGAGATCGTCTGCTTCGAGCCGTACGACGTTCTGCACTACGTACCGCTGCACGCGATCCCGCTCGGTGACTCACCGCTCATCGACCGGAACCCGGTCTGCTACGTCCCGAACGCCACGACACTCTGGCACTCCCAGCAGCGTCCCCGCCACACTCACGGCAAGGCTCTCGTCATCATCGACCAAGGCCAGGAACTGGCGGGCCTGCACCATCATCTGGACCTCGTCTCCGAGGCTTTCGGGGCCGACAACACGATCAGCCTCGCCGCTGGTGCCACCCGGGAAAACGTGGCTGACCGGTTGCGCGCCGAGGACGACTACGCTGTCGTGCATTTCGGGTGCCACGGCGCGTTCAACCCCGTGGACCCGCTGGCCTCCGGCCTCCAGTTGTCCGGCGGGGCGGAGCCCATCTGGTGGAGCGCGTCGGACTTCCTCCGGACCCCCTGCCGGGCCGACCTTGTGGTGCTCTCTGCCTGCGACACGGGCGTGAACGCCACCAGGCCCGGCGACGAACTGATCGGCCTGACCCGCTCCATCCTGTACGCAGGCGCGCGGTCCGTCCTGGTCAGCCTCTGGCCTGTCGACCAGTTCGCCACAGCCCTGCTGCTGGACACCTTTTACCGGGAACTCGGCCAGAACGCCCAGAAAGCCGCCGCGCTGCGAGCGGCACAGCTCGCCGTCCGGGAGACCACGGCCCAGCAGATCATCGCCTCCTGCCAAGGCCGACTGGACCGGCACGGAGGCACCGGCCTAGCCGACATCGGCTCGTGGCTGCGGCTGCAGATGATCCGCGCCCGAGAGGCAGCAGGCGATCACGAGGAGGCGTTGCGCGCGTGCACCCGGCTGGCCAGCACTCTCCCGGAAACCGGCCAGCTAGCACCTGAGATCCGGCGCACGGCCGCGCGGTGCCGCCGCGCAGCGCGCTATCCCCACGACCCTGACTATCAGATCCGCCCTTACACGGAGCCGTTCTACTGGGCCGCCTTCATCCTCATCGGAGACTGGGAGTAAGCACCCCCAGAACCAGGGGCAACACGCACAGGTCACCGGAAGAAACCGGACAGCAACTCACGTCGAACGCTGCGAGTTGGTTCACAGAGGCCGGGGCGCAAACGCGGCCGTCAGCGTGCCACCGACAATCCAGTGATCCGCCCAGATCACCCAGCACTGCACGCGCCCCCGACAGCCCACCAAGCTTCTCCGATCCGCTCATAGCGGCGGCGTGCGTGGTTGTGAGCCCGGGTGTTCGATCACGCAATGTGGTGTTGTGCTGGGCCGTGCGAGCGGGAGGTTCACCTGGCAGTTCGCGGTTGGCTGGCCGGTGCCGGCGGTGGAGTTACTCGCGGGGCTGGCAGGGTCGGCCGGGCCGGGTGACCGGGGTCGCTCAGCCCGGCGCGGGTGGGGTCGTGGTCTGCCAGCGGGCTTGACCCGGTTGGCTCGGGCAAGGCCTGCCGCGGCGGGTCCGGGCGGGCCGGGTGCGGCCTGCGATCGCCGCCGGGCGAATCCCGGCCGCCGAATTCGACCGGCTGTCGGCACAACTGCGCGAGCACCTCCAGCAACCGGGCACCGTGACCAGCCAGCCCAACATGTGGCAAGCCTGGGGCACAAAGCCCTAACCCCGCAACACTGACCGTGATCCTGCGCGCACCGCCCAGCCCGCCACAACCGCCGCGGCCCGCGTCCCCGGAACCCGGCTACTGGCATCCGGCCCATATCGTCCAGATCCATTCCAGCGTGGACGTCCTGCCGGTGCCAAACGAGCCGCGCCGATCGGCGGTTCCCGCATAGGCACGCATATGCCGCCGTGACGAAGCGTAACGGGCGTTCGGCATCCGAAGATCGCCACCTGTTGGTGCCCGCTGCGCTTGGACGGCCTAGCGTCGCAAACCACCGCCTGGACGCCCGGATAATCAGGTCGTTGAAATCTGCCGCCTGTGCGCGCGCCCGGTAGCGCGTGCTCCGAGTGGTCTGTGAAGCCTGTCATCGACAGCCGCTCTTCGGCCGGTCCGATCTTGTCAGCATGTGCGCTCGGCGATAGCGCGGGCCAGCGTAGGGGCTTCAGGACGTTGTATGGACCCTGCGTCAGTATCCGAGGATACGTTATACTGCTCTTATCATTAAGTAAGCATGTTATACCAGTCTCCGGATGGAGGTCTGCGTTGCGACGTAGTCACACATACTCTCCGCAGACGCTGGATGCCGCCCGCGTACTCGGGCTGAGGATCGCCGAGGGACGCCGACGGCGACGGTGGACGCAAGCGGAACTGTGCGAGCGCGCCGGAGTTTCCAAGGCCACGCTACGCAATGCCGAGCGAGGCGAGCCCACGGTGGCCGTTGGGGTGATGTTCGAGCTTGCGACGCTAGTCGGCGTGGAGTTGTACGGGCTTCCGCCCCGTGACCTGCGGGACCTGGCTGCCCGCGAAATCGGCCACCTCGCATTGCTGCCTGCGCACGTCTATCCGCGACAGGTGAGCGTCGATGACAACTTCTGACCCGCAGACGGCATTCGTCTGGACCTGGCTGGCCGGTGCGGGGGAACCGGTCGTGGTCGGCCGAATTGACGCTGACGGGCCTATGCACACATTCACCTACGCTCGTTCGTACCGAGAACGCAGTAATGCTGTTCCGCTGTATGAGCCAGAGCTTCCGCTGGTGCCGGGCACGCTGCGGCCTGCAGGAGGGCTTACGGTCGCGGGCTGCCTGCGTGACTGCGGGCCGGACTCGTGGGGGCAGCGGGTTATCCTTGCTCGGCATATCGGTCATCTGACCAGTGCCAGCGATGTCAGTGAGCTGGGCTTGCTCACATACCTGCTGGAATCAGGCTCAGACCGGATCGGCGGGCTGGACTTCCAGGTCAGCGCCACTGAGTATGTGCCGCGGGCCACCTCCTCGGCCACGCTCGAGCAGCTGATGGCAGCCGCCGCCGACCTCGAGGCGGGACGCATGCTCCCATTGCCGCTGGCCGAGGCACTCACCCGTGGAACGTCCATCGGCGGTGCCCGCCCCAAGGTGCTGCTGACAGACGCCGACCGGAGCCTGATAGCGAAATTCGCGTCCACGACCGACATCCGGCCGGTGGTCAAGGCCGAAGGAGTCGCGATGGAACTGGCGCGCCGCGCTGGGCTGAACGTCGCGCCTACCCAAGTCATACAGGTCGCTGGCAAGGATGTCCTGCTCGTAGAGCGGTTCGACCGGCCTGGGGGCGGACAGCGGCGTCATCTCGTGTCGGCGCTGACGATCCTCGGTCTGGACGAGTTCACTGGCGCCCGCTACGGCAGTTACGCGCTCCTGGCCGATCACATTCGCCGGTCCTTCGCCCGCCCCGCAGCCACGTTGCGCGAACTGTTCTCCCGCATCGTATTCAACATCCTGGTCGGCAATACCGACGATCACCCGCGTAATCACGCGGCCTTCGTCAACTCCGATCGCAGCCTCACGCTTACGCCCGCATATGACATCTGCCCGCAGCCAAGGTCCGTTCCACAGGCTAACCAGGCGATGGCTATCGGCCGAAACGGTGAACGCTCCAGCCAACTAGCCACGTGCCTGGCCGCATGCGAGGTATACCTGCTTGACACCTCACAGGCACAGTCCATCATCGACACCCAGATTAGCGTTATCGAAACCCAATGGCGCGACGCAGCGGATGCCGCACGGCTAACCGAACTGGACCGGCAGCAGTTGTTCCGCCGGGAAATCCTCAACGAATTCGCATTCCGCAGCTGACAGACAATCCCCGTCTCGGCGCAGAACCACCAGCTATGCGCGGTGGGCCGCCGCCCGAACCCGGCCCTTCAACCCGCACGTAACGGCGGCACTGGATCGTCATGCGATCAGCGTTCAGGTCACAGAACGTGGCTTCGGGACGGGGTTTCTCGGCGTTGGATCGTCGAATTGGCGTGAGCGTGGTGCCTGCTGGCGTTGAGCGGCGGACCGCTTGAATGTTTAGCCGCCATCAGCGCCAATGTCACGACCTTGCTCGTAGCCGGCCTGGGCGGCCCGGCGCTTCAGCATCCGGTACACCCCCGACCCTGTCATCGGCCCGCGGTTGCTGGTTCCCAGCCACAGTGCGGGCGAGCTGGCCTTGCGATGTGTCCGGCGCACCCGCAGGTAAACCACCAGCGCGCGGGAGGCCGGACGACAGCGGCACGATGCGCCCTTCGCTGGCGGCCCGGGCGCCCTTGAGCGGGACCACCCGGACAAACGGGCGGGCGATCGGGTCGGCGGACAGGTCATCAGTCCGCTGCTGGGCGACCTCGGTGCGGCGGACACCTTCGGTGAGCATCCGGATGATGGCATGGTCCCGGGCGTTTTCGAAGTCGCGAGCCCGGCCCCCGCCGGTGACCTCTAGCATGTCGGCGATGAACTCCTGGGCCAGCGTGGATGGCTTGGTCAGGACCGGTGCGTAGCGGTGCAGCGCGTCGGTGTAGGGGTGCGGGTGATCGTAGGCCTCCTCCAGCCAGGTAAATAGGTGGCGCAGATTGCGCTGGCGGGTGTGGTCGTCCGTGATCATGACGGTCGGCCCACAGAGCCGTAACCTGTGATTGAGGAACTGGGGAGGTAAGACATGAAACTCGACGCTCCGCGGCGAGCGGTCACCCTGGATGAGGTTCGCGCCCATCGGGAGGAGATCGTTCATCTCGCCGAGCGGTTCGGCGTGCGCAATATCCGGATCTTCGGTTCGGTGGCGCGAGGTGAGGCGACTTCCGATAGCGACCTGGACCTGCTGGTGGATGTGGACCGGGGGCACGGTTACATCGACATGGCGGGGTTCGCCCTTGGTGTTGAGGATCAGCTAGGCGTCTTCACCCAGGTCGCGACGACCCGAGGCCTGAAGGTCCGGATCAGGGACCGTGTTCTCCGTGAGGCTGTCCCTCTGTGAGGCGTGACGGCGAGCGGCTTGCCGACATCATCGAGGCCGCAGAGAAGATCTCTGTGCGAGTCGGCAAAGGCAGGCGGGTGTTCGACGCCGACGAGGATGTCCAGATCGTCTTGGTGCACCTGATCCAGGTGATCGGTGAAGCGGCTTCAGGCCTGTCGGATGAGCTGATTTCGGAGCACCCAGAAGTGCCCTGGCGTCAGATCATCGCCATCCGCAACAGGGTCGTGCACGGCTACTTCGAGGTTGACCTCGACATCCTCTGGGATGTAGCAGATATCGATGTTCCCCGCCTGGCCGATCAAATACGACAGATCAGATCGAGCATGCATTAGGCTCCGGAACCCGAGTATGGCTCGGAGCTACCGAAGCGTGACCGGCGACAACGGTATTTGTGAAAGCAGGGCAGTTGGTACACTGGCTATCCTTGGAGGAAAGAACACGTTTTTAAGTGGTCTTTATGACTATTTAAGTTATTATTTCCCATCTTTATTGTTGGTGCCGAATTCCGCAAGAAGGTGCTAGATCCAGGCCGGGCCTATCGCGAAGCAATGCCTGCGAGTTGGGCAATGGGGAGCAAGGGAGATGGCTCCGCAAGATAGCCCTACCTGTGAATGAGCTAGGCGATCTGCGCTAGCCGAGCGACGTTGGCCGCCCGTATGGCGGGCGTCTCGACGCGGAGCCCAGTAGGGGTGCGCCGACGGCACCGTGCAGCGGTGTCGTTCTCGACCGGCGAGCGTCAGCGTCAGCTCGCCGATGCGGTTGGCGAGCTGGCCCACAAGGAGCTGCGCCAGGCCAAGACGCAGGCACATCCGTAAGGCATCTGGCATGAAAGTGGCACGGCGCCCGAGGAGGGCTCGCAAGGATCATGGCTGTATCTGTCTGGCAAGCTTCTGAACTGCGAAAACTCGTGTGCGCGCCCGGCAGGATTCGAACCCGCGACCCGCTGCTTAGAAGGCAGCCGCTCTTTCCAGCTGAGCTACGGGCGCCTGGCTACCCATTGTGCATAGTCAAGGTCACGCGTAGGCCACACTACGGGGTGGGCCAGATCACGGTGACACGATGACCAGGCAAACATCGGCCATTGCCAGTTTATGAAAGACCTGCGGCGCACTAGTTGCGTGAGTCGAATGTTACATACGGTGACAATGGGGTAGCTTGCGGACGCGTCGGCGAATCTGATTTGCTCCGCACGCTTGACGCTGCTGTTCTCGCCCTGGAATCCGGGCCCGTGGATCCCCGGTTGTGATCGGTGATCGTGAAGAGCTGATCATGGGCGGCTGGTGAGAGGAGAGGGCAGTGCTGGCTGGGATCCTCGCGCTGGCCGCGGCGGTGGGGTATGGGGTTTCTGATTTCGCGGCGGGGCTGGCGTCTCGCAGGGTTGATGTGCTCGCGGTCACTTTTCTGGGCACGGTGTGCAGCCTTGCCGTGAGCGCGCTGGCGCTGCCGTGGATGGCTGGGCACGCGCCGTCGGTAGTGGCGTTGGCCTGGGGAGCTGGCGGAGGCCTTGGCGGTATGGCCGGGGCGCTGTGTTTGTACGCGGGATTCCGCCGGGCGGCGTTCAGCGTTGCCGGGCCGCTGAGCGCGGTCAGCTCGGCTGGACTGTCGGTCATCGCCGGTGTTGCGCTTGGTGAGCGGCCCTCGGCGCTCTCCGTGGCCGGGATCGTGGCCGCACTGCCAGCTATCGTCCTCGTGTCGCTCACCGCGGCACCGGCCGGCGGCGGCAAGCCGGCTGACCTCAACGGGAGCGTGGCCGCGCTGCCGGCCATCGTGTTCGCGTCGCTCCCCCCAGCGCCGGCTGGCCAGGACACGCCCACCGGTGCGGGGGCTGCTGGCACCGGGCCCGCTGAGGCGGGCTCTGGCTCGGCGTTTCGTTCGGTACGCCATGGGACTTTGGCCGGGGTGGGGTTGGGACTGGCGGCCGGGGTCGGATTCGCGCTGATGTTCGTGGGGCTGAACCGGGCTGGATCGGCGGCGGGGGTGTGGCCGGTGATCGCTGGGCAGGTGGCGGAGGTGATCGTCCTGGTGGGGGTGCTGGCTGGTACCGGACGGGCCTTGACCCCGGTGCGGGACGCGGTCGCTCTGCCGGTGCTGACCGGGGTGTCGGGTGGCGGCGCGACCATCTTGTACTTCGTCGCCACGCACAAGGGGTTTCTGGCCATCGCGGCGGTCCTCACCTCGCTGTATCCGGCGGTGACCATAGGGCTGGCCCGGGTGTTCGCGAGCGAGCGTCTGTCCGCCACCCGGCTGGCCGGGCTGGTGCTGGCCGCAGCGTCGGTGACGCTGATCGCTCTCGGCGGGACAGGCTAGACACCCGGTGGTGAGGTGACCAGGCGGACCATGACAACGTTGAGCCGGCGTTCGGCCACGGAGCCCACCGGCCAGTCCGCCACGAGGTCCATCAGCTCATCTGCTTCGTCCTCGGCGGTGACCGGATCCCAGCCCTGCTGAGACAGGCTCGACCGGATCGCCTCGATGTAGTCGTCTCTGGTGAATCCCGGGATGTCACGGACCATGGCCGTGGTGGTCGCCTGGTGAGAGTTGAGCCCGGCGAACGCCCGGCCACAGCCGCACCTGCCGTCGGGGTCGCCACGGTCGGACGAGCAGATCATGCCGAAGTGCACGAGCTCACCCTCGATGCACCAGTTGAAGTCGTTGTGACGTTCGCCCTGCGTGCGGGACGTTGCGGTGAGGATTTTCATGATCGCGTCCTTGCCGGTCGCGGGCCGCTCCCCGGGGCTGGGAGCGTTCTGGCACCCAGACCAACAGATAGCAGTTGGTACCGACAAATTCGGGCTGGTGATCGATAGGTTAGCGCGCACGGAGGGTACGGATCCGCGAATGGCCGGACCGGTCCGTAAGAAATCCCTTCTGGCCGGAATCCAGCGCGTTGCAGCCTTTGCCGGCTGGAATCCAGCGCGTTGCAGCCGTTGACGCTGGCGCGGCGGGCGGCGGTGGGGTAGGGCAGAAGCGTGCTGGCTGTGTAACCTCATGCCGAGGCTACGGTCAGCGCAGGAGGTCATCATGCATCAGCCGCCCGTTCCGCATATTGCCAGTACGGACCCGGAGCTCGCCGAGCTGATCAATGCCGAGGCGCGGCGCCAGTTCGAGAAGATCCGGCTGATTCCGTCCGAAAACTACGTCTCGGCCGCCGTCCTCGAGGCGTCCGGGACCGTGCTGACCAACAAGTACTCAGAGGGGTATCCCGGGCGGCGTTACTACGAGGGCCAGCAGCTTATCGACCCGATCGAGAACCTGGCCAGGGACCGGGCGAAGGAACTGTTCGGCGTCGATCACGCCAACGTGCAGCCCTACTCGGGCTCGCCGGCCAACCTCGCCGTCTACCTGGCGCTGGCCGAGCCGGGTGACACCATCATGGGCATGTCGCTGCCGATGGGCGGTCATCTGACGCACGGCTGGCCGGTGTCGGTCACCGGCAAGTGGTTCAAGCCCGTGCAGTATGGCGTCCGTGCCGATACCGGCCGCGTGGATCTCGACGAGGTACGGGACCTGGCCCGCCGGGAGCGGCCCAAGCTGATCTTCTGCGGCGGCACGGCGATCCCGCGCACGATCGACTTCCCGGCGTTCGCCGAGATCGCGGCCGAGGTGGGAGCCGTCCTCGTCGCCGACATCGCACACATCGCCGGGCTGATCGCGGGGGGCGCGCATCCGTCGCCGGCCGGCCACGCCGGGGTTATCACCACGACCACGCACAAGACCCTGCGAGGGCCGCGTGGTGCCATGATCATGTCGGCTGCCGAGCATGCGAAGGCGCTGGACCGGGCCGTCTTCCCCGGGCTGCAGGGCGGGCCGCACAACCACACGACGGCAGCGATCGCGGTGGCGCTGCGGGAGGCCGCGCAGCCGGAGTTCAGCGAGTACGCCGCCCAGGTGGTGCGGAACGCGAAGGCGCTGGCCGCCGCGCTGACCGAGCGGGGCTACACGCTGGTGTCGGGCGGGACGGACAACCATCTGATCCTGGCCGACCTGACCAGCCAGGGCATCGGCGGCAAGCCGGCCGCCCAGGCGCTCGACCGGGCCGGTATCGAGCTCAACTACAACACCGTCCCGTTTGACAAGCGCAAGCCGTTCGACCCGTCCGGCATCAGGCTCGGCACCCCGGCGGTGACCACCCGTGGGCTGCGGGAGGAACACATGGCGCCGATCGCGGCCTGGATGGACGAGGCGATCACGGCGGCGGCGAAGGAGGACGAGGCGACGATCGAGCGGATCGCGGGGGAGGTTCGCGAGCTGCTGGCCGGCTTCCCGATGGCTGGCTGGGCCAGCTCCTAGCTCCAGGATCGTTTACCTGGCGCCGGCCCGGTGTGAAAGGCCTTCGGGATCCCAGAATTACCGGCGTGTCGTATGCGGTACAACCATGTATGCGATAACCTGTTCGAAGGATGTCATATATGTACGTCTGTTGATCCGGTCCCGGGAGGTGAGCGCACGTGCCCGAACGCCAGCCTGAGTCGCAGGAGGAGATCCTGGCGGCCTATGCGGAGTCGCTCACCGATGCGGACATTCCGCCTGAGGATGAGGCGTATCACTGGCCCGATCCCGATACTGGGCCGCCGGTTGAGCTGCTCGGGCTGACCTATCAGGAGCTGACCGATCAGGAGCTGGGCGAGCTGTTCGATGCGGCTCCTGCCCAGCCCGCCCCGGTGATGTGGCCGCTGAGCTATCCGGCTGCTAGCAGGCCGCTGGGGCCGGGCGGGTTCGTGCCGGGGGAGCGGCCGGGGCGGGGGTTTGCCCAGGGTGGGGTGCTGGATGAGCTGCCCGCCTCGATGGCGCTGGCTGGGTTTGCCGACGATGCATACCGGCTGGCCGCCGCCCTGGATGATGACTCGCTGATCGGGGTGTTGCGGGCGTGGCGCCGGCTGGCGTCCTGGGCGTCGGCGCGGGAGCTGGCCATGGTCGCCGAGCTGGCCCGCCGGCGGCCCGCGCCCGGTACTCCACCGGCCGCTGCGCCGGGGCGGTTCCCAGTGCAGATCAGTGAGTTCGCTGCCGATGAGGTTGGGCTGGCGCTGACGCTGACCGGGGTTGGCGGCCGGGCCGAATTTGGTCTCGCGCTGGATTTGGCGGACCGTCCGATGATCGCCAGTGCGCTGGAGGCCGGACGGATCGATCTGGCGAAGGCCCGGATCCTGGTGAGCATGATCTGCCCGCTGGAGCGGGCGCATGCTGACGCGGTTGAGGCCAGCGTGCTGCCCCGGGCGGGCGAGCTGACCACGGGTGAGCTGCGGGCGGCGTTGCAGCGGGCGATCTTGGCAGTGGACCCTGGCGCGGCGCGACGGCGCCGGGAAGCGGCACAGCGCGACGCACGGGTGGAGCACTGGGCAGACCCGGAGGGGACGGCTACGCTGGCCGGGCGGTCGCTGCCGCCAGCGGAGGTACTGGCCGCTGACCGGCGGCTGTGTGCGATCGCCAAGGCCTGGAAGAAGCAGGGTGCTCAAGATGGGATGGATCTGCTGCGAGCGCATGTGTACCTGGCATTGCTGCTCGGCCAGCCCATCGACACTCCGCCGCGGAGCCTGCTGCTGCCCGCCGGGCAGGGCCACGCCGGCACCGGTTCATCCGGTCAAGCGGGCGCCCGCGCGGCTGGTCAGCCCGGCCCTGCTGCTGGCCACGGTCAGCAAACCCGCTCATCGGATCAAACGAACAACCCAGCGGCCGGCCAGGGCGAGTGCGGCGCGCAGGACAGGGCTGAAGCTGGCTCGGATGGGCCGGGTCCCAGCGGTTCTGGTACGCAGGACGAGACGGTTCCGGCAGGGTTGCGGCAGCCCGCTGGCGGGGTTCCGGTGCCGCCGCTGACCGGGGAAGTCAACGTGACGATTCCCCTGGCCACGCTGCTGGGACTGGCGGACCGGCCGGGGGAGGCCGGTGGGTTCGGGCCGCTGCATGCTGATACCGCCCGGATCCTTGCTGACGCAATGGCGCGCCATCGCGATACCCGGTGGGGTGTGATCGTGACCGGCCAGGACGGCCGGGCCATGGGCTGGGGCGGTGGCATCCGCGCCAATCCGGTTTCGGCGGGCGGCTGGAAGATCACGCTCACCACCGAACCCATCGCTCCCTACCCGTAGTTAACTATCCGTAGCTCACTACCTGCAGGCACATGAACTGCCTGATACCGAGCATCCCGAAGGACGCTCGCATCACCGGGTTGCAGGCGGACATGACGGCGCGCAGTGCATCCGGCCTGCCGGAGTCCCTGCCCACGAACTGGGGGCCGGCCGCGTGGTAGCCGAACGTCAGCGGGATCACGATGACGTCGCCGGAGAGCCGGGCGCCCACCGGGGTCACGTAGCGGCGGCCGGAGCGGCGGCCCACATGATGCAACTGGGCCGCGACCGGGAAATGGCGCTTCCCGGCGAGCCGGACAAAGACCGGGTTGAGCAGCCGCGTCATGGGCCGCATGACCGTCCGCACCAGCGCCGGCGGCCGGACGGGCAGCAGGTCACCGGCGCTGTTAACGATGATCTTTCCGTTTCACCGGGCGCTCATCACTGGTGGTCTATCCGCAGGGACGGCGCAGGCCCGCCAAATGTGACAACCAACGCTCGGGTGAACGGTCTGGGCCTTCGACGCCGGCGCGTTGCTCGCCATCATCACGATGGATACCACCAGCAGCACCACGCCGGTGATGCCGAGCACCCACCTGGACCGGGCGGCGGTAGACATGATCGGCTCCTAGCAGGGGGCTGTTTCCCGATGCCTCCACGCTGCCGGTTCGCGCCGCCGTGGCCAATGGCGCTACCACCCGTAATCGAGGGTCGGGTTACCCCCACCGCACCGGGGGGCCTACCCCACCCTTCACTGACCGTAGTATAGAGAATTTATTCTAGTTACGTGGATTGAGAGGTGGTCTAGGCGAATTTATATTCTATTTGACGAAGGGAGGGGAAGCGGCGGTGAGCAGGATGTACGGCGAGCCGATCGAGGTGAGAGACGAAGACGGGCGGCCGGTCAGGTTCGTCTGGCGGGGGCGGCTCTACACCGTGCTCGGGGTGCTCGAACAGTGGGTGATCAGCCGGGAGTGGTGGCAACGCAACGACCCGGATGCCGAGGTTGCGCCGGAGCGGGAGTTCTGGCGGGTCGAGGCGAAGATACCGGATGTGCCGTCGGTGATCTGCGAGCTGCGCCGCGACGTCGAAGCCGGCGACTGGCTGCTCGTCCGGATCTGGGACTGAGCACGCGATGAGCTGGCCGGGTGACTTCACCCACCTGCACGTGGCGTCGTCGTTCTCGATGCGGTACGGAATGGCGAGCCCGGCGGCCCTGGCGGCGCGCGCTGCCGCCGGCGGCATGCCCGCCCTCGCGCTCACCGACCGGGACGGCCTGTACGGGGCGATCAAGCACGTCCAGGCCTGCCGTGAGGCGAACATCTCCCCGATCGCCGGCGCCGACCTGGCGCTGCGGGAGAGCCAGCACAGCGGGATGCCGCCACGGCTGGCGAACGAGACCGCCTGCCGGGTCACGGTGCTCGCCACGGGTGATGGCCGTACGGGCTGGGCGTCGCTGTGCCGCCTGGTCAGCGCGGCGCACCGGTCGGGCGAGCGCGGCGTCCCCGCGGTGATCCCCGACCTGGTCGCCGAGCACGCGGGTGGCCTGATCGTGCTGCTCGGCCCGGCCAGCGACGTCGGACGGGCGGTCGCGGCCAGGCGGCCCGACGCCGCGGCAGCCGCCCTGGCCCGCTGGCGGGACCGGGCCGAGACCGTGATCGAGATCGTCGATCACCATGGCCCCGGCGACACCCATAACGCAGCCCGGATGCTGCGGCTTGCCAACGAGCATGGCATTCCCGCCGTGCTGACCAACGCGGTCCGCTACCTCGACCCCACCGACCAGCCGGTGGCCCAGGTGCTCGACGCGGCACGCCAGCTCACCCCGCTCGGCCGGCGTCACCTGGCCGGCCACAACGCGCGGGCCTATCTCAAGACCAGCGAGCAGATGATCCAGGTCGCGGAGCGGATCTGCGGCCCGGGCCGGTGCAGCCACGGCTACTGCGAGAACCCGGCCCACCGGCTGCTGGCCGCCACGGCGGAGCTGGCCGAGCGCTGCTACCTCGACCAGGCCCGGGATCTGGGCATTGGCGGCTTGCACCTGCCCGAGACCGGCGGGGATGAGCTCGCCCGGCTGCGGCGGCTCTGTGCCGACGGGCTGCGCCGCCTGGAACTGACCACTCAGCCCTGGCGCCGCCGCGAGGTGACCGAACGTCTCGGCCACGAGCTCGGCATCATCGCCAGGACCGGTCTCGCCTCGTACTTCCTCACCGTGGCCGACGTGGCCGGCCTCATCAGGGCCCGCGGCATCCGCTGTGCCATCCGCGGCTCCGGGGCTGGCTGCCTGGTCAACTACCTGATCGGCATTTCCGGCATCGACCCGCTCGGCCATGGCCTGATCATGGAGCGGTTTCTCTCGGAGAAGCGCACGAACCTGCCGGACATCGACCTGGACGTCGAGTCGGCGCGGCGGATCGAGGCCTACCACGCGATCATCGAACGCTACGGCGAGGAGCGCTGCGGCTGCGTCTCGATGATGGAGACCTACCGGGCCCGCAGTGCGATCAGGGACACCGCGGCCGCGCTCGGCCTGCCACCCCAGGAGATCGGCACGCTGGCCAAGGCGTTCGGCCACATCCGGGCGCGCGGCATCCGCGCCGCCCTGGCCGACCTGCCCGAACTGCGCGCAAGCAACCTCGCGATTCCCCAGCTGACCAGCCTGTTCCTGATGGCCGAACGGCTCGACGGGCTGCCCCGTCACATCGCGATGCACCCGTGCGGGGTGGTCCTGTCCAGCCGGACGCTGCTGGACCGGGTGCCGATGGAGCAAAGCGCCGAGGGCCTTCCGCTGTGCCAGTTCGACATGGATGACGTGGAAACCGCCGGGATGATCAAACTGGACGTGCTCGGCGTGCGCATGCAGTCGGCGATGACCTACGCGCTCGCCGAGATCGAGCGCACCCGGGGCGAACGGGTCGACATCGACGCGATCGGGCTCGACGACGAGCCGACGTTCGAGATGATCCGCTCCGGCCGTACGCTCGGCTGCTTCCAGATCGAATCGCCCGGCCAGCGTGAGCTGGTGACCAGGCTGAAGCCGGGCAGCATCGGTGACCTGATCGTCGACATATCGCTGTTCCGCCCCGGGCCGGTCAACTCCGACATGATCACCCCGTACCTGGATATCAAGCACGGCAGGCGCCCGGCCTGTTACCCACATGAGGATCTGGCGAAGATACTCGGCGAGACCGGGGGAGTGGTCATTTTCCATGAGCAGGTGCTCCGGATCATTCATGAAATGACAAATTGCGGATTTCCTGCCGCCGAACGGCTCCGCCGTCAACTGTCTGACTCATCCGCCAGGCAAGAAGCGGGGGAATTGTTTCGCGCGGCCGCCCTGCGGCGCGGATATGACGACACGACCGTGCGGCGCGTGTGGGACGTGCTCGAAGCGTTCGGCGGCTTCGGTTTCTGCAAGGCGCACGCTGCCGCGTTCGCCATCCCGGCCTACCAGTCGGCCTGGCTGAAGCGGCACTACCCGGCCGCGTTCTACGCCGGGGTGCTCACCCATGACCCCGGCATGTACCCGAAGCGGGTGATCACCGGCGATGCCAGGCTGTCCGGGATCCCCGTGCTGCCCGTCGACGTGAACGCCTCGGCCGCCGGCTGGCAGGCCGAGCCCGTCGCGGACGGCGCGGAAGGGCTGCGGACCGGGCTGCGCGAGGTCAAGGGAATCAGCGACGCCGAGGTGGCGCGGATCATCGCCGGGCGGCCCTATGCGTCGCTGCGCGACTTCTGGGAGCGGGCCAGGGTGTCCCGGCCGGTCACCGAGCATCTCGTGCTCGTCGGCGCGCTCGGCTCGCTATATCAGGGACTGCCGGCGGCGCCCACCCGGCGCGACCTGCTGGCCCGGGTCGGCGTGCTCGCCGGGAGCCCCGCCCGCCACAGCCCAGGCCCAGTACGTTCTGCGCTCCCTTACGGTGACATTGACAGTCTCGCTGACCTGATCCCCGCTGGTGAGCTGCGGGAGCTTTCCGCCGCCGAACGGGTCGAGGCCGAATTGGAGATCCTCGGCATCGACATCAGCAGGCACGTGATCAGCTTCTACGAGGAGATCCTCGGCCGCCTCGGCGTCGTCAGGGCACGCAGCCTGCACCGCTGCCGGGCGGGCCGGACCGTCCTGGTCGCCGGGGTGAAGACCTCGACGCAGACCCCGGCGGTCAGGTCCGGCCAGCGGATCATCTTCGCCACTCTGGACGACGCCACCGGCCAGATCAACCTGACCTTCTTCGAGTCGGTGCAGCAGCGCTGCGCGGCGCGGCTGTTCGGCTCGTGGCTGCTGGTGGTGCGCGGCCGGGTGCACCGGCCACGGGGCTCACCGCCGACGGCACCGGCCGTGTCGGTCAACGCGGCCGAGTGCTGGGACCTGGCCGCCCTGGAGGAAATCCGCCTCGCCCGGGGCATGGCCGGCGTGCACGCGGCGATGACGGCCGCAGTGACGGCGCCCGCGACCGGATCGGCCGCTGCCGGCGCGATTGTCTATCCCACCGGGTTCAAGCTGTCTCCGTACGCGGAGACCGGGTCGCCCGGTGCGGCGATGAAAGACCCGCCGCGCAAGCTCTGGCACGCCAGCCCGGGCAGCCCGGGGGTCACGGCCGCTGGTCGGCGATGAGCTTCTCCAGCCGGCTGAGGCGTTCGTCAAGGTCGGTGACGGTCACCACATCGGTGAGGGCCAGCCGGACGGCGGCGAGTTCCCTGGCCAGGAACTCGGTGTCGGCCTGGGTCCGGGCCGCCACCTCCCGGTCCCGCTCGATGTTGGCCCGGTCCCGGTCGTCCTGCCGGTTCTGGGCCAGCAGGATGAGCGGCGCCGCATAGGCCGCCTGGGTGGAAAAGGCCAGGTTGAGCAGGATGAACGGATAGGGGTCCCAGTGCCGGACGGCCGCCACGGTGTTGAGGATGATCCACCCGATGACGAAGATCGTCTGCCCGGCCAGGAAGCGGCCGGTGCCGAGGAAACGGGCGATGCCCTCCGACATCCGGCCGAAGGCGTCGGGGTCATACCGTGTCCTCACCCGCGGCGCCGCGCCGCGCGGAACGGACAGATTCGCCCGGTCGCCCATGCTGCGCAGGGAAGTCAGTCTCATCTGCGCCGCCTCCTTCCTCGCCAGCCGGCCGGCAGGAGCCGGTCCAGCACGTCATCGACGGTGACCGCGCCGAGCAGCCGCTCGTCCTCGTCACAGACCGGCACGCCGATGAGGTCGTAGGCGGCCAGGCGGGCCGCGAGCTCTCGGTCGGACAGCTCGGGCCGGACGAAGCCGCTCGCCTCGATGCAGTCGCCGATCCTGGTGTTGGGCGGCTGGCGCAGCAGCAACTGGAACCCGACGGTGCCGAGGAAACGCCCGGTCGGCGTTATCGTCGGCGGCTCACAGACGTAGACCTGCGCGGCGGCGACCGCCGGCATCTGCGGCTGCCGGATGTAGGCCAGCACCTCGGCCACGGCCGCGTCCGGCGGGAAGATCAGCGGCCGGGAGGTCATCAGCCCGCCTGCCGTCGCCCCGTCGTAGCGCAGCAGGCGGCGCAGGTTCACCGCCTCGCCGGGCTCCATCCTGCCCAGGAGCTGCTCCCGCTGAGCGGTGGGCATCTCGGCGAGCAGGTCCACGGCGTCGTCTGGTTCCATTTCCTCCACGATGTCGGCGATGCGCTCGACGTCCAGCCCGGCCAGGAACCGGATCTGGTCCTGCTCGGGCATTTCCTCGAGCACGTCGGCCAGTTCCTCGTCGCCGAGCGCCTCGGCGACCTGGTGCCGCCGGGTCGGTGTCATTTCCTCGACCGCACTGGCCAGATCGGTCGGGTGCATCTCCCGCAGCTCGACGATCTGCTCCGCCAGGGCACCGGCCTCGAACAGTTCCGGGTGCTTGTCCCAGGGCTCGATCGCCGTGGATCGCCGCAGCCCGCGGCCGTGGCTGACAGCCAGCGCCGAAACATCCCAGCTGCCCTGGCGCTGGGACTCGGCGATGCCGACATCCATCACCATCCCGGTCCCGGCGGGCTTTCCGTAGAGCTCCGACGCCAGCATCTCCCCGGTCCGCCGGGTGAACCGTCTCAGGTCGACGGTGCCGCCGCGCAGGTGTGCACCGTCGATGGAGATCTCAGTGACCAGGCCCAGGTTGACGAAGATCTGGCGCCGCTGCACGGATACGAGCAACCCGATGGCACGAGGTGGCTCACCACCGGCGGCCGGCAGGATCACCACGTCCCGGATCCGGCCGATCGGCAGCCCCTCGCTGTCCAGCAGCGGCCGGCCGGCCAGCCGGGAGGTGAACACCTCCTTGGCGGTCATGATCACCACCTCCTTTGCCCAGGACGGTTCCCGCGTATGTCTGCTACCACGCCTGTTACCACTAACACCGCGTGGCGATGACAACCCGTCTCGCGCGTCCCGCGTCAAACGTGGGTGTGCGGGCCCTTGCACGGGGCGCGGGAAGGGAACAGATGATCAGCGGACGGGTTATCCGGACAATAGCGCCGGCGGTCGCGGGCGGTTTGATGATATTCGCCGCCGTTGCTGCACCGGCTGGGGCGGCGACCGGGCTGCACCGGACGGCAGCACAGCTCGCCGGAGCCGGGGCGCGCCCGGCCGGGTGTGCCGCGCCGGCCAGGCCGGGGATCGCGCATTGTTACCTGGCCACCGAGCCGGCCCCGGCCGCTGCGGTGCACGTGCTCGAGACGGGCTGCACGGTCAAGGAGCAGGACGGGTACTCGCCGTGCAACATCCAGCATGCCTACAAGCTCCCCTCCCTGTCGGGCAAGCGGGGCAAGGGCCAGACCGTGGCCGTGATCGACGCCTATAACGACCCGAACGCCCAGTCTGACCTGGCCACCTACCGGTCCGCCTGGGGACTGCCGGTCTGCTCGGCCGGCAACGGCTGCTTCAAGAAGGTGAACCAGAACGGGGACGAAGGCAATTACCCGCCCGGCAACATGGGCTGGGGCCTGGAGATCTCCGGGGACCTCGACATGGTGTCGGCCATCTGCCCGCGGTGCCACATCCTGCTGGTGGAGGCCACCAGCAACACGTTCACCGACCTGTTCGCCGCCGAACAGGAGGCGGTGCGGCTCGGTGCGCACGTGGCGAGCCTGAGCTGGGGATCGGGCGAGTTCAGCGGGGAGAAAGCCTACGACTCCAAGCTGGACAGGGCTCATGTCGAGGTCACGGCAAGCTCGGGGGACGGTGCCTACCAGGGCGGGGTGCAGTATCCCTCGGCGTCGCCGTACGTGACTTCGGCCGGCGGGACCGAGCTCACCCCGGCGGCCAGCAAGCGGGGCTGGATCGAGAAGACCTGGGTGACCGCGGGCAGCAACCCGCCGGTCCAGGGGTCGGGCAGCGGCTGCTCGGCCTATGAATCCAAGCCGAAATGGCAAAAGGACCACGGCTGCACCAAGCGCACCACCGCGGACGTGAGCGCGGTGGCGGCCAATGTGCTCGGCTACGACAGTTACCAGAGCGGTGGCGGTGGCTGGTATTTCTTCTTCGGCACCAGCCTGTCCGCGCCGATCGCCGCGGCCGTCTATGGACTGGCCGGGAACGCCGCGGCGCAGACCGTGGCCGGGGCGGTGCTGCCCTATTCGCGCCGGACGCACTTCTATGACATCACCCGGGGCCTGGCCACCGGGACCTGTTCGCACCGCTACCTGTGCAAGGCGGTCAGGGGATACGACGGCCCCACCGGGCTTGGCACCCCCTTCGGCGCCGGCGGCTTCTAGCCGGCGCCGAAGGGGAATGCCGGGTTCTTACTGGTGGGTGGCGTCGCTCGACGTCTTCCGCCAGTTGACCGTCGGGCGCATGGCCTCGAGCCGCACCCGGTGCACGTACCGCTTGGTGATCCCGAACAGCGACTCGATGAGCGTGTCGGAGAGCAGGTGCGGCACCAGGCCGAGCTCGGGCAGCCCGGTGTGCGTGACCTTGTAGTAGTGCTCCTCGAGCTCGACCCGGGGGTTGTCCAGGTGCTCGATCTGGACGTCGTCCGGGCTGCACTTGGCCACGGTCTGGGCGATTTCCTCGACCGACATCCACTCGGTGATCTGGTTGAACACGCGGAACTCGCCGCGCTCGGCCGGGTTCTCGCAGGCGAGCTCGATGCAGCGGACGGTGTCCCTGATGTCGAGCATGCCGCGGGTCTGGCCACCCTTGCCGTACACGGTGAGCGGCTGGCCCAGCACCGCCTGGATGACGAACCGGTTCAGCACCGTGCCGAACACCGCGTCGTAGTCGAACCGGGTGGCCAGCCTGTCGTCCCTGGCGGTCTCATCCGTCTGCTGGCCGTAGACGACACCCTGGTTGAGGTCGGTGGCGCGCAGACCCCAGATCCGGCAGGCGAACTCGATGTTGTGGCTGTCGTGCACCTTGGACAGGTGGTAGAAGGAGCCGGGACGCTTGGGGAACAGAACCCTGTCCCTGCGGCCCTTGTGCTCGATCTCGATCCAGCCTTCCTCGATGTCGATGTTGGGTGTGCCGTACTCACCCATCGTGCCGAGCTTGACCAGGTGGATGTCGGGGTTGATGTCGGCGATCGCGTACAGCACGTTGAGGTTGCCGACCACGTTGTTGGTCTGGGTGTAGACCGCGTGCTTGCGGTCGATCATCGAGTACGGCGCGGCCCGCTGCTCGCCGAAGTGCACGATCGCGTCCGGCTGGTACTCGCCCAGCGTCTTGTAGACGAACTCGGCGTCGCACAGATCTCCGATGTACATCGAGATGGACTTCCCGCTGACCTCACGCCAGGCGGCGATCCGGGTCTGCAGTGGCTCGATCGGGACGAGACTCTCGGCGCCGAGCTCGTAGTCGTACTGCCTGCGGGCGAAGTTGTCCGCGACGGCCACGTCGTGACCGGCCTCGGAGAGATGCAGCGCTGTGGGCCACCCGAGGTAGCCATCGCCGCCCAGCACCAGGATCTTCATTCGTTCAGCTCCTACCTGTCCTGTCGCTTCTGTTGTCTCGTCGTCTAGGCTCTACGGCTGCGAGCCTCCGCCTGGCAAGGTAGCCTGCTGAAGTCGCAACATAGCGGATGCCGCGGTCCAGCGTTCGGCGGTGCCCGTACTTTTCAGTTGCCGCGTCAGTCACGGCCACAACCCAACACCAAGGACACCCATGGCATCGGCACTCTCCCGGCTCAAAGCGGCTTCGCTGCGTCACCTTCCCGCGCCCATGCGCCGCAGGCTTGAAGGAGAAACAGGCAAGCGCTTCATCCGGTTTGTTGCCGTGGCCGTGGCCGCGGTCATCGCCAGCCAGGTTGCGCTGGTCATCTTCCTGGATGCCGCGCACATGACGGCGGGCATCTCCGGCGGGCTGTCCGCCGTGGCGGGCGCCGTGGTGAGCTACGTGCTGAGCCGCTGGGCCTGGGAGCGCAAGGGCAGGCCGCATGTGCTCAAGGAGACCCTGCCGTTCTGGATCGTCTCGGTGACCGCGTGGATCGTGCTCGGCCTGGCGACCAAGCTCGGTGTCCACCTGGCGGGCTCGCTGCCCCGCCATGGCCTGAAGTGGCACCTGGTGGTGAACGGCACCTACCTCGGCGCGAACGTCCTGACGTTCCTGGCCAGGTTTGTGATCTTCCACTACGTCCTCTTCGCCGACCGGGGCTCAACCGGCGGTGGAGCGGGCGCGGGCACGGTGCCAGGCTCGGCGCCGGAAGCACTGTCCGAGACCCTTGACCCGGCTGCGGATGACGGTACCTCAGCGGCGGTCACCGTGCGGCGGGCGCCCTCCACCGGCTGACCGCCGCGCTGCACCCGCCCGGCGACGCGCTCGCGCCACCAGGTGCGGGCGATGACGCCGGCGAAGTGCAGCCCGTAGATGGCGTTGTGGCCCTTCTTGCTCTCGCCCACCTTCCGCTTGTGGATGGTGGCTGGTCGCTCCAGTACCCGGAAACCGCGAGACATCACGCCGATGAGCAGTTCGGCGGCCTGGTACTGCGGCTGGTCGAGCCGGACCGCGCCGGTCACCTCCGCCCGCATCGCGCGCAGGCCGAACGTGGTGTCGCTGATCCGCTGGCCGGTCAGCAGGCTGATCGTGAGCGCGAAGACGCGCACCCCGAGACGGCGGATCGGGTCCTTGGTCTCCTCGCTGCCCAGCCGCCTCGACCCGGTCACGAAGTCGGCCTCACCCGCCAGGACCGGGCTCAGCAGGATGTCGATCTCGGCCGGGTTGTACTGGCCGTCCGCGTCGGTGGTCACGATGTACTGCGCGCCACCCTCGCGGGCGATCCGGTAGCCGAGCCGCAGCGCGGCGCCCTGGCCCCGGTTGACGGGCACGTCGCAGACGATCGCGCCGTGGTCATGGGCCTCGGCCACGGTGCCGTCCACGCACCCGTCCGCGACCACGATCGTCGCGGTGGGCAGCCCGCAGACCACGTTGGGCAGGGCCGCGATGACCGGCCCGATCGCGCCTTCCTCGTTGTAGGCGGCGATCACGAGGGCAACGGGCGGCAGCGAGCGCACCCGGTCGCCGTATTCGGTGTGCAGGGCGCCCAGCGCCGCGTTGTCGATCGCCAGATCGTCGCGGTTGGGCCGGCTCTTGCGATTGCCGCTCACTGGTCAGCCTCCTGCGGGCAGAAATCCGGCCAGACCGTGCTCAGGCCTGACTTGAGGTCGTGCTGCGGCGAGTAGCCGAGGCTCCGCGCCACCGAGATGTCGACCTTCACGGCTGGCATCTCACCGGGGCCCACCGGCACATGCTCCACTGGCAGCGGCGCACCGGTGACGCTCCTGGCGGCTTCGACCATGTCATTCACCGAAACCGACCGGCCGGAGCCGAAGATCACCGGTCCGGTGTGACCGGTCTGCCAGGCCGCGAGGATACCGGCGACTATGTCGTCGACGTGTACAACGTCCCGCTGCATGCTTCCGTCACCACGGACCTGCACGCCCTTGCCGTCGCGTGCCGCCCGCATCAGCCGCGGGATGAAGCTGTCCTTCGCCAGCATCCCCGGGCCGTAGACGTTGGAGAACCGCATGGCACAGGTGGCGATGCCATAGACGCCGTTGTAGCAGCTCAGCAGCATCTCACCGGCTGCTTTGGTGGCACCGTACGGAGTGAGCGGGTGCAGCGGCAGTTGCTCGGTGATGATCGCGTCGCCGACGTTCCCGATCACGGCGTTGGTCGAGGCCAGCAGGAACGACTTGATCCCACGGGCGCGGGCCAGTTCGAGCAGGTTCGCGGTCGCCGCCACATTGGTCTGGTAGGTGCCGACCGGGTCGCCGATCGAGTCGACCACCGAGGTGACGGCGGCCAGATGGAAGATCGTGTCCATCCCCGGCCGCACGGCCCGGGCCAGCACCGATTCGTCGCGAATGTCGCCGGTAACCTGGGGAATCCCAGTGCCGGGGAACGGATTTCTGTCGACGACGGTGACCTCGGCCCCGGCCTCGGCCAGAGCCCGGACCAGGCGTCGCCCGATGAACCCACTCCCGCCGGTTACCAGCACCCGCGAACGCGGTTCAGCCCGCATGCATGCTCCATTCCATGGTGACTATGTCAATTTGGTCCGTTTGCCCCGTCCGTGCCTGCCAGCCGTTAGTTGTCCGGATCTTGCCGCCAGACACCGCTGACCAGGCCAGACAGGACCATACAGGCATGGCGCCCGCCGGGGCGGCCCTGAATGCGTCCGGTCAGTGTACCCGGCACGGCGGATTCAGCGGGCGCAGGAACGGCAACATCCCCCACGGACCGGCGCTACGCTGGTGTTTCGGCCGGAAGGACGGGAGGGAAAGCCGGGGGTGAGCTTGCCGGGCGCTGACGTCCCTCCCATTGAGGCGGAGTCCTACCGGATCATGCGCTCGCGCATCGATCTGACCTTCCTGCCGCCGGTCACCCGTGCGGTCACCGAGCGGGTCATTTACGTGAGTGCCGACTTCGACTATGCGACCGACCTGGTGTGCGAGGAAGAGACGCTGGCCGCGGCCGTCGCGGCCCTGGCCGGCGGCGCACCCGTCGTGGCGGACTGCGCGATGGTGGCGGTGGGGATCACCTCCGGCGCGGTCATCTGCAAGATGGACGACTCGCTGACCGCGCGGCTGGCCCGCGTCACCGGGATCACCAGAGCCGCCGCCGCCGTCAGGCTGGCGTTCAGCGAGACCGGCCCGGGCGCGGTGTGGGTAGTGGGCTGTGACGTCACCGCCATCGAGGAAATCATGCGGCGGGATACCCGGCCGGCCCTGGTCATCGGGATGCCCGCCGGGTTCGTGGGGGTGGCCGAGGCCAAGCAGGCGCTGCGGGGCAGTGGCCTGCCGGTGCTGACCAACGTCTCGGAGAAGGGCGGCGCCGCGGTAGCCGCCGCGGCCGCCGACGCACTGCTCGGCTGCATGCCGGCGGGCGGAACTGGTACCGGCGAGCGGCACTAGTCTGGACTCTTTACACACGGGAAGCGCGCACCTCGATGGATTCCTCTGGCGAGCCGCCCTACCTGCTGGGGCTGCGCCTGCACGGGCGGCTGGTGGTCGTCGCCGGCGGCGGCCGCGTCGCCACCCGCCGGATCCCCGCGCTGCTCGCCAGCGGCGCGCGGGTCCGGGTCATCTCACCCAGCCTCAGCCCGTCCTTGCAGGATCTCGCCTCGTCGGGGCGGATCGCCTGGGAGCAGCGGCGCTATGCGCCCGGGGATTGCGCCGGGGCTTGGCTGGTCTGCGCATGCACATCAGACCGCTCCGTCAATTCTGAAATTATTACCGAAACCGAACAGAGTCATATCTGGTGTGTCCGGTCCGATGATGCCGCTGCTTCGGCGGCCTGGACCCCCGCCAGCGGGCGGGCCGGAGAGGTCAGTGTCGGCATTCTCAGCGCAGACCCGAAGCGAAGCGCTGGTATCCGTGACGCGGTCCTCACCGGCCTGCGCTCGGGGACCCTCGGGGCGCGCCGCGGCCGTAACCGGCATCGCGGTGTGGCGCTGGTGGGCGGCGGGCCGGGCGACCCGGGGCTGATCACCGTGCGGGGCAGGCAACTGCTCGGCGAGGCCGACATTGTGGTGACCGACCGGCTCGCCCCGCAGTCGCTGCTCGATGAACTGCCGCCGGATGTCGAGGTCATCGACGCGGCCAAGATCCCGTACGGCACGGCCATGGAGCAGGATCACATCAACACCATCCTGGTTACGAACGCCCTGGCCGGGCGGTTCGTGGTCCGGCTCAAGGGCGGCGATCCGTTCGTCTTCGGCCGGGGCGGCGAGGAGGTGCTCGCCTGCCTGCGGGCCGGGGTGCCGGTCACCGTCGTACCGGGAGTCACCAGTGCGATCGCGGTGCCGGGCGCGGCCGGCATACCGGTCACCCAGCGGGGCGTGGCGCAGGAGTTTCACGTAGTCTCCGCCCATCTGCCTCCCGATGATGCCAAATCGACGGTGAACTGGGCCGCGCTCGCCGCTTCATCTGGCACTCTGGTGCTGCTCATGGCCACCGAGCGGCTGCACCTCATCGCGGAGGCGCTGATCCGGCATGGGCGGCTCCCCAGCACTCCCGTTGCGGTAGTCGCGAACGGTACTCTGCCCACGCAGCGCACAATCAGCGCGACACTGCAAACTGTGACAAGCCGGGTGGCGGAGGCTGGGATCAAGCCGCCGGCGGTGGTTGTGATAGGGGAGGTAGTCATGCTCGCTGCGCAGGCTGCGGAGCTGACCACCGGCCGCTGCACAGCCGGTGGTTAGCGCGGCAGAAGCCGTGGGAAGCCAGGCAGAGAAAGGCCAGGCAAGATGACTGAGGGGCAGGGCGTGGAGCCGCATGTGCGGGTTGACGCGCGACAGCTTGAGTCTGCCTTGCTCGACCTCAGGCACCGGATCGTGGAGGCGCCGCTGCTGCTCGAAGCGCCCGGCGTGGACGAGGCCAGGGCGCAGCGGCACAAGCTGCTGACCCAGATCGACGACTACCTGCTGCCGCGGATCCGCCAGTCCGCCGCCCCGGTCCTGGTGGCCCTGGTGGGCTCCACCGGAGCCGGCAAGTCGACGCTGGTCAACAGCATCGTCGGCGCCCAGGTCAGCCTGACGGGCATCCGCAGGCCCACCACGAACTCACCCGTACTCGCCTGCCACCCCGATGACATCGACTGGTTCGCCGAGAACGTGTTCCTGCCCACCCTGCCCCGGGTGCGGCAGCAGGGCCTGGCCATGCCCGGCCGCGACGGCCTGCTCGTGCTGGCCGGGAACGAGGGCATGCCCAAGGGGGTCGCGCTGCTCGACACGCCGGACATCGACTCGGTGATCCAGGCGCACCATGAGTTCGCGCACCAGTTCCTCGATGCCTCCGACCTGTGGCTGTTCGTCACCACGGCCAGCCGCTACGCTGACGCGCCGGTCTGGGAACTGCTGCGCTACGCGAAGGAGCGCGACGCCTCGCTGGGCATCGTGCTGTCCCGGGTGCCGCCCCGCGCCAAGGCCGAGCTGGTCAAGCACTTCACCGCGATGCTCGAGGCCAACGGCCTCGGTGACGCGGACCGGTTCGTGATCCCCGAGACCGTCATCGTCGACAACATGCTGCCGCCGGCGATGTTCGGGCCGGTCAGGGAGTGGCTGCAGGACACGGCGGTGCGCGAGGACCGCCGGGTCGCCGTGCTGACCCAGACGATGTCCGGGGTGCTCGACACGTTCCGCACCAGGGTGCCCGAGCTGGCCTCACACCTGGCGGCACAGCTCGCCCTGCGCAGCCAGCTCCGCCAGGCGATCGAGGCCTGTTACGCCAGCGCCGTGGCCGAGGTTGAGGAGGCGACCAGGAACGGCTCGCTGCTGCGCGGTGAGACGCTGGCCCGGTGGCAGGACTTCGCCGGCACCGGCGACCTGCTGCGCACCCTGCAGTCACGCCGCCGTGGCGGCGCCACAAGCCGGCCGCACAAGCACAAGCAGCGGATCTCGGCCCGCGCCCAGGCGCTGAAGGCGGCCGTGGCGGCCGGCCTGGAGGCGCTGATCGTGTCCATCGGCGACCGCGCCGCCGATCAGGCCGTCGCGCGCTGGCGCGAGCACCCGGCGGGCGCCGCGCTGCTGAACGAACTGCCGGCCCAGGACCGGGTGCGGGTGGAGCGGCAGCAGCCGCGGGACACACGCTCGCCCTTCGAGGATGACGACTCCCCGTTCGCGGACTCCGCGGCCGGAGTGCCCAGCGAGGCTCCGTTCGGGGATGAGCCGCTGGTGCCGGCCGCGCCGGCCGGAGAAGCCGGCGAACCACCGATTCCGGGCGCGATGGCGCTGGGCAGATCCGCGCCCGATCTTCGGCGCCGGGCCGCCCAGGCGATCAGTACGTGGCAGGATCACGTAATGCATCTCGTCCAGGCCGAAAACGTAACCAAGCGGTCCATCGCCCGGGTGGTCACGTTCGACGAAGAATCGCTCGCCCTGGTCGTGATCATCGGCCTGCTCGGCTTTGGCGCCGGGGATGCCACGGCGGCCGAGGGCAGCAGCGCGGTCGCCCAGGAACTGCTCAGCTCGCTGTTCGGCCCCGGGCCGCTGCGCGAGATCGGCACGAAGGCGCGCACCGACCTGCAGGAGCGGGTCCGCCTGCTGTTCGACGAGGAAATGCTCAGGTTCGCCAAGCTGATCGACGCGGAGGGTGTCCCCGACGAGTCCGCGGCGGTTCAGCTCTACCAGGCCACATACTCCCTTGAGGTCGTCAGGTGACCAGGTCCATTGATGTCACGGGCACCACCGACCCGGGCGTGGCGGGCCGGGCGAGCCTGCCCGGCCGGCTGACCGCGCTCGCCCGGCTGGTCCAGATCGGATCGGCGCGCGGTGGCCCCGGCGGGTTCGACAGCGAACTGCTGGAGGAAGCGGCCGACCTGCTGGGCCGGGCCGGGGAGCGGCTGCGGCTGTCCGGCGCCCATACCGTCGTCACTTTGGCCGGCGGCACCGGGAGCGGGAAGTCCTCGCTGTTCAACGTGCTGGCCGGTGCCGACTTCTCGCCGGTGGGGGTGACCAGGCCGACGACCAGCGAGCCGCACGCCTGCGTCTGGGGGATGGCCGGGGCCGGGCCGCTGCTCGACTGGCTGGGCATCCAGCGGCGGCACCGCTACGCCCGGGCCAGCGCCCTGGACCAGGGCGAGGAAAACCTGACCGGCCTGCTGCTGATCGACCTGCCCGACCACGACTCGGTGACGGCTGGCGCCTCGCACGAGGTGGACCGCCTGGTCGGGCTCGCCGACCTGATGATCTGGGTGCTCGACCCGCAGAAGTACGCGGACGCGGCGGTGCACAACCGGTACCTGGTGCGGATGCCGGCGCATTCCGCGGTCACCACCGTCCTGCTCAACCAGTCCGACCTGCTCAGCCCCGAGCAGGCCGAGGACTGCCTGTCCGACCTGCGCAGGCTGCTCGACTCCGAGGGCCTGCACGATGCCCGGATCCTGCTCACCTCGGCCGCCACCGGCACCGGCATCGACGAACTGCGCAAGGTGCTCACCGAGACGGTGACCGCCCGGCGGGCCGCGGGCGAGCGGCTCGAGGCCGACCTGGACACCCTGATCGCCCAGTTCCGGCCGCACGCGGGCGAGGGCCCGGTCGCCGTGCCCGAGTCGGCCGCCAGCGCGCTGACCGACGCGTTCGCCCACGCGGCGGGGATGACCGCGGCCGGGGAAGCGCTGCAGGGCACCCGGGAGCTGCAGGCCGGTGAGTACGTCGGCTGGCCGGCCGCCGCGCTGGCCCGCCGCCTGCACAGCCGCAACCGGGTCAGGAAGATGGGGCTGTCCAACATCGCCGGCCAGTTGCGCAGCCTGGCCGCGGGCACCGCGGATGCGCAGCCCGCCGAGATCGGCAACGCGCTCACCACCCTCGGCACCGATGTCGGCTCGCGGTTGCCCCTGCCGTGGTCGCGCACCGTGTACACGGCCGCGAGATCCCGGGCCGACGCGATACCCGGTGAGCTGGGCGCGGCGATCGTGGAGTCGCTGCCCGCCGACGGTGAGGTGCCGCTGTGGTGGCGGATGGTCAGGATCTGGCAGTGGGGCCTGATCGCGGCGATCCTGGCCTGCGCCGCGTGGCTGGGCGCGATCGTGGCGTTCGCCGCGGGCCACGTGGACCAGGGGGTGTCCTCGCCGCTGCTCGGCAAGCTCTCGCTGCTGCCCTGGGCCGGTGCGGTGATCGTCGCCATGCTCCTGCTCGGCTGGCTGACCTCGTCCGGCTGCATGAACATGGTCATGCTGGCGGCCGGCAAGGAACGGCAGCGGGTGGAACAGGCCATGCGATCCCGCATCGCCACGGTCGCCAGAGAGCTTGTGCTGATGCCCGTCGAGCAGGAACTGTCGGAGTACGACCGGTTCCGCGAGGAGCTGAAAACCGCCCTCGGCCACCGCTGATCCTCCCTCGCTTCGCCTGGATTACTTCCTTACACTGTCGCCGTGGCTGGTTCGGAAGTAACTGCTGTCAGGCCTGGCCGCTTGCTGCCCAGGCTGCCGCCGGATCTGGCTGGGCTGTCCGCGCTGCGGGTGACGTGGTCGGTGCCCGCCGCGATGCGGGCGGTGCGGGCCACGCTCGTGGTGCCCGGTCTGTTCGCGCTGACCTACAAGGTCATCGGCAACCCGCAGATGGTGCTGTTCGCCGTGTTCGGCGGCTTCGCCTCGCTGGTGATGGCCGCGTTCGGCGGCACCCGCAGGGACAAGCTGATCGCCCACCTCGGGCTCGCCGTCACCGGCAGCGTCGTGCTGTCGGTCGGCACCGCGGTCAGCGGCATCACATGGCTGGCCGCACTGGTCACCGTCCCGGTCGCGTTCGGCCTCTTCTTCGCCGGGGTGGCCGGGCCCAACGCCGCCTCCGGTGTCACCGCCGCCCTGCTCGCCTACGTGCTTCCGGTCGCCTCGGCCGGCACGGTGAGCGCCATCCCGGACCGCCTGGCCGGCTGGTGGCTGGCCTCGGTGGTGAGCACGGCCGCCGTCCTGCTGCTGTCGCCCAGGTCGCCAGGCGACCGGCTGCGGGGCAGCGCCGCCGCCTCGGCGGACGCGCTGGCCACCCAGCTCGGCGCCGTGGCGAACGGTGCGGTGACCCCGGAGCAGCTCGCGGCCTGCATCGAGGCCAAGCACAACCTGATGAACACGTTCGCCGCCACGCCCTACCGGCCGACCGGGCTGGCCACCGCCGACCAGGCGCTGGGCAACATCGTCCAGCTGCTCGAGTGGTGCACCGCCCTGGTCGGCGACACCCTGGACGGGCATCTGCGGATCGGCCAGGCCACCGAGGCCGACCGTGAGCTGCTGCGCGCCGCCGCTGGCCTGCTGCGGGCCGCGGCCGCGTTGCTGTCCGGCCAGAACGCAGAGCCGGACATCGGCAGGCTGGAGGCCGCCAGCGCGGCCAGCACGGCGTACCAGCGGTCGGCGCACGACGACCTCGATGACGCCCGGGCCGCCGCCAGGTTCGCCTTCCACGCGCAGGCCATCGCCGTCGCGGCCCGTGGCGTCGCCGAGGACGCCCTGATCGCCACCCGGCGGGCCGCGCCGGAGGTCATCGCGACGGCGCGCCGTGAATGGTTCGGCGAGCAGCCCGCCACCCCGGCTCCGCACCGGGCCGGCGGGCTGGCCGGCGCGCTGGGCATCGTGTCCAGGCACGCGAGCTTCCGCTCGGTGTGGCTGCTCAACAGCGTGCGCGGGGCCGTGGGCCTGGCCGCCGCGGTGGCCGTCGCGGACCTCAGCGGCGTGCAGCACGGCTTCTGGGTCGTCCTGGGCACGCTGTCGGTGCTGCGCACGAACGCCGCCTCCACCGGGTCCACGGCGGTGCGGGCGTTTGTGGGGACCGTCCTGGGCTTCGTGGTCGGCGCCGCTCTGCTGCTGGGCATCGGCACCGGTCAGACCGCCCTGTGGATCGCGTTGCCGGTCGCCGTCCTGATCGCCTCCTACGCACCGGGGACGGCGCCGTTCACGGTCGGCCAGGCGGCCTTCACGATCACCGTGGTGGTCCTGTTCAACCTGCTCGTCCCGGCCGGCTGGACGGTGGGCCTGTTGCGGATCCAGGACGTGGCCATCGGCTGTGCGGTGAGCCTGGTGGTGGGGGTGCTGTTCTGGCCCCGCGGCGCCGGCTCGGTCGTCAGCGACGACCTTGCCGACGCCTACCGCAGCGGTAGCGCCTACCTGAGCCAGGCGGTGGACTGGGCGCTGGGCCTGCGAGGCAGGGCGCCGGACACCGCGATCCCGGCCGTCACCGCGGGCATCCGGCTCGACGACGCGCTCCGTGCCTACCTGGCCGAGCAGGGATCCAAGCGGGTGCCCAAGAACGACCTGTGGATGCTTGTGATGGCCACCCTGCGGCTCAGGCTCACCGCGCACTCAGTGGCCGCGCTGCGCGGTCAGGGCTCCCCCGCCTACCGGGACGCACCGCTGCACGTGGACGAGGCGCGCGCCGCGCTGCGGGCGCTGACAGCGGATCTGGTCAGTTTCTACGAACGGATCGCGGTCCAGCTCGGCCGCCCGGTCAACGGGGAGCCCGCGCTCGCCGCGATCCCCGCGCCCAGCGAGTTCGGGGTGGCCGAAGACGGCGGGGTGCCGCACCATCACCCGCACACCTTGTGGGTGCGGGAGCACCTGCTGCATCTCGGCCAGCATGTGGCCGTGGTGCCCGTGCCCGCACTGCACGTGGCGCAGTTGCGGCGCACACCCTGGTGGCGCTGACCAATGCGCCGGGCTGGCCGCCGTCACCGCGACGGCGGCCAGCCCGGGAATCGCTCCCGCCCCTGCCTGGCGGGCATGCCGGGTCAGATAGCCGCCCAGGCGTCGTAGGGCGGATGGGCGCGGCGGGCCGGGCCGGCCAGGTCCCAGGCGTCGTAGCCCGTGGGACTCCAGGCATCGTAGTTGAACGTAAACATCGCTTCTCCCTCTCCCTAAGGTCGTTCACCCGGTGATATGTCGACGCTGCTGAGAGTGGCCAGGATGACCCGCCCGGCAGGCCAGATGGAAATCGATTAAAGAGGCTCATAGCCCTCGGGAACCGGGCCCCGGTCACCGCCGCCGCCGGCCGGTCCGGCCTCTTCCCCGGCTTCGGTGCCCTGATCTGGCCCGGCTGCTTGCGGCGACGGAGCGGACTGCCCACCGGGGTCCGGCGGGCCGGGCTGTGGCTGACCGCTCATCTCGTTCCCTCCGCCGGGCCTGCGCCAGGCAAGTATCGGCTGGCCCGGCCGGCGGCTGCGATCACCCAGACACGTGAATCTTCAGCTCGATCGCCTTTACCGCAAGGGCGGTGCGGGTGGTCACGTTGAGCTTGCGCATGGCGGATCTGAGCTGGGTGTCCACGGTGTTCGGCGACCGGCAGAGTGCCTCGGCGATCTCCCGGTTGGTGCGGCCCTGGCTGACGAAACGGACCACTTCGAGCTCGCGTGGCGAGAGCCGGCCGCCGTAGCCGCGCTGACCCCCGCGCCACACCTGCGGTACCTGTACTCCCTGCCCGCGCAGGCTGCGGGCCACCCGGCCGGCATCGCCATCGGCGCCCAGGCTGGACAGGCCCTGGTGCACCTCGGCCAGCAGGGCCAGCGCCGCGTCCGCCGAGCCCGCCGCGAGCAGGCAGCCCGCCTGCCGCTCCCGGGCCAGCAGCGCCTCGTACGGCCGCGGCAGGGCCTGCCAGGCGGCGGCCGCCCGGGCGAACGACGTGGCCGCCCTGGCCGGAGTGCCGCGTGCCTCGGCGAGCAGCGCCCGGCACAGTGCGAGCGCGGCCTTCGGCCCCGGTGCGACGCGGCCGCGCAGGCCACGGGCGAACGCCTGCACCAGGGCCGCCGCCGCATCGACCCGGCCGGCCGCTATCAGTGCCGCGGTCCGGGCCGGGGCGATCTCGGTCGCCCAGACCCAGATCCCCTTTCCGGCCACCACGGCGACCGGTTCCTCGGTGATCGCCAGCGCGTCGCCGGCCCGCCCGTCGGCGAGCCATAGCCGGGCCAGCGCCCCGGCCGGTTCGGCGAAGTACTGCACCGCCCCTCGCCGGCTGATCTCACCGATCACGAAGCGCAGCCGGTCCTCGGCCTGCCCGGGCCGCCCGGCCGCAGCGTGCAGCAGGCCGGTCACCAGGACGGCCTCGAACTGGATCGGCGGGATGGTCTCGCCGCCGTCGGCGATGGCGGCGGCCCGGGCCAGCAGGCCCTGCCACGCCCCGGTGAACCAGTCCAGGTGCAGGCCGGTCGTCAGCGCCTCGGCCCGGACCCGCGGGTATTCATGGGTCTGCGCCAGTTCCAGCGCAGCGGCCAGCCGCTGGCGGGCCTCGGCGTACCGGCCCCACACCATCGCCTGGTCCCCGACGTTGAGGTTGCCCCTGGCGACCTGCAGCCGCTCCCCGGCGGTCGGCGCGTTCGCCGGGATCCTGGCCGCCTCGGCCCAGCCCTCCTGCTCGCCGAGCATGAGCAGCGCCGCCGCCCGGTCCATGGCAAGCGCCGCCCGCCGCGGCGCGGGCAGCGAGGCCATCACCGTCGCGGCCCGGCGCAGCCACCTGCGGTGCGCCGAGGCCGGCAAGGCTGGTTCGAGCGGCCAGCCGAGGTAGATCATCGCCCGGGCCGCCTCGGCCGGGTCGTGGTCCAGGTGCGCTACCGCCCGCTGGATCTCGGCGCGGCCCGCCACCCAGTCGCTCATCGCCACCAGGACCCGGCTGAGCTGGCTGCGCAACTCGGCCTCCACCGGTGCGCCGAGGCCGCCGCGGCCGAGAATGGCCTCAAGGACACCGGCCAGATTCCGGTACCGGGCCGGCTCGGCCAGCGACGTGAACGGGATCTTCCTGATCAGCCTGGCCACGTCGGCGGTCGGCGGGCCGGCCTCGGTGACCAGGTCGTACAGCAGGTCAGAGGCGGTGACGCCGTCGCCACTGGCGAGCGCGGTGTCGGCAGCCTGCTCACCGTAGCGGCACCAGCGGGCGGTCTGGCCGGCCTCACGGAAGTGGCGGGCCAGCCGGGCCAGCGGCAGCGGCAGCGTGCTCTCCAGAGCTTCACCGCAGCGCCGGTGCATCGCCCGCCGGTCCGGGGCGGCGGTGGCCTCGTAGACCGCCTGGGCGGCCAGCGCGTGCCGGAAGGACACCAGCAGCCGCCCGTCTTCGGCCAGCAGCCCGCAGGCCAGCGCCTGCGTCAGCGCCGCACGGGACCGGCCGTCCGGCAGTCCCGCCACGGCCGCCAGCGTGGCCTCATCGGCCGGGGCGGCCAGCACGGCCGCGGCCCGGAGCACGGCCTGGGCGTCGGCGGTCAGCCGCCCGGCCCGCTCCAGCACGGCGTCGCGCACCGTGGGCGGCACGACGATCTCATCCAGGCTCCGCCGTATCCACTCGCCATCGCTCCTGGTCAGGTCGTCCCGGTCGGCCATCAGCCGGACGGACTCCTCGATGGCCAGCGGCACACCTTCGGTGCTGCGGTGCAGGAATCCCGCGAACTTCTGCGACACCGGCTGGCCGTCCACCATCGACGACACCAGCGCGGCGGTCGCATCCACCCCCAGCGGCCCGAGTTCGAGGCGGAGCTGGGTGACCCCGGCGGGCAGCCGGGATGGCAGCCGCCACAGCAGCGACGAGGCCGGTGTGTCCTCCCGTCGGTGGGTGGCCACCAGGCTCAGTCCCGGCGCCCCACGGGCGGCCAGGAACAACAGGAACTCCAGCGTCGCCTCGTCCGCCCAGTGCACGTCCTCGATGACCAGGACGGTCACCCGCAGCCCGGCCAGCAGCTCAGCCAGCGCCCGGAACAGCCGGTGCCTGGCCGCCGTCGCGTCCTCGGCGGGCTCCAGCGCGGGCGGCAGCTCGCCGGCCCACTCGGGGAACAGCGGCCGCAGCGCTCCGGCCAGGCCGCTCAGCCGCAGTCCTCGCAGGCCACCAGGCCTGGTGGCCACCTCGGCCGCCCGCCGGACCGCGTCCACCACGGCGCCCAGGGTGTAGGGCTGCCGGAACGGCGGGCACACCGCCAGCAGCACGCCACGTCCGCCGGCCGGCTGCGCGGCCAGGGCCTCCTGGACCAGGCGGGTCTTGCCGATCCCCGGCTCGCCTTCGATCAGAACCACGGCCGGTGGATGGGCCAGCGCCCGGATGATCCTGGCAACCTCGGCGTCGCGATCCACCAGGCGCGGCGCACGCAGTTCAGCCCCATGCCCGCCACTCCCCATGGACGCATTCTGCCCTCCGGCCAGTGCGGTTTGGCGAGATATTTCGCGCCCGGCCAGGTCGCCGGAGCCACCCCGGCCGTTCGTTGTCAGATCGCCGGAACCAGCCCGGCCGCTGCGCCGCCTGGCCTTTCGCGCACGGCGTAACGCGTCCGGGAGTCGCCGGACTGGCGAAGCCGTTCGTTCGTAATAATGTAATTAAAATTGCGGCGGAGGTGTGGCGAACATGACATCAGATGCCCCACTGGACGCTTATTCGCAGGTCGTGGCCGGTGTTGCCGCCGAGCTGACGCCAAAGGTAGCCAGCCTGCGGGTGCCGCGCCGGGGGGGTGGCGGGACAGGAGAGAGCCTCGGCTCCGCCGTCGTGTATACCGGCGACGGGTTCCTGCTGACCAATGCGCACGTGGTAGGCCGCTCCCAGGGCGGGACGGCGATGTTCGCGGACGGGACGAGCGCACCGTTCCGGGTGGTGGGCGCCGACCCGCTGTCCGACCTCGCCGTGCTGCGGGCCGCGGGCGACACTCCCGCCCCGGCCACCCTGGGCGAGGCCGACAAACTGGTGGTAGGCCAGCTCGTGGTCGCGGTAGGCAACCCGCTGGGGCTGGCCGGCTCGGTGACCGCCGGGGTGGTCAGCGCGCTGGGCCGGTCGCTGCCGACCAGGGACGGCCAGGGCCGGGCGGCCAGGGTCGTCGAAGATGTCATCCAGACCGACGCGGCGCTCAACCCGGGAAACTCCGGCGGCGCGCTCGCCGACGCGAACGCCAGGGTGGTCGGCATCAACACCGCCGTGGCCGGTGCCGGCCTGGGACTGGCGGTCCCGGTCAACTCCACCACCCGGCGGATAGTCTCGGCGCTGATGACCGACGGCCGGGTCCGGCGCGCCTACCTCGGCGTCGTGGTCGTGCCGGCGCCGCTGCCGTCCTGGCTGCGCGAGCGGACCGGCCGCGCGAACGGCCTGCGGGTGGCCCAGGTCATGCGCGGCGAGCCCGCCGACCGGGCCGGGCTGCGCGCCGGCGACCTGCTGCTGTCGGCCGGGGGCAGCGAGATGGCCAAGGCGCAGGACTTGCAGCGGCTGATGTTCGGCGAGGCGATCGGCCAGCCGCTGGCGATCACGGTGATGCGCAACGGCGCCCTGGTCGACGTGATCGCCGAGCCAACCGAACTCGTCGCGGCCTGACCGGGGGCATCAGCGGCAGGCAGACATCCCGGCCACGGCGACCGCCGGCAGCCGCCCGCCGTACTCGCCGGGAACGGGCATGAACGCGGCCACGTACCTGCCATAACGGGTGCGGTCATGGACGGGAGAGCGATCGCGTACACCGTCACCAGGCCACGGTGCCGGCGGCCGCCGTGCGGAGCCTGCGGCGGGTAACGGCCCGCTGCGGCCGGATTGTGCCATGCGGGAGCCGCCGGGTGAAATCGGCTGTCCACAGATCTGCCCTATCACGGCAACTATCCACAGGGCGGCATTGGGATCCGCCTGGCACCGCGGTTTCGGGCCACCCTGGCTACGGGCCAGGGCAAGCGATCGCCAGGGCCAGACATGAGATGGCCGGCGGCAGCGGGCCGCCGGATTCGTTCAGGAGGATCTCAGATGATCAATGGCGCATTGGTGACCCTCGCGGGTTACGTGGCATCAGAGCCGGTCGTCAAGACCGTCAACGAGAAGACGCCGAAGGTGTCCCTGCGGGTCGCCTGGAACTCGCGTTATTTCGACCGGGCGACGGGGGAGTGGCGGGATAGCAAGACCTCGTTCGCGACCGTCCACTGCTGGCGCCGGATGGCCGACAACGTGTCACCCTCACTGCGCAAGGGCGAGGCCGTCGTGGTGACCGGGCGGCTCGCGGTGCGCGAATACGACGACAAGGAGGGCCGGCGCCGCACCAGCGTGGACATCGAAGCGGACGCCATCGGGCACGACCTGTCCCGGGGTGTCACGCGGTTCCAGCGCACGGTGCGGTCGACAGGCGACGAGGCTGGTCACAGCCGTCTCGATGACCTGGCGAAGAGCGAGGCCGTCAGGGACGGGCTCTCCGGCGATGACCTGCCAGGTGAGGACGCGCTGGACCAGATGCACACCGGGCACGGGCCGGTGAGTGACGCGGGAGGATCGGGCGGCATGTTCGATCAGAATGCGGTGGACGCGCTCGCCGGGACCGCGGCCGAGCCGGTTGCCGTGGGCGCGCCGTTCTGACCCCGAGCGCAGCGCCCGCCTATGACCCGACCACAGCCCGGGTGCGACCCGCGGGCCCGCCAGCGTGCCGCTGCGGCCGCTTGGACGTCAGGTCCAGATAATGCCTCGCACCTTGAGCCCCCGATTTCCTTCGTCTCGCCCGACGCGGGGTGATCGCATCGGCAAGGGTGATCGCGCGGAACCCGGTGAATCACCTGACCGGGCCAGCAGCCCGATCCGCACCGGGACCAACATAGCGGTTTCCCGGGCCTGGTGCACGCGCCGCATCTATTGTGTTACCGAGAGTAGTCCAATCTCGCCCTGGCGCCACCGAATGTGATGCGTTCAGGGGTGGCCAGGGCGGGATCCCGGCGACGTGGTCACGAGCAGGAGGCATGGCAGTCCGGCAGGCGGCGATGCAGCGCGACCAGGGGCAGCGCGACCAGGGGCAGCGCGACCAGGGACGTGGCCTGAGTCGGCTGGCCCGGCTCGCTCGGCTGGCCCGGCTGGTTTGGTGGCCGTTGCGGTGGCCGCCGCTGCTGGGCCAGCCTGCGCCACTGGTCGGCTACGTCGTGACCGTGGTGGCGAGCTACCTGGCGCTGACCGGCTGGGAGCTGCACCGGACCCGGCCACGCACGGGTGAGCTGTTGCTGTTCGCGGCGCTGCTCATCTGTGGCGGGCTGTGCATCGAGGCGACCAGGCGGCTCGGAATGCCGGCCGGGGTGTCCCGCGACCTGCTGTCGGCCTGGTGGCTGCCGGTCGCACTGCTGCTGCCGCCGGTGTATGCGCTGATCGCACCGGTCCCGCTCAACGTGCTGCTCCAGCTCCGGGTGCGCCGGACCGCCATCTACCGGCGGGTGTTCAGCGCGGCGGCGCTTGGGCTGGCGGCGGCGGTGGCGTCCATCCTGTTCGGCCGGTTCGGGCTGCCCGCGGGTTCGGTACGCAGCCACACCGCGTGGTCCGCCTCGGCCGGCCCACAGCTCTGGTTCTCCCGTCCGGTCACTGTGCTGATCGCCGTGAGCTGCGCCGGGCTGTTCAGCGTGCTGAACGCGGCACGGGTGGCGATCGCGGCGCATGCGTCCGAGCCGCTGATCCGGTGGCGCGACGTGCTCTGGGACGCCGAGAAGCTGATCCTCGACGTCACCGAGGTCTGCGCCGGGGTACTGGTCACGATCGCCTGCTCGCTGAGCCCGCTGCTGCTGTTCATGGCGCTGCCGCCGGTCATCCTGCTGCAGCGCAGCCTGCTCCATCAGCAGCTCCGGGCGGCCGCGCGCACCGACGCCAAGACCGGCCTGCTGAACTCGGTGGCCTGGCAGCGCGAGGCCGACACCGAGATCGGCAGAGTGCTGCGGACCGGGGAATCCCTCGCCGTGCTGCTCGTCGACATCGATCACTTCAAGCGGGTGAACGATACGCACGGGCACCTGGTCGGCGACCAGGTGCTGGCCGCCCTGGCGGGCGCGCTCCAGCAGCAGGTGCGCGAGTCGGACGTGGTCGGCAGGTTCGGCGGGGAGGAATTCGTCGTCCTGCTGCCCGGCGCGGACGCCGTGGAAGCGGCCAAGGTCGCCGAGCGGCTGAGGGAGCGCGTGGGCGCGATGCTCACCGCCGTCGGTGACGCCGAGATCGCGGTCACCGTGTCGATCGGGGCGGCGGTGCTCGGCCAGCACGGCGGCGATGTCCGGGCGTTGCTCGCGTCCGCGGACGGCGCGCTGTACCAGGCCAAGGCGGCCGGCCGTGACCGGGTCTGCCTGCCCCGGCCACGGTCCAGCCCGGACTCAGCGGCACCGGTCATCGAGACCGCCGCGGGCGCCTGCGAGATGGGCTGCTGAGGCCCGGCCGCCGGTGCGGCTGCCGGTGCGGCTGCCGGTGGGCCGCCGGTGCGGCTGCCGGTGGGGCCGCCGGTGGTTGATTGAGTGTCGGATCCACGATCCGGTGGGCTCTACGCTTGTGAATATGCCGGAGTTCATTTATCAGATGCGCGCTGTGCGGATGGCGCATGGCGACAAGGTCGTCCTTGACGAAGTCACGCTTGCCTTCCTGCCCGGCGCCAAGATCGGCGTCGTGGGCCCCAACGGGATGGGCAAGTCGACCCTGCTCAGAATCATGGCGGGAGTGGAGCAGCCGTCGAACGGCGATGCCAAGCTGATGCCCGGCTTCACTGTCGGCCTGCTGGCTCAGGAGCCTGAGCTGGACGAGGACAAGACCGTCCTGGAGAACGTGGAGGAAGGCGTCGCCGAGACCAAGCAGCTCCTTGACGCCTACAACGAGGTCGCGGCCAAGATGGCGACCGACTACTCCGATGAGCTGCTCGCCGAGATGGGCAGCCTGCAGGAGCAGCTCGACCACCGCGATGCCTGGGACATCGACAGCCAGCTCGAACAGGCCATGGACGCGCTGCGCTGCCCGCCGCCGGACACCAACGTCACCGTGCTGTCGGGTGGCGAGCGCCGCCGGGTGGCGCTGTGCAGGCTGCTGCTCTCCCAGCCGGATCTGCTGCTGCTGGACGAGCCGACCAACCACCTGGACGCGGAGAGCGTCCAGTGGCTGGAGCAGCACCTGGAGAAGTACCCGGGCACCGTGGTGGCGGTCACCCACGACCGGTACTTCCTGGACGACGTTGCCCAGTGGATTCTCGAACTCGACCGCGGCCACGCCTACCCGTACGAGGGCAACTACTCGACCTACCTGGAAACCAAGGCCACCAGGATCAAGGTGGAGGGCGCCAAGGACGTCAAGCGGCGCAAGCGGCTGGAGGACGAGCTCGAATGGGTGCGTTCCAGCCCGCGGGCCCGCCAGGCCAAGAGCCGCGCCCGGCTGCAGCGTTACGAGGAAATGGCCGCCGAGGCCGAGAAGAACCGCAAGCTGGACTTCGAGGAGATCCAGATTCCGCCGGGCCCGCGGCTCGGCAGCACCGTGGTCGCGGTCGAGCATCTCGGCAAGGGCTTCGGTGACCGCGAGCTGTTCGAGGACCTGAACTTCTCGCTGCCCCGCAACGGCATCGTCGGCGTGCTCGGCCCCAACGGCGTCGGCAAGACCACCCTGTTCAAGATGATCGTCGGCGAGGAAAAGCCGGACGCGGGCACAATCACCATAGGGGACACCGTGAAGATCTCCTATGTGGATCAGAACCGAGAGCGGATCGACCCGGACAAGAACGTCTGGGAAGCGATCTCAGACGGCGAGTCATACATCCGCATCGGCACCACGGAGATCCCGAGCCGCGCTTATGTGGCCGCCTTCGGCTTCAAGGGAGCGGATCAGCAGAAGCCGGCCGGCGTGATGTCCGGCGGCGAGCGCAACCGGATGAACCTGGCGCTCACCCTCAAGCAGGGCGGGAACCTGCTGCTGCTGGACGAGCCGACCAACGACCTGGACGTGGAAACGCTGTCCTCGCTGGAGAACGCGCTGCTGGACTTCCCCGGCTGCGCGGTGATCACCAGCCACGACCGGTGGTTCCTCGACCGGGTGGCCACCCACATCCTGGCCTGGGAGGGCGGTTCCTCCTGGTTCTGGTTCGAGGGGAACTTCGAGTCGTACGAGAAGAACAAGATCGACCGCCTCGGCGCGGAGGCGGCCCGCCCGCACCGCGTCACCTACCGCAGGCTCACCCGCGGCTGACCGCACGAAGGCCGGGGTGCATCCTGATGCTCTGTTTCGAACATCTTGATGCGCTAGACTTGTGAGATGCGTACCACCCTTTCGCTCGACGACGATGTCGCCGCCGCCGTGCAGCGGCTCCGCGAGGAGCGGCACATCGGGCTGAGCGACGCGGTCAACGAATTGATCAGGGCCGGGCTGGCCGCCCCGGCCCGGCGCAAGACGTTCCGGCAGCGGACGGCAAACCTTGGCTTGCGGGCCGACGTCACCAGCGTGGCTGACGCACTGGAACGTCTCGACGGACCCGAGGCCAGGTAGTGCTGGTCGACGCGAACATTCTGCTCTATGCGGTCGATGAGGCCAGCCCGTTCCACCAGGCCGCGCGCACCTGGCTGACCGGCCAGCTCAACGGCTCCAGGCGCGTGGGCTTTCCGTGGCAGTCACTTGTCGCGTTCGCCAGGATCAGCACCCACGAACGGGCCTCGGCCAATCCACTGACCCCGCGGGAGGCGGCTGGCTTCATCGAGGACTGGCTCGAACCCGAGGTCGCATGGATCCCGCGTGAAGGCCCAGAGCATGCCCGCATCCTTACCGGCCTGGTGACCAGGTACCACCTCCACGGCAACATCATCAGCGATGCCCACCTGGCCGCGCTCGCCATCGGGCATGGGCTTGAGGTCTGTTCCAACGACGCTGACTTTGCGCGGTTCAGCGAGGTCCGCTGGGTCAACCCGGTAGCCCCGGCCAGCGGCTGACCGCGCCAGAGCTTCAGGGCGGCCCTTGCCGCACGTGCTGGCCACGCCGCAGACGCTGATTTCCAGGCCGTCCACGCTGGGGCGAGCCCTGGCGTGGTCAGGCTGGCGTGAGGCCGAGGTCGTCGC
This sequence comes from Streptosporangiaceae bacterium, assembly GCA_035308365.1. Classification (GTDB taxonomy): domain Bacteria; phylum Actinomycetota; class Actinomycetes; order Streptosporangiales; family Streptosporangiaceae; genus PALSA-505. Next base: position 54,039 of record DATGGU010000023.1, read on the forward strand.
GCTGGCTGGCTGGCTGCTGGTTGACCAGGCTGTGCGCAGCCATGACCAGGTAGTCCCAGAACTGGTTGTCGAGGGACTCGTCGAGTTCGAGGTCGTCGAGCGCCGCGCGCATGTGGCGAAGCCAGGCGTCCCGCTCGGCTTCGCCGATGGTGAACCTGGCATGCCGCATCCGCAGCCTGGGGTGGCCGCGCTGCTCGCTGTAGGTCCCTGGGCCGCCCCAGTACTGCATGAGGAAGAGCCGCAGGTGCTCCTCGGCAGGCCCGAGATCCTTGGCCGGGTAGACCGGCCGGAGCACGGGATCGTCCGCCACGCTCTGGTAGAACGCGTGCACCAGGCGGCGGAACGTTTCCTCTCCACCGACGGCCGCGTAGAAGCTGGTCTGATTGTCCTCGCTCATAGCGGTACCTAGGTTACGGTCGCCGGCCGACTGGTGCGGACTCCGGTGCTCACCCACCGCCGTCGCCGAACTCGCTGTCGCCGTGCTTACCGGCGTCCGCTGCCTGGCCGGCTGCCGCGGCCAGGGTGGCGCCGCCGTGCGCATCCGGCCCGGTCAGCGTGAAGACCGTGGGAGCGGTGGCGATGCCCCTGGAGTCCAGCTCTACCTTGATTCTTTCTCTGAGTTCGCGCTCCACCTCATACTGCCGGGGCGGCGTGGTCATGGCGACGAGGCGCCAGACGGCCTCGCTGCTCGACAGGGACTGGACACCCCAGACCTTGGGTTCCTCCAGGATGACGCCCTCCCAGCGCGGTTCCCGCCACATGGCCGTCGCCACCTGGGTCATGATCTGGCGTATCTCGGACATGTCCTGCTGATAGGGGACGGGGAAGTCGATGACCGCCCGGGCCCAGCCCTGGGACTGGTTGCCCACCTGCTGGATCGACCCGTTCCTGATGTGCCATACGACCCCGTTCACGTCGCGCATCCTGGTCACCCGCAGGCCGACCGCCTCCACGGTGCCGGTGGTGGCGCTCGTGGTGATGACGTCCCCGACGCCGTATTGATCTTCGAGCAGGATGGACACCCCGGCCAGGAAGTCACCCACCAGGTTCTGCGCGCCGAAGCCGAGCGCCACGCCCAGGACGCCGGCGCTGGCCAGGATCGGCGCCAGGTTGATCCCCAGATCGCCCATGATGATGATGGCGGCGATGCCGAAGATCAAGATCGACGAGGCGTTGCCCAGGATCGTCCTGAGCGCCTGGGAACGCTGGCGCCGCCGTTCACCGGTCAGCTCGGGCAGCAGCGCGTGCCCGCTGCCGTCCTTCCCGCCGTTGGCGGCCCGGTCTGTCATGCGCCTGAGGATGCGGTGCGCCAGAGCCCGGATGACGAAGGCCAGCAGCAGCACAAAGGCGATCCTGAGCGCCACGGTGACCGGTCCGGCCAGGTACACCCTGGTCAGCCGGGTGGCGGTGCCGCTGTGCGTGAGATCCCAGACGAGGCGGCAGGCGGTGCCGGGTTCGCTGCTGCCACATGCGGCGATGAGCGTGTCGTGCGTTCGCGACGCGGCGGAGGCGGCGGCGAGCGCTTGCGGGGTCATGACCAGAACCTTTCGGATGCGCCGGACTGTCGATCCTGAGGCTAAGCGGTCTGGCACTAGCCAGTGCGGTAGTGCGCGGGGACACTTGCGTCAGGACCAGCATGTCTGCAAACGCTGCGTGACTGAGTTTTCGCAGTGAGCCAGCACGAAGCTGGAAAAAGGTGCAAGATGAGAAGTGAAAAGTGAGAATTGCATGTATGGATGGCTAGCTGGGGAGCATGCCGTCCAGCGGCATTCGCGAAAAGCCATATCAAGGTTACGTTGAGTCAGGGAGGGGCTTCACCCGCGCGGGGGCGGGCGAGGGTCTGGCTGAGGGAGGAAGGGTCTGCATGTCAGGACAGTGCCAGCCACGACAGTGCCACGAGCCGCTCACCGGCACCCGGGCCGGCCGGCGGGGCCAGCCGCAGCAAGACCGGGCGGCGGGTGACAGCCAGCCGGACACCGAGTCCGTGATCGCGCGCCGGCTGAGAGCGCGCGGGGTTGTCGCCGGGCATTCCACGGCGCAGACGGCCTCGGTGATCAAGGACGAATGTGGTCCGGAGTTCGGCACGACGTGGATCCGGGCCTACCGGCTGGCCCTCGGGATCACCCTGGCCGACGTCGTCGAGCAGGTCAGGGCCTGGTACGAGGCGCAGGGGCGGGAGCAGCCACGGTTCAGCGAAACATTGCTGTCCGCTTACGAAAGCGGGCAGAAGCGGCCGGGTCCCCAGTACCTGCACTACCTGTGCACCGTGTACGGGGCGGACCCGCAGGATCTCGGCTACCAGGGCACCTGCTTCTGCGGGAACAGCCACCGGGCCGAGCCCCGGCACCCGCACCCCGAGCGGGCGGGCGGGGCTGGGGATGGGACGCAGCTTGATGGCCCGTTCCACGAGCACGACCCGGGGTTGCCCGCTGCCATCAGCGACGATTCGCCGCCCTGGGTCCTCGATGACGACGACATCCTCAGGAGGGCACTGCTGCGGCTGATCGCCGGTGCGCCGGTGAGCCTGGACAGCGGGTTCTTCGGGGCGGTGGACCGGGTCCGCCGCCGGATGGACGACGCGCTGTTCCGCGGCTCGGTGTCGGCCACCATGCTGGACCAGTGGGAGGAAACCTCGGCCGGGTACGGCAGGCAGTACCAGACGGTCCCGCCGCTGCGGCTGCTGTGTGACGTGCTGCTGGACCTCGGGGATGTGCGCCGGATGTGCGAGCAGCGGCAGCCCATCGAGTTCGCCGAGCGGCTGTGCCGGCTTGCCGCGCAACTCGCCGCCCTCACCGGGATGACGATGATCGACATCGGCGACCAGCGGATGGCCCGGTCGTTCTTCCGGACGGCCCGCATCGCGGCCGATGAGACCGGGGACCGCGCGCTGCGCGCCTGGGTCGCGGTGCGGGAGGCGCTGATCCCGCTGTACTACGGCGACCCGAGGGAGGCCGTGGCGCTGGCCAGGACCGCGGCCGATCTGGCCGGCCGGAGCCAGTGCGTGGCCACGGTCATGGCCCCGGTGGCCGAGGCGCGGGCGCTGAGCCGGCTCACCGCCCAGGGCAGGCGCGGCGGGCTCAGCCGGGCCAAGGCGGCACTGGACCGCGCGGCCGACGGGCTCGGCGCGCTGCCCGCCAGCCAGCGTTCGGACGCCGCGTTCGGCTACACCGAGCGGCAGTTCCTGTTCCACACGGGTGACGCCCTCGTGGCCCTCGGCGATCACCGGGGCGCGGAGGAAGCGTTCGCCGAGTCGCTGCGGCTGTATGCGCCCACCGAGTTCCTCGACCGGTCCCTGGTCATGCTCGGGCACGCCAGGTGCAAGCTCGAGGCGGACGAGCCGGAGGAAGCGCTGCGGATCAGCAAGGACGTGCTGTACGAGCTGCCGCGCGAGCACCGCACCGAGATCGTCGTGCATGCCGCCCGGGCACTCGGCGATTCGGTCGCCGCGCGGTTCGGCAGCCTGCCCGCGGTCCGCGAGTACCGCACGCTCCTGCTCAGCGCCTGATTCCCTGCAGGCCGGTGTAGCAGGCGGCGAAGGCGAGGGTGTCAGCGGCCAAGGACACCGAACGGCTGACCGCCCGTGCCCCGTGCCCCGCCGATGACTCGCGGCGCAGCAGGACCGGTGGCGCGCCGGCGGCTACGGCGTGCTGCAGCGCCGCGCACATCTTGCGTGCGTGCATCGGATCGACACGCGAGTCGCTGTCGAACACGGTGAACAGGACGGCCGGGTAGGCGGTTCCGTCCTGGACATGGTGGTAGGGGGAGTAGCCGAGCAGCCAGCCGAGTTCCCGGGGATCGCAGGCCGAGCCGAACTCGTCGGTCCACAGCTCGCCGAGGCCGAACCGCTCGTACCGCACCATGTCGAGCAACGGCGCCGAACATATCGCGGCCGCGCACAGGTCGGGGCGTTGCGTGATCGCCGTGCCGACCAGCAGCCCGCCGTTCGAGCCGCCCCAGATGGCGAGCTGCCGCGGCGTGGTGTACCCGGCCGAGATCAGCCACCCGGCCGCCGCGTAGAAGTCGTCGAAGACGCGCTGCTTGTGCTCGCGCATCCCGGCCCGGTGCCACTGTTCACCCTCTTCGGAGCCGCCGCGCAGCGAGGCGATCGCATACACGCCGCCGGCCTCCACCCAGGACAGGATGGTGGCGGAGTAGGCCGGGGTCATGCTGACACCGAACCCGCCGTATCCATACAGGATCGTGGGCCGCGCCGGCCCGGGCGCAGGCTCGGCGCCCGAGATGATCAGCATCCGGACCAGGGTGCCGTCCTTGGATTCGTAGGTCACCTGCTCGGCGTGCACATGGGGGAGTTCGACGGTGCCGGGGGAGCGGGCCCACTCCCGCACCTCGCCGGTGCGGCCGTCGTAGTGATAGACGACCACGGGGGTGGTGTTGTCGGTATAGGTGAACCACGCCTCGTGACCGCCCTCGGGGCGCTCGTGGATCCCGCCGATGCTGCCCAGGCCGGGCAACGGCACCGTCCCGGTCTGCTCACCCGTCGCCAGGTCGTGCACGGTGATCTCACCGATGGCGTGCCGCCGCCATCCGGCCAGCAGCAGCGGCCGGCGCAGTTCGGCCCCGTCCAGGATGGCGATGTCGGTCAGCACCGCGTCCGGGCGTTCGGTGATGAGGTCCCGCCAGCCGGCCTCGCCGTCGATCGCCGGGTCCGCCGGGTCGGCGATGGCGAGCCTGCCCCGGGGTGCCCCGGCGTCGGTGAAGACGTAGAGCGTCCCGTCCCGGCCGGTGATCAGCGTGGACCGCGCGTCCACGTCCCGCTGCACCACCCGGAACTCGGGCGCGGCCGGATCAGATGCGGTCAGGTCGGCGATCCACAGGTCGTTGCGCGGCGCGGTGCCAAGCGCGGCCCAGATCACCAGCCATCGCCCGTCCCTGCTCACCGATGCCCGGTAGTAGGTGGTCTTGTCCATCCCGTCACCGAAGATCGTGACGTCTTCCGGCGATGGCGTGCCGACCCGGTGCAGGTACACCCGGCGGTGGTACTGCTGCTCGCCGTCGGGAACAGCGTCGGCAGGCAGCCTGCGCACGTAGTAGAACGCCTTGCCGTGCGGCCCCCGGCCGGCGGCGGTGCCGGGCAGCCAGGCGACGGCCGAGTACCGGCACCGGTCGATGGGCTCATCCAGTTCCTGGCCGGTGACCACGTCCATCACCCGCAGGATGGACTCCTCGCTGCCGCCAACAGAGAGCTGGTAGGCCAGCAGTTCGCCTTCCTTGTCGGGCTGCCAGGCGTCCAGGGTGGTGATGCCGGACGGGTCGATCGCCATGGGATCGATGAGCGCGCGCTCCACCGGCGGCGCGCCGGGCCCGGGCCCTGGGACCGCCGTGAACAGCACGGCGTGGTCCTGATCGGCCGTGCGGCGCTGGAAGAACTGGCGCTCGCCCCGCCAGTGCGGTGCGCCGACGGTCCCCGAACGCATCAGCTCGGCGAGCCGGGCGGCCAGCGCATCCCGGCCGGGCAGCGCCGCCACCTGCTCGGCGAACAGCGCGTCCTGAGCCGCCTGCCAGTCCTTGGTCTCGGGGGATCCGGGATCTTCGAGCCATCGGTACGGATCCCGCACCACGTGGCCGAAGAGGTCCTCGGCGATGTCGAGCCTGGGTGCGTCCGGGTAGTGGAGGTCCGCCATGTCAGGCACCCTAACCGAGACCACGGGGCAGCCGGCGACCAGGTCAGCCGCCGCTGAACCGGGGCTGACGCTTCCCGGCGAAGGCCAGGACTCCCTCGGCGAAGTCGGCGGAGGTGGCCATCTCCTGCTGGATCCCGGCTTCGAACTCGAGCTGGGCGTCCATGTTATGGAACAGCCAGTTGTTGAGCTGGCGCTTGGTCCCGGCGTAGGAGCGGGTCGGCCCGGCGGCCATGCGGCTGACCAGCTCATCCGCGCGGACGGAGAGCTCGCCGTCCGGCCAGACCTGGTTGATCAGCCCCCAGTCCAGGGCCTGCCTGGCCTCGACCCGGTTTCCCAGCATGGCCATCTCGATGGCCCGGGCGAAGCCGACCCGGGCCGGCACCAGCACCGACGAGCCACCATCCGGGACGAGCCCGATGTTGACGAAGGCGAGCAGGAAGAACGCGGACTCGGCCGCGAGTATCAGGTCGCAGGCCAGCGCGAGCGACAGGCCGATCCCGGCCGCGGCGCCGTTGACCGCGGCGATCACCGGCTTGGGCATCCGGCGGATCCCGGTGATGATCGGGTGGTACCGCTCGGTCAGCACGCTGTACAGGTCGGGAGAGCCGTCGTCGTTGACCGGTGGCGCGTCCTTGAGGTCAGCTCCGCTGGAGAACGCGCGCCCGGCCCCGGTGATCAGCACCGCCCGGACCCCGGCGTCCTCGCCGGTGGCCTTCACGGCGTCGACCAGGTCGAAGCCGAACTGGGTGTTCCACGCGTTCATCCGCTCGGGGCGGTTGAGCTCGACCTTCGCGGCCGCACCGCGCCGGTACAGGTTGATGGTGGCGTATTCGCGGACCAGCTCGTAATCGCTCACAAGCCGAACCCTAACAGAGCAAAACTCCGGAGTGATACTCTCCGAATCGATGACTTCGTCCCAGACCCGCCGCCGCATCCTCGATGCGGCCCTGGCCTGTTTCACCGAAGACGGCTACGAGCAGACCACGATCGCCCGCATCCGGCAGCGCAGCGGCACCTCGAACGGCGCGCTCTTCCACCACTTCGCCTCGAAGGAGGCCATCGCCGACGCGCTCTACGTGGCGGCGATCGCCTCGTTCCAGCAGGGCCTGTGGGAGCTGCTCGCCCGCCGGCCGCGCTCACTGCGGGCGGCGGTGCACGGCACGATCGCCCACCAGTTGCGCTGGACCGAGCAGAACGCCGACCTCGCCCGCTTCGTCTACCAGCGCGGTCACCTCGACTGGGCCACCCCGGCGGGTGCCGAGCTTGACGCGCTCAACCGCGAGCTGGCGGCGGCCTTCAGGCAGTGGATGGCGCCGCTGGCCGCCAGCGGTGAGATCCGTCCCACCTCGATCCTGGTGATCACCGCCATCGTCGGCGGCCCGGCGCACGCGATCGCGCGGCGCTGGCTGTCCGGGCAGCTCAAGGCCCCGCTGACGGCGTTCGTTGACGAGCTCGCCGACGCGGCCTGCGCCGGGCTGCGCGGAACTCAAGTGCGGGCGCGGCCGCCGCAGCGCATCCCGGCCAAAGGCCGCCTGACCCTCGAACTTCTCGGCGACGACGGCAGCGTGCTCTCGCGCAGCCAGGTCACCGCTGAGCTAGAGCCCGGATCACAGCAGGGATAGGGCGGCGGCCACGGCCATCAGGCGAAGCTGGCCCGGATGAACCCGAGCAGCCTTGCATGCTGGTCCAGCAGCTCGGTCACATCCTCCCGCCCGAACTGGCCGAACTGGTCGAACTCGGCCATCTCGGTGAGCTCGGTGCGCACGTCCGCCAGCACGCCGACCATGCTGGACACAATGGCCTGCGGGTCACGCATGCTCTCCAGGCCCCGGTCCGGGCCATGGATGATCTGCGCCTGGACGAGCTGGTCGGCCACGTCCTGCGAGCAGCCGAGACCGACCTCGATCAGGTCACTCCAGCGGCGGGCTATCGTCCGCAGGCCGGTCCAGCGCGTGTAGCCGATGAAGATCGACTCCCATTGGCGGGTGATGAACTTCTCCCAGCCGATGTCTTCCACTTCTTCCGGATCGTGGTCATACACGAAGCCCGCTCCTGCGTGGTCTGCGTGGCGCGGTCAGATACTGTGCGTCCCATGATCGCACGCGTCTGGCACGGGGTGATCGCGGTGGCGGTCTGCGTCGCGATGGTGCTGCAGATCGTGATCGCGGTCCGGGTCAGCGGTACCCCGCACGAGGTGACCACGGGTGTGCTGCGCGGCAGTTCGCTGGCCGGCCGGATCATCCGGGTGCTCAGCTTCTTCACCATCCAGAGCAACCTGCTGTCCGGCGCCGTGTCCGCTCAGCTCGCGCTGCGGCCCGGGCGCGACGGCCCGGCCTGGCGCGCGCTGCGGCTGACGGCGCTCACCGGGATCACCGTGACCGGCATCGTCTACTCAACCGTGCTCGCCGCGATCCACCAGCCGAACGGCACCGCCGAGACCGTGGTGAACCTCATCGTGCACTACATCGTGCCGGTCATGATGATCGTGGGCTGGCTGCTGTTCGGCCCGCGCCCGCGCATCGACCGCCGGACGGTGGCCTGGTCGCTGCTGTTCCCCGTGTTGTGGCTGGCCTACACCCTGGTACGCGGGGCGATCTGGGAGTGGTACCCGTACCCGTTCCTGGACGTCGCCACGCACGGGTACGGCCGGGTCGCCGGCAACGCCCTGCTGGTCACCGTCGTGCTCGGCCTTGTCGCGGCCCTGTTCGCGACCGGCGACCGGTTCCTGCCCTCGGCCCAGGCCGCACAACCCTGACGCAGCGCGCGGCATTAGGTATATGTTGGCGGATCCGCTTCGCAGCCGGCACACTAGGTCCAGGGCGTACCCTGATCGTGCCGGCTTGGGCGAAGAGGGCGGAGGTGGAAGGCGGAGTGCGGCGAGTACTGCTGCTCAACGTCACATATGAACCGCTCACCACGGTTGGTCTCCGCCGTGCCGTGTGCCTGGTGCTTTGTGACAAGGCGGAGATCGTGCACGACGATCTCGCGGGCGCGACCCTCCACTCGGCCTCGGTCAGCCTCGCCACGCCGTCGGTGATCAGGCTCCGCCGGTACGTCCGGGTGCCATACCGCAACCGGGTGCCGCTGACCAGAGCCGCGCTCATGCGCCGGGACAACTACCTGTGCGCCTACTGCGGCCATCGCGCCGAGACCGTCGACCACGTCGTCCCGCGCAGCCGGGGTGGCGGCCACACCTGGGAGAACTGCGTCGCGTCCTGCCGGACGTGCAATCACCGCAAGGCCGACCGCCTGGTCGAGGAACTCGGCTGGACCCTGCTGTGCGTCCCGGCCGTTCCGCGCGGCGCCCACTGGCGGCTGATCGGCGCCAGCCACGACGGCGATCCCCAGTGGGACGCCTACCTGACCGAGCCCAGCGCCGCGTGATCAAGCCGCCAGGGGAGCCGCCGCGTGGAACGTGACATCTTTACCGGGGAACATGTGGCGTTCCGGGACATGGTCAGGTCGTTCATCGCCAAGGAGATCGCTCCGTACCACGACCAGTGGGAGCGGGACGGCATGGTCTCCAGGGACGTCTGGCTGGCGGCCGGCCGGGCGGGCCTGCTCGGCATCGAGATCGACGAGAAGTACGGCGGCGGCGGCAGCCAGGACTACCGGTACTACGTGATCCTCGGTGAGGAACTCTCCAGAGCCGGAACCTACGGCCCCGGGTTCGCCGTCCACAACGACATCATCGGCCCGTACTTCCAGCGCCTGGCAACCCCCGAGCAGTGCGAACGCTGGCTGCCGGGATATTGCTCCGGTGAGATCATCACGGCGATCGCGATGAGCGAGCCCGGCGCCGGCAGCGACCTGCAGGGCATGCGCACCATGGCCGTCCGGGACGGCGACGATTACATCCTCAACGGCCAGAAGACGTTCATCTCCAACGGCCAGCTCTGCGACCTGGTGATCGTCGCGGTGCGGACCGATCCCGAGGCGGGCTACCGGGGCATCAGCCTGCTGGTGGTGGAGCGCGGAATGCCCGGCTTCGAGCGCGGCCGCAACCTGGACAAGCTTGGCATGCACGCCCAGGACACCTCCGAACTCTTCTTCAACGACGTCCGGGTGCCCGCGGCCAACCGGCTCGGCGACGAGGGCGGCGGGTTCATCGCCCTGATGCAGAACCTTCCGCGCGAGCGGGTCTCCATCGGCACCTCGGCGCTGGCCGGCGCCGAGAAGATGTTCGAGATGACGCTTGAATACTGCAAGGAGCGGGAGGCGTTCGGCCGCCCGATCGGCAAGTTCCAGCACAACCGGTTCGTCCTGGCCGAGATGGCGACCGAGATCGCCGTGGCCCGCGCCTTCACCGACCGCTGCGTCACCGAGCACAACGCCGGCCGGCTCAGCACCGAAGAGGCGTCCATGCTCAAGTGGTGGGACACGGAACTGTGCAACCGGGTCATTGATCGCTGCCTCCAGCTGCACGGCGGTTACGGCTATATGCGGGAGTACGCGGTCGCCAGGGCCTTCGCCGACGGCAGGGCACAGACCATCTTCGGCGGCACCACCGAGATCATGAAGGAGATCATCGGCCGCGGCCTGGGCCTTTGATGGCCTGCTCACGGCAGCGCGCAAATATAACGAATTTGGATTCCTTTACGGTGCACTAACCGTGCCGCTCACGCGCGGCGACCGGCGCGGTATACCGAACTTTCGGGCGGTAAGCCGCCGGTTACCGCTGACGGCCTATCCCTGCAGGCCTGCCGGCGGACCACCCGCCAGCCGGACGCTGTTGCAACCTGAGCGCTTGGCCCAGTAGAGCGCGGCGTCGGCGGCGGTGAGCAGGTCGGTCAGGCCGGTGATCCTGTCGCCGAGAGCGGTGACGCCGATCGAGACGGTCACGTGCGGATCCCGGCCAGCTCGCGGGGTGGCCGGGATGGCCGGGATGGCCAGTTCGCTGACCCGGGCCACCGTCCAGCGGGGTGTGGGCCGTTGCCTACTGGCTGGGTGGGGCAGGGGCGGCCGGCGGCCGGCGGCGGGTGCGGCGGAGGGCCCGCCGCAGCTGGGTGATCCGGGCGGTCCCGGCAGCGGCCATCAGCAGGGCCCCGGCGGCGACGGCCAGCAGCAGCGCCACGGCCGTGGGCAGCGTGAGGTGGGCGCCCAGGAAGCTGAGGTGCAGGGCGTGGGTGTTCTGGATGATGAAGATCAGCACCACGAGGAGGACGGCGGCGCCGGCGATCAGGGCGGTGTGCATGCCGCTGATCCGGGTATGGGCCCGGCCGCGCCGGGGCGGCTGCGCCGTGGGCGGGGGCCGGGTGGCGCCGTTGGAGGGGGGTGGCATGGTGCCCGGAGGCGGTGAGGTCTGTGCAGGCATGGCATTGTCTCCTTCCCGGGGACACGGGGTTGGCGCGCCGGGCCGCGGGGCGGGGCGCCGCGGGTGGGGTGGCGGCTCTCAGCGGTGCCGCCGCCGCAGCCGCCTGCCGGCATACAGGCCGGCGAATACGAGGATGGCGATGATGATCAGGCCGGTGAGCATGGCTCACTCTCCTTCGATGACCCGAGGGTCACGGGCCGTCAGCGGCGGGTGTTTCCCAGGTTCTGCCCTCAGCCTACACTGGAAACAGAAAACTAGCAATATATTTCTAGTATTGTTAATCTTGCGTCGGTGGAGAACCGGGCACTGCTGGCCAGCCACGCGCATGGTGCTGCCAGCGATTGCCGCCCAACGGCGCGGTGACGTCCGGGCCGGCGAATACGGCCGGCTGGCTGCCTGGGTCAGGGTGCTGATCCCGCTGGCGGCTCGGCGGCGCCGGCTCCGTAGCCGGCCTGGGCTAGCATCCGGCGCAGGTTGACCACTGCCTGGGTGTCGATGTCTTTGTCCCGGGGCGGGTCGAAGTATTCGGTCTGGGATCCGATGGTCACGGCAACCTTGCCGCCGGGCTGCTCTTCGGCTGAGCCGGTCACCTTGAGCAGCGACAGCACGGCGCGCCATTCGATGTTGTGGCCCGCCGGGTGCTGGAAGAGCTGGCACAGCGTGTTGCGGTGATGGTTGCTGAGGTGCGCTGGGCGCGATGGTGATGACATCCGTGCTCCTGTCCGCTCCGCCGCAAAGGGCGGAGCTGCGTGTATTTCGGCCGCCGGGCTCTGCTGCCGTGCCCGGCGGTTCCCCAGCGTGCCTCCGGCCGGTCACGGCGCCGGGTCGGGGCCGGCCAGCAGGGCCAGGATCTCGCCGACGGTACGTTCCCGGCCGGTGGACTCGGGGAGCGGGAGGTGGGCCTGGATCTGGTAGCGGTTGCGGCGGCCGTCCTTCTGCTTGACCACATAGCCGGCCTCGCCCAGCCCGGTGACAATGCCGTAGGCGCTGCGCTCGGTGATGCCCAGCCTGGCCGCGATGTCGCGCAGCCGCACCCCCGGGTCGTCCGCTATGCACAGCAGGACCCGGGCGTGGCTGGTCAGGAAGCTCCAGTTCGCCACTGTCATCCCCTTCGCCCTCCCTCCCAATTCTGGAAATAATTTGCTAGTTTTCTGCTGCTAGTATAGCGTCAAAGACACGCACCGAGAGTCAGCCGCCGATCGGTGGCCAGCTACCCGGGGCTCCCGGAGAAGGCCACGCCACCGTCCTGGTCACCAGGACTGTGCCGGATGGCGCCCGCATTGCCGCTACTCCGGCTGACTGCCAGTGCCCAGGCAAGCCGCCGGGTCGGGGGCACTGGCCTGGGCCGGCAGCTGCGATCATCAGCCGGTAGTGCGCCGGGTAGTCCCGCAGCGCCGCCCGCTCGCCGTCCGGACAGGCACCGCCGCTGTCGCGCGGATCCTCATCCGGGTCCACCCGCGTGTCCGGGCAGACGACTGCCTGGCTCCGCCGCTGGGGTCGGCCGTTCCCTCCAGCCATGATCCCGGCCACCACCCCCGCCACCGGATTGTCACGGCTCGCAGTGCCCGGATGGGTTGACTGCCGGATGGGTTGACTGACTGCTGTTCATGGGTGACCTTCTGGAGTACGGTTGAAGCAACATGAGCAACAATCGGTGCAAAGGTGAGTCATGACTGTTCGATCACTTGGCGGGAACACAGGCGACGACGGATCGCCTCATCTGTATGAGGACGGAAACGATTATCTGGTTCAGGGTTACACCGAGAGCGACCCGTCGGTCTTGGCTCAGCTCAAGGTGATCCCACCTGGTGAAACGGTGGTTCGCGTCCCCAAGAACCTCATGATCTACCTTCCGAAGGATGCTGGTGGAGTCTGTGACGCTTGAGGAGTTCCGGGCGCTCTTTCGGCGGCATCGAGATGCGTTCCACCTGGAGACACAGGAGACGTACTCTGTCGCGCAGGAGGACGAGCCGTTCCAGCGTTTCATGGCCGGTGAACCGGTGGACTTCGGCTATCGCCAGGGATACCTGGGGTTGATCAGGGAGGTGACGGCTGGCGGCACGACAGTTCGCCGGGTCAGGGTTGTAACCGAACCACTCAACGACTACGCCCGGTTCCTGCTGCACATCGCCACCGGAAATGTGGAAGCAGGGGAAGATGTCCGCTACCTAGCCAGGCACAATGCGGTCGATTTGAACTTGCCAGCGGATGACTGCTGGCTGTTCGATACGAGCACACTGATTCTGACGACTTTTGAGGGCCGTAATACCGGGTTCGTCCGTTGCAGCGACCCAGGTGTCGTGACTCGGTACCAAGAAGCGTGTCCGAAGGTCTGGGAACGGGCTATACCGTACGCAATCTATGTCCACGATCGATGACGCGAAGAAGACCCTGGGGCTACGGCTAAGGGAGATCCGGAAGGATGCCCGCCTGACCGGGCGGCAGCTCGCTGCCCTGGCGAGCTGGCACTACACCAAGGTCTCCAAGGTTGAACATGGCGCGACGATGCCTTCCGAGGCCGACCTCGAAGCCTGGACTTTCCACTGCATGGCGCAGTCCGAGCTACCGGACCTCATAGCCACGGCCAGGGAGATCGAGAAGGCGTACGCGGAGCTTCGTCGGCTGCACCGGGCAGGCACCGCTCAATATCAGCGTGAGCTCCTGAAACGCGTAGCCAAAGGCCGGCGGTTCCGGGTGTTCACCGTGAACCTTGTTCCAGCCGCATTCCAGACGGCCAGCTACGCGTCTACCGTCCTCGGGGATGCCGCTGAAATGCTCGGGCATCCCGCCGACATCGGGCCAACCGTTGAGGCTCGCCTGGCGCGCGCCCGGCTCTTCCGGTCAGAGGGGCGCTTGTATCACGCCGTGATCCTGCAGAACGTGCTCAACGCGGCTGTGGTGCCCAACGAGGTGATGACCGAGCAACTCCGCCACATGCTTGACCTGCAGCAGGCGCCGAGTCTGCGGCTGGGCATCGTGCCGGTGGGCACCCGGCGGTACATGCCCATGTGCGAGTTCAACATTACCGACGACACCGAGGTCAGAGTGGAGACGTTCTCCGCGATCGTTCGTGTGACGCAGCCCAGGGAGATCGCGGTCTACGCCAAGGTCTTCGATCACTATGCCCGCAGAGCGGTGTACGGAAGCGCAGCGGCAGAGATGATCAGGCGGGCACTTGAGGAGTTGGAGCAACAAGGAGCAACTTGCTAGATGGGCAGACGCTGGTCGTCTAGCGTCCTGGACATGGCCTGTCACCACTCCTGCGCCGCCTCGTTAATTCGCCGGGTCCCGGAGACTGGCGTCGTGCTGGGGGAGGCGTAAGCGGTGCGAGTTGAGCTGTGGGAGTGGGGTGTCTGCCAGGATGACCGGAAGAACCCTGTCGGCGTCTGCATGACGCGCCACGGCGCAATGGCCGCTCTCTCCCGAGCCTTGCTGGCTGCGGGACAACCGGGACATGGTGGCGTCGGACCGGTACTGCTGCTCGACACGGCTCCCCACTCGGACATTCATTATCTGCGATTCCCGGTAATGAATATTGCCGTTTACGATCAAGGTGTTATCCGCTGGGAACGACCGTCGGCATATGTGCGCTTGGATGAGATTAGATGAATGTTTCATGTTCAGCCTTTGGTGGAGAGGGTGATTCTTGGAATGGTTATCCCACTGGATGGGCCATCGGGCGCAGCAGTGCGTCGCGTCAAAGCCAGGAACGAGGCCCGGCGGAGAGTGCGAGCAATGCTGGCTGGATCTGGACTGCGCATCCGGGAATATGATCATGAGCTCGTGATCACTAATCCCCGCCATCCGGAGAAGGGGCGGATTCATGTTGAATACGGGGATGGCGCGGTCTCGCTGGTGCAAACCGTCTGGAGTTTCTGGGGCAACCTCCAGGGCTACGAGACCGAGGACGATGGACCCGGAGATGGGATAAGTGTGAATCAGATCCTTGACGCGCTCTGCGGTAGCGAGCGTGAGGTGAGTGGTTCACCGCAGGATCCGGGCGGCGCCATGGCTTGCCATACCGGGATGATGTCAACCGCCCCGGTCAGGAGCGGGCGGACTGGCCGCTGGCGTCCGGCCAGGTGATGTGACGACAACTTGCACGTTGTGCCGTATGCTGTCACATGAGTCTCGGCGCCCGTGGGCGCCGGGTGCACCGGGGGTGGCGTGGCCCCGCCCCAGGCCCCTGACGGGCCAACGGTGAACAGTGTGGATGGAGCGGCACAGTGACGGCAGCGGACAACAGCATGAAAGAGCCGGAGGCTGCGGCGGCGGAGCTGATCATTCCCGATGGGGGGTTCTGGCCAGCGCCGGCCATCGTCCAGCCGAACATCTACCCGATGGAGTGGCGGGTCGAGACACAGAAGCTCGCCGATATCTACCAGAAGTCCAAGCGGATGGCCTGGAACCCGGCTGACCTGCCGTGGGACGAGCTTCGGGCCGAGGATTTCACGGTGCAGCAGCGGCTGGGGATCATGTACTGGTTCTCGGTGCTGGCCAATTTTGACGCCTCCGGGCCGGCCGTGTTCGCCCGGGCGACGATCCATGCGTTCGAGCAGCATGAGGAAGATCCGGTCCGCAAGTGTTTCTTCTCGATCACCCGGGACGAGATGAACCACGAGGAATGCTGCCAGCGGAGTATCGCGGAAGTGTGGCCTGGTGGGCCGCTCGACTGGCAGCCGCGAACCGAACTGGAAAAAGCCGCACACAATAACATCAGCTGGCTCTACCATAATGGCGGGCGGTACTGGAACGGCTACAACAAGGCCGTTGGCAAGTATTCACTGCCGGTGCTGTTTACCAGCTTCATGATGGGCGAGATGGCGGCGTCCACGCTGTTCCGTGGGATGGCGTCGGGGACCAAGCACCCGGTGTTCGCCGGGATGTTCTCCAGGATCGGCCGGGATGAGTCACGGCATCTGCAGATTTGCATGACGATCCTGGAAAACGAGTGGCCGGGGCTGACGGACGATACCAAGAGCCTGATCACGCGGCAGCTTCGGGCCGGGTTCATCTTCCTGTCCATGATTTTGTGGGAGCCCCCGCCCGGCTTCTGGGATCTGCCGCCCTATTTCCTGCACAATCACCGGATCCTGATGGGCCATGCCAGGGACGCCGGGCTGGGTGTGCTGTCCTACAAGGAGCAGGCGGAGAACTGGCGGGTCGCCATGGCCAGGGTCCGGGCGATCGTGACCCGGTGGGGCATCGAGTTCCCGGCGATCCCCGAGCTGGACATCGACGGCGTGGACGTCGCCGACGACATCGACCCGGAAGACATCATCCCGGTCTTTTAGCGCGCGAGACGGCCAGCACCCCCGGTAGCCGGGGGTGCTTTGGCGTGCGCTGACGCCCGCACCGCTTGACGAGGGCACCGGCGCGCTGTATCTATGTATTATGACTATAGATAAAGGGATCAGCCGGGCGGAGGACGGGCCCCGGGCGCCGTCGCCGATCGAGTTCCGGCTTGACCCCAGCTCCGGTGTGCCGACCTACCTGCAGCTCGTGCAACAGGTGGAGCATGCGCTGCGGCTGGGCTATCTCACCCCGGGCGATCAGTTGCCCAAGGTCAGGGATGTGGTCGCCGCACTGGCGATCAACCCGAACACGGTGCTGAAGGCCTACAAGGAGCTGGAGACCAAGGGGCTGGCGGCCGGGCGGCCCGGTCAGGGCACATTCGTCCAGGCCACCTTGAGCCAGGTCGCGCTGCCCGAGCTGACCGGGCTGCGCCGCAGCCTGCTCGGCTGGCTCGCCTCCGCCGACGAGACGGGGCTGGACGAGGACGGGATCGTGGCCCTGTTCACCAGCGTGCTGCGGGATTTCTATGAGCGCCGCCGCAGCGGCCGCCACGACGGCCAGGCACATACCGGATCGGAGGGCGTCGCATGAGCATCATCGAGACCAGCGGCCTGGGCAAGCGCTACGGCAAGTCATGGGCCCTGCGGGATTGCACGCTGGAGATCCCGTCCGGGCAGGTGGCCGCGCTGGTCGGGCCGAACGGCGCGGGCAAGTCAACGCTGATGAACATGGCGGCCGGGCTGACCGTCCCTACCGCCGGGACCGTCACCGTGCTCGGCGGCGAGCCCGCCGGGTCACCGGCCGCGCTGGACGGCATCGCGTTCGCCGCCCAGGACGCGCCGGTGTACAAGAACCTGTCCGTCCGGGACATGCTGCACCTGACCCGGAACCTGAACCGGCGCTTCGATCAGCGATCAGCGCAGGCCCGGCTGGCCGACCTCGGCATCCCGCTGGGGAAGAAGGCGGGCAAGCTGTCCGGCGGCCAGCAGGCGCAGCTCGCCCTGACCCTGGCGCTCGCCCGGCGGCCACGGCTGCTCATCCTGGACGAGCCGCTGGCCGCCCTCGACCCGCTGGCCCGCCAGGACTTCCTGTCCACCGTGATGACGGCGATGGCCGACGACGGCGTGTCGGTGCTGCTGTCCTCGCACGCGCTTGCTGACCTGGAGCGGGTGGCCGACTACCTCGTCGTGCTGTCCGGCGGCGAGGTGCGGGTGGCCGGCCAGGTCGACGACCTGCTCGCCAGTCACCGCGTGCTGACGGGTCCCGCTGAAGCGGCGGACCAGTCCGCGGCCCAGCTTTCCACCGTCCAGGTCAAGCGCGCCGGGGCCCAGGCCCATCTGCTGGTCAGGACCAGCGGGCCGGACGATCCGGTGCCACCTGGCTGGGAGGCATACACGGTCGGCCTGGAAGAACTCACCCTGGCCTACCTGCGCGCACCAGGCACCCCAGGCCCCTCACTCGTTCAGCACACCCAGCCAACGGAGGTGGCGCGATGACCATGCTCACCCTGCCCGCCCAGCCACTCCCCGGTATCAAGCCCGTGCCGTGGCGGGGGATGGCCTGGGTCACCTGGCGCCAGCACCGGGCCACGCTGATCAGCGTGCCGGCGGTGCTCGGCGCGATAGCCGTCTTCCTGTGGATCATGGGCTTGAAGATCCACCACGACTACGCGGTCCTGACCGCCTGCCATCCGTTCGACTCGAACGCCTGCCAGACCCTGAACATCAACTTCAATCAAACCGACTGGACGACAGGAAATACCGTCAACATCCTGCTGCACCTGGTGCCGCCGCTGATCGGGGTGTTCGCGGGCGCCCCGGTGCTGGCCAGGGAGCTGGAGACCGGCACCTTCCGGTACGCCTGGACCCAGGGCATCGGCCGGGCCCGCTGGACGATCGCCAAGCTCACCCTGCTCGCCCTCGCGATCACCGCCGTAGCCGGGGCGTTCAGCCAGTTGTATGCCTGGTTCTTCCAGCCGTTCCTCGCCCAAGAGGACATGACCGTGTACACGGCGACGGTGTTCGACATGCGCGGGGTGGACTTCGCCGCCTGGACGCTGGCCGCCTTCTCGATCGGCGTGTTCTTCGGCATGCTGATCCGCCGGATCGTCCCGGCCATGGCCGCCACCCTGGGCGTCTACCTCGGCCTCGCCCTCACGACCTGGGGGATCCGCGCGCACTACCCGCTGGCGCTGGTCACCAGCAAGCCCGTCTCCCTCATCTTCTTCAACGTCAGCGAGCCGTTGGTGGTGGCCACCTGGTACACCCGGCCAGGCGGCCAGCCAGCCAGCCAATCCGTGGTCAGCCAGTTCCTCTCGAATTTCCATAACGGCAGCAGGCCGACGATGACGTGGACGCAGGGCCTGGCCCACTACGGCCTCACGCAGTGGACGCGCTACATCCCGGTCAGCCGGTTCTGGCCGATGCAGCTCTTTGAGGGCGGCTGGCTGCTCGTGTTCTCGGTGCTGGCCATCGCCGCCACCGTCTGGCTGGTCCGGCATCGCGCAGCCTAGCGAACCGCCGGTGAGCGGCCTGTCCGCTACCGCAGTTACTGCTGAGCCGGGTAGCGTTCGGTTCATGAGCAAGATTCAGGCCCCCGACGCCCCGTTCGGCCGGATGCTGACCGCGATGGTCACCCCGATGACGGCCGACGGCGCGGTTGACTACGACGGCGCGGCCCGGCTGGCCACCTACCTCGTGGACGAGCAGCGCAACGACGGCCTGGTGATCAGCGGCACCACCGGTGAGTCGCCGACCACCTCGGACGAGGAGAAGGACCGCCTGCTGCGGTCGGTGATCGACGCGGTGGGAGACAGAGCCTCCATCGTGGCCGGGGTCGGCACGTACAACACCGCCCACACGATCGAGCTGGCCAAGGCCGCCGAACGAGCGGGGGCCGACGGGCTGCTGGTCGTGACGCCGTTCTACAGCAAGCCACCGCAGAACGGCCTGTACGCGCACTTCACCGCCGTGGCGGACGCCACCGGCCTGCCGAACCTGCTGTACGACATACCGGGCCGCACCGGGGTGCCGATCAAGACCGAGACCATGCTGCGGCTGGCCGAGCACCCCCGGATCGCCGGCGTCAAGGACGCCAAGGACGACCCCTCGGCCACCTCGATGGTGCTGATGGCCCGGCCCGACTTCGTCTACTACTGCGGCAGCGACATGCTCAACCTGCCCTGGCTGTCCCTGGGCGCGGCCGGCTTCGTGAGCGTGGTCGGGCATGTGCTGGGGGACCGGCTGCACGACATGATCGATGCCTACGCCGCCGGTGACGTGAAGCAGGCCCGCGCGATCCACTACGAGGCGCTGCCGGTGTACACCGGGCTCTTCCGCAACCAGGGCGTCATCATGACCAAGGCGGCGCTGCGGATGCTCGGCCTGCCCGGCGGCCCGGTCCGCCCCCCGCTCGCCGACGCGACCCCACAGGAGACCGAACTGCTGCGGGCCGACCTGGCCGCGGGCGGCGTGAAGCTGCCGGGACTGGCCGAGTGAGCGGCCTCGGGAGCACGCCGCCCGGTCGTGCGGGGCAGGGCGCCTGGTGAGCCACCCACATCCCGAGCTCGCCACCCCCGAACCCCTGGTCCCGCACGGGCTGCGCATCGTCGGCCTCGGCGGGCTCGGCGAGATCGGCCGCAACATGACGGTGTTCGAGCACGAGGGCCGCCTGCTGATCGTCGACTGTGGCGTGCTGTTCCCCGAACCCGACCAGCCGGGCGTGGACCTGATCCTGCCCGACTTCGGCTACCTGGAGGACCGGCTCGATCAGGTCGAGGCGGTCGTGCTCACCCACGCCCACGAGGACCACATCGGCGGCGTGCCCTACCTGCTGCGCAGGCGGGCTGACATCCCGCTGGCCGGCTCGCGGCTGACCCTCGGGATGATCCGCAGCAAGCTCACCGAGCACCGGGTGACGCCGGTCACCGTCGAGGTGACCGAGGGGACCCGGCAGCAGTTCGGGGTCTTCGGCCTGGAGTTCTTCGCGGTGAACCACTCCATTCCGGACGCCATGGCGGTCGCCATCCGCACCCAGGCCGGTGTCGTGCTGCACACCGGCGACTTCAAGATGGACCAGCTCCCGCTGGATGGCAGGCTGACCGACCTCGGCGGGTTCGCCCGGCTCGGCAGTGAGGGCGTCGACCTGCTGATGTCCGACTCCACCAACGCCGAAGTGCCGGGGATCGTGACCGCCGAGCGGGAGATCGCGCCGGTGCTCGGTGACATCTTCACCGGCGCCCACCAGCGGATCATCGTCGCCTGCTTCTCCAGCCATGTACACCGGGTGCAGCAGGTCCTGGACACAGCGGTGGCGCACCGCCGGAAGGTGGCCTTCGTCGGCCGGTCCATGATCAGGAACATGGGCGTGGCCCGCGATCTGGGGTACCTGCGCGTGCCCGGCGAGCTGGTGGTCGACCTGCGGGAGGCCGAGCAGCTGCCGCCCAGCGAGGTCGTGCTGATCTCCACCGGATCCCAGGGCGAGCCGATGTCGGCGCTGTCCCGGATGGCCGGGCGGGACCACCAGATCCGGGTGACCGAGGGCGACACGGTGATCCTGGCTTCCTCGCTGATCCCCGGCAACGAGACCGCCGTGTACCGGGTGATCAACGGGCTGACCCGGCTGGGTGCCCGGGTGGTGCACAAGGGCAATGCGCTGGTGCACGTCTCCGGGCACGCGTCCGCGGGCGAGCTGCTGTATGTGCTCAACCTGGTACGGCCGAGCAACTTCATGCCGGTGCACGGCGAATGGCGGCACCTGCGCGCGCACGCCCGGCTGGCCGCGCTCACCGGTGTGCCGGAGAACAACATCGTGATCGCCGAGGACGGCGTCGTGGTCGACCTGGTGGACGGCCAGGCCGCCATCGCCGGCTCGGTGCCGTGCGGCTACGTGTACGTGGATGGGCTGTCGGTAGGCGAGGTGACCGAGGCCTCGCTGAAGGACCGGCGGATCCTCGGCGAGGAAGGCTTCGTCTCCGTGGTCATCGTGGTGGACTCGACCAGCGGCAAGCTGGTGGCCGGCCCCGAGATCCACGCCCGCGGCTCCGGCATCGACGACGCGGCGTTCGGTGACATGCGGCCGCGGATCGAGGAAGCGCTGGTGTTCGCGGCGACCGAGGGAATCAACGACGTCCATCAGCTCAGCCAGATGGTCAGGCGGGTGGTCGGCCGCTGGGTGAACGAGAACTACCGCCGCCGCCCGATGATCATTCCCGTGCTCGTCGAGGTGTGAGAGCGAGGATCTTCGGTAGAACACCCGGTGTGCTCATTCCCTCCAGGCAGGCGGTACTGTCGCTAGGGTAGAGCGCCCGGGTTCCGGCGATGGGTGATTCATGTGGGCAGGCACTCGTACGGCAGGGGAGAAAGACCCCGTTCCGTGACGTTCGCCGGCACCCTCATCGGGCAGGTCAGGCACCTCTGGCACGAGGTGGCCAAGTTCGGCGTCGTCGGCGGCATCGGTTTCGTGGTGACCGAGATCGGCTTCAACCTCATGCACTTCGACGCCGGGCTCGGCCTGTTCACCTCGAACGCCCTGGCCACCGCCGTCGCGGCGGTCGTCACCTTCGTGGGGAACAAGTACTGGACGTTCCGCCACCGGGCCGGCCATGGCACGCGCAGGGAAACGATCATCTTCATCGTGCTGAACGGCGTCGGCATACTGATTCAGTACGCCTCTGTCTGGATCACCCAGAACGCCTTCGGCATCACCAGCAAGTACCTGCTCAACGTTGCCTACTTCATCGGGATCGGGCTGGCCACGCTGTTCCGGTTCTGGTCCTACCGCAAATGGGTCTGGGGCCGGGTGGCGGCCGGCGGGCCACCGGCCGAGCCCACCCACCGCGGCGACCTGGTCAGCCGCCACTGATGCCCGGGGAAGATCCTTCTTCCCTCAGCCGGAAGCGCTGCAGCTTCCCGGTGCTGGTGCGTGGCAGCGACGGCAGGAAGGTGATCGCCCTCGGGTACTTGTACGGCGCGATCTGCTGCTTCACGAACTCCTGCAGCTCCGCCGCCGTCGCCTCGGTCGCCGCGACACCCTGCCGCAGGACCACGTAGGCCTTGACGATCTGCCCGCGCACCTCGTCCTGCACCCCGACCACCCCGCACTCGGCCACGTCGGGATGGAGCAGCAGCGCCTCCTCGATCTCCGGCCCGGCGATGTTGTAACCGGCCGAGACGATCATGTCGTCGGACCGGGCCTGGTACCAGAAGTAGCCCTGGGCGTCCCGCAGGTAGGTGTCCCCGGTGATGTTCCAGCCGTTGCTGACGTAGCCGCGCTGCCGGCCGTCGGCCAGGTAGCGGCAGCCGGTCGGTCCCTTCACCGCCAGCCGTCCAGGAGTTCCATCTGGCACCGGCTGGCCGTCGGCGTCGAAGATCGTGGCCACGTAGCCCGGCACGACCTTGCCGGTGGCGCCGGGCACGATCTCGTCACCGGCCGACGAGATGAACACGTGCAGCATCTCCGTGCTGCCGATGCCGTCCACGATCCGCACCCCGGTCGCCTGGTAGAACGCCTGCCAGGTGCTGGCCGGCAGATGCTCACCGGCCGAGACCGCCAGCCGCAGGCCGCGCAGCTCCGCCGTCCGGCCGGACGCGAGCATCGCCCGGTAGCCGGTGGGCGCGGTGGCGCAGACGGTGACCCCGCGCGTGGCGATGTGCCCGGCCAGTTCCTCCGGCGTCGCCTTCTCCAGCAACAGCGTCGCGGCACCCGCCCGCAGCGGGAACACGAGCTGGCAGCCGAGCCCGTAGGTGAAGGCCAGCGGCGGCGTCCCGGTGAACACGTCGTCCGGCGCCGGGTTCAGCACCCGGGCGGAGAACGTGTCGGCGATGGCCAGCACGTCCCGGTGGAAGTGCATGGTCGCCTTGGGCCTGCCGGTCGTCCCCGAGGTGAAGGCGATCATCGCCACGTCGTCGGCGGCCGTGGCGACGGCGGTGTAGTCGCCGGGCTTACCCGAGGTGAGCTCGATCAGGTCGCCGGGCTGGGGGGAGCCGTACCGCACGATCTCCAGACCAGGTATCCCGGCGTTCTCCAGGTCCCAGGTGAACCGGTGATCGCACAGCGCCAGCACCGGCTTGGCGATCTCGCCGATGGTGGCCAGCTCCCCGGCGCGCAGCAGCGGCATGGTGGTGACGGCGACCGCACCGGCCTTGATCACGCCGGCCCAGCAGGCAGCCAGCCACGGGTTGTTAGGCCCGCGCAGCAGCACCCGGTTGCCCGCCACGATGCCCAGGTCCTCGGTCAGCACGTGCGCGACCCGGTTGACGACACCGAGCAGGTCGCCGTAGGTCCAGTCGCCCGCCGGGGACAGCAGGCACGGCCGGTCCGCACCGTGCCGTTTGATCGTCGCGTCGATCAGTTCCTCGGCGCAGTTGAGCCGATCCGGGTAGTTCAGCTCGGGCAGCGTGAAGACGAACTCGGGCCACAGCTCCGGCGGCGGGAGGTTGTCCCGGCAGAACGTGTCCACATGCGCGGTCGGCGATAGCTCCATGGCCTGCATCGCAGCACATAGAACCCATTGAGAACAAGAGATTCACCCGTAGTCGTCACGGTATATAATCTAGTTTTATAATCGTTTTAGTTGCTTTAAAAGGGTTCTTTCCACACGCGCCGGCAACGGTGATGCGGATATCGTCCCGGCATGGCTATCGCACGCTCCACCGAAGGGTAGCCCTCCGGTGGAGCCACCCAGCGGCCCGCGGCCCAGAGCCGTGATCGTGACGATCTACGGCCTGTACGCCAGGGAACACGACGGCTGGTTCAGCGTCGCTTCGCTGATCCGGCTGATGGCCGGGCTTGGCGCCGACGAGCCCGCCGTGCGCTCATCCATCTCCCGGCTCAAGCGCCGCGGGATCCTCGACCAGCAGCGCCGCGACGGCGTGGCCGGGTACGGGCTGTCCGCTGCGGGCCTGCGCACCCTGGCCGAGGGCGACCGGCGGATCTTCGGCCGGTCCAGGGCCAAGCTCTCGGATGGCTGGGTGCTCGCGGTGTTCAGCGTGCCCGAGTCGCAACGCCAGCAGCGGCACGCGCTGCGGTCCCGCCTCACCTGGCTCGGCTTCGGCACGGTATCGGCGGGGGTCTGGATCGCGCCGGGCCAGCTCGCCGAGGAGACCGCCGAGGTGCTGGAGCGCAGTGGCCTGTCCGGCTACGTCAGCCTCTTCCGGGCCGGCTACCTGGCCTTCGGCGACATCGCCCGACAGGTCGGCCAATGGTGGGATCTGGACCGCCTGCAGGACATGTACCAGGAGTTCCGCGACGCCTACGCCCCCTTGGCCGAGGCGGCCAGCCCGGACGACGCCACCGCGTTCGCCGGGTACGTGCGGATGCTCACCGACTGGCGCAGGCTCCCGTTCCTCGACCCCGGCCTGCCCGCCGAGCTGCTGCCCGCCGACTGGCCCGGCAGCGCGGCCGCAGACCTGTTCGCCCGCCTCCGGGCCCGGCTGGACGCCCCGGCCCGCCGCCATGTACAGACCGTTGTGGGGCCGAACCCGGACGTAGTCTCCGATGCCACGTAGTCCGCTGGCGCCGTAATGGAGTATTTAGATCAAAATTCTCCATTACGATGCGGTGCAGACACCCGGCAACCCGGAACAGGCGCGGGGCAACCCAGAACCCGGGCATCACGGGATGACCGCGTGCCCCTGGATTTCGACCAGTGCCCCGGGGTCCCACAGGCGGCTGACGCCGATCGCCGCCATGGCCGGGTAGTGCCGCCCAGCCAGCCGCCGCCACACCTCCCCGATCTCGCGGCCGTGCGCCCGGTAGTCCGCCAGGTCCACGGCGTAGATCGTCAGGCTGGCCAGGTGCTCCGGCTCCCCGCCCGCCGCCCGCAGCGCTGCCAGCAGGTTCGCCAGCGCCTGCTCGAACTGCCCGGTCACGGTCGTCCCGGTGATCCGGCCACCGGCGTCCAGGGCCGTCTGCCCGGCCAGGAACACCAGCCGGCCCCCGGCCGCCACCACCGCGTGGGAGAAGCCCGACGGCCTGGCCAGCCCCGGCGGATTCACATGCTCGATGCTCACGATCCCTCCCGCGGTCGGCGAACCATTTCATGATCACATACGTGGCACGATGGGAGCGGGCGAGCGGGAGGCGAGCGCCGATGGGCAGGTTGGTGCGGACGGTCCTGGCCGCGGCGATGGTCATGACCGTGGCCGCGGGGTTTGCCCCGGCCTCGGTGGCCGATCATGTGCTGGTCAGCTTCGGCGGGCCGAACGGCGCCGGGCCGCTGTCGGGCGTGTCCGCGGGCCCCGGCGGCGGACCCGGCTGCGGCACCGTCTACACGATCAAGCCCTGACGGCCGGGCGCCACCGCTGGTGCCTCGTGCCCGCCCCGCCGCGGGTGATGAGCTCCAGCCGCGGCTTGGGCCCGTCCGTCCGCCCCGTCTGTGGCTTGCGGCTGCCCGCCGCCCAGGGCTGCGGCCAGGTCACGCCGGGCCCGGTGTAGGACTGCTCGGCGGCGGCGTGCAGCGTCCAGTTCGGGTCGTACAGGTGGGCGCGGCCGATGGCGCACAGGTCGGCCCGCCCGGCCAGGATCAGCGAGTTCACGTCGTCATAAGAGGAGATCACGCCGACGGCGATGGTGGCGATGCCCACCTGGTTGCGGATGGCGTCCGCGAACGGCGCCTGGTAGGAACGGCCGAAGGCCGGCCTCTCGCCGGGCGTGACCTGGCCGGTGGACACGTCGATGGCGTCCGCGCCGGCCCGCTGGAAGGCCCGCGCGATCTCGATCGCGTCCGCTCCGGTGATCCCGCCCGGATGCCAGTCGGTGGCCGAGATCCGCACGGTCATCGGCTTGCCGGCCGGCCAGACCGCGCGCATCGCCGCGAACACCTCGAGCGGATAGCGCAGCCGGCCGGCCAGCGACCCGCCGTAGCCGTCGGAGCGCTGGTTGGCCAGCGGCGAGATGAACGACGACAGCAGGTAGCCGTGGGCGCAGTGCAGTTCGGCCAGGTCGAAGCCGCACCGCTCCGCCGCCACCGTGGCGGCCACGAACTGCTCCTTGATCACCGCCATGTCATCGGTGCTCAGCTCGGCCGGCACCTGGCTGATCCCGGGCAGGTAGGGCAGCGGCGACGGTGCGCACAGCGGCCAGTTGCCATCGTCCAGCGGCTGGTCGATGCCCTCCCACATCAGCTTCGTCGACCCCTTGCGGCCCGAATGCCCGAGCTGCAGCCCGATCTTCGCCGCGGACTCGGCGTGCACGAAGTCCACGATGCGCCGCCAGGCGCTCTCCTGCTCCGCGGTGTAAAGCCCCGTGCAGCCGGGCGAGATCCGCCCCTCCGGCGACACGCACACCATCTCGGTCATGACCAGGCCTGCCCCGCCCAGCGCCTTGCCGCCCAGGTGCACCAGGTGGAAGTCGGCCGGCACCCCGTCCCGCGCCGAGTACATGTCCATGGCACTGACCACCACCCGGTTGGCCAGTTCGAGGTCGCGCAGCCGCAGCGGCTGGAACATCGGCGGCGCCACCTCGCCCGAGCCCATGCCGCGCCGCTTCTCATGCCCGGCGAACCAGGCGTCCATCCGCGCCGCGAACTCCGGATCCCGCAGCCGCAGGTTGTCGTGAGTGACCCGGCGGCTGCGGGTGATGATGTTGAACGCGAACTGCTCGGGCTCCTGGTGGACGTACTGCCCCAGGTTCTCGAACCACTCCAGGCTCGCCTGGGCGGCCCGCTGCACCGAGGCGACCACGGGCCGGCGCTCGTCCTCGTAGGCGGCCAGCGCGGCATCCACGGACGGCTGCTCGTGCAGGCAGGCGGCCAGCGCCAGCGCGTCCTCCATGGCCAGCTTGGTGCCCGACCCGATGGAGAAGTGCGCGGTGTGGGCGGCGTCGCCGAGCAGGATCACGTTGCCGTGCCGCCAGCTGGCGCAGCGCAGCGTGCCGAAGCTGATCCACTTCGAGTTGTTGGCGTGCACCGCGTGGCCGTCCAGCACCCCGGCGAACATCTCCCTGATCCGCTCGATGGACGGCTCGTCCGACGCGCCGGGCGGAAGGACACTCGCGGCCGCGCTCAGCTCGCCGAACCCGGCCGCCCGCCACACATCCTCGTGCATCTCCACGATGAACGTGCTTCCGGTCGCGTCGTAGGGGTAGCCGTGGATCTGCATCACGCCATGGGGCGTCTGCTCGATGTAGAACTTGAACGCGTCGAAGACCAGGTCGGTGCCGAGCCACATGTACTTGCAGCGCCGGGTCTCGATGTCCGGGCCGAACTCCCCGGCCAGTTTTGCGCGGATCGCGGAGTTGGCCCCGTCGGCCGCGATCACCAGGTCGTAGTCCGCCATCAGCTCGGCGATGGGCGGCGCCTCGGTACGGAAATGCAGCGTGACGCCGAGGCCGGCGCAGCGCTGCTGCAGGATCCCCAGCAGCCGCCGCCTGCTCATTGCCGCGAAGCCGTGCCCGCCGCTGGTGATCGTCTCGCCGCGGTAGTGCACGTCGATGTCGTCCCAGCGGGCGAACTCACGCTCCATCGCCTGGTAGATGGCCCGATCGGCGTGCTCGATGCCGCCCAGCGTCTCGTCGGAGAACACGACGCCGAAGCCGAACGTGTCGTCCGGCGCATTGCGCTCCCAGATCGTTATTTGGTGCCCGGGACCGAGCTGCCTGGCCAGGGCGGCGAAGTAGAGCCCGCCAGGGCCGCCGCCCGCGATCGCGATCCGCACACCGCCTCCCTTCACCGTCCACGGTATGTCGGTTATCTGACGACCGTCAAGATAACGATATACCTTCGTTTTGCTGCGAGCGTAGGCGCGCCTCCCGGGAGCGGGCGAAATTCCTCGCTACGGTGAGATCATGGCCCCTGCTGCGCCCAGAAGCACGCAGACCGCTAATCGTTCCAGCGGCGGCAAGGCCGGGTCTGCGCCCCGCGGGCGTCAGCCTGCCAACGGCCGCTCACCTGCCAAGGGCGCCGCGTCCAAGCGCTCCAGTTCCACCGGCAAGGGTGGCAGCCGCAAGAGCAAGGGCCGCCAGGCCGCGAGCAGGCGCAACCGGCCGCCGTCGGTCTCGGCGCACCCGCTTCTCATCCTGCTGGGCTGGGCCGCCAGCGCGGTGGCCGGGCTGTACATGCTGATCGCGCACGCCGCCGGGGCGATGGCCCGCGGCATCGGCCGCAGCGCGCGCGACCTCGACCCGGCGCACCGCAGGGACGGCATCGGCCTGACCGCGATCGGCGTCGCGATCATCACGGCGGCCACCACCTGGTGGTCCATGAACAACGTGGCCGGCCGGCTGATGGACGCGTTCCTGCGCGGCGCGTTCGGCTCGGTCGCCTGGGCGATTCCGGTCCTGCTGGCCCTGCTGGGCTGGCGGTTCCTGCGCCACCCGGACCGCAACGCCGAGACCGGCCGGATGGTCATCGGCTGGGCGGCGCTGATCGTCGGGGCGGTCGGCCTGGTGCACATCGCGAACGGCACCCCGCAGCCGACCGACGGTTCCACCGCGATGCGGCACGCCGGCGGCCTGATCGGCTTCTTCGCATCGGCCCCGCTGGTCGCCGCGCTGACCTCCTGGGTGGCCGCCCCGCTGCTGGCCCTGGTGGCCGGCTTCGGAGTGCTGGTGATCACCGCGACCCCCCTGCATACGCTGCCTGGCCGCCTGTTCGGGCTGCGGCGGGGTGCCGGGGTGCAGGACGCCGGAACGCCCGGTAATCCCGGGCGGATGCAGGCCGGCCGCGTGATCCGCCTGGGCAGGCGCCAGCAGGCCATCGAGGTAGTCGAACACGACCGTCCCTATGACAGCCCGCTGCTCGACGGCCGCGGCGGCCGGGCCAGGCCGGGCAAGCCCGGCGCCGAGAGCTCCGATTCCATCGGTCCCGGGCCCGGCGGCATCGTGTCCAGCGACTCGGTTCCGCCCGCGGCCAAGCGAGGCTCTCGCGGTGCGGCCGGCGACGACGAGGCGCTGCTGGAGTCGCTGGGCTTCGGCCCGGCGCCGGGCGGCCCGGCCGAGGCTGCGGGTGAGGGGGTCAAGACCGCCGGCCCGGCCGCCGCCGCGGCCGACGGGCACGACCGGCTGCGCCGTGCGCCCGAGCAGCTCATGCTCACCGGGGCGACCGACGCCAGCTACACCCTCCCGCCTGCCGCCCTGCTGCGGCCCGGCACGGCGCCCAAGGCACGCACCCGGGCCAACGACTTCATGGTCGAGGCGCTGACCGGCGTGCTGGAGCAGTTCGAGGTGGACGCGCAGGTGACCGGCTTCACCCGGGGACCGACGGTGACCCGCTATGAGATCGAGCTGGCCCCGGCGGTGAAGGTGGAGCGGGTCACCGCGCTGTCGAGGAACATCGCCTATGCGGTGAAGAGCGCGGACGTGCGGATCCTGTCGCCGATCCCGGGCAAGTCGGCGATCGGGGTGGAGATCCCCAACACCGACCGCGAGGTGGTCAGCCTGGGCGACGTGCTGCGCTCGCCGGTGGCGGTGGCCGATCACCATCCGATGGTGGTCGGGCTGGGCAAGGACGTGGAGGGCCACACAGTGGTGGCCAACCTCGCGAAGATGCCTCATATTCTGATCGCCGGCGCGACCGGGGCGGGCAAGGCGCTCGCTCTCGACACACCAATCCCTACCCCCCATGGCTGGACGACCATGGGGGATATACAAGTGGGCGACAAGGTTTTCGATGAGCACGGCCGCCCGTGCACGGTGCTCGCAGCGACCCCAATCATGCACGATCGGCCGTGTTACGAGGTTGAGTTCTCAGATGGCACCGTCATCGTGGCGGATGCACAGCATCTCTGGCGGACCAGCACGGCCGCCGGGCGGCAGCAGAGTGCACGGCCAGCGGGAGGTGAACCGTATTGGCCGCCGGCAGATATTGCCCGAATCGCCGGGCGTTCGGCCGAGGTACTCAGTAAACCCGACCGGCTGACCGGGACTGCCGAGGTAATAGCCGACGTGGGTACCCAATTCCGGAACGTCGTCTACCAGGTTGTCAGAAACCTTCCCAAGGAAGGCCGGATGATCCGGCCAACTTACCGTCGAGGCGGACGCGAGGTCGGGTTCTGGGCGCAGGCTTATTCCCGCCATCTCGTTTACAAAGCGCTCGCGGAACGGGTCAGTGCGCCTATGGGCAGCGACCGCATTCGCCTGGCCGATACAGAGCCGGTCACCACCGCGCAGATCGCCGCCACACTTCGCCGGTGGGGGCGCTTCAACCACTCGGTGGCGCTGTGCGAACCACTTCAGTACCCGGAACGGGATCTGCCGGTGGCGCCATACACGTTTGGTTGCTGGCTGGGCGACGGCACCACCGGGGGTGCCGGTTTCACCTGCGCCGACGAGGAAATCCTCGACCACAAGCACATTCCGGAAATGTACCTTCACGCATCAGTCGCGCAGCGCCGCGCTCTGCTGGCCGGATTGCTCGACACAGACGGTTATTGCAGCTCCCGGGGAGCAGTTGAGTTCACCTCCACCAGCCGCCCGCTGGCGCAGGGAGTCCTGGAGTTGGCCCTGAGCCTTGGATATAAGGCGACACTGCGCACCAAGCCCTGCAAGGGCCGCACGGAGAGCAGTTCAACTGCTTACACCGTCGGCTTCACTCCGCACGAACCCGTGTTCCGGCTCAGCCGTAAACTGGAGCGGCAGCGCCTGGCCGGCCCGGCCAGCACCGCCAGGCAGCGCTACATCGTCGACGTGCGGCCCGTTGCGTCCGTGCCGGTGCGCTGCATTGAAGTCAGCAGCCCCAGCCGTCTCTACCTGGCCAGCCGCTCGTGTATTCCCACCCACAACTCGACCTGCATGAATGGGCTGATCACCTCGATCCTGTTGCGGTCCACCCCGGATGAGGTACGGATGGTCCTGATCGATCCGAAGCGGGTCGAGCTGACCTCCTACCAGGGGATCCCGCACCTGATCACGCCGATCATCACCAACCCGAAGAAGGCCGCCGAGGCGCTGGGCTGGGTGGTCGGTGAGATGGACCGCCGCTATGACGATCTGGCCGCCTCCGGGTTCCGGCATATCGATGATTTCAACGCGGCGGTGCGGGCGGGCAAGCTGACCGCGCCGCCGGGCAGCGAGCGGGTTTACCTGCCCTACCCGTACCTGCTGGTCATGGTGGACGAGCTGGCCGACCTGATGATGGTCGCACCGCGGGACGTGGAGGACTCCGTCGTCCGGATCACCCAGCTGGCCCGGGCGGCCGGGATTCACCTGGTGCTGGCCACCCAGCGGCCGAGTGTGGACGTGGTGACCGGGCTGATCAAGGCGAACGTGCCGTCCCGGCTGGCGTTCGCCACCTCCAGCCTGGCCGATTCCCGGGTGATCCTGGACCAGCCGGGTGCGGAGAAGCTGGTCGGCCAGGGCGACGCGCTGTTCCTGCCGATGGGCGCGAGCAAGCCGATCCGGCTGCAGAACGCCTACGTCACCGAGAAGGAGATCCACGAGGTCGTCGCGCACTGCAAGAAACAGGCCGAGCCCACCTACGCCGAGGACGTCACCGCGGCCGAGGGCAGGAAGCGGGAGATCGACGAGGACATCGGCGACGACCTCGAACTGCTGCTGCAGGCCGCCGAGCTGGTGATCACGACTCAGTTCGGGTCCACCTCCATGCTGCAGCGCAAGCTACGGGTCGGCTTCGCCAAGGCCGGCCGCCTGATGGACCTGCTCGAAAGCCGCGGCGTCGTCGGGCCCAGCGAGGGATCCAAGGCCAGGGACGTGCTGGTCAGGCCGGACGACATGGACGAGCTGCTCGGCTCACTGCGCGGCGGGTAACCCGGCGGTCTGCGACCCATCCCCAGCAGGCTGTTCTCGCAGTGCGCTGCGCTAATGTCTACACTTGGTTACGTCCCTCCGCGCGGGGCAGTGTGCTCATTTACGGCCTCCGGCGCGGCCTGGGAGGGGCACTTCCGGTTCCCGGACGCAGTGCCGCAAGACACCGTGGTTTCACACAAGGCAGTGGAGGCGTGGCGTGAGCATTGGAGACACGCTGGCTGAAGCGCGCCGCCAGGCCGGTCTCACCATTAGCCAGGTCAGCCAGCAGACCCGCATCCGGGAGACGATCATCCGCGGCATCGAGCGCGGCGACTTCTCCGCCTGCGGTGGCGACTTCTACGCGCGCGGGCACATCAGGAGCATCGCCAGGACCGTCGGTCTCGATCCCGACCAGCTCGTCAGGGAGTACGACGCCGCGCACGGCGCACCGCACGCCATCAGGGCCGCCGAGGTTTTCGAGCCGTCCACACCGATCAGGCTGAAAGAGCAGCGCTCGCTGAACTGGAGCGCTGTCATGATCCTCGCCCTGGTCATCATCGTCGGGTACGGGGTCTACCACCTCGTGTCGGGCTCACACAAAGCCACCCCGTCGGCCGCGCAGAACCCGGTGGTTCACGTGCACCATTCCGCGTCGCCGCAGCCGCCCAGCACACCCCCGTCAAGCCCCAGCACCACGACGACCGCCCGTGAGCTCGTGATCAAGATCGTGGTGACCAACGAGCCGTGCTGGGTCGGGTTCACCACGCTGGCCGGCGGCTACCTGACCCAGGCCACCCTGCCGGCCGGGACGGCGAAGACCTGGACGTTCAAGCACGCGGTGGACATGACGATCGGCAACCCCGGCGCGGTCGAGCTGACGGTGAACGGCAAGCACCGGCTGTCTCCCGGCGCCCAGGCCAACGCCATCACATTGCCGTTCCGTCCGGTCAGGCAGGCCGTCAGCTAGCGATCCGCGCTCCCCGCGTCTCTTAGGATGGATGGGCTGGCGGCTCCTGGTTCGGGTGTGCCGCAATCCTTGGGTGGTTACCGCTCATCTGTCGTTACTGGTCACGATGGTGCGGATGGGTATGAGGGAGTCTTGTTGTGTCGCGGAGAACGGGGAGCCCGGCCGGTGGTGACCGGACGGTGCGGCTGGTCACCCTGGGCTGCGCGCGCAACGAGGTCGACTCGGAGGAACTTGCCGGCCGGCTGGAGACCGGTGGCTGGCGGCTGACCGACCAGGCCGGGGCCGACGTCACCGTCGTCAACACCTGCGGGTTCATCCAGGCGGCCAAGCAGGAGTCCATCGACGAGCTGCTGGACGCGGCGTCCGGGAGCACCAAGGTGGTGGCCGCCGGCTGCCTGGCCGAACGCTACGGCGCCGAGCTGGCCGAGGCGCTCCCCGAGGCCCAGGTGCTCAGCTTCGACGACTACACCGACATCGCCGCCCGGCTGGACGCGGTGCACGCCGGCCAGCGCTGGGCGGCCCACCAGCCGCGGGACCGCCGCAAGCTGCTCCCGCTGTCCCCGGCGGCCCGCCCGTCCGCCCGGCCCCGGCCGGCGGCACCCGGTGGCGTGATTCCCGACCTGCCGGACGGCGTGGCACCGGCGTCAGGGCCGCGGGTGCCCCGGCGGCGGCTGGGCACGGGGGTCAGCGCGCCGCTCAAGATCGCCTCGGGTTGCGACCGCAGGTGCAGCTTCTGCGCCATTCCCTCGTTCCGTGGCGCGTTCCTGTCCAGGCCGGCCGAAGACCTGCTCGCCGAGGCCCGCTGGCTGGCCGGCCAGGGCGTCAGGGAGCTCCTGCTGGTCAGCGAGAACTCCACCTCCTACGGCAAGGATCTCGGCAACCTGCGGCTGCTGGAGGAACTGCTGCCAGCCCTGGCCGCGGTGGACGGGATCGCCGTGGTCCGGGTCAGCTACCTGCAGCCCGCCGAACTGCGCCCAGGGCTGATCGACGTGCTCGCCTCGACCCCGGGTGTGGCGCCCTACTTCGACCTGTCCTTCCAGCACGCCAGCGGCTCCGTGCTGCGCGCGATGCGCCGGTTCGGCGACGAGCGGCGGTTCTGCGACCTGCTGGAGCGGATCCGGCAGGCCTGCCCGGAGGCGGGCGTCAGGTCCAACTTCATCGTGGGCTTCCCCGGCGAGACCGACGACGACGTGAACACCCTGCGCATGTTCCTGGAGGATGCCCGGCTGGACGCCATCGGCATCTTCGGCTACTCCGACGAGGACGGCACCGAGGCCGCGTCGCTGCCCGGCAAGGTCGATCCGGCCGAGATCGCCAGGCGGGTGGAGGACGTCACGGCGCTGGCCGACGAGCTGATGTCGCAGCGCTCCGCCGACCGCATCGGCCAGGTCAGCGACGTGCTGCTGGAACGCCGGCTGTCCACCGGCCGCTACGAGGGCAGGGCGGCCCACCAGGCGCCCGAGGTGGACGGGACGACCATCGTCCGGGACTGCACCGGCAGGCGGGCCGGCGACCTGGTGCGGGCCACCTTCGCCGCGGCCGAGGGCGCGGACCTGGTGGCCGACGCCATCACGGCCGTGCCTGCCGTAGGGTATCTTTCCGGCCCAGACAGTGCCGTAGGGTATCTTTCCGGCCAAAAAAGTGCCGTAGGGTATCTTTCCGGCCCAGACAGCGCACGGTAAGGCCTTGAGCTCGCCGCTGGGCGCTTCGTCAGCCGGCCCACCGTCGGCTGGGCGTCCCGGTGTCCGCAACGTGGCCAACGGGCTGACCGTGCTGCGGCTGATCCTGGTTCCGTTCTTCGTCCTGTTCCTGGCCATGGGCGGCCCGCGCTGGCGGGTGGCCGCGTTCGTGCTGTTCGCCATCGCCTCGCTGACCGACCTGCTCGACGGCAGGCTGGCCAGGCGGCGCGGGCTGGTCACCGACTTCGGCAAGATCGCCGATCCTGTGGCCGACAAGGCGCTGACCGGGTCGGCGTTCATCACCCTGTCCGCACTCGGTCACCTGCCGGTGTGGGTGACCGTGGTCATCCTGGTCCGCGAGCTGGGCATCACGGCCATGCGCATGATCGTCATCCGGCGCAACGTGATCGCGGCCAGCCGGGGCGGCAAGCTCAAGACCCTGCTCCAGGTCATCGCGATCAGCCTGTACATCCTGCCCGGGCCGTTCGGCCTGGCGCGCCCGCTGAGCATGGCGGCGGCCGTGGTGGTCACCCTGGTCACCGGCGCCGACTACGTGGTCAGCACCTGGCGGGGCCGCCGCCTGGCGGGGGAGCCATGACCGGGGACACCGGGCTGGCTCAATTCATCGTGGCGACGCTGGCCGATCGCGGCCAGAGTGTCGCGGTGGCCGAGTCACTGACCGGCGGCCTGCTGGCCGCGGCACTGGTCGAGATCCCCGGTGTGTCGGCCGTTTTCCGCGGCGGCATCGTGGCCTATGCCACCGACCTGAAGGCAGCCCTGCTCGGCGTCCCCGAGACCCTGCTGGACCGCTATGGTGCCGTCCACGCGGACGTGGCCGCCGCCATGGCCGACGGCGTGCGGCGGCGGCTCGGTGCGACGTTTGGCCTGGCCACAACGGGTGTCGCCGGACCCGATCCGGCTGACGGACAGCCGGTGGGCACCGTGCACATCGCGGCGAGCTGGCCCGGTGGAGTGACCCCGCAGAGCCTCCGGCTCACCGGCGACCGCCACTCGATCCGGCAGCAAACCGTCGTTACGTGCTTGAAACAACTGAGGGGCATGCTGGAGAGTGGCGGTGAGTGACTGACAAAGCACCGGGAAGACCTGCGGCAATTACAGTGTTACGTCAGAAGCGAACACTCCGTCGTACGGTCTCGCAGACTGTCCGTGAGGACAGGTACGGTGGAGGTGTACGTTGGTCGTCCGCGGAAGGGAGAGCGACGATGGTCCTGCTTCGTCACTTGCTCGGTGACGTGCTGCGGCGGCTGCGCCTGCGGCAGGGTCGCACCCTCCGCGAGGTGTCCGCATCGGCCAGGGTTTCGCTTGGCTACCTGTCCGAGGTCGAGCGCGGCCAGAAGGAAGCATCCTCCGAGCTGCTGTCGGCGATCTGCACGGCGCTGGAGACCCCGCTGTCCAGCGTGCTGCGCGAGGTCTCCGACAACTTCGCCCTGGCCGAGCTGCAGAACGCCCCGGTCCTGACCGGCCCGAGGGAGCCGGTGCTGCACCGGGTGCGCCCCACGGACTCCCCGGTCGAGCCGGTCCTCGAAACCCCGGCCATGGACACCCCCCAGGACACCGTCCTTGGCACGGTCCGGCTTCGCCCGGCCCGGGCCGGGCTGCGCCCCGGCCAGTCCTCCCTGGTCCGCGACGACGAGGAATTCGGCCACACCGGCGACTTCACCAACATGGTGCCGGTATAAGCGGAAACGAAGCTCTGAGCGGCCCCTGTGCGTGCGCACCGGGGCCGCCTCGGTTATGTATCCCGGGGGGACGGCTCCCGGATACCCGATGCCGGGCTTGGCCCGGCAAAGCTTGCTGCTCAGCGACGTTCCAGCGGGTCGCCTTCGAGGTGCCCGGCGGGGAGCGTGCGGCCGCACAGGGCAAGCGCAAGGTCTCCGGCCGCGCCGCGCAGGACCGGGCCGGAGCCGTGTGACCAGTCGAGGTCGGTGGCCTGGAGCTGACGGCCATCGATGGCGATTCCGAAGTGGGCGTGGCCGCCACCCGCGGTGAGGTCGCCGAGAACGACCCGGATGGTCTCGTCGGGGGAGCGGCGGGACACCCCCAGTGGCACGGTCATGTCCAGCCCGTGGATCACCACGTGGTTGAGCGCGCCGTGGTAGCCGCCGCCGGGCGGCGTCCAGTGCTGCATGATGCTGGAGCGCAGGCTGGCGAGGAGTTCGCTGGCCGGCCGGGTCGCGTCCCGGCTGGCCACCTCGTTGGAGAGCCGGGTGAAGTCGAACTCGCAGCGCCGGAGCTCGGCCATGAATTCCTCTGCTGAGTAGCGCGCGGCCATCGTCAAATGCGCGGCGACCTCGCGGACCCGCCAGCCCGCGCACATCGACGGGGTGTCCCACTGGGCATCGGAGGCGGCCGCGAGCAGGTCAGCCAGGCTGGCGAACTCGGCGGCCACGGCCGGCTGCAGGTGGGCGTCCGTCGCAACAGTTGGCGTGCTCATCGTGAGCCTCCTAGCTTTTCGAGGTATGCGGCAAAGCGGTCGAGCGAGGTCGCGAACCCTGCCCGCGCCTGCGGGCTGTGATATCCGGCGGGAGCGTTCGCCTGCCGGATCTGGAGTTCGGTGCGCTCGCCGGCCAGGTCACGGAAGGTCGAGGTCGTCGTCACGCCGGAGCCGGGCTCGGTCCAGACGATCCGCTCCGGCTCCACGATCTCGACGTACACGGCGCGGGTTGGATACCGGCTGCCGTCGGAGTCGTTGACCATGACCGTCTCGAACACCCCGCCCGGGCGCGGGTCGACCTTGATCGTCTCAACCGGCGTGCTCACCCCGGCCGGGCCCCAGAAATGGGTCAGGTGCTCCGGCTCGAGCATGCAGCGGAAGACCAGCTCCCGCGGCGCGTCGAACACGCGGGTGTAGGTGAGCTCGCCGGCACTGGGCGCCTGGTCAGTCATCCGCCGTTCCTTTCCGCCGTTGGGAAGGTGCTCGCTGGAGGTCGCGCAGGTGCTCGTCGAGCTTGTCGAAACGCTCTTTCCAAACCCGCCGGTTCTCCTCTATCCAGCTCAGGGCGCTGTCGAGCACTTCGCCCTCCAGGTGGCAGGGCCGGAACTGGGCGCGGCGGGCCCGCGAGATCAGGCCGCAGCGTTCGAGCACCTTCAGGTGCTTGGAGATGCCCGGAAGCGTCATGTCGAACGGCGCGGCCAGCTCGTTCACCGTGGCGTCCCCCCTGGCCAGCCTGGCGACGATCGCCCGGCGGGTCGGATCCGCCAGTGCGGTGAAGGTGGCATCGAGCCGGTCCCCGGCCACGGTCATGATCGGCCTCCCTCGCTGTACTCCTTACTTCACCACCTGGTTAGTTAGCTGTCAAGTTAAATAAGAGGGAATGGCTCCGCCAGGTTCGGGCGGAGAAGATGGGTGCCGCCGGGCGTCAGGCCCAGGCTCGCGGGTCTCCCACGAGGTGGGTGACCGTCTCGGGGAGTTCACCGGAGACGATCTGGCCGAGGGTGACCTCTTCGAGGATGGCCCGCTCGCTGGCCCGCAGGGCGATCCACACGCGCTGCAGCGGCTCGGCGGCCCCGATGTACCCGACGTTCTCCGGGCGCTCGCCACGGACCCCGAGAAGCTGTCCATCGATGGCACGGATGATGTCGGCGAGCGTGATTTCGTCGGCCGGGCGGGCGAGCCAGAAACCGCCGTCCGGGCCGCGCTGGCTGCGGACCAGCCCGGCCCGCCGGAGCTGAGTCAAGATCGTTTCGAGAAACTTCACCGGGATTTGCTGGGCCCGCGCGACCTGTTCCGCTGTGACATGGCTGTCACCGATAGTGGCGATTTCAATCGCCGCGCGTAGCGCGTAGTCAGCGCGAGCAGACAATCTCATGAGCAGCATTATGCAGCCATTCCGGCCGGAACGCGGGACAAGGGTGCCCCAAAGCGCTCATGCACGCAGCGGAATCACCGGTGTACCCGGCACGATCGTGCTGGTGATGACGCCGGGGCGGTCCCCTTCCGGGTGTACCTGGCCGGGCGCAACCACGGACGCTCGCCGGGCCGGGGAAAGTCGCGGGTTATCCGCGGCGGCGCCGGTGTGAGCGATGGTCCGGCCCGGTCCGTAAGGAAGCGGAAGACGGAACTCAGGCCGGCCCGGCAGTCTACTGGCCGGCCCAGCCGGGCAGCTAGGCGAGGCCGAGGACCTCGGCGGCCGCGCGGCCGTTCGGCCAGGCCGCGCCGTAGGTGGCGACGTAACCGCCGCTGGCTGGCCGCCAGACCGGCAGGCCCATCTCCACCACGACCGCGTCCGGGCGGGCGGCGAGCAGTTCCGTGGTGACATCCTGGGCCGCCTGGTGCCGGTGCGCGTCGCGGACCACGACCACCAGCGGGCGGCCCACGGCCCGGGCCAGCACGTTCGCGATGGCATTGGCCTGGCCGGGCCCGTCCTGGCCGACGTCGAGCCGCACGACATTGCCGTCCAGCCATGGTCCCAGGCCCCAGGGTACGGCTCCGACGGCGATGTTGCGCTCCGTCCGCAACTCCACCACGACCGGGTCGGCCAGCGGGCTGCTGAGCCCGAAGACGCGCAGCGCCCGCCGTGCCACGCTCAGCCCGGCCTGCCCGTCCCCGTTACCGTTGACCTGAGCCTGGCCGGCCGCGCCGCCGCGGGCCCTGAGCCAGCCGCGCAGTTCGGCCACTCTGCTGCCGGCCTCCTCAAGCCGCCCGGCGGGCAGCCTGCCCTCGGCGACGGCGGCCACCAGCGTGTCCCGCACCGCCAGGTAGGACTGCTCGTCCTGGTCATTGCCGAGGCAGAGCAGGTCGACACCGGCCGCGAGCGTGCGGACCGCCGCTTCCGGCACGCCGTGCGGGTCGCTCACGGCCCGCATCTCCAGCGCGTCTGTGATGATCACCCCGGTGAAGCCCAGCTCGCCGCGCAGCAGCCCGGTGACCGCCGCCGCCGACCAGGTCGCCGGGAGGCCGCCGGTCAGCCCGGGAACCAGCAGATGGCCGGGCATGATGGCGCGGACCCCGGCCTCGATGGCGGCGATGAACGGCGGCAGATCCCGCCGCCGCAGCTCATCCAGGTCGCCGTCCACCATGGCCATGATGTGATGGCTGTCGTCGCGGGTACTGCCGTGGCCGGGGAAGTGCTTGGCACACGCGGCTATCCCGGCCGACTGCAGGCCGGTGATCGCGGCCGCGGCGTGCCGGGCGACCAGGTCGGTGCCGGCCCCGAACGACCGCGTGCCGATGATCGGGTTGTCCGGCGCCGAGTTGACGTCCGCGATCGGCGCCAGGTCGAAGTTGATCCCCACGCCGGCCAGGTCGGCCCCGAGCTGGCGGTAGATCTCCCTGGTGAGCTGGGTGTCGTCCACCGCGCCCAGGGCCGCGTTCCCCGGATAGGGGCTGCCGGTCTGGTGCGCGATCCTGGTGACGTCACCGCCCTCCTCGTCGATGGCGATGACCGGCTCGTCGGCGGCGGCTCTGAGCTGGGCGGTCAGCGCCGCCACCTGGCCGGGACCGGCGACGTTCCGGCCGTACAGGGTGACCCCGGCCAGGCCGCGGCCGAGCGCGGCGCGCAGCCAGTCCGGGACCGTGGTGCCCGGAAACGGCGGGACCAGGATCGCCTCGGCAAGGCGGCGGAGAGATGGATCCCCAGACATGCCCGCGCTTATCCCTTCACCGAACCGGCGACCAGGCCGCCGACCATCCGACGTTGCACGATCAGGAAGAACACCACCGGCGGGATCGTGTAGAGGGTCGAGGCCGCCATGATCGAGCCCCAGTTCGCCCCGTTCCGGCTGAAGAAGTACTGGACGTAGATCGGAAGCGTGTAGTGGGCCTGCGTGGACAGGAACGTCAGGGCGAAGACGAACTCGTTCCACGCCGTGATGAACGCCAGCGTGCTGACGGCCACCAGGCCCGGCCAGACGAGCGGGAACAGGATCCGCCAGAAGATCCGGGCCGCGCTCGCGCCGTCCAGCGCGGCCGCCTCTTCCAGTTCCTTCGGCACCGTGGCCACGAAGTTTCTCAGCAGCCAGATCGAGACCGGCAGGGCCAGCCCGGCGTACAGCAGGACCAGTCCGGGCAGGCTGTCCAGCAGGTTCAGCGACCGGTAGTCGAGGAACAGCGGGATGACCAGCGCGTTGGCCGGGACCATCTGCACGACCAGCAGCATGATCAGGAACGAGGTGCGCAGCCGGAACCTGAACCTGGCCACCGCCACCGCCGCCAGCAGCGACAGCGCGGAGGCCAGCAGCACGGCGGTGAGCGTCAGGAACAGGCTGTTGCGGAAGAACGTCCAGAACGACAGGCCCAGGCCGGCCGCCTGGCCGTTGATCACCTGGTCGAAGTTGCTGACCGTCGGGTGTGCGGGCAGCGGATGCGGGGTCAGTGTGTAGATCTCGGTGGCCGGCTTGAACGCCGTGGAGACCATCCAGAAGATCGGGAACAGCACCAGCAGCGCGACGATGAGCCCGGCCCCGTTCAGCGCGACCTTGCGAGTCGTCTTGACCCGGCGTGACGCCCTGGCCGAGTAGGGCCGGACCGCGCCCGCCCGGGCGGACATGCCGATCATGCGAGCGCTCCCTGCTTGATGTTCGCCCTGACGTAGCCGATCGTGATGATCATCAGGATCGCGGTGAGGATCAGCGCGATCGCCGAGCCCAGCCCGACCTGCGGCGGCTGCAGGAACGCCTGGCTGTAGGAGTAGAGCGCCATGTTGTACTCGTCTCTGTTCCCGAGCGCTCCGGTGATCACGTAGGACTGGGTGAAGACGTTGAAGTCCCAGATGACCGACAGCAGCACCAGGACCAGGAAGATCGGTTTGAGCATCGGATAGGTGATCTTCCGGAAGCTCTGCCACGGTCCGGCCCCGTCAACCCGGGCGGACTCATACAGTTCGCTGGGGATCGACTTGAGCCCGGCCAGGACGGTGACGGCGATGAACGGGAACGACTGCCAGACGACCAGGATCGTGGCGATCGTGTAGGCGGGCACCGGCCCGGTGGTCGCCCAGTTGTACTGCGCCCAGTGCGCGCCGCCGCCCAGCCAGTGCGGCAGCCTGGCCAGCGCCCAGTTCACGATGCCGCCGTCCGGGCTGAAGAACCAGACGAAGATGACCGACGCGGACACCGCCGGGGTCGCCCAGGCGACCAGCGCCGCCCCGCTGACGAACGCCGCCATCCGCCTGCCGAGCCGGTTCAGCAGCAGCCCGACCAGCGTTCCGGTGATCATGGTCAGCGTCACCAGGGTGGCGGCGAAGACCACCGTGGTGCGCAGCGACAGCCAGAACTCGGGGTCGCGCAGCGTCGTGGTGAAGTTGCTGAACCCGGCCCAGGTGGCCGGCTGGGTGCCGACGATCTGCGCCTCGCCGAAGTTCTGGAATGAGTACAGCCCCACCTGCAGCGTGGGCCAGATGAGCACCAGCCCGATCGCGGCGAGCGAGGGCACCAGCAGCAGGTAGGGGGCGAGCTTGTGGCGCCGGATGAAGGTGGTGACGGACTGCCACCGCGATGCGGCCGGTGGCCTCGCACGACCGCGGAACGCTCGTCCGCTTCCGGCGGCCGTTGTGGCCTGCCGGTCTCCTACGGTGTCAACCATCGGTCAGTCAATCTCCGTGTCCTGTAGGGGGCCGGGTCAACGCCGGGCTTGCGGCGTGCCCGCCCGGCCACCGCCGCGGGCGGCGGCCGGGCAGGCCGGGCCGGGGCCGGAGGGTTACTCCTTGCCCGTGTTCAGCACGTTGGTCATTTCAGTGTTGGCCTTGGCGACCGTGGAGGCAAAGTTCGCGCCCTGCTCCAGTGCCTTCGTCATGGTCGGCAGGATCTGGTCGGTGGTGTCGACGATCGTCCAGTTCTTGGCGTTGAACGGGGAGATGTCGGTGACCGTTGCCGCCTTGGCGAATCCGGACATGAGCTGGCTGCCCGAGTACGCGCCGCTGGTGAGCTTGGAGGTGTACGGCGGGAAGAACCCCTGCAGGTTGGCGAACGAGGTGGAGTTGGCCTCGCTGTCCATGGTCTGGATCAGGTCCCAGTCCGCGGTCTTGAACTTGCTGGTCGCGAAGATGCCCAGGTCGGAGCCGCCGGCGAAGGCCGGAGCCGGGTTCGGGCCGTTCTCGCTGGGGATCGGGAAGGAGGCGAAACCAGCCTTGTCCACGGCGTTCTTCGGGAACTCGGACTGCGCCCACGGGCCGTCGATGTACATGCCGAGCCTGCCGAGCGCGAAGTCCTCGTTGGACCCGCCGGAGGTGGCGCCCGGGTTGCCCAGCTCGGTCTGGCCGATGTATTTGGCCGGCGACACCTTGTCCACCGTCGTCAGGCCCACGTAGAACTTGATGCCGGCCTCGGACTGCGGGCTGGTCAGCTCGCCAACCCACTTGCCGTTCTGCTGCACGGCGACCTGGCCGCCGGCCCCCCAGATGAAGCTGGCCAGGGCGTAGTCGTAGTTGCTCGGCGCACCGATGCCGAAGCTGCCCGGGTACTTCTTCATCAGCGTCTTGGCGTCGCTGACCAGTTGCGCCCAGTTGGTGGGCGGAGCGGAGATGCCCGCGGCCTGGAACTCGTTCTTGCGGTACCAGATGCCGCGCACGCCGCCGAACCACGGCACCGCGAAGATGCTGCTGCCCTGCGTGTCGTTGGCCAGCATGCCCGCCACCAGGTCAGACTTGCTGGACCAGGCGTTGACCTGCGGGGCGATGTTCGCCAGCATCCCGAGCGAAGCCTCGGTCGGGGTGTCGGTGTTGCCCAGCTCGGTCACGTCGGGCGCGTTCTTGCCGGTGGCCAGGGCCTTCTGCCAGTCGGTGGTCCGGTCCGCCCACGGGATCCACTGGACGTTGATCTTGGTCTTGGCATACTTGGGGTAGAGCCTGTGGAACTGCGAAACAACGCCGTTCATCCAGGTGACTTCTGTCGGGGCGGACGGACCCATCCGCCAGACGGTGAGC
Source organism: Streptosporangiaceae bacterium (assembly GCA_035308365.1). Lineage (GTDB taxonomy): Bacteria > Actinomycetota > Actinomycetes > Streptosporangiales > Streptosporangiaceae > PALSA-505. Next base: position 97,499 of record DATGGU010000023.1, read on the forward strand.
GAGGTGGGTACTGATGACGATGAGCCGGATGACGGACTGCTTGACCCGCATCCCGCAACGCCCCCGGCGAGCGCAACCGTTGCGCCGATCGCGAGGGCTGATGTCCTGAATCGCACTGCTGGATCTCCCTTCCCGGGTTCGTGTCCGCGGAGCGGTGCGCGTTCCGTGGCGACGGACCGGATGTTCTGCCCATGAACGGGCCTTGCTCCGGCGGGGCCGACCCGCTTCGCCAGTCCCGCTCCTGGCCTCCCGGATACTGTCCCGGTCGGCCTGAGCGGCCCGGCAACCAGCTTCTGGCCCTCGGAGGTGAAACTAACAGGAAAGTTTCCTATTAAGATAGACCCCGTTGCTAGATCGAGATAGAAACTACATGAAACTACACGTTTACGGGGCGTTACCGCCCCAAGGGGAAGACGATGGAGCCACGCCCGGCGACGCCGAGTCTGCTGCGTGAATTGAACGACCGGACCGCCCTGGAGCTGCTGCTCACGCGTGGCCCGATGACAAGAGCCCAGGTGGGCGAGCACACCGGCCTGTCCAAGGTGACCGCCGCCCAGTTGCTGGCCAGACTGGAGGAACGCGGCCTGGTCCAGGTCACCGGCACGCAGTCCGGCGGTCGCGGCCCGAATGCGGCCGTGTACGCCGTGGTACCGTCCAGCGCCTACGTGGCCGGACTGCACGTCGAGGCCGAAGTGGTCGGCGCCGGGATCGCGGACATCACCGGCCGGGTGATCACCGAGATCGCCATCGACCCGAACGGCAGCCTGGACCCGGTAGACCTGGTCCACAAGGCCGTCTCGGCAGCGTGCGACTCCGCGGGCATCGACGTGGACCTGCTGAGCGCCTTCGTGATCGGCAGCCCCGGCGTCGTGGACCCCAGGACCGGCGACATCCGGCTGGCGGTCAACATGCCCGAGTGGCACGAGGGCGTGCTCGGCGCCCTGCGCAGCGACCTGGGCCGCACCGTCATCATCGAAAACGACGCCAACCTCGCCGCCATGGCCGAACACGCGATCGGCGCCGCCCAGCACGTGAACGACTTCGCGCTGGTGTGGCTCAGTACCGGTCTTGGCCTCGCCGCCGTACTGGGCGGCAAGCCGCACAAGGGCGTGGCGGGCGCCGCCGGTGAAATCGGCTACCTTCCGGTGCCCGGCGTAGGCCTGCCAGAAGACGTACGCCGCGCGCCGGTCACGGGTTCGTTCCAGTCCCTGGCCGGCGCCAACATGGTCCGCCGGCTCGCCGCGGACTTCGGCTTCACCGGCGGGTCCGGCTCGGACGGGGCAGTCGCCGCCAAGGTCGTGGCGGATGCCGCGGCGGACGCGGCCGCGGGTGGCAGGCCCGGGACGGACTTCCTTGACGAGCTGGCCAGCCGGGTGGCGCTGGGGGTCGCGTCGATCTGCGTGGTGCTGGACCCTGGGCTGGTCGTACTGGGCGGCGGCGTCGGCCTGGCCGGCGGGACCGAACTGGCCAGCCGGGTCGCGGCCGGGGTCGGCCGGATCTGCCCGGCGACCCCAACGGTCGTCCCCACCAAACTGGCCGACGCCCCCGTGCTGCGCGGCGCGATCCTCGCCGCGGTAGCCGAAATGCGCCAAGAACTGCTGGCCTCCGTGGGGCCTGCGTAACCGGCTGCTGGCCTCCGTGCGTAAACCGGCCGGAGCCCGCCCAGTTGGCGGCTGGGCGGGCTCCGGGAGGTTGGGGGAACGGGGTTACGGCAGGTGCTGGGCTAGCTGGGCGGCGACGTCGATGATCAGGTTGCAGGCGAAGGTCTGGCCTGGCGCCCCCTTGACCGGGGTGTTCTGGAATGCGGCCGCTTCCAGTTCGCCCTTGATCTGCCCGGCGAGCCGGTCCCGGAGGTATTCCAGGCCGGCCAGGATGGCATCGGTCTGCTTGTATTCATGGTCGCCGGAGGTCGTGCTCTCGACAGCCTTGGTGGCCGCCTCGAGCGTGTCCGTGCCGAACACGCCAACGCTCGAGTTCAGCTGCTTGTAGCACTCGCCGAGCTGGGTGACACCGGCGCCGCTGAGCGCGGAGTTCGGCTTGGCGAGGATCTGGGAGATGACCCGGCCGTCGTGCTCATAGTCGTCGGTGAGGCCGGTCAGGTACATGATGGTCGGCCGGATGTCGGTCTCGTCCACCCACGGGCCCTTGGTGCCCTCGCCGGGAACGGTCTCCTGGCCGCTGTTCGCGCCCGCGGAGTTCGGGCCCTCGCTGGCGCCCGAACCGTCGACGCCGAGGTGCTTCACGCCGGGGCCGGCGAATCCGACGTAGTTGGTGTCGATCTCGGCGGCGTAGTCACCGTGGTCATAGGCGAACCCGGTGTCCTGGGTCACGCAGGACGTGCCGCAGGTGGTGGGGCCGGTTGCCAGGTAGTAGTCGGGCCTGGCGAACAACGCGAACGTGGGTGTCCGTCTCGGATCCGCGTTCACCATGTGCAGGATGCCCTCCTCGGTCGGATCGGCGAAGTAGTTCGCGATCTGCTGAGGTGCGGTGCCCGCGTACGGGTTGACGTTGGTCAGGCTGGCCACGGCGCGTTCCAGGCTGCGTACCTGTGGTGCGCCGGCGCCCGGCTGGCCGGTCACGTAGAACTCCGGTGCCGTGTCGTTCTCCAGGCTGAACGGTGTGGTGTTCTTCGTCTGGGTGGCGATCAGGCCGTTGATGTTTCCGGCCAGCTCACCGAACGAGCCCGCCGGATAGGTGCACAGCACGTCGGGGGTGACCTTGTTGCCCTTGACCTTGGCGCCGTCGCAGTTCGCCGGGGTCGGCTGGATGGCCCGGCCGACGTTGGCGCCGGCCTCGTGGTCACCCTCGTCCGAGCTGAAGACGAACAGCGTGTTCTTCGGGGTGATGCCGTCAGCGGCCAGGCGCTTGAAGAAGACACCCCAGGCCGCGTTGTAGTACTGCGCCTGAGCCACGTAGCAGGCCGAGCCGCTGCCGAGAGCGTCGGGCGCGTTGCCGCAGACCGAGTTCAGCGCGGGAATGTGCTCGTTGCCGTGGATGTCGGACACGTAGGCCTGGGTCACCGGCACGCCGGACTCCTGCATGTCGGCCACGTAGGCCAGGCTCTGCGCGGCGTTGACGTCGAAGCCGGGGAAGCCCGGGTAGTTGGTCAGGAACGCGCCGTCCAGCTCGTTCCCGTTCAGGTCCACCAGGTTGCCCTTGGAGTTGGTGATCTCATAGCCGTTCCGCATGAGGTTGGGCGTGCCGGCGCCGAGCTGCGGCGCGACATACCGGTGGCCGAACAGCGCCTGGTAGCCGGTGTAGCCGCCGGGCTCGCTGGGCAGCAGGTCAGGCCGTGCGGTGTGGGTTGGCTTGGTCTGGTGGTACTTGACCGCCTTCGCGTCCGCGCAGAACGCGCCCTGCGAGCCGCCCTTGGCGCAATGCACCGCGATGCCCACATAGTCGGCCGTCTCCGCGTCCTTGAACGGGTCCTTGTCGTTCTTGAGCTGCTGGGCCTCGGGCGACTTCGGGCCGAACACCTGGGGAATGTCGAACTTGGGGTTCTCCAGCTCGATGTTCGCGGTCGACACACCGCCGACGTCACAGCCGGCCCGGGTGTAGGGAACCCAGGGGGCCGGGGTGACCGTGTTCGGCTTGGGCTTGGGGAAGGTCGTGGCTGGCGGCGCCGGCGAGTAGACCATGTTCGGGTTGGTGTCGTGACCCGGGTTGACCGTGGACGCCGTGTCGTAGATCGGGTCGGTCCAGTAGGCGAATGCGGTCGCCGGGTCCGTCGTGCCGTCCTTGTTGTACGCCTGGTAGGCGTTGGACACCGGCACTCCCTGACGGTCGCCGTAGAGCCCGGTCAGTGTCGTCAGGATGTCATCGGCGGTGTGCGCGATCAGCGGGGTGTGGTTGTTGCTGAGCAGCGTCCCGTTGTCCTCGATGAAGTGCAGCAGGTTGGGCATCATCTCCAGGTCGGAGGGGACGTTCGGGTTGTCACGGAAGAAGTGCGTGTTGTCGAACGTGAACTGAATGACATGCTGTATCCCGTTGCCGAGCCGGCAGCCGGTCGTGCTGGCCTTGGTGACCCGGTGCCCGGCCGGCCGCTGTCCGGCGGTGGCGCTGCCGGGCGCTGCGACGGCAACCGCGAGCCCGCCCGCCAGGGATATGGCTCCGGCGAGTGCTGTCAACCGCGGTCGCGTCCAACGGCCTTGTTGTCCGCTCATAAACCCCTCCTGCCTGATCTGGCACGTTATGTGGGGAGTGATCCCGGATGCTGACGCTAAGAGCGCAGCCCAAATTATCGAAGACCGCCCGGTAAATGACCAGGGAAGTTTCAGTTCTTCGTCAGCCGCGGCCAGGCTCGTCGCGGTCAGTTACCGCCGATCATGGAACCGGTGTGGGTGGCGGTCGGGTCGAGCAGTACGCAGGAGACCGCGCGGGTGCCCGCCGACCAGGCCTGCTGGTCGGGGGAGTAGTTCATCCCGCGCACGCCGCTGCTCAGCGTCTGCTGGCCGAGCACGCTGGTCAGCAGCGCCGCGCACCCGGTCGCCGCTTCGCGGCTCACCGTCTGCTGGCCGGGCCAGGCAGTGCCGGGAAGCGCGAAGGTGCCGACGACCTCGCCGTTGTGCGGCTGGGCGCAGGATGAGAGGTACCGGACCCGCACCGCCACATGACCCGGCTGGGCGTTGTCGAAGCAGCTTCCCGCGCGCAGCGCCGCGACGCTCCCGTACCCTTCGTTGCGGATGACCAGCACGGCGAACAACGCGGTCGCCGCGATCCACATGACGCCGAGCAGGATCGCGGTGATGGCCATCGCCCCGCCCCGCTGGCCCGTCCGCCTGATCCGGGTGAGCCCGGTGGCGCCGAAAACGATCGCCAGAACCGGCGCCAGGAAGCTGGCGAGCAGGCCAAGGATGCCGAGGACCAGGCCGGTGAAGGCTTGTGTGTTGTGGGGCCCGGCCGTCCGCCGCGAGCGAGCGGCTGATGTGCTCTCCGGGGCGCCTGGGGGTCCGGTAACTCCGGGGATTTCATACGGTGGCCGGTAATCTCTTGGGTCAGCCTGGCCGTAGCCGGGTTCCCCGCTCGACTGGTAGCCGTGCTCTCCGCCCGACTGGTAGCCGTGCTCCCCGCTCTCCTGGTAGCCGTGCTCTCCGGCGTCTGGATACCGGGGATGCGCGGCTCCTGGGTACCCCGGTTGCCCGGGTTCCGGGTACCCGGACGGTGGGTACCCGGACGGCGGGTAGCCGGGGTCGCGGGGCGGCGGGTAGCCGGGGTCGTCGTAACCGGTGTCGTCGTAGCGGGGCTGGCCGGGGTGGTGGGGGTAGCTGGCCGGCCGGTAGGACGGCGGGTACTGCGGTTGCTGTGACCAGGGACCCCCAGGCCGCTCGCCCTGATCATCAGAGGGGAATGTCATGACCTGTTTCCTGTAACGATGGGACGGCGCTGGCGGGGCGCGATCTCTGAGGCTTATTCAGAACCCCGGGTGATCACCCAGCTACCGAAGCTCGCAGACCTGGTGTCTCGTCCGCTGGACTGGTTTTGAACAAGTCTTACCGCTATAAAAACATCGATTGCCGTACTCCGTGGCATCGAACGCCGATCTGGCCTGCCCCGAACGTTATGCGAAGCCGCCCATCCCACCACATCGCGAGTGCGGGCTCCGGAGCGCTTGCGCGAGCGATCGGGCCCAGGAGCGCTGCCCGGTCCGCATCGCGAGTGCGGGCTCCGGAGGGGCCCGCGCGAGCGATCGGGCAAGCTCACGCCCGGGGCTGCCCGGCAGTTCATCGGACCGCGCGGACCGGATCGAGCACGGTCGGCGGTACGGTAACCAGGCAGGAAATTTGCATAACGCGACTCTCGGAGAGGACGCAGCGGTGCCGCGCGGGCCGGGTAACCTGGCCCGGTGCGGCTGACCGTATTCTGGGACCGGATGAACCTCCAGTTCGGTGAGGCCTATGCGGCCAGCGTGGCCAGGGACTACGTTCTCGCCGGTATCGGCGGGCGCACCGTCAACCAGGCCCTGGCCGATGGCGAGGACGTGAAGACCATCTGGCAGGCCGTCTGCGACGCCTTTGACGTGCCAGACAATCTCCGCTAGCCGGCAGGGCAATCCCTCCGCTAGCCGGCAGGGCAATCCTCAGGTTGCGAATGCCGATCTGGCGGGCATCAATCGGCGTGTCTCCTTCATGATCGAACAGTTGTTCGCCTAGAGTATGGGCATGGGCTCAACACCGTCCGGCGACCCGCCATCCGGCGCAGCGCACCCGGGGGATACCCCCGATGGCGCCACGCCGGACGCACGCCTGGCGAAACTGTCGGTGGTGCCGCATACGGTCGGTGCCGACAGTCACAGGCAGCCCGGAACACCAGAGGCAGCAACGGGCTCGCCGGCGTGGCCGGCACCGGCGGGAGTTACCGCCGGCGCAGGCCCTTCACCCCGACAGGGAGTCCATATGGCAGGCATCGACAGGACGGGCATCGACAAGTCCGGGGACCGGGAGAAGGCCCTGGAAGCCGCCCTCGTCCAGATCGAGCGGCAGTTCGGCAAGGGATCAGTCATGCGGCTCGGCGACGAGGTCAGGGCACCCGTTGAGGTGATCCCGACCGGGTCGATCGCGCTCGATGTGGCGTTGGGCATAGGCGGCCTGCCGCGCGGCCGCGTTGTCGAGATATACGGTCCGGAATCCAGCGGCAAAACCTCGCTGGCTCTGCACGCGATCGCGAACGCGCAGGCGGCCGGCGGGATAGCGGCGTTCGTCGACGCCGAGCACGCGCTCGACCCCGACTACGCGAAGAAACTCGGCGTCAACACCGACGCGCTGCTCGTCTCCCAGCCCGACACGGGAGAGCAGGCGCTTGAGATCACCGACATGCTGATCCGCTCCGGCGCGATCGACATCGTCGTCGTCGACTCCGTCGCGGCCCTCGTCCCGCGCGCCGAGATCGAGGGCGAGATGGGCGACAGCCACGTCGGCCTCCAGGCCAGGCTGATGTCCCAGGCCCTGCGGAAGCTGACCGGAGCGATCAACCAGACCAAGACCACCGCCATCTTCATCAACCAGCTCCGCGAGAAGGTAGGGGTGATGTTCGGATGTGCGTCCTGGTATACGTGGGTCACCCTTGCGGACGGGACCCGAGAGCGGATCGGCAAGATCGTCAACCAGAAGATGCCGGTCGAAGTCCTCTCCTACGATCCGGCACTTGGGAGGATCGTCCCGAAGAAGGTCGTCAACTGGTTCAACAATGGTAAGGCTGACGAGTTCCTCCATTTCGTGGTGGAGCGCTCCGGGGGTGGCACGGGTCATGGTCGCGCGATCATGGATCTCACGCGCAACCACCTGGTCCGGACTCCTGGCGGATGGCGGGAAGCACAGGAGATCGCGGTGGGCGACCGCGTCTTGCTTGCTCAGCCCCGTTTCCTCAGCGACCAGCAGGTACAGGTGATCCTCGGTGCACTCATGGGTGACGGGAACCTCTCGAAACCGGTTCGTCGAGATGACGAGAGCGCTCGCTTCCGGATGGGCCATGGTGCAAAGCAGGCCGCCTACCTGGACTGGAAGGTGTCGCTGCTGGAGAACATCCCGCACGCCAGAACGGTCAACGCCAAGGGTGCTGTCTTCGCCGACTTCACCCCGCTTGCCGAGTTGGCTGAGCTGCGCGAAGTCGTCTATTTCGGCGACGGCAAGAAGCACCTCACCTGGGAGTACCTCAAGGCCCTCACACCGCTGGCGCTGGCGGTCTGGTACATGGACGACGGCGGCTTCACGGTCCGCTCGAAAGGCGTCCAGGAACGGACCAGGGGCGGTACTGGACGAGTGGAGATCTGCGTCGAGGCGATGAGCTCCGGCTCGCGGGAGCGGCTCGCCGAGTACCTCAGAGACACTCATGGGCTGGATGTGAAGCTCACCGTCCGTGGAGTGCGGAAGATCAATGTGCTGCAGTTCACGACGGCTGCGTCGGAGAAGTTCCAGAAGCTTGTCGGGCCGTACGTGCACCCGTCCATGGACTACAAGCTTCTTCCGAAGTTCCGTGGACAATTCTCGGTCGAGCCTGAATTCAAGGAGCCGGCGATTCACCCGGCTCCCGCGCGTGTCCTCGACATCAAGCGCAAGCCCAACCTCCAGAACATGAGCCGATTCGACATCGAGGTGGAAGGCTCTCACAACTATCTTGCCGATGGCATCATCGTCCACAACAGCCCGGAGACGACCAGCGGTGGGCGGGCGCTGAAGTTCTATGCGTCCGTCCGGCTTGACGTGCGGCGGATCGAGACGCTCAAGGACGGCACCGAGGCGGTGGGCAACCGGATCCGCGTGAAGGTCGTGAAGAACAAGGTGTCACCGCCCTTCCGCCAGGCCGAGATGGACCTGCTGTTCGGGGGCGGGATCAGCCGCGAAGGCGGTCTGATCGACCTCGGCGTGGAGCAGGGGATCGTGCGCAAGTCCGGTGCCTGGTACACCTACGAGGGCGACCAGTTGGGCCAGGGCAAGGAGAACGCGCGGAACTTCCTGCGCGAGAACCCCGACATCTCCAACGCCATCGAGAAGAAGATCAAGGAGAAGCTGGGGATCGGCCCGCGGGTCGATGCGGAGGCCGACGCTCCCGGTGCCACCGTGACCGCGCTCGGTACCAAGGCTGGTCCCGCCAGCAGCCGGGGCGGAGTGAAGGCCGCGGCATCCAGCGTCAAGGCCGATGACAGCGCCGGACGGCCTGGCGGTGCGAGATAGCGGACAGCGTCACCACACGTCCGGCGACCACGAGGACGGGCAGGGTGACGAGCGGCACAGCAGCCCGGAGGCTGCGGCGATGGAGACGTGCCTCCGGCTGCTGACCGCGGCGCCACGCACCCGGGCGCAGCTCGACCAGGCGCTGCGCCGCCGCCAGGTGCCGCAGCAGGCCGCCGACGCCGTCCTCGGCCGGCTCGCCAGGGCAGGCCTGATCAACGACACGGTGTTCGCCAAGGCCTGGGTGGAATCCAGGCACCACGGCAGGGGGCTCGCCCGGCGGGCCCTCACGGCCGAGCTGCGGCAGCGCGGCGTGGCCGACGATGACGTCCGGGATGCGATCGCCGAGCTGAGCCCCGAACAGGAGGAAGCGGCGGCCCGCCGCCTGGTCACGGCGAAGCTGGCCACCACCAGGGGCCGCCCGCTCGACACCCGGGTACGCCGCCTCGTGGGCCTGCTCGCCCGCAAGGGATACCCACCGGGGATGGCTTACCGGGTGGTCCGCGAAGCCTTGGAACAAGAGAAGACCGACACCGGCGACTCCGGAATGGACGGAATGGACATAGAGGCGATCATCGACGCCCAGGCCGTCCCGGAAGACGAACCGCTGACAGAGGAGGACTCCATCTGATCGCCCGGGGCAGCGGGTAGCGTCCGGTGTGTGTGGATGCATGGTCATGATCTTGATCTGAGCACGGCGGAGAACTACCGGGCGTTCGCCGAGGAGGCCAGGAACCGCAGCCCGGCCTACGAGTCGCTGGCTATGGCGGTCGCCGAGGACGCGGCCATCCTTGGCTTCCTCGGGTCGCTGCCGCCGGAGAAGCGCCAGCCCAACCTGCTGTTCGCGGCGGCCCGTTACCTGCTGGGCGGGCCGGCCGAGATCGGCCAGCTTCGTGAGCTGGTCAGCCAGCGCCCGGATGACCTGGCCGGGGTGATGCTGGCCCGCCGGACGCAGACCAACGAGCCAGCCCGGTGTGCGACGCTGCTGCCAGCGCTGGCCCAGTTGCCGGCGCCGCTGGCGCTGATCGAGGTGGGCGCCAGCGCCGGGCTCACCCTGCTGCCCGACGCCTACTCCTATGACTATGCCGGGCACCGGATCACCGGCCGGGATCCGGGCGCGCCGGTGCTGCGCTGCGAGCCGCGCGGTCCGGTGCCCCTGCCCGGCGGGGTACCCGAGATCGTCTGGCGGGCCGGGCTGGACCTCAACCCGCTGGACGTCACCAGCGACGACGACGTCCGCTGGCTGTCGTGCCTGGTGTGGCCGGGTGAAGGGGACCGGGAGCAGCGGCTGGCCGCCGCGGTCGCCACCGCCCGCCGCAATCCGCCGGCCGTCTACCGGGGTGACCTGCGCACCGACCTGCCTGCCCTCGCCGCCCAGGCGCCGGCCGGCGCGACCCTGGTGGTGTATCACTCTGCCGTGCTTGCCTACCTTGTCCCCGGCGACCGGCAGCAGTTCGCCGCAACCGTCCGCGGGCTGCCCGCGGTGTGGCTGTCCAGCGAGGCACCCGGCGTCGTGCCCGGCCTGGCCGCGCCGTCGTATCAGGGCATACCGTTTCTGCTCGCCCGGGACGGCCGCACACCCCTGGCCTTCGCCGACTCGCACGGAACCTGGGTGCACTGGCTCCCGTCCACCGGTTCGGACCGGCCGGGGTCAGCGGCCGGGGAAGGCTGATCGCGCGATCCAGGCCGGTCAGCTGGCGGAAGTGACGCCAAGACGGCGGACCCAACGCCGAAGCCGAGCGGGGCCTGCTTATCGTGGAGGCGCTCAGCGCACAGTGGGACTGCTACCCCCGGAGCGGCAGGGCGGGAAGGTCGTCTGGGCCGTCTGCGCCCAGTGAGCTGCGGGGTACCCAAACGCGCGGGCGCGAGGCTCATCGTTCCCTCGACGGCAGCGTCTCATGGGTCTGGTTCGCGGCTATGACACTCCAACCACAGCAATCGTTTCTTTCGTTGTGACCTGATTCGTGGTGAGAGGCGAACTTTGCGAAGAGAGCGCAGGTTTGCTTGCCCAAATCGTTATCTGCGCTTAACCTCGCGGCAGGCGAGGTGTTACTCCGCGCTACGCGGATGACCATAGATCCACATCACCAGTGACCCAGCCGTCCCGGAGACCGGGCCGGAACGGGACCGGCGCCGGGCATCCGGCCGGGTCCCCCCGGGAACTGGCCATAGGTCAGCGCGCGCATGAACCCTCGCGCCAGGGGATACCTCCTGGATAGCAGGAAGCTGCGAAGCAGAGAGGGGCGCGCGGTGAGCAGCACAGTCGCGGTGACGCTGATCGGGATCCTCCTGCTCGCCATCTTGCTGTTGCTGGGCTATGTGCTGCGCGTGCTGAGAAGGACCACCGACCCCGCGCCCGTCCTCACCGCCGCCGACCAGCAGCGCCCCGCCGCGAACCCGGCCGCCGCCCAGATCGGCCCCGCCGAGGCCACCAGAGAAGCGGAGAAGATCCGCGCCGCGGCGGAGTCCCAGGCCGCCACCATCCTGAGCCAGGCCAAGGAGGCCGCTGAACAAGCCGAACGCAGCCGCCGCCTGCTGGACGACGAGATCCGCACGGCACGGGACGAGGCAGTCAGCCAGCGCGGCGACCTGGAGCGCCGCGAAGCCCGGCTGGCCGAACGCGAGCAACGGCTCGACGAGGAGATTCGCAAGCTCGAGGAGCGGTCATCCTCGCTGGAGCAGTTGCGCGGTGAGCTCGAACGCGAACGCGCCGACCTGGACCGGCTCAGCGAACAGCGTCGGCAGGTGCTGGAGCAGACCGCCGGGCTCAGCGCCGCCCAGGCCAAGGCCGAGCTGGTTGCCAGCATCGAGGGCCAGGCCAAGCGGGAGGCCGCGCTGGCCGTCCGGGAGATCGAGCACGACGCCCGCCGGGAAGGCGACGAGCGGGCCCGCAAGATCGTCACCCTGGCCATCCAGCGGGTGGCCAGCGAGCAGACCAGCGAGTCCGTGGTCTCGGTGCTGCACCTGCCGGGCGACGAGATGAAGGGCCGCATCATCGGCCGCGAAGGCCGCAACATCCGCGCCTTCGAGTCGGTCACCGGGGTCAACCTGATCATCGACGACACCCCCGAGGCCGTTCTGCTCTCCTGTTTCGACCCGGTGCGCCGTGAGGTCGGCAGGCTCACCCTGGAGCGCCTGGTGCTCGACGGCCGCATCCACCCGCAGCGGATCGAAGAAGCGCACGAACGGAGCAAGGCCGACGTCGAGCAGCTCTGCGTCCGGGCCGGCGAGGATGCCCTGGTCGAGCTCGCCATCACCGAGATGCACCCGGAACTGGTGACCCTGCTCGGCCGGCTCCGCTACCGCACCTCCTATGGCCAGAATGTGCTCAAGCACCTGATCGAATCGGCGCACATCGCCGGCATCATGGCCCACGAACTCGGCCTGGACCCCACCCTGCTCAAGCGTGGCACCCTGCTGCACGACATCGGCAAGGCCCTGACCCACGAGGTCGAGGGCAGCCACGCGCTGATCGGCGCGGAGATCGCCCGCCGCTACGGCGAGCCGGAGGACGTGGTGCACGCCATCGAGGCGCACCACAACGAGGTCGAGGTACGCACGGTAGAGGCGGTCCTCACCCAGGCCGCCGACGCGATCAGCGGCGGCAGGCCGGGCGCCCGCCGCGAGTCGCTGGAGGCCTACGTCAAGCGCCTGGAACGGCTCGAGCAGATCGCCTCCGCCCACGAAGGCGTGGAGAAGGTCTTTGCCATGCAGGCCGGCCGCGAGATCAGGGTCATGGTCAAGCCCGATCAGGTCGACGACATCCACGCCCAGGTGATCGCCCGCGACGTCGCCAAGCAGGTGGAAGAGGAACTCGCCTACCCCGGCCAGATCCGCATCACCGTCGTCCGCGAGTCCCGCGCTACCGAATACGCCCGCTGACCGCCCACTCCGTGGCACGCCCTGGGCTCCCTTACGGAGTCCCGGCCGCACAGGTCAGCTTCGGCGCCAGCTACCCGGCCCAGAAGCCTGCCCCGTCGACCCGGCGTGGACGCGTACGCTTACGTCGACATGTCTGCTTCCCGTACTTACCAGGTGCGCACCCACGGGTGCCAGATGAACATGCACGACTCCGAGCGGCTTGCCGGGCTGCTCGAAGATGCCGGTTACCTGCGGGCCGACGACGGCGCGGTGCCCGATGTGATGGTCTTCAACACCTGCGCGGTGCGGGAGAACGCGGACAACCGGCTCTACGGCAACCTGGGGCAACTGCTGCCGGTGAAGAACTCGCACCGGGGAATGCAGATCGCGGTGGGCGGTTGCCTGGCGCAGAAGGACCGGGGCGAGATCCTGCGGCGGGCACCCTGGGTGGATGTCGTGTTCGGGACGCACAACATCGGCTCGCTGCCCGCCCTGCTCGACCGGGCCCGGGTGCTGGACGAGGCGCAGGTCGAGATCGCCGAGTCGCTGGAGCGGTTCCCCTCGACGCTGCCCACCCGGCGCGAGTCCGCCTATGCGGCCTGGGTTGCCATCTCGGTGGGCTGCAACAACACCTGCACGTTCTGCATCGTGCCGAGTCTGCGCGGGCGGGAGAAGGACCGGCGGCCCGGCGACGTGCTGGCCGAGATTCAGGCGCTGGTCGCAGGCGGGGTGCTGGAGGTTACCCTGCTCGGCCAGAACGTGAACTCCTACGGCGCCGAGTTCGGTGACCGGCAGGCGTTCGGCAAGCTGCTGCGCAGTTGCGGCAGTATCGATGGGCTGGAGCGGGTGCGGTTCACCTCACCCCATCCCCGCGACTTCACCGACGACGTGATCGACGCGATGGCCGGGACCCCCAATGTCATGCCGAGCCTCCACATGCCGCTGCAGTCCGGGTCGGACGCGGTGCTGCGGGCGATGCGGCGCGCCTACCGGCGGGAGAAATACCTGGCGATCCTGGACCGGGTGCGGTCGGCGATGCCCGAGGCCGCCATCACCACCGACATCATCGTGGGCTTCCCCGGGGAGACCGAGTCCGACTTCGCCGGCACCCTGGACCTGGTCGCGCAGGCGCGGTTCGCCGGGGCGTTCACGTTCCAGTATTCGCAGCGTCCGGGCACCCCGGCGGCCAGCATGGACGGCCAGGTGCCGCCCGAGGTGGTACGGGAACGGTACGGCCGGCTCGTGGCCCTGGTCGAGGAGATCAGCCTGGCCGAGAACCAGCGGCAGACCGGCCGCGAGGTCGAGGTGCTGGTGGCCGAGGGCGAGGGACGCAAGGACGGCGTGACGCACCGGATGTCCGGCCGGGCCCGGGACAACAGGCTGGTGCACTTCGCCCCGGCCGGAACCGCGCCGCGTCCCGGCGACCTGGTCACCACCGTGGTGACCAGCGCCGCGCCGCACCACCTGATCGCGGACGGGGCGCCCGTCTCGGTGCGCCGGACCCGGGGCGGCGACGCCTGGGAAGCCCGCCAGCCCGGGCAGGGTGCCCCGGCGGGTTCGGTGCTGCTCGGCATGCCGGCCCGCCGTCGGCCCGGGGGTTAACCGGGCCGATGGGGGGTTACGTCGTCGCGGTGGTCGGGGCGACCGCCACCGGGAAGTCGGGCCTCGGGATCGGCTTGGCCCAGGCGCTCGGCGGCGAGGTGATCAACGCCGACTCGATGCAGCTCTACCGCGGCATGGATATCGGGACCGCCAAGCTGCCTGCGGCCGAGCGCGGCGGTGTGCCGCACCACCTGCTCGACATCTGGGACGTCAAGCAGCCGGCCAGCGTGGCCGAGTACCAGCTGCTGGCCCGCGCCGCGATCGATGACATCCAGGCACGCGGGCTGGTGCCGATCCTGGTCGGCGGATCCGGCCTCTACATCCGCGGCGCGCTCGACAAGCTGAGCTTTCCACGGACGGACCCGGAGTGCCGGGCCCGGCTGGAGGCCGAGCTGGCGGAGACCGGCCCGGGGCCGCTGCACGAACGGCTGGCCAGGCTGGACCCCGAGGCCGCCGCGGCCATCCTGCCCAGCAACGGCCGCCGGATCGTCCGTGCCCTCGAAGTGATCGAGCTGTCCGGTGAGCCGTTCAGTGCCACCCTGCCCGGGTACGAGTCGCTCTACCCGGCGGTGCAGACCGGGATCCGGGTCGATCGCGAGACGCTGGATGCGCGGATCGCCGCCCGGGCCGAGCGGATGTGGCAGGCCGGATTCGTGGCCGAGGTACGCGAGCTGGAGCAGCGCGGCCTGCGGGACGGCCTGACCGCCAGCCGCGCCCTCGGCTACCGGGAGGTGCTGCGGTACCTGGCCGGGGAGTGCTCGCTGGAGGACGCGCTGCAGGACACGGTGCGGGGGACCAGGAAGTTCGCCCGGCGCCAGGAGTCCTGGTTCCGCCGCGATCCCCGGGTGCACTGGCTGGACGGCACCCGGGGCGCCGCGGACCTGCGGGCCGCCGCGTTGAATACGATCGGCACATGCGGTTTGCCAAGGGGCACGGCACCGAAAACGACTTCGTGATCCTGCCCGATCCGGACGGCGAGATCGAGCTGACGCCAGAGCTGGCCGCCCGGCTGTGTGACCGGCGCGCCGGGGTGGGTGGCGACGGAGTGCTGCGGGTGGTGCCGGATCCCGCAACCGGCGGGTGGTTCATGGACTACCGGAACGCCGACGGCAGTCTGGCCGAGATGTGCGGGAACGGGATCCGGGTGTTCGGCCGGTACCTGCTTGACCACGGACTGGTCAGCGCCCCGGAGTTCACCGTCGCCACGCGCGGCGGGACGCGGCTGCTGCGGGTGGAACCGGACGGCGTCATCACGGTGGACATGGGGGCGCCGCTGGTCGTCGGGCCCGGCCGGGCGACCCTGGCCGGGCGGGCGCTGGCCGGGCTGGCCGTATCGGTGGGGAACCCGCACCTGGCCTGCGTGGTGGACGAGCCGCTGGACGGCTTCGACCTGTCGCGCCCGCCGCTGCTGGACGCCGGGCTCTTCCCCGGTGGTGCCAACCTGGAGCTGGTGCGGTTCACCGGGGACGCCCAGGTCGAGATGCGGGTGTACGAGCGGGGGAGCGGGCAGACCCGGTCCTGCGGGACGGGCGCGGTGGCCGCCGCGGTGGCGGCGGCCGACGGCTCACTAGGGCGCTGGACGGTCGACGTTCCCGGCGGACGGCTGTGGGTGACCCTGGACGGGGCGACCAGCCTGCTGTCCGGGCCCGCAGTGATCGTGGCCGAGGGTGAACTCGCCCCAGCCTGGATCAAACCGGCTGATAGCCGCGCTGCCGGGCGGCGAGCTCCATCCGCTGCGAGCCGGTCTTCCTCGAAGTCAACCCCGGCGGTGACTGGCGCTGGATCGAGCACAAGATCGGCTCGTCGCCGGTGAGCGAAGCAGCGGCACGCATGCTGCGCGACCTCCATCAGGCGCAGCCCCTGGTGGCCGGTACTCCCCGCGAACCGTTCAGCCTGCTGTCCTTCCTGGCCGGATGAGGTCTGGTCAGGGCCGGTCATTGCTCGCCGGGCGTGCAGGCGAGGCGCATGCCCAGCGAGACCAGCGCCCAGCCTGCTCGCCGCCGGATGGCGCGCCGGTGGCCGTGCCGCTGTGCCACCTGCCGGGCTTGCCTGGTGTGACTCCCGCGTGCGGCGAGCGCACGCAGATCGGCCTCGTGCTGGCTGGCCAGTTGCCGTGCCATATGCGGGTTCATGACAGTCCTCCTTGAGGTTGTTCCGGCTGTTCTGGCTCGTCTAGCGGGGGTCGCCAGGGGCGGCCCGCACCAGCCTGACGTCTCCGCTGATGCTCCGGCAGGCCACGGTCAGGTCGGCCTCACCGTTGCCACCGGCATCGGAGTCGAGTTCGTTGCTGACGCGGCCGCTGAGCGTCGAGATGTCCAGGTAGACACCGGTACCGGGCGTCACGGCCACGGTGATGTCGCCGGAGATGCTCGATGTCTCGGCGAGGCCGGCAGTGATGCCGTCGATGCTGATATCACCGCTGGCCGACGTGACGGTGGCGGACTGCCCTGCCCGTCCGATCGTCACAGCCCCGCTGGCTGTCTTCGCGATGATGTCGCCGTCGGCCCGCCCGATGAAAATGTTCCCGGATGCCGTCTCGGCTCTGGCTTCCCCGGTAGTGGCCTCGATCCGGATGCCGCCCGAGGCGGAGGTGAGGTTCACGTCGCCGCTGACCGGTCCGGCACATACCTCGCCACTCGCCGTCTTGGCCTCCAGCGCGCCAAGCTCACCCGAGAAGGCCAGGCTGGCGGCTGCCGTGCTGGCCGTTACGCGGGAGCCCTCGGGCAGTTCAATGCTCAGGTCGAGGGCAGCGTTGCCGCTCACCCGCATCTTTTCCGGCACCCGGACGGTCAGCGATCCACCCTCGAAGCTGACCTCCGTCTCCCCGATGAGCCTCTCGCCGGCCTCGCTGGCCGGAACCAGGCAGACGGTAACGGTGCTGGTCTGCTTTGCCGCCACGCTCACCGAGCCCGCGGGCAGGCTGATCTCCGCTTGTACCGGTCCGGCCGCGGCGAATTCCCAGGAAGCCACTGTGCATCCCTCCTTCTTGCCGGCATTGTTTTGCCGGCGTTTTGTCTTGTCGGTTGCTGGCATAGCCGGCGCCGGGTGGGCATGCTCGCGCCCAGCCGGGTGGTCGTGTCTGTGGTGTGGAAGCGAAGTGCTGGCCTGGAAGCCGGTCAGCTCCGGGCGTAACCGGTGATCCGCCGGCCGGGGCCGTAGGAGCGCCGGCTGGGCGGTGTGCTGGACGGGGGACGATCACTGAGCGCCCGGCTCGCCGCGCGGACCAGCCATGCGTTGAGGGAGAGCCCGTCATCGGCCGCTGCCGCCTCGGCTCTGGCCTTCAGCCCGTCCGGGAGGCGCAGTGACACCCGCGACGTTCCGCTCTCCTCCTCGCCATCGTGAGCCTGGGGCGGTGGGGGAGCGGGCGGGGCCGGCGGCGGCCTCTGCACAACGGCGAAGGTCGGGTTCGACGATGACAAGCGCAACTCGATCGCGGTTTCTTCCAGCCGGGACGTGATCTCCGCCGCCGCGCTGGCGAGCACATCGAGCAAGGTCAGCCGGATGGACGAGTCGAGTGCGTCCGCGATCATCTGGCCGGCCCGGGCCACGTCTTCGCCGGCGAACCGGGTGACGGCAGCGATCTCCCGGCGCAGCGTCTCGGTGTACTCTGACAACTCCATGACATCATGGTGACATCATCAATGGCGTCAGTCAAGTCAATACGACGTCATATAGACGGCGCGATGACGCCGAAGTGGCGTCAAACAGTCATCCGGGTCAGGCTGGACACCGGCAGCCCGCGGATGGAGGCGTCGAGCACCTGGGCGGTGTGCGCCACCGGCATCGGCACCCCCTGCGCGGCCAGCGCCGAGGCTATCTGCAGCGAGCAGCCGGGGTTGGCCGAGATAAGCAGCTCCGCGCCGGTCGCCCGGACCGTGGCCGCCTTCCGTTCACCCAGCTCATGGGCGGCCTCGGGCTGCAGCAGGTTGTAGACGCCGGCCGATCCGCAGCAGGTGCCGCCATCGCCGGTCTCGGCCAGCGTCAGCTCCGGGATGCCGCGCAGCAGGGCACGCGGCTGTGCCTTGACGCGCTGTGCGTGGCCGAGGTGGCAGGCGTCGTGGTACACGGCCTTGACCGGCAGCGGATGCCGCGCCGCCCGGGTGCCGCTGCCGGTGAGATCGGCCAGGAACTCGGCGAAGTCCCGCACCTTCCCGGCCAGGGCGCCCGCTCTGGCAGACCAGTCCCGGTCCCCGGCCAGCAACTGCCCGTATTCTTTCATCGCCGAGCCGCAGCCCGCCGAGTTGACCACGATCGTGTCCACACCCGCCTGCTCGAACGTGCCGATCGTACGCCGGGCCAGCGCGAGCGCCTCGCGCCGCCGGCCCGCGTGCAGCGACAGCGCCCCACAGCAGCCCTGTCCCTTCGGTATCACCACGTCGCAGCCCTCGGCCGCGAGCACGCGCGCCGTCGCGGTGTTGACCTGGGGGAAGAAGACCCCCTGCACACAGCCGGTGAGCATGCCGACCACGGCCCGGCGATCTCCCCGGGCCGCCACCCGCCGGGGCAGGGCAGGGACCCGGCCCGGCCGGGGTGGAGCCAGCCGGAGCGCGGCGGCAAGCTCGGGGGACAGACGGCCGGGCAGGCTGCTGCGCCTGATCAGCTCGTCCAGGCCGATCCGCTGGGCGGCCCGCAGCGGGCCGGTGAGCAGCCGGAGCCGTCCCGGATGAGGGAACACCGAGAAGATCGCGGCCCTGGCCGCGCGGCCGCGCAGCGTCCGGCGGTATCCATCGGTGCCGGTGACCGGGCGCTCGCCCGCGTCTTCCACCCATTCCCGCGCGGCCTCGATCAGCCGGTCGTAGCGCACTCCGGACGGGCAGGCCGGGACGCAGGCCATGCAGCCCAGGCACCGGTCCAGGTGCTGCGCGGTGGCGTCGCTGAGCTCACCGCCATCCAGGACCTGGGTCATCAGGTGGATCCGGCCCCGGGGCGAATCCATCTCCTCGCCCCAGAGCTGGTAGGTCGGGCAGGCGGGCAGGCAGAAGCCGCAGTGCACGCAGTCGCCCGCCAGCGACCTGAGTTCCCCGATCGGGTCTCGTCCCGGGCCGTTCATCAGATTCCTCCCGCGAACCGGCCAGGGGCCATCCGGTGGCCCGGGTCGAACTGGTGTTTCACCGACCGCATCACGGCGGCGGCCGGGGTGGGACCCCACAGGTCAACCCGCTCGCGAACCTTGGGCGGCGCGGCCAGCACGACGACACTGCCGCGCACCGGCGGCAGCATCGCTGGTGCGGCATGTCCTGCTCCATTACGGAGCTCGGTGACGTAACTGGCCACCGCGGCCGGCTCGGCCAGACCGTCGATCACCGCGTACAGCACGCCGGCGCCCGGTGAGCCACCCATGACGGGCCGCAGGCCGGCGGCTGCAGCCGCCGCGTCCGCCGCGTCCAGGATGGACTCCAGCCTGCCCGCCCAGAACGCGATCCTGATCAGGGTGCCGTCGCCGGCCCCGTGCCCCCACCAGGCCGGTGGGGTTGGCGACTGCGCCGCACCGCCGCCGAGCAGGCCGAGCATCCCGTCCACCCGCGCGGGCACGCCCGCCGGGTTGCCCTCGAGCAGCACGCTCACACCGATGGGGCCACCAGGGGCCGGGCGGTCGATCTCCACGGCGGAAGGCTGCAGCGGGGATTGCACCGCGGCGGCCACCGTGCCGGCCGCCTGGGCCGCCGTCGCGCACTCGGTGCTGACGTAGGCGACGGCGGCGGGGACCGGGTGCAGCCGGAACGTGGCCTCGGCGATCAGGCCAAGCGTGCCGTACGACCCGGCGAACAGTTTGCCCATGTCATAACCGGCCACGTTCTTGACGACCTTGCCACCCGACTTGGCCACCAGGCCGTCGGGGCGCACGATCGTCACCCCGGTCAGCAGGTCGCGCGGTGTGCCGTAGCGCAGCCGTTTCGGGCCGGCCATCCCGGTGGCCAGCACGCCGCCGACCGTGCCCTGGCCGCCACCGGCGGGCGCGGGCACGTCCAGCGTCAGCCGCTGGCCCCGGACCGCCAGCACCTCGGCCAGATGCTCCAGCGTGACCCCGGCCTGCACGCTGGCCACCCAGTCGCCATGGGCGTGCTCGATCACCCGGTCGAGCCCACCGGTCTCGATGACCAGGTCGCAGCTGTCCGGCGGCAGCCCCCAGGACAGCCGGGACCCGCTGCCCCTGGGCACCACGGACAGACCAAGTTCGGCCGCGGCCCGCATGGCCGCGGCGGCCTCCGCCACGCTCGCTGGGGCGGCGACCCAGCCCGGCTGGACCCCGGCCACCGCGTCCGCCTCGCCTGCCTGACGCACGTTTGCGCAGGCTTGCGCGAGTGCGTCCGGCACGGCCGCAGACCGCGGCGGCGGCCGGCCGCCGGTGGCGGGCTGGCTGGTCACAGCAGGTCCGCCTGCCCGGCCACGGCCAGTGGATGCGGCCCGCGCCGGAATCCGGGCACCTCGCCGCACAGCCGCGGCGTCGGGTAGATCTTCCCCGGGTTGCACAGCCCGCGCGGATCGAACGCGCAGCGCAGCAGTTGCATGGTGTCCAGGTCACCTTCCCCGAACATCTTCGGCATGAACTTCGCCTTGTCCACCCCGACGCCGTGCTCGCCGGTGATCGACCCGCCGTGCTCGATGCACAGGTCGAGGATGGCGCCGGAAAGTTCCTCGGCCACCTCGGGATCGGTGCCCTCGTCCAGCAGCACCAGCGGGTGCAGGTTCCCGTCCCCGGCATGGAACACGTTGGCCACCCGGATCCCGGTGCTGGCCGACAGTTGCGCGATCCGGTCCAGCACATCCTGCAGCGCCGATCGCGGAACCACGCCGTCCTGCACGATGTAGGAGGTGGCGATCCGGCCGACCGCGGCGAACGCGGACTTGCGGCCGGCCCAGATCGCCGCCCGTTCGGCCGGGTCGGCGGCGGCCCGGATCTCGGTCGCCCCGGTGCTCTCACAGATCTCCCTGACCGCCGCCGTCTCGGCCGCGACGTCGGCCTCGGGCCCATCCAGCTCGACGATCAGCACAGCGCCCGCGCCCCGGGGGTAGTTGCACTGGACCGCGGCCTCGGCCGCCTCGATGGACAGCGCGTCCATCATCTCGATGGCGGCGGGCACGATCCCGGCCGCGATGATCGCGGAAACCGCGGCGCCGCCTTCGCCGGTGGTGCCGAACCCGGCAAGCAGCGTGGTCACCGCCGCCGGGATCCTGGTCAGCCGCACGACGACCTTGGTGACGATGCCCAGCGTGCCCTCGGACCCGGTGAACGCGCCCATCAGGTCATAGCCGGGCGCGGCCCCGGTGCCATCGCCCAGCCAGACCAGCTCGCCGTCCGGCGTGACCACCTCGAGCCCGGCCACATGGTTGACCGTGAAGCCGTTCTTCAGGCAGTGCGCGCCGCCGGAGTTCTCCGCCACGTTCCCGCCGATCGAGCAGATCACCTGGCTGGACGGGTCCGGCGCGTAGAAGTACCCGAACGGCTCCGCCGCCTTGCTCACCGCCAGGTTGGTCACCCCGGGCTCGACCACGGCCCGGCGGCTGTGCGGATCTATCTCCAGGATCCGGCGCATCCGCGAGGTGACGATCAGCACGCCGTTCCCCGGCGCCAGCGCCCCGCCGGACAGCCCGGTGCCCGACCCACGGGCGACGAACGGCACCCCGGCCGCGGCGCAGGCCCGCACCACCCCGGCCACCTGCCCGGCGGTGTCCGGCAGCACGACGAGTCCCGGCGTGCTGCGGTGCGAGGTGAGCCCGTCGCACTCATAGGTGCGCAGCTCGGCCGGGTCGGTGATCACGTAATCCGCGCCGCAGACCTGGGTCATCACCGGGACCAGCGTGTCGATCATCGCGATTCCTCTCGTGATGGTGGCTCCCAGGCCGGCCACGGCCCCACGATCACGGGAGCGCCATCAGGGCATGCGTTCGTAGGCGGGCAAGGTGAGGAACTCCGAGTAGTCGTCGGCCAGGGCGACCTCTTTGAACAGCGCCACCGCCTGCTCGTAGCGGCCGGTGTGGAACTCCTCGCCGCCCTGCTCGCGAATGGCCGCGAGCTCCTCGTCGATGATCCGCGCGACCAGTTCGGGGGTGACCCTGCCGCCGGTGTCATCCAGGGTGATGTCGTTGTGCAGCCACTGCCAGACCTGCGACCGGGCGATCTCCGCGGTCGCCGCGTCCTCCATCAGGTTGAAGATCGCGACCGCGCCGCTTCCGTTCAGCCAGCTCGCCAGGTACTGGAGCCCCACGCTGACGTTGTTCCGCAGTCCGGCCTCGGTAATGCCGCCCGGGGTCTTGCTGACCGCCAGCAGATCCTCGGCGGTCACGCTCACCTCGTCCCGCAGCTTGCCGAGCTGGTTGGGCCGCTCGCCCAGTACCCCGTCAAAGACCTCCCGGCACAGCGGCACCAGATCCGGATGGGCCACCCAGGACCCGTCGAACCCGTCCCCCGACTCGCGCGCCTTGTCCTGCCGCACCTTCTCCATCGCGACCCGGTTGACCTCAGGATCACGCCGGCTGGGGATGAACGCGGCCATGCCGCCGATGGCGTGCGCCCCCCGGCCGTGACAGGTCTTCACCAGCAGCTCGGTGTAGGCGCGCATGAACGGAGCGGTCATCGTGACCGAGTTCCGCTCGGGCAGCACGAAGTCACGGCCCCGGGTGCGGAAGTTCTTGATCACGCTGAACAGGTAGTCCCAGCGGCCGGCGTTGAGCCCGGCCGAATGCTCCCTGAGCTCGTAGAGAATCTCTTCCATCTGGAAGGCCGCCGGGATGGTCTCGATGAGCACGGTGGCCCGGATCGTTCCCCGGGGGATGCCGAGCGCGTCCTGGGCCAGGTTGAACGCATCGTTCCACAGCCGGGCTTCCAGGTAGCTCTCATTCTTGGCCAGGTAGAAGTACGGCCCCTTGCCCTTGTCCAGCTGCTTCCTGGCCGACGTCGTCATGTACAGGGCAAAGTCGGTGAGGCTGCCGGACGCGCGCCTGCCGTCGATGCTGATGTGCTTCTCGTCCAGATGCCAGCCACGCGGCCGGACCACGATCGTGGCCAGCTCGTCATCCGGCCTGAGCTTGTAGTCCTTGCCCTCGCCGCTGGTGAAGTCGATCGTGCGGTCCAGCGCGTCCCTCAGGTTGAGCTGGCCGCCGATCATGTTGTCCCACAGTGGCGTGTTGGCGTCCTCGAAGTCGGCCAGCCACACCTTGGCGCCCGAGTTGAGGGCGTTGATGGTCATCTTCTTGTCGGTAGGCCCGGTGATCTCCACCCGCCGGTCCACCAGCCCGGGTGCGGGCGGGGCCACCCGCCAGGACTTGTCCTCCCGGATGCTCCTGGTCTCCGGCAAGAAGTCCAGCGTGCCGCCCTCGGCGAGCGCGCGCTGCCGGGCATGCCGTGCGTCGAGCAACTCAGCGCGCCGGGCCGCGAGCTCCCGGTGCAGCGTCACCAGCAGCCGAAGCGCCTCGGGAGTCAGAACCTCCTCATACCTGGCCGCGTAGGTACCGGTGATATCCACGCCGTCGATGTCTGCCACTGGCTGTTTCTCCTCCCAGGTGCGTCCCACCATCCTAGAAACCCCCTCCTCCCCCCGGAACCCAAGGTCACCCGCTGTCCGGCACTCACCCCCCCGCCAGCCCGCAGCGCCCCGAAGCCCGTGCCTAACCCCCCACCCCCTCCTGTGCCTACTCCCCACCCCCTCCT
>DATGGU010000024.1:0-83822 GCA_035308365.1 Streptosporangiaceae bacterium
CTGCATCGGGGCCTGCGCCGGCATCGGGGCCTGCGCCGGCATCGGGGCCTGCGCCGGCATCGGGGCCTGCGCCGGCATCGGGGCCTGCGCCGGCATCGGGGCCTGCGCCGGCATCGGGGCCTGCGCCGGCATCGGGGCCTGGGCCGGCCATCCGGCCGGCGCCCAGTGCCCGGCCGGCGCCCAGCCCCTGGCCGCCTCCCATGGTTCAGTCATTCGCTCCGTCCTCGACGTCCTTGGCTGTTGGGATGAGACCGGCAGGCCATGCAGCGGCCACCCGGTCCGTGCTTCGACGATGCTGATCCCGGCGGCGCAGGTCAACAGGTTGGCCCCAGCTCCCAGACATCTGGAAGTTGCGCCCAGCCCGGGCCAGCCAGCCGGAACGTTTGAACCGGCGGCGGCGCGGAAGCTTGCCAGCGACGCCGCAGGCTCGCCACCTGCCACCCGCCAGGCCACCATCCAGCACCCGGCCGCCCCGTATCCACCGGCCGGTTACGCACCCGGCGGCGCGCCGCGGCGCCGGGTGCGGCAGTATCAGGAGTCCTGGCCGGAAACGGATCCGCCGAGCCGCACTCCCCGCCCGGCCGGGGCGGCGACCACGACCTTGGGGGAAGAACCTCACATGAGCGACACCGACGGCAGAACTTTTACGGGTGGCAGAGCCTTTACCGCACCGCAAGCGGCCGGTGCCATGGTGATCTTCGGCATCACCGGTGACCTGGCCCGCAAGATGACGTTCCGCTCGCTGTACCGGCTGGAAGCGCACGGCCTGCTCAACTGCCCGATCATCGGCGTGGCCAAGGACGGCTGGTCCGATGACCAGTTGCGCGAAGCGGCGCGGAAGGCACTGGAGGCGGCCGGCGAAACCGTGCAGCCAAAGATCTTCGACCGGTTCGCCAAGCGGATGAGCTACCAGGCGGGCGACTTCACCGACCTGAGTCTGTACCACCGGCTGGCTGACCGGCTCAAAGACAAGCCGAGGCCGCTGTTCTACCTGGAGATCCCGCCCAGCCTGTTCGCCCCGGTGGTCCAGGCCCTTGGCCACGTGGAACTCAACAAGGATGCCACCGTCCTGGTCGAGAAGCCGTTCGGCCACGACTACGCCTCGGCCCGGGAGCTGAACAACGCACTGCACGAGGTGCTGGCCGAGAACCAGATCCTGCGCATCGACCACTTCCTGGGCAAGCAGCCGGTGCTGGACATCCACTTCCTGCGCTTCGCCAACGCACTGCTCGAACCCGTCTGGAATCGCGACCACGTCGCCGCCGTCCAGATCACCATGGCCGAGGACTTTGGCGTGGAGGACCGGGGGGCCTTCTACGACCGGGTGGGCGCGCTGCGCGACGTGGTGCAGAACCACCTCATGCAGGTCCTGGCCCTGGTCGCCATGGAAGCTCCGGTCGGGCCGGAGCCGGGCGCACTGTGGGACAAGAAGGTCGACGTCTTCCGGGCCATGCCCGGCGTCGATGCGAGCCGCAGCGTGCTCGGCCAGTACGAGGGCTACACCAAGATCCCGGGAGTCAGGGAGGACTCCACCACCGAAACCTACGTGGCGCTGCGGCTCGCCATCGAGAACTGGCGCTGGTCCGGCGTCCCCTTCTACATCCGCGCGGGCAAGGCCCTGACCGCCAAGGCCACCGAGGTCAGGGTGGTCTTCAAACGCACGCCACGGCTGTCCTTCCTGCACGAGCCGAACCACCCGCACCCGAACGAGCTGATCCTGCGGATCGACCCGGAGCCCGGACTGCGCATCGCGCTGCTGTCCAAGGCCAAGGACGGCACGTCCTGCCGGGAGGTACACCTGGACCTGGCGTTCGCCGCCGAGCTGGGCAAGCCGCCGGAGCCCTACGAGCGGCTGCTGCACGACGCGCTGTCCGGCGACCACGCCCTGTTCACCAGGGAGGACGTGGTCGAGGAGACCTGGCGGGTGCTGCAGCCGCTGGTGGACCGCCTGAATTCCAGCCCCACACCGGTCAGCTACCCGCAGGGATCGTGGGGCCCGCCGCAGGCCGACGACCTGCTACGCGGGCATTATCCCTGGCAGCGGCCCTGGCTGCCCGAGCCGGCGAAGACAAAAGGAGAGTAAGCACGATGGCAACAGCTAACCCGATGCAGCTTGGCATGATCGGGCTCGGCCGGATGGGGGCGAACATCGTCCGCCGGCTGATGCGCGACGGCCACAACTGCGTGGTGTTCGACGTCAACCCCGGCGCCGTGAAGGCGCTGGAGGGGGAGGGGGCCACCGGCGCCACCTCGATGGCCGACTTCGTCAGCAAGCTGACCGCGCCCAGGGCGGCCTGGATCATGGTGCCCGCCGGGGACATCACCAGTAAGACCATCGACGAGCTCGCCTCCCTGATGGACGCCGGGGACACGATCATCGACGGCGGCAACTCCTACTACCGGGACGACATTGCCAGGGCCAAGCAGCTCAGCGGCCGTGGTATCCACCTGGTCGACTGCGGGACCAGCGGCGGCGTGTGGGGGCTCGACCGTGGCTACTGCCTGATGATCGGCGGCGAGGACGGCGTGGTGGAGCGGCTCTCCCCGCTGTTCGCCACGCTCGCCCCCGGCGTGGACTCCGCGCCGCGCACGCCGGGCCGGACCGGTGAGCCGGACATGGCCGAACAGGGCTACCTGCACTGCGGCCCGAACGGCGCCGGGCACTTCGTCAAGATGGTCCACAACGGCATCGAGTACGGGATGATGGCGGCCTTCGCCGAGGGGTTCAACATCCTGCACAACGCGAACATCGGCAAGCAGATCGCCGAGGGCGACGCCGAGACCGCGCCGCTGGAGCACCCGGAGTTCTACCAGTACGACATCGACACCTTGGCGGTGGCGGAGGTGTGGCGGCGCGGCAGCGTTGTCAGTTCCTGGCTGCTTGACCTGACCGCCGAGGCGCTGTACCGCTCTCCCGGCCTGACCGATTTCTCCGGCCGGGTTTCGGACTCCGGTGAGGGCCGCTGGACCTCGATCGCCGCGATCGACGAGGGCGTTCCCGCCCCGGTGCTCACCACGTCGCTGTACTCGCGGTTCGCTTCCCGTGGCCTCGACGACTTCGCCGACAAGGTGCTGTCCGCCATGCGCAAGGGCTTCGGTGGTCACGACGAGAAGAAGTCCTGACCGAAGCGCAGTGAAGGCGGGTCATCGCGCCCCGCTCGCGATGACCCGCCCCCGGCCGCGGGAGTCCTGGGCTGGTTAGCTGCTTGGCCTTGGCGGATGGCAGTTGACCTTGGGATTCACGCCGACGTAGTTGAGTGGCCCGGCAGCGATCGTCGCCGCGATCGTGCCGACTCCGGCACAGTTCTCATGCGATCCGTTGTAGTAATTGCGCTGACCACCCGCGATCGCGCCGATGATCAGCCAAACCACGAGTATGACCGCTCCGATCTTCATCGTTGACCTCCGGCCTGCGGGACCGGGCGGTCTCGACCATGTGCCCGGCCCTTTCTGTGGTGTGGAACGACTACCTCAGATCGGCCGGTTTAAGCTGGCTTAATCCCTCGGACCCATGCTGAGCTGCGAGCGGGACGAGGACTTCGCCTTCGGCACCTGCGGCGTGTTCCCGCGCCGCATGGCGCCGGCCCCTGTGGCGAAGTGCCCCGGTCCGCTCGATCAGTTCTTCATGGCTTCAGCAAACGCCCCCGCGATTGCGTGTCGCCTTCTCCTCGATTGACTTGCCACCACGGCGCGCTTAATCCACGCTCAACCAAGCGCCGGCGTGGCGGTTCCGCCGTCGGCACCTGCGGTGCGCCGTTGCACCGGAGGTGCCGTCCCCTGTTAGACGGAGAGCCTCAGTCCCGTGCCACACCGGCTGGAGGAGTAGCCGGTGGGGCACGGGATCCCCGCTTGATCAGCTCTGAGTACAGAATTACCTAGCCCCGTTACGCTTCGAGTAAGGCTCGATTAAGCCATCTGACCTGCGCAAATTAACTCCACCAGCGGGTTGGGCCGACCGGCAGGAGGCCAGCGACGTTGACTCAGCCGAACTATCTGGAAGCCGCCGCCTCAGCGACCGCACTGCTGGGCGATCCGGCGGTGGCCGCCGCCTGGCACAACCTCAGCGCGCTGCCCGAGTTCAGCGTCGCCGGGCTGGCCGGTCATCTGGCCAGGCAGATCTTCGTCGTGCCGCACGTGCTCGACTTCCCGCTGCCAGCCCGCGCGCAACACCTCTCGCTGATCGAGCACTACACGAACTCGCCCTGGGTCGGCGCGGATCTGCGGGACGAGGTCAACGTCGTGGTCAGGCGCGGCGGCGAAGAGGAAGCCGCCGACGGCCCCGCCGCGCTGGCCAGACGCACCGGGGCCGTGCTGGAGAAACTGCGGGTCACGCTGCCCACGCAACCACCAGGCCGGATCGTGGCGCTCTCCTGGGCGCCGTGGACACTGTCCCTCGAAGACTTCCTGACGACCCGGATGCTCGAACTCGTGGTGCACTCCGATGACCTGGCGGTCAGCGCAGGAATCGACCCGCCACCGCTGCCCGCCCCGGTACTCGACCCGGTGATCACCCTGCTGGCCCAGCTGGCCATCCGCAAGCACGGCCAATCCGCGGTTCTGCGCGCACTCAGCCGAGCCGAGCGCGCCCCAGCCACAATCGCCGCCATCTGACCCGCCCCGCCCAAGCCACCAGCACCACCCGCCACCCCTCCATCCCCCAGCCACAATCACCACACCATCCAACCCGCCCCGCCCAAGCCACCAGCACCACCTGCCACGCCTCCGTCCCCCACAGCCAACGGCATCGATGAGACTCGGCCGGCTCTTCCCGGGGGGCCGGTTGCGTACGCCGTACCCACAATTTGCGTACACCTTATCTCTTTGGCGTACGTCGTACTCATTGACGAGTACGGTGTACGCTGGCCGAATGCCGAGATCGCCCCACAGGCCCGCTCAGCCCATCTGGGCCCGGCCTGAGCCTGCGGCGCGGTTGCCGCGCTTCAGCCGGGAGCGGATCGCGCAGGTAGCGCTGGCAATCGCGGACGCCGAGGGGTTCGCGGCCGTGACGATGCGCCGCGTCGCCGCCGAACTTGGCTCCGGCACCATGAGCCTGTACCGATACATTGCCACCAAGGCCGACCTCGCCGCCCTGCTCGCCGACGCGCTCATGGGCGAGGCTGTCATCCCGGACGGCGAGCTGCCCGGCGACTGGCGGGCCGCCCTCGCGATGATCGCCCACCGGACCCGGGACGTGTACCTGCACCACCCCTGGGCGATCGCCGGGCTCCAGGGCGAAGCCGGCGGCGGCCAGTCCGCGCCCATGGGCCCGAACGGCCTGCGCCACTTCGAGCAGTCACTGGCCGCCCTTGACGGCGCGCCGTTCGACATGCACGGCAAGCTCGACCTGCTCACGATCGTGGATGACTATGTCATGGGCCACGTCCTGCGCACCGCCCAAATGCACGCGAGCGCCCGTACTGGAACCGGTCCCGCCGAAGCGGCCGAGCTCATGAAGTTCGTCCACGCCGAGCTTAGCTCCGGCCGCTTCCCGCAACTCCAGGCGATGACCGAGGACCCGGGCGGGCCCTTGGCCGTCGACGCGGCCCGTCTGGAGGCGCGTTTCGAGCTGGGCCTGAACGCCCTCATCGACGGCGCCTTCCGCGCCTGGGCATACCCAGCCACAAGGATCGGTTGAGCCCCCAGCCGTCCGCGGCCGGCCGGCGATCGCGGGGCCACACCACTCCCAGCCCCGCCAGATACCCAGATGATCATGGGCGCGATTGCAGCGCGCGCCGAGGCCGCCGCAGGGTCCGTTAGCTGGTCAGGAAGCCAACTGGTCCAGGACCTGCTGGCCGTATTTGGCCAGCTTGGCTTCGCCTACGCCGTTGACCGCCGACAGTGCCGCCAGGGTGGTGGGACGCTCGGCGGCGATCTGGCGCAGGGTTGCGTCGTGGAAGATCACATAGGCGGGGAGGCCTTGCTCCCTCGCGATCGACGCGCGCCAGGCGCGCAGCCGCTCGAACAGGTTCCTGGCCTCGGCGGTGAGTTCCGTGGGGGCGCTGTCGCGGCGGGCCGCGTCGCGGAAGGCGGATGTGCGCGTCCTGGGGGCCTTGGCGGGCCGCTCGGGTTCGCGGCGGAGCGGGACCTCGCGGCGCTTGCCGAGAACCTCGGCGCTGGTCGCGGTCAGGACCAGGGCGCCGTACTCGGGTTCGACGGCCAGCAGACCTTCGGCCAGGAGCTGGCGGACGACGCCGCGCCATTCTGGTTCGCGGAGTTCGGTGCCGATGCCGAAGACCTTGAGAGTGTCGTGGCGGTGCTGGGTGATCTTGGGAGTTTGCTTGCCCAGCAGGATGTCGATGATCTGGCCTGCGCCGAACTTCTGGTTGCGTTCGTGGCGGAGGCGGTAAACGGTGGACAGCAGTTTCTGGGCGGCGATGGTGCCGTCCCAGGTCTGCGGTGGGGTCAGGCAGGTGTCGCAGTTGTTACACGCCGCCGACTGCTCGCCGAAGTAGGCGAGCATCTGGGCGCGGCGACAGCTCGCCGTCTCGCAGAGCGCCAGCATGGCATCCAGGTGGGCGGTCTGCATCCGGCGGTAGGCGGCGTCTCCGTCGGAGGTCTCGATGAGCTTGCGCTGCATGACCACGTCGGCCAGGCCGTAGGCGAGCCAGGCCGTGGACGGCTCACCGTCGCGCCCGGCCCGGCCGGTCTCCTGGTAGTAGCCTTCCACCGATTTTGGCAGGTCAAGGTGGGCGACGAACCGGACGTCCGGCTTGTCGATGCCCATGCCGAACGCGATCGTCGCGACCATCACCAGCCCGTCCTCGCGCAGGAACCGAGCCTGGTTGGCTGCCCTGGTACCCGCGTCGAGACCGGCATGGTAGGGCAGTGCCTCGATGCCGCTCTGGATGAGGAACTCGGCGATCTTCTCCGCGCTGTTCCTGGCCAGGCAGTAGACGATGCCGGCCTCGCCAGGATGTTCACGCTGCAGCAGGTCGAGCAACTGCCGCTTGGGTTCGTTCTTGGGGACGATCCGGTAGGTGATGTTCGGCCGGTCGAAGCTGGCCACAAAGCGGCGCGCACCACCCAGGTTCAGCCGGTCGATGATCTCCGCCCGGGTGGCCTCGGTCGCGGTCGCCGTCAGCGCGATCCTTGGCACCTGCGGCCACCGCTCATGCAGCGCGGACAGCTCCAGGTAGTCG
This sequence comes from Streptosporangiaceae bacterium, assembly GCA_035308365.1. GTDB lineage: Bacteria > Actinomycetota > Actinomycetes > Streptosporangiales > Streptosporangiaceae > PALSA-505. The sequence goes on from DATGGU010000024.1 coordinate 7,140, forward strand.
GGCCGGAAGTCATGTCCCCACTGCGCCACGCAGTGCGCCTCGTCAATGGCGAACAGCGAAATGGAGCCACGGTCCAGCAGCCGCACGGTGGATTCCAGCCGCAGCCGTTCCGGCGCCAGATACAGCAGATCGAGCTGCCCGGCGGCGAACGCCGCCTCCATTTCCCGCCGCTGCCACCCATCCTGGGTGGAATTGAGAAACCCGGCCCGCACCCCCAGCGCGGTCAGCGCACTCACCTGGTCCTGCATCAACGCGATCAGCGGCGAGATAACGACCCCGGCGCCCTTCCGCACCAGCGCCGGTATCTGGTAACACAGCGACTTCCCGCCCCCGGTCGGCATCAGCACAAGCGCATCGCCGCCCCCGATAAGGTGTTCGATGATCTCCTGCTGTCCTGGCCGGAACGAACTATAACCAAACACCCGCTGCAACGCCTGAAGGGCCGCGCCAGCGCCGGTCTCAACCAGGGGGGTAACCACCCGGCAATCCTACGAGCGCGCGCCGACGTTCCGGCGGACATCGCTGGCACCGTCAATATCCCAAGGGCTAACTCGTTTCGAGATCCTTGAGCGCTTCCTCGATCGCCCGGTGGAATGTCGGATACGCATAGATCATGGTCCGCAGCTTGGGCACCGGAACCTCGCCGTGGATCGCGACCGCCAGGGCGCCGAGGACTTCGCCGCCGGCCGGGCCTGCGGAGGTGGCACCGATCAGGACGTTCCGCTCGCAATCCTTGATGACCTTGATGAACCCGTCGTTGCCCGCCTTGTGGATCCAGCCCCGGGCTGACGCCGGCAGCTGGGTTATCCCGGTGCGAACCTCGAAGCCCTGGGCGCAGGCCTCGGCCTCGGTGAGGCCGACGCCCGCGATCTCCGGGTCGGTAAAGGTGACGTGCGGGACGGCGCGGTAGTCGGCGGCCGGGCCGCCGAGGCCGAGGATGTCACGGACGGCGATGTCGGCCTGGTACATCGAAACGTGGGTGAACGCGCCCTTGCCGGTGATGTCGCCAATCGCCCAGACACCCTCGGCAGCGCACATCCAGTCGTTCACGTCGATGGTCCTGGCGTGCTCGTTCAGCCCGATCGCGCCGATGCCGAGCGCGGCCAGGCTGGTCCGCCGCCCGGTGGCGACCAGCAGCCGCTCCGCGCAGACGCTCAGCTTCCCGATGTCGACGGTGAACTGGCTGCCGTCGTGGCTGATCTGCTTGGCCGCAGCCCCGGTGTGGACCTCGATCCCTTCTTCGGTGAACACCTTGGTGAGCAGTTCACCGGATTCCGGTTCGTCCAGCGGCAGCAGCCTGGGCTGTGCCTCGATGACCGTGACCTTCGCTCCGAACCTGGCGAACACCTGGGACAACTCGGCGCCGATCGCCCCGCCGCCGAGCGTGATCAGCGACTGGGGCACCTCGGTGGTCTCGATCGCCTCCCGGTTGGTCCAGAACGGCGTGCCCGCCAGCCCGGGGATTGGCGGGACGGCCGGGTCGGTACCGGTGTTGATCAGGATGCCCTTGCTGGCGTGCAGCACCCGGGGCGGCTGCTGGCCGTCCAGGCTTTCCACGGTTACCTCGCCGGGAGCGGTGATCCGGCCCCGGCCCCGGACGAAGATCCCGCCCTTGCCCTCGAAGCGTTCCACGGCCACCTGGTCGTTCCAGTCGTCGGTGGCCTCTTTCCTGATCCGCTCGGCGACCGGCGCCCAGTCGGCGGTCACCTGGACGGTCCCGGCCATGCCGGGGATCCGGCGGCCCTCGGCCAGCAGGTTCGCGGCCCGGATCATCATTTTGGACGGGACGCAGCCCCAGTACGGGCACTCGCCGCCGGTCAGCCGGTCTTCCACGCCCGCCACCCGGAGCCCGGCCCCGGCCAGCTCGCCCGCGGCGTACTCACCGCCCGGGCCCATCCCGATCACGACGATGTCGACCTGCTCGCCGTCCATCTTCCCCTCCTCGCCGGTTGACTGACTGCTGACCGTGTGGCCGCTGATTATCCCGCCCACGATCGCCGGTGGACATACCAGGGGCGGACCTCATTCCTAACTTCGGTGTCAACCCGATACCGGATCGGTGGACATGCCACCTGACCACCACAGCCGGGCGGTGGCGGACCCGGAGACGAGCAGGGGCAACCGCAAGTAGGGTGACCTGGGAGAGTTTGGCTGCGGGCGGTGAGGTGGTGTGGCCATGGGAATGCGGGCCAGTGTGTGGGCGGCTGCAGTGGTGGCTGTGGCTGGCGGGCTGGCGGGGTGCGGGAGCATCTCGAACAACTCGGGGAGCAGTGGTGGGTCCAATCCCTGTTCCCATTCGGCCATCCAGGCCGATCTGTACCAGAAGGGCGTGCTGACCGTCGCGACGGACAAGCCTGCCTACCCGCCGTGGTTCGAGAACAACAATCCGGCGAACGGGCAGGGTTACGAGAGCGCCGTGGCCTACGCGGTCGCCAGCCAGCTCGGGTTCAAGCGGTCCCAGGTGCACTGGGCCTATGAACCGTTCAACGACTCCTACGCGCCCGGGCCGAAGAAGTTCGACTTCGACATCAACGAGATCTCTGTGACGCCGCAGCGGGCCTCGGCGGTGTCGTTCTCGATCAGCTACTTCAACGATGAGCAGGCGCTGGTGGCGCTGAAGGGCACGCCGATCGTCACCAGGCACACGCCATCGGAACTGAAGGGCTACGTGTTCGGGGACCAGGTCGGGACGAGCAGCCTGGCGTTCATCAACAGCGAGATCCAGCCGACGGCCACGCCGAAGGTGTTCGAGACGCTGAACGACGTGAAGCAGGCGTTGCAGACCCACCAGATCGCGGCCCTGGTCACCGACACGCCGACCGCTCAGTACATCTCATCCTCGGAGATACCGAACTCGCTGATGGTGGCGCAGTTCCCCAGTACGGGTGAGCATTTCGGCCTGCTGCTGCGCAAGGGTGACCCGCTGGTGAGCTGTGTGAACAATGCGCTGGGGACGCTGACCAGCAACGGGACCCTGCACAGTCTGCAGAAGCGGTACCTGCAGATCTACCTCTCGGTCCCGGTGATCAAGCCCTGAGCATTGACGAGGGCCGTGGCCCGCTGCTGCTCGGCGGTGGCGGGCACGGCATAGGGCCGGGCGCGTTCGGCTCGCGCAGGCGGATGAGCCGCCGGCGGGCGGCCGCGCTGTCCACGCTGAGCACGATCGTGGTGCTGGGTGCGCTGGCCGCCATCTTCATCGCCGCGCCGGGCAGCAAGCAGGTTCGGCATACGTTCTTCAGCCCGCACGCGATGTGGCAGTCGCTGATCGGCAACCCGAAGCAGGGCTACTACTCGGTGGGCGAGGCGCTCTGGCTGAACATCCGGATGTTCCTGGCCGCCGAGGTGCTGATCCTGATTCTCGCGCTGGTGATCGCCGTGATCCGGCAGTCCACCGGGCCGGTGCTGTTCCCGCTGCGGGTGATCGGCACGGTCTACGTGGACGTGTTCCGTGGCGTGCCGCTGATCCTGGTCGTCTTCGCGCTCGGCTTCGGGATGCCCGCCCTCGCGCTGAAGGTGGTGTCCACCCAGTCGGCGGCCGTCTACGGGGTGGCCGCGCTTGTGCTGTCCTACTCCGCCTACGTCTCCGAGGTGTACCGGGCGGGGCTGAACTCGGTGCACCAGAGCCAGGTGGCGGCGGCCCGCTCGCTGGGGCTGTCCCAGTGGCAGGCGCTGCGGCACGTGATCCTGCCGCAGGCGGTCCGGACGATCATCCCGCCGCTGCTGAACGACTTCATCAGCCTGCAGAAGGACACCGCCCTGGTCGGCATCCTCGGCGCCATCGAGGCGAACAAGGCGGCCGAACTGTACAGCGACACCGTGTTCAACTACTCCAGCTACACGGTGGCGGCGATTCTCTTCCTCATCCTGACGATCCCGCTGGCCCGGTTCACCGATCACCTGATCGCGCGGGACCGGCAGCGCCGGCTGGCCGGAGCGGTCCGGTGACCGGGCAGCTCGCCGGGGCCGGGGATGGGACCACCGCGCCCGCCGGCCCGGCAGCGGCGGTACGCATCGAGGGCCTGCGCAAGTCATTCGGCGCGAACCTGGTGCTGGACGGGATCGACCTGTCGCTGGCCGCGCACGAGGTGATCTGCCTCATCGGCGCCTCGGGGTCGGGCAAGTCCACCCTGCTGCGCTGCGTCAACCTGCTGGAACCCATCGACGCGGGCCGGATCTGGCTTTCGGACGAGGAGATCACCGCCGGCGGCGTGGACGAGAACCTGGTGCGCAGGCACATCGGGATCGTCTTCCAGTCGTTCAACCTGTTCCCGCACATGACCGTGCTGCGCAACGTGACACTCGGCCCGGTCAAGGTGCTCGGCAGCTCCCGGCAGGCGGCCGAGGCGGAGGCGCGGGAACTGCTGCGCCGGTTCGGGCTGCTGGACAAGGAGTCCGACTTCCCGGACCGGCTGTCCGGCGGCCAGCAGCAGCGGGTGGCCATCGTCCGGGCGCTGGCCATGCATCCGCAGATCATGCTGCTCGACGAGGTGACCAGCGCGCTGGATCCCGAACTGGTCGCCGAGGTGCTGGACGTCATCCGCGAGCTGGCCGCCAGCGGCATGACCATGCTGATCGCCACCCACGAGATGGGCTTCGCCAAGGACATCGCCCACCGGGTCTGCTTCCTCGAAGACGGTCAGATCGTCGAGGACGCCCCGCCCGCCGAGCTGTTCACCGACCCCAAGGACGAACGCACCCGGCGTTTCCTGCGCCGCATAGTGGACGCCGGCCGGCTGTAGCTGGGGCGCGCAGGCGCGCCCCAGCCCGGCCAATGCCGAGCGCGGCTCTGCGGGCTCAGGCGTAGCTGGTGATCAGCCGGGGCAGGTAGGGCGCTTCGAGGCTGGCGATCTCGTCCCCGGTCAGCCGCAGGGTCGTCGCGGCGGCCGCGTCGGTCAGGTGACCGGGCCTGGTCGCGCCGACGATCGGCGCGGTCACCCCGGGCTTGCCGAGCAGCCAGGCGAGGGCGACCTGGGCGGGCGGCACGCCACGGGCGGCGGCGACCGCCCGCACCGCGTCGGCCACGTCGAAGTCGGCGGCGCGGTCCTGGCGGTCCGAACTGGCGCGGAGGGTGTGCCGCTCGCCGGATCGCTCCCTGGTCCCGGCCAGCAGGCCACGGGCCAGCGGGCTGTAGGGCAGCACGCCCACGCCCTGGTCGAGACACAGCGGGATCATCTCCCGCTCATCCTCCCGGTTGACCAGGTTGTAGCGGTTCTGCATGGCGATGAACCTGGTCCAGCCGCCCAGCACGGCGGTGTGCTGGGCCTTGGCGAACCGCCAGGCCGGCATGGCGGAGGCGCCGATGTAGCGGGCCTTGCCCGCCCGCACGATGTCGTGCAGCGTGGCCATGGTTTCCTCGACCGGCGTCTCTTCGTCCCAGCGGTGGATCTGGTACAGGTCCACGTGGTCGGTGCCGAGCCTGGCCAGCGAGGCGTCGATGCCGGCCAGCAGGTGCTTGCGGGACAGGCCCCGGTCGTTGGGTCCGGGGCCGACCGGGTAGTACACCTTGGTCGCGAGCACGTAGTCCTCGCGCCGGGTGAACAGCTTGGCCAGCAGGCGGCCGGTGATCTCTTCGCTGATCCCGTTGGAGTACATGTCGGCGGTGTCGTAGAGGGTCACGCCGGCCTCGGCCGCCTGGCGCACGATCGGCTCGGCCTCCTGCTCGCCGAGCGCCCAGGGCTGCGCGGCCGGGTCACCGTAGCTCATCATGCCGAGGCCGATCCTGGACACCTTCAGGCCGGACGAGCCCAGGCGCACGTACTCCAATGTCAGCTCCGTTCCTGCGGGCGGGTTGCCTGGTGCGCGGCGACGCCGGTGATCACCAGGGCGATCCCGATCAGGTCCGGCGGCGTAGGGATCTGCTGGAGCACGACGGCGCCGGTGAGCGTGGCGAACATCGGCAGCAGCGCGAGCATCAGCGCGAAGGTCGCCCTGGGCAGCCGGGCCATGGCGAGCTGGTCGGTGACGTAGGGGATGACGGAGGAACACACGCCGACCCCGGCGCCGGCCAGCAGGAGCAGCGGGTGAGAGAACGCGGCCACCGCGCCGGTGAGGCCGGCCGGGCTCACCACGACGGCGGCGATCAGCATTGACGCGCCGAGCCGGTCGATGCCGCCGGTGTCCGCCCGGGACTGCCCGGTGTTCGCGATCTTGTGGCCGAGGATCACGTAGAGCATGAACAGCGCGCAGTTGCCGAACGCGAACACGAACCCCAGCGGCTGGCCGGTGATCCTGATCTGGGTGATCACGGCCACCCCGGCCGTGGTGAGCGCCAGAGCGGCGGCATTGCGCCGGGTCCGGACGCCGAGTGCGGCGAGCCCGACCGTGCCGAGGAACTCGATCGCCCCGACCGTGGAAAGGGGCAGCCGGCCGATGGCGAGGTAGAACAGCGAGTTCATGCCGGCCAGCACGGCGCCGAGCGCCAGCAGCACGCGCAGCCCACGGCGGTCAAGGCGCGACGCCAGCCGCCATGGCCGCCGCCAGACGGCGAACACCAGCGCCGCCGTGACGATGCGCAGCCAGGCCACCCCGAGCACGCTGACCCGGGTGAACAGCAGCACGGCCAGCGACGGTCCCAGGTAGTGGAAGACGGCACTGACCAGGAAGAAAGACTGCGGCGGCAGGCGGCAGGCCAGACCCGGCGCGCCACCGCCAGCACAGCGGTCCGGCACCCTGGCAGGCGAGGTTACCCGCAACATCCAGGCAGCTTACGAAGGTAACGTTGGCCGAAGGAATGGCCAAACAACGGAGTTCGCCGTGAATATCCCTGCCGAACGAAGGAATCTGCCGACCCAGGCCTACGAACCGCTGGACTCGCTGGATCGCCGCCTGATCGCCGAGCTGGCGGCCGACGCCAGGCTCCGGGTGGCCGAGCTGGCCCGCCGGATCGGGCTGTCCGCCCCGGCCGTGGCTGACCGGCTGCGGCGGCTGGAGGACACCGGCGTGCTGCGCTGCCGGGCCGAGGTGGAGCCACGGGCGCTGGGATACACGGTGTGCGCCATCGTCCGGGTGAGCCCGTGGAACCGGGACCTGCGGGCCATCCCCGAGGTCGCCAGGGCAACCCCCGAGGTGACCGAGTGCTACCGGATCACCGGCGAGGACTGCTACTTCATGAAACTCTACCTGCGGTCCATCGACGACCTGGAGCCGATCCTGGACACGTTCACCCCGCACGGGCGCACGACGACCTCCATCGTGCACTCGGCCCCGGTGCCGCGCCGCCCGCTGCCGCTCGGCTTGGCCCAGGACGCCGCCATGGGGTGTCTTTCCGGCGGGGAAAGTACGGCGCAGGACACGAGCGTCAGCCCCGGGCCAGGCCGTCGATCATGGTCATCTCCTCCGGGCTGAGCGAGAACGAGAACAGGTCGAAGTTGGCGACGATCCGCCGGGTGTCCGCCGACTTCGGGATGACCGGGATCCCGTGCTCGATGTGCCAGCGCAGCACGACCTGGGCCGGTGTGACCGAGTGGGCGGAGGCGATCCCGGTCAGCACCCGGTCGCGCAGGTTGGTGCCCTTGAGCGGGCTGTAGCCCTCCACGACGACCTTGCGCTCCTTGCTCTGCGCCAGCAGCTCCGGGTCGAACTGGTACGGGCTCCACGGGATCTGGTTCACCGCCGGAGCTTCCCCGGTCGCATCGATCAGCTCGTCCAGCTGGCCGGTGCTGTAGTTGCTCACCCCCACCGCCCGGGCCATCCCTTGCTCCCTGGCGGTCAGCAGCTCCCGCCACAGCCGGGGCGAGGCCCGGCCGCCCGGCGGCCAGTGCACCAGCCAGAGGTCGACGTAACCGGTGCCGAGCGCGCGCAGGCTGGCCGCGAGCGTGACCTGCTCCCGGCCCACGCTGCTGGCGGGCAGTTTCGTGGTGATGAACACGTCCTTGCGGTCCAGCCCGCTGTCGGCGAGCGCGCGCCCCACATCGGCTTCGTTGCCGTACATCGTGGCGGTGTCGATGTGCCGGTATCCGGTGTCCAGGGCGAACCGGATGGCGTCGTAGCCACGAGAGCCGCGCAGCTGCCAGGTGCCGAGGCCGACGAGGGGCATGGCCACCCCGCCGGCCAGGGTGACGGCCACCGGCTGTGGTGTCTGTGTCATGCCTGCCATGTTCCCGGCTGGGCTGGCCGAAACGCGAGGGCCCCGGCGGCACCGCAACATCGGATGAAATCATGAACCCGGCAGCCTATGGCCACGGCGAAGGAGTGAAGGCATGGCCCTGGATGAGGACACCGTCAGGCTGGCCAAGGGCAAGAACCTGGCCACGGTGGTGACCCTGATGCCCGACGGACGGCCGCAGGCGCTGCTCACCTGGGTGGACACCGACGGAGAGCACATCCTGGTGAACACCGAGCCGCAGCGGCAGCGGGCGAAGAACGTCGGCAGGGACCCCCGGGTCACTGTGCTCATCCATGCCAGTGACAACCCCTACGACTGGTCCGAGGTCCGCGGCCACGTCGTCGAGACGATCGGCGGCGAGCAGGCCCGCAGCCATATCGACGAGCTGTCCAACCGCTACGTCGGCTCGGACTACGGCAACCCGATCGGCCCGCACGGCCGGGTGATACTCAAGATCGCCGCCGACAAGGTGAACACCCCGGCCCTGCTCGGCAGGCGGTAGCAGGCCATCCGGCACGAGGCTGTACGCTCAGCCGACGAGGAGGCGCCGGATGCCTGATCAGGATCTAGAGGTCGTGGTCGGCCTGGACAACGGCGGTACGGCCAACAACGCCACCGTGCTGGACAGCTCCGGCCGGTTCCTGGTGGAAACCATGCTGGAGTCGCGCAGCCGGGTGCAGGAGGGCCCGGACGCGGCGATCGCCGCACTGGCCGGTGCGTTCGAGCAGGTCCTTGAGGTGACCGGGACGCCGCGCGAGCTGGTGCGCGCGGTCGGCCTGGACACGCCGGGGCCGGCCAGCGCGGACGGGGTCATCTCCACCAGGGGCGCGGTCAACTTCGTGCACCCGCAGTGGCGCGGCTATGACATCCGCAGCGCGCTGGAGGGTGCGCTGAGCCTCCCGGTCGTCTACAACAACGACGGGAACGCCGCCGCGCTCTATGCGCACCACATGCGGCTGGGCTCGGCGGCGGCGATCAGCTCGTCGGTGTCGGTCATCGTCGGCACCGGGCTCGGCGGCGGCGTGATCGAGCAGGGCCGGGTGGTCAGTGGCGCGGCGGGCATGGCCGGGGAACTCGGCCACATCCGGATCCCGGTGGACGGGATGCTCGGCCCCGGGCAGCCGGTGCCGCTGTGCAACTGCGGGCTGACCGGGGACGCGGAGAGCTTCGCCTCGCTGACCGCAATCGAGAAGAACCTGCTGCCGTACTGGCTGACCAGGTTTCCCGATCACGAGCTGGGCCAGGTGGGCTCGCTGGCCAAGGCGGCCAAGATGGTCCGCGGCTATGGCGAGGCCGGCGATGAGATGGCGCTGGAGATCTTCGGGCAGCAGGCGATGGCACTCGGCCGGGTGCTGTCGATCGCGGCGAACTTCACCGACCCGCACGTGTACTTCCTCGGCGGCGGCGTGGTGGAGGCCGCGGCGGAATTCCGCGACTGGTTCCTCGGCAAGGTCCGCGAGCATACCGACCTGCGCGACGAACAGGCGCGGGTGGCCTGCTTCGCCCTGGTGCCCGACCTGGACATGGCCGGGGCCCGGGGGGCGGCCATCGCCGCCCGTGAGGCGCTGGGCCTGTGGGGTGCCGCGCGCCGGTGATCGTGGTCGTGGCGGGCGTCTCCGGCAGCGGCAAGAGCACCGTCGGCGCCCTGCTCGCGGGCCGTATGCATGCAGAATTCATCGACGGCGACGAGTTGCACCCGGCGGCGAACGTGGCGAAGATGCGGGCCGGGGTGCCGCTCACCGATGCCGACCGCGGGCCCTGGCTGGCCGCCATCGGGGCCTGGATGGACCGGTGCATCGCCGCCGGGGCCTGCGGAGTGGTGACCTGCTCGGCGCTGCGCCGGGCCTACCGCGCGGCCCTGCTGACCGGCCGGCCGGATGCCCGGCTGGTGTTCCTGTGCGTCGACCCGGGCACGGCCGCGGCCAGGCTGGCCGCGCGGCACGGGCACTTCTTCCCGGCGACCCTGCTCGACAGCCAGTTCCGGGATCTGGAACCGCCGGGCGACGGCGAGGACGTGCTGGTGGTGGACGCCAGCCGCCCGGCCGGCGAACTGGTCGCCGGCATCGCCGCGAGACTGCGGCCCGGCCAGCAACCATGAGCCCGGCCGACGCACAATCAGTGGTGGAGGCGCGCGCCATGAAGCTCAAGCTGGACCTGCACGACATTTACAACCGGGGCGACGACATCGACCGCGCGCTGCGGGCGATCATCGACGAGGCGGTACGGAAGAAGGCGCCGCTGGTCGAAATCATTCCCGGCAAGGGCTCTGGTGCGCTGAAGAAGCGCGTGCTCAGGTTCCTGGACCAGAAGGAGATCAAGGCGCTCTACCACCGGGTGGAGAAGGACTCGAAGAACTTCGGCCGGGTTTTCGTCCATTTCCGCTGGTAGTGTCGAGAAGGGCGTTCGTCATGCGAACTGACGGCCATGATGCGAACGAGGTGGCGGCGTGACCTTCATCATCGATGCGGTGCGGACCCCGATCGGCAGGCACGGCGGTGCGCTGGCCGCGGTCCGGCCGGACGACCTGGCGGCCGGTGCGATCTCCGCGTTGCTGGCCCGCAGCCCCGCCCTGGATCCAGCCCGGCTCGATGACGTCTACTTCGGCGACGCGAACGGCGCTGGCGAGGACAACAGGAACGTGGCCAGGATGGCCGCTCTGCTGGCCGGGCTGCCCACCACGGTCCCCGGCGCGACCATCAACCGGCTGTGCGGTTCCGGCCTGGAGGCGGCCATCGCCGCCGACCGGGCGGTGCTGGCCGGCGACGCAGAGCTGATCGTCTCCGGCGGGGTGGAGTCGATGAGCCGGGCCCCGTGGGTGCTGCCCAAGCCGGACCGCGCCTACCCGCGCGGCAACGAGACCGCGTTCTCCACCACGCTGGGCTGGCGGATGGTCAATCCCCGGATGCCCACCGAGTGGACGGTCGCGCTCGGCGAGGGAGCCGAGATCCTGGCCGGCCGGTACGCCATCTCCCGTGCGGATCAGGACGCCTTCGCGCTGCGCAGCCACCAGAACGCGGCGCGGGCCTGGCGCGACGGCCGGTTCGCCGGTGAGGTGACCGCGGCCGGTGGGCTGGAATCGGACGAGGGCATCAGGGCCGACAGCACGCTGGAAAAGCTGGCCAGCCTCAAGCCCGCCTTCCGGCCGGACGGGACCGTCACGGCTGGCAACTCATCCCAGCTCAGCGACGGCGCGGCCGCGCTGCTGCTTGGCAGCGAGCGGGGCGCCGAGGCGGCTGGGCGGGATCCGCTGGCCCGGATCGCCGCCCGGGGCGCCAGCGCGGTCGAGCCGCAACTGTTCGGCATCGGGCCGGTGGAGGCGGCCAGGACGGCGCTCAAGCGAGCCGGGATCACCTGGGCCGATCTGGCCGCGGTGGAGCTGAACGAGGCGTTCGCCGCGCAGTCGCTCGCCTGCCTGGCCGAGTGGCCCGACCTCGACCCGGGCATCGTGAACGTCAACGGCGGGGCGATCGCGCTCGGCCACCCGCTCGGCTGCTCCGGCGCCCGGATCCTCGGCACGCTCGCCCACGAGCTGCACCGCCGGGGCGGCGGCTGGGGACTGGCCGCGATCTGCATCGGGGTCGGCCAGGGCCTGGCCGTCGTGCTGGAGGCGTGACCGGCATGGCCGAGCCCGCGCCGGACCGTGGACCCGAGTTCGTCCAGTCGATGGCCCGTGGGCTGGCCGTGATCAAGGCATTCGACGAGAACCACCGGGAGCTCACGCTCAGCGAGGTGGCCAGCGCCACCGGGCTCACCCGCGCGGCGGCCCGGCGGTTCCTGCTGACCCTCACCGAACTGGGCTACGTTCGCACCAACGGCCGGATGTTCGCCCTGACCCCCCGCGTGCTGGAACTCGGCTATGCCTACCTGTCCAGCCTGTCGCTGCCGCAGATCGCCGAGCCACACCTGGAACGGCTGGTCGCCGAGGTGCAGGAGTCCGCCTCGGTCACCGTGCTCGACGACACCGACATCGTCTACGTGGCCAGGGTGCCGGCCTCGCGGATCATGCGGGTGACGATCAGCATCGGCACCCGCTTCCCCGCCTACGCGACCTCCATGGGCCGGGTGCTGCTGGCCGGGCTGCCCGCGCCGGAACTCGACGCCTACCTGGACCGGGTCACCATGCGCCCGTTCACCCCGCGCACCATCACCGACCACGAGCTACTGCGGGCCGAGCTCGACCAGGTTCGCGAGCAGGGCTGGGCCCTGGTCGACCAGGAGCTGGAGGAGGGCCTGCGGTCGCTCGCCGCGCCGATCCGGGGCCGCCCCAGCCGCCCGGCCGCCGCGGCCAACATCGCCACCCACGCGGCCAGGACCAGCGCCGCCGAGGCGCGCCGGACCCTGCTGCCGGCGCTGCTGCGCACGGTCGAGCGGATCGGCGTGGACCTTCGGGCCGCCGGCTCGCCCACCCCGGGTGTCATGCGCCTGCACTGACGGGGCCGCGTTGACCGGCAAGGTCCGCCCGGTCCGTAATGGAGTAATTTCCCAGAATTTACGAAGGCGGTAGCCGTCATCCTGACCTGCCCGGATCGGGCGGCAGCAGGCCCGGACAGGCCCGCGCCGTCCGTTAATTAACGGCGATTCGCGCCAAAAGGTGGCAAACTATGCACTTGTGTGTCCGGGGGACGTAGCACACGGCGGGATCGCGGCAGCGGTCGCGCGGCGCGTCACCGGCTGGCCGATCCGGGTTTTCGCCGCGCTGTACGCGATGTCGGCCTCCGCTTGCTGCGTGCTCGCGGCGACCGGCAAGGGCAGGCTCGTCGATCAGCACGTCTACCGCATGGGCGGGGAGGCGGTGCTGCACGGCGCGAACCTTTACGCGCTGCGCTACCAGGGACTGCCGTTCACCTACCCGCCGTTCTCCGCGGTCGTTTTCGCCGGTGTGGCGCCGCTGCCCTGGACCGTGGCGGCGGCGCTGGTCATCGTGGCCAGCGCGGCGATCCTGCCGGTCATCCTCTATCTGGCGATGCGGCTGCCGCCGCTGCCGTCCTGGCTCGGCCGGCCTGACGCCTGGCGGCTGGCGCTCATCGCGGCCACGGCGGCCATCTGGCTGGAGCCGGTGCGCACCGCGATGGGTTATGGCCAGATCGACCTGTTCCTCGCGGCCCTGGTGCTCTACGACCTGACCCGGCCGGCCCGGCACCGGCACAAGGGAGTGGCCATCGGCCTGGCCGCCGGGATCAAGCTGACCCCCGCCATCTTCATCGTCTACCTGCTGCTCACCCGGCGGCTGCGGGCGGCGGCGACCGCGGTTGCCACATTCGCGGGCACGGTCGCCGTGGGATTCGCGGTGATGCCCTCGGCCTCGGCGCACTTCTGGAACGGCACGTTCCTGAGCCCGGCCCGGATCTCCCCGGTGCAGGATCCGCAGAACGAGAGCCTGATGGGCGCGATGTCGCGGACCCTGCACACGCCGCACGTCCAGCACGCCTGGATGCCGCTGGCAATCGCCGTTGCGCTGGCCGGGCTGGCATTGGCGGCCGGCGCCGAGCGCCGGGGCAACGAGGCGGCCGGCTTCTGCCTGTGCGCCATCACCGGCCTGCTGATCTCGCCCATCTCCTGGACGCACCATTGGGTGATCGCCGTGCCCGCGCTGCTGATCGCGGCCGTCACCATCCACCGGGACCGGGCCCGCTATCCGGACCGGGTGCACAAACGGCTGACCAGAGGTCTCGGCATCGTCGCCCTGGGCGCGCTGGCCGTCGTCGGCTGGGGACGGCTGGTGAACCGGTTCACCCCGCCTGCCTGGCTGCATCTGTCCGCCGTCGGCATCGCCGACAGCGAGATCTACGTGCTGGCCGCCCTGGCCACCCTGGCGCTGGCCGCCTGCGTGGCCCTGGCGAACCGGCTTGGCAGCCGCCGGGACACCGGCCCGGGCCGCCAAGGTCACCCTGAGGTGACTCGCGGGTAGCCAGGGATGGCAGGCTGGCCTCATGCCTGTCACCGCCCGCGTCGAACATGTCGGCAGCCTGCTCCGCCCGCCGTTCCTGCACGAGGCACGGGCCGCCACGGCGGCCGGCGAGATCACCCCGGCGCAGTTCAAGGCCGTGGAGGACCGCGCGGTGCGCGAGGTCGTCACGATGCAGGAGGAAATCGGCCTGCCCGTGCTGAACGACGGCGAGCAGCGGCGCGACTCCTTCCAGGCGGAGCTGACCGCCGCCTGCGACGGCTTCGCCGGGGTCGGCATGGACGCCTGGCTGTGGGGCGAATGGCACTCGGCGGAGCTGGGCGACGCGGCGACGCCCCGGCCCGAGGGGCTTTCGGTGGTGGCACCGCTGCGCAAACGGCGGAACCTGGCGGCCGAGGAATTCACCTTCCTGCGAAGTTGCACGGCCCGCCAGGCCAAGGTCACCCTGCCGAGCCCGAGCCTGTTCGCCAACCTGTGGTCGCCGGGGCAGTCCGCGGCCGCCTACCCCAGCCTGGACGACTTCCTGGCCGACGTGACCGAGATCCTCTGCCAGGAGGTGCGCGAACTGGTCCGGCTCGGCTGTACCTACATCCAGCTCGACGCGCCGCACTACCCGCTGCTGATCGACCCGGTGTGGCGGGAGTTCTACGAGGGACAGGGCTGGCCGACGGAGCGCTGGCTGTCCTACGGGGTCGAGCTGGACAACGCGGTGATCGCGGCCGGCCGGCCCGCGACGTTCGGGTTTCACCTGTGCCGCGGTAACCAGCTTGGCCGCTGGCTGGTGTCCGGTGGCTATGAGCCGATCGCCGGGCCGGTGTTCGGCCGGGTGGATGCCGACCGGCTGCTGCTCGAATACGACGACGAGCGGTCCGGCGGCTTCGACCCGCTGCGCCTGGTGCCCGAGGACAAGGTCATCGTGCTGGGCCTGGTCACGACCAAGAACTCCCGGGTGGAGCCCGCCGGTGAGATCGCCGGGCGGCTGCGGCAGGCCAGCTCCCTGGTCGGCCGGGAGCGGCTGGCGATCAGCCCACAGTGCGGGTTCGCGACCTCGGCGGGCGGCAACCCGGTCACCGCCGAAGCGCAGCGCGGAAAGCTGGCACAGCTCGTACTGGTTGCCGAAGAATTTTTTGCGGAGATTTGACGGAGCACTCGACCCCGGCCCGGCCCGCGGCCACCCGGGGCATGACGAACGATGGAGGTGACCCTGTGCCCGAGTTCGAACCCGACGTCGACCCGGCCGAGGCCGGATTCGATTCCGGGCGGCTGGCCCGGATCGACCGGCATTTCGCCCGGTACGTCGACGACGGGCGGCTGCCCGGCTGGCTGCTCGTGATCAGCAGGCATGGCCGGGTCGTGCACGTGTCCCGCTGTGGCCTGCGGGACATGGAGGCTGGCCTGCCGGTCGAGACCGGAACGCTGTGGCGGATCTTCTCGATGACCAAGCCGGTCACCTCGGTCGCGGCCATGATGCTCTACGAGGAAGGCGCGTTCGAGCTGTCCGACCCGGTGAGCAGGTTCATCCCCTCATTCGCCGGCGTCCGCGTCTACGCCGGCGGCCCCGAGCTCAAGCCGCTGACCGTGCCCGCGGTCGAGCCGGTGCGGATCTGGCACCTGATGACCCACACGTCCGGGCTGAGCTACGGTTTCCACCGGGTGCACGCGGTGGACGGCATGTACCGGGCCGCCGGGTTCGAGTGGGGCTCCCCGCCCGGGCTGGACCTGGCCGCGTGCTGCGACGCGTGGGCGAACATCCCGCTGCTGTTCCAGCCGGGCAGCGAATGGAACTACTCGGTGGCCACCGACGTGCTCGGCCGGGTCGTCGAGGTCATCTCGGGCCAGTCGCTGGATGAATTCTTCGCCACCCGGGTGCTGGGCCCGCTGGGCATGCACGACACCGCGTTCCAGGCCCCGGATGCCGGGCGGCTGGCCGCGCTGTACACGGCGGGGCCGGGCAACAAGGCGGTCCGCAACGACGACCTCGGCGCCATCGGGCTGAAGCCGCCGCGCGTCCTGATGGGCGGCGCTGGCCTGGTCTCGACGGCCGCCGATTACCACCGGTTCACCCAGATGCTGCTGCACCGCCCTGACAGCCCGGCCGGTGAGCTGGACGGGGTCCGGCTGCTGAGCCCGCGCACGGTCGCCTACATGACCCGCAACCACCTGCCGGGCGGTGCCGACCTGGAAACGTTCGGCCGCCGGCTGATCGCCGACATGCCAGCCGACGGACTGGGCTTCGGCCTGGGTTTCTCGGTCATCATGGACGCGGCGGCGGTCAAGTACCTGTGCAGCGAGGGCGAGTTCGCCTGGGGCGGGGCGGCCAACACGGCCTTCTGGGTGGATCCGGCCGAGCAGCTCACCGCCGGTTTCTACACTCAGTTGCTGCCGACGAGCGCGCACCACATCCGCCCGCAGTTGCGCCAGATGGTCTACCAGGCACTAACCGGCTAGAGGGGATTTCCACGATGACAAGCGCTGACCTGCTCGCCGACGCGTTCGGCCGGATCCGGGAGGAAGTGCACAACGCGGTCGACGGCCTGTCGAAGCAGCAGCTCGCGTTCCGGGTGGACGACGACGCGAACTCGATCGCCTGGCTGGTCTGGCACCTGACCCGGATCCAGGACGACCACATGAGCGGCGTGACCGGGGCGGCGCAGGTGTGGACGTCGCGCGGCTGGGCGGAGCGGTTCGGGCTGCCGTTCGGGCGGCTCGCCACCGGCTACGAGCACAGCAGCAGCGAGGTCGCGGCGGTCCAGGTGGACGCCGAGCTGCTCACCGGCTACCACGACGCGGTGTTCGAGGAGACCAGCCGCTACGTCAGGACGCTGACCGACGCCGACCTGCCGCGGATCGTGGACGAGTCCTGGGATCCGCCGGTGACCCTGGCGGTCCGGCTGATCAGCGTGATCGCCGACGACCTCGAGCACGCGGGCCAGGCCGCCTTCATCCGCGGCCTCCTGCTCCGCCGCTAGGCGGGCCGTCCACCAGCCCGCCGCCTGGGCCATCAGCCCATGGCTTGGGCGGCGAGGCTGGCTGGCTCAGTCCCGGGTAACGACCCGTTCAACGGGTCTTTCCTGGTGGCGTAGGTTTCCAGGCCGCGGATCATGAGGTCGATGCCGAACGCGTAGCGGCCGTCGGGGTCGTAGTCGAGCATGAGGTCCACGGTCCGGCGGGTGTGCGGGAACCGGTCCTCGGGTAGCGACAGCAGGTAGTCCCTCATCATGCCGAGGAACTGCTCGGCAGTGAGGTCGGGGCCGGTGAACGAGCTGCTGCCCAGGCTTTCCTCGAAGGTGAACGCGCCTACGTACAGGCCGAACAGGTCGCCGAGGTAGGCGATCACCTCGTCCGGGATGCCGACCGGGGTGAGCAGGGTGAACAGCCACTCCGACATCAGCGCGATGGTCGGGCCGGACGGGATCCGGCCCATTGAGATCCGGGGCAGATCCCGGTGGCTGTTCAGCGTCTTGCGCATCCAGATGGACAGCGCTCTGAGCTGATCCTGCCAGTGCGCCGGATCGGGCGGCGGCAGCTCGGCAGCCGCGGTGACCCGCTCGAAGACGAGCTGGAGCAGTTGCTCCTTGTTCTTCACGTGCCAGTAGATCGACGCGGCGCCGGTGCCGAGTTCCTCCCCGACCCGCCGCATGGACAGGCCGTCCACGCCCTCGGCGTCCAGCACCCGCAGCGCCGCGTCCACGATCGCGTCGCGGGTCAGCGGGGCGCGGGTGGCCGGCCTGGTGGCGAGCTGCCACGGCGCTTCAGGCACCCCGGCGGCGCTCGCCCACGATCCCCCGTCCGGGAGCGCCCCTCGTGGGTCCGGGGGCGGCTCTCGTGCGTCCGGGGGCGGCTCTCGTGGGTCCGGCCGTGCGGCTTGTGGATCCGGGAGCGGCCCTCGTGGGTCCGGGGGCGGCTCCCGTGGGTCCGGCCGTGCCTCTCGTGGGTCCGGCCGTGCGGCTTGTGGGTCCGGCCGTGCCGCGTCCTCGTCCATGCATCCGAGTGTACTCCTCGCGCAGAACGTCATTCGACTCTCGAACAGTGTTTGACAACACGTAATAGCTCGTGCCAGTATGTCGTTCGAGTTACTCGAACGATGTTCCGTGAGGAGGGTGCCGAGATGGCGCTCATCATTGAGGCCCAAGGGCTGACCAAGCGATTCGGCAAGACGCAGGCCCTGGACGGGCTGAGCCTGACGGCGGAGTCCGGTCAGGTGGTTGCGCTGCTCGGGCCGAACGGCGCTGGAAAGACGACCTTCATCAGGGCGGTGGCGACGCTGCTGCAGCCCGACGGCGGAGTGCTGCGGGTCGGCGGGTACGACGTCCGCCGCCAGGCCGCCGCGGTGCGCCGGATCATCGGGCTGGCCGGTCAGTTCGCCGCCATCGAGCCGGCCATGACCGGGCGGGAGAACCTGGAGATGGTCGCCCGCCTGTTCGGCCAGAACCGCAAGAGCGCGCGGGCGAACTCCGCGGCCGTGCTCGACACCCTCGGGCTGACCGACGCGGCAGGCCGCCTGGTGCGCACCTACTCGGGCGGCATGCGCCGCCGGCTCGACCTTGGCGCCAGCCTGGTCGGCGCGCCCCGGCTGCTGCTGCTCGACGAGCCGACCACCGGCCTGGACCCGCGCAGCCGGATCGAGCTCTGGGATGCGATCAGGGCGCTGGTCGGGCAGGGCACCGACGTCCTGCTCACCACCCAGTACCTGGACGAGGCGGACAACCTGGCCAGCCACGTCGTGATCGTCGATCACGGCCGGGTGGTCGCGTCCGGGACGCCGTCGGAGCTGAAGAGCCGGATCGGCGGCAGGGTGATCGAGGTGCACGTCCGCAGCGGCGAAGACGTGGCCACGGTCGCGCAACTGCTCGGCCGGTTCGACCATGGCGAGGCCCGCATCGACCAGGCGACCCGTCAGGTGAGCATAAGCGTCGAGCGCGGCGGCCCGGTGCTCATGGAGGCGCTGCGGACGGTGGAGGAATCAGGCGTCGAGGTCGAGGACGTCGCCCTGCGCCAGCCCAAGCTCGACGAGGTGTTCCTGGCCCTGACCGGGCAGCCCAGCACCTCCTGACCCGGCTACGACTTCGACAAGGAGAAACGCATCATGGCTGTTGCAGCCGCAACCCTGCCGGTCGCCACGCCGGCCACCAGGACCACCTCGATCGGCGTGAGCACCATGCAGATCGCCAAACGGTCGCTGCTGCGCTACATGCGCACCCCGCAGCTCATCGTCCTTGGCACCATCCAGGGCGCCATGTTCCTGCTGATCTTCCGGTACGTGTTCGGCGGCGCCATCCCGATCAAGGGCGGCATTCCCTACGTTGACTTCCTGGTTCCCGGGTTCATCACGACGGGCGTGCTGTTCAGCGGAATGGCCGCGGCGGCCGGAGCGGCCGAGGACCTGCAGCAGGGGTTCGTGGACCGGCTCCGCTCGCTGCCGGTGCCCCGGTTCAGCTTCCTGACCGGGCGGGCCGTCGCCGACACGGTGTGGAACTCCTGGGGGCTGGTCATCACCGCGCTGATCGGCTTCGCCGTCGGCTTCCGCCTGCACGCCTCGGTGCTCGACGGGCTGGCCGCGCTCGGCCTGTGCGTGGTCTTCGGTTTCGCCTTCGAGTGGCTGTTCATCATGCTGGGCCTGATGGCGGGCACCCCGCAGGCGGCGCAGGGACTGGCGCTGCTGGTCTTCCCGTTCACGTTCGTCTCCAGCGCCTACATCCCGGTGTCCTCCATGCCGGGCTGGATGCAGGCCTTCGCCAGCCACCAGCCGATCACCTACATGGTGGACGCGGTCCGCGCGCTCAGCCAGGGCCACGCCGCCGAGGCCCTGATCGGCCACAGCACCGGCTACCTGGTCAGCGGCTCGCTGCTGTGGGCGCTGGGCTTCGTGGTGGTGTTCGGCCCGCTGGCCGCGCTCCGCTACCGCCGCAGCTAGTCCCCAAGTCCCCCCCGTCGATGTGACATCGCTGCGTGATGAGCGCCAGCGATGTCACATCGCGGTTAGCCTGAGGCCGTGCTGCCGTTGACCGTGTGTACCGCCCTGGCCGACCGGGACCGGCTCCGGCTGTTCGGCACGATCTGCCGGGAACCGGCCGGGACGCCAGTGGCCAGCCTGCACCTCGATCCCAAGGGCCGCAAGGCGCTGACGAAGCTGCTAGCGGCTGGCCTGGTCGAACGCGACGGCGACCGGTTCGTGGTCAAGCCCGAGACGTTCCGGCGGGCCGTCGTGGACTATCACGGCGAGGCCAGCGCCAGCCTCGGCGTCATCGGCGCAAGCGACCGGGTCGCCGCGCTGTTCAGCCGGGGCAAGCTGGTCTCGATCCCCAGGCCAGGCGCGCTGCGCACCGAACTGCTCCGGTTCCTGGCCGATCGTTTCGCCCGGGACCGCGCCTACTCCGAAGCCGAAGTCCGCGACCTGCTCCAGCTCGTCCACCCCGACCACGCCACGCTGCGCCGCTTCATGGTCGACGAAGGCATCCTGCACCGGGACAACTTCGGCACCTACTGGCGCCCCGACTGACCCACCCGCGGGGTGGCATGTTGACCTTGACGGCGGTTCGGGTGAAACGATCAGGTGGTGACGTCGCCCGAGCCTAGCGCCGCGCCGGACGAGCCGGCCGGGCCAGACGAGCCGGCCCGGCCAGAGCCGGTTGCGCCGGCCGCTTCGCTGCGCCCGCAGCCGCTCGCGGTGTCCGATCACCTGGAGACCAGGATCCGCAAGCCGGTCGACCTGCTGCGCTGCCTGGTCTGCTGCATCGAGATCGTGTTGCTGGCGGCCGCCGGTGTGCTGGCCGCGGCAACGGCGGCCGGAGTGGAGACCGACATCGTCGGGGCCAGCAGGCGGCTGCCCTACACGGCCTTCACCGCCGCCCGCTCGCTGACCCTGTTCGCGTTGCTCATCCTGCCGGTGGCGCTGGCCATCCAGGAACTGGTCAAGCGCCAGGGCAGGCGGCTGTGGGAGGCGACAGGGACCGGCCTGCTCGCCGCCGCTGCCGTCGGGGTGGTCAACGCGGTGCTGCGCGGCCTGGGCTCCGAGCAGCTCTACCACGCGATTACGATGACGCACGCCGCGGCCAGCCGCCACACCTCACCGCTGGACGGTTATCTGGCCGGCCTGATCGCCTACGCCACCATGATCGGGTTCACCGGGCGGCCACGCTGGCGGACCACGATCTGGGTGATCGTCGTGGCCTACGCGCTGGTGAACCTGGCGGCGCTGCAGACGACCGTGCTGTCACTGCTGATCACGCTGCTGGCCGGGCGCGCGATCGGGCTCGCCGTGCGGTACGTGGCCGGCTCGCTGTCGCTGCGGCCCAGCGCCGAGCAGATCGCCGCGGCGCTGAGCACCGTGGGGTGCCGCCTGGCCGAGATGCGGCGCGGAGTCCCGGCCGGGGCCGAGTCCCGCTACTACGCGGCCACCACGCGCGACGGCGCCCGGCTCGACATCTACGTGTACGACCAGGACCAGCAGGCGGCGGGCGCGATCTACCGGCTGTACCGCACGATCCGGCTGCAGGTCCAGGTCGCCCATCGCGCGCCACTGTCGGTCGACCGGCTGGTCGAGCGCCGGGCGCTGCTGTCCTACGCGGCGGAGAACATCGACGCGCCCACGCCCCGGCTGAGCGCCCTGGTCCGGGCCGGGCCCGAGGCGGTCGCCCTGGCGCACGAGCACCACGACGGCATCACGCTGGCCGAACTCGGCCGCGATCCGGCCGACGCCGAGCTGCGCAGCATCTGGGACGCGGTCCGCGAGCTGCACTCCGGCCGGGTCACCCACGGGGCGCTCACCGCCGACCGCATCCTGCTCACCACGGACGGCGGCGTCATGCTGCTCGACATGAGCGGCGGGGAGGTCGCCGCGACCGACCTGGAGGTCCAGCTCGACCTGGTCCAGTTCATCACCGAACTGGCCGTCTATGCGGGGCCGGGCAGGACCGCGGAACTGGTGGTCGGCCAGCTCGGCAGCCGTGAGGTCGCCGCCCTGGTGCCGCTGCTGCAGACGGTCGTGCTCGCCCCGTCCACCAAGGCCGCGCTGAGCCGCAGCAAGGAGATCCTGCCCACGCTGCGCCGGGAGCTGCTCGCCTCCGTCCCCGGCGGCGAGGTCGCGGCGGTACGGCTGGAACGCATCCGGCTGCGCACCCTGGTCACGCTGGTCGCCACCGTGGTCGCGGCCTACCTGCTGGCCGGTGAGCTGGGCCGGTCCAGCCTGGCCAGCGCGCTGCGCTCGGCGAACTGGTGGTGGGGCCTGGCCGGGATCGCCCTGTCCGGGCTGACCTACGCCGGCGCGGCGCTGTCACTGATGGGATTCGTCACCGAGCGGCTGGGCTTCCTGCGGACGCTGCTCGCCCAGGTCGCCAGCTCGTTCGTCACGCTGGTGACGCCCGCCGCGGTGGGCGGCGCGGCGCTCAACGTCCGCTACCTGCAGCGCCGGAAGGTACCCGCGGCAGTCGCGGCGGCCAGCGTGGGCGTCGCCCAGGTGGCGGCCTTCATCGTGCACATCCTGCTGCTGGTCGTGTTCGTCGCGGTGACCGGAGCCTCCCGCAGTCGCGCGTTCAAGCCCCCAACCTGGGCGTACTTCCTGCTCGCCGGCATCGCGGCGCTGGCACTGGTCGTGCTTGCCTTCCCGGCGGGCCGGCGGCTGCTGCGCGCCCGGGTCGCCCCGGCGCTCGGCGAGGTCGTGCCACACCTGCTGCAACTGGCCCAGCAGCCGCGCAAGCTGGCCCAGGGCATCGGCGGCGCGCTGCTGCTGAGCGCGGCCTACATCCTCTGCCTGTACGTGTGCGTTCGCGCGCTCGGCGGGGTCAGGCCCGTCCCGAGCGTGGCCGTGGTCTACCTGACCGGCAGCGCGCTCGGCTCGATCGTGCCCACGCCCGGCGGGCTCGGCGCCGTGGAGACGGTGCTGTCCGCCGGGCTGGTGGCCACCGGCCTGCCGGCCGCGGTGGCGGTCAGTTCGGTGCTGCTGTTCCGGCTGCTGACGTTCTGGCTGCCGGTGCCGGTGGGCTGGGTCGCGCTGCGCTATCTGGAACGCGAAGACGCGTTGTAGCCGAACCCCCGCGGAGTGAACTCGCGGCCATCATCTTGGCCGGGCATGTATCTTGGCCGAGCTCTGACCCTCTGTGTGGTGAGGCATGAAATGTGCCAGCACATGTACGCGGACACCCGGTACAACGAGAACTGATCTCACGGCGCCCGGCAGCCCTCCGCCGGGCGCCGTGACCAGCGCAGGCGGCCACCAAATTCTCCGGTGGCCGCCTGTTCCAGGGTTGGCCGGCCCAGCACGGCTCCCTAGTAACTTTCTCCGTGTCCGCGAGATATGGGTTACCCACTGGCCGAATAAGCTCACGTTCGGTAGCTACTGGGTTCGGTGCGCGGGGGGCTGGCCCCTCCGTAAAAGAGACAATGGGTTTGCTGTGGCGCCGGGACGGTGGCGGGCAGGTCAATGGACGGGCCCGACCGTGACCTGGAGTTTGGTGGGGGCCGGGCTGACGAGCGGGCCGGACTGGTTGACGCCGCCATCGGGGGTGACATCGTCGAAGGGGAACGCGTAGCCCAGGTGGCCGCGCGTGGTGGCGTGCACGATGCGCGCATAGTGGTTGGTGACCGCGTTGGTGTAATAATCGGCCGGGTTTTCGCCGTCGGGCTGGTTGGAGTCGGTCAGCAGCGTGCTGCGGTTGAACGCGGCGGCCAGGCGGGGAACGACGGCGAGCATCTCGGGGCTCATCCCGTTCGGGTTGAACGGGCCGCCGTCGCAGTCGAAGATATCGGCGGTGGTGGGCTGGGCGAAGGAGCCCACGCCGGGGAAGGTGAGCAGGCCACCGGTGACCTGCCCGGTGACCGTCCCCCAGGATGCCTGGGTGTCGACGGTGAGGGTGGCGGACTCGTATTTCTGCCAGACCTGGTCAACGTAGCCCTGGTAGTAGCCCTGCAAGAACGACGGGTTGAGCACGATGCCGTTGCTCGGGCTGAGCGCGCGAAGGTTCTGGCCGTTGCTGGTCACGATCAGGCCGGTCCAGGGGTTGCCGTCGGCGGCGGCCTGCGCGGTCAGCTTGGAGCAGACGGTGTCCAGGCCACCGGCGGGCAGCCCGGGCACCTTCTGCTGCGTCCCGCCGGCACTGGTCAGGGTCATCCCGATCGGGATGCAGACGAAGTCGACGTAGCTGATGTCGGCGAACATCTCGCTACCGTTGTAGGTAAACTCGCAGAAGTCCCACTGCAGGTTGATGTTCGGGTCGGATGGATTGGTGACCGAGGGCTCGACCAGTGCCGGGCCGGGGTTGAGGTAGAACGTGAGCGGGCTGCCGATGGAGAACCACAGCCGGGCCCCGGCCATGTATGGAATGGTGATCGTCTTGGCCGTTCCGCCAGACTTGTTCAGTGGGATGGCGCAATTCTTGGCCAGCGGGGTGAGACTGGACGGCGGCGAGACCGGATAATAGGGCGTCTTTCCGTCGGCCTGAATCAGCATCAGCGCATTACCGTTATTTATGGACAGGCCGGTGACGAACGCGTAAACGGTGTCCGAGCCGGTGTTGTTCTTGACCTTGACCGGGAGCGTGGCCGGGGTCTGTGCGGGGGTTCGCGGCTTCGTCGCGGCGGCGGCACGGCGGCCGGCCAGGCCGGTCAGGAGCGGTGCTGACAACGTTGCCATCGAGGCGGCGAGCAGGGTCCTGCGCGAAATCATGGGTACCTCCACCCGGGCGGGGTTGGCGGCTGGACGCCGCAACGGGTGTAACGGTGAAAGTGCAACTAGTTACGCTGGCCCGATTGGTGGATGGCGTCAAGCCCGGGGCGCCGACTCGCAGGTTCGCCCGGGTGCGGGGTAACCCCGGGCGAAGGTAGCCTGGCTGGTCAGATGCGGGGGCCGGTGCCAGGCTGAATAGCCTCGACGGAGAGGTAGACCGGTTTGGCGGTCGTGCAGCTCTCGAAATCCCAGAAGCCGGTGGCCGACGAGGTCTGATCGGGCGGATACACCTTGATCATCGATGCGGGCGCCTGCTTGCATTGCGGCGAAACCGCCACGACCTCATACTGCAGAATGCTGTGCGCGGTCGCGCCCGGGGCAAGATTGACGATGGCGGGTTTCACCTGGTGGTTCCAGCTCGCCGAGCTGCCAAGCTGCCGGCCACTGCTGTTGGTGGTGGACACTCCGGGGAATCCGTACATATAACAGGTCTGGCTGCTGATGTTGGTGAATTCCAGCGGATAGTAAATACTCCCCGCGGTGCCGTTCCCCTCGTCGGCAGCGACCCAGACGCCAAGTTCAGAGGCGGTGCACTTCGGGATCGTTCGCTGGGCGGCATGGCCCGAGGTAGCCGCCGAGGCTGCTGTCGTTGTGATCGCCAAGGCTGCGGCCAGCCCCGCGATTAATGGCCAGGTTCTCCGTCCGGATAGCTTCATCTGACTCTTCCCCCTGTCAGACACTGGTTCCGCCGTTTGCGGAGCCTGTGCACCTTGAGACCGTTGCCGGGGCGCCCAGGTTGTACTTGGCTGCCTGATTGAGACTTTTGCCAGCGGTGTCACACTGAAGGATGCCGTCACGGTCTGTGTGGGGTCTGACCCCCCGGGAGAGCATCGAGTTCGCCTGCGCTCGTCGCGGCGAGGCCGATGTGGTGGCCAGGTGCATTGACCTGCTGGCCGGACGGGAGGCAGACGACGAGCTGGTGTTCGCGATAGGGGGTCCGGCGGCCCGGTCGATCCTGGATGGCGGGCAGCAATACTGGCTGCGGGTCTGGGCGATGCGGGCCTTGCTGTATGCCTGGGACGATTCGGCGCGACCCTGGGTGTGCGGCGGCCTGGGTGACGAGTCATGGCGGGTCAGGGAGATGGCGGCGAAGGTGGCCGCCCGGCGCCTGGTCGGGGAGGCGCTCGGCGAGCTGGCGGAGCTGGCCGACGACCCGGTGGCGCGCGTCCGGGCGGCTGCGGCCCGCGCCGTGGTTGTCCTCACTGATGCCCGGGCATGAGCGTGTTATCCCAGATGTACGGCTTCTAGGCTGGGCCGTCAGCCATGCGGGTGCCATCGGGTGTCGCGGCACTGACGGCGGGCCAGCGACAGCAGCCGGTGACGGTCTCCACGCCGTTGGACTCGGTTGTGCTGAGGCTGCCGTTGGAGGGGTTGTACCCGCCTGCTGGCCGGCCAGTTGATGGTGAAAGTGCCGCTCTCACGCCTCGTGGGAAGCGGCCTGAACTGCGGAAGTGCGCGGCGCGCTCGGAGGGATTCGAACCCCCAACCTTCTGATCCGTAGTCAGATGCTCTATCCGTTGAGCTACGAGCGCTTGTCTTCACTTGTCTGACCTGCGGTTTTGGTTGCTCAGGTCGCGAACTTCATAAGCATAGCGGTGTCAGAGCCGGTGATTGGCCATCAGAGGCGCTGACCGCATACAAGGGTAGGGCACGACGGACGCGGTTCGCACCGGATGGCTTGAGGCGGTAGATCCATCCTGCTCAGATCTGTCAGCGATAGGGCAGAGCGCCGAACATCCTGGTTTGCCCTCCCCCAGCATGGAACGTACAATTTCTTGTACGTGTACTGGAGGTGGTTCGTGAAGACCATGACCTATTCGGAGTCGCGCGCGAGGTATGCAGAGACACTCAACGCGGTCGTTGATGATCGCGAAGAGGTAGTGATCACCCGGGCGGGTCATGATCCGGTCGTCATTGTCGCACTCGACGACTATGAGTCTCTCAAGGAGACTGCATATCTGCTCAGGAGCCCGGAGAATGCCCGCAGGCTGTTGGCTTCGATCGACCGGCTGGAACACGGCGGTGGGACCGAACGGGCTCTGACCGAGTGAAGCTGGTCTGGGACGAGAGTGCCTGGGAGGACTACGTCTGGTGGCAGTCCCAGGATCGTAAGGTTCTTCGGCGGATCAACATCCTGATCAAGGATGTGGAGCGCAACGGGAACGATGGCATAGGCAAGCCCGAACCGCTCAAACATGGGTTTCACGGCTATTGGTCGCGACGGATCACCGACGAGCACCGGTTGATCTACAAAATTGTCGACGATGAGATCCGCATCGCCGCGTGCCGCTACCACTATGGGAGCTGAGTGGCGGGCCAGGTTGGGGTGGCCTCTGGCGGGAGGGGCACCTCGAAGGCGTTCAGCAGGAACGAGATCAGGGTGTAGTAGCCGCAGAGGGTGACCAGCTCGACGGTGCCGGTGTCGCCGAGGATGGCGTGAACCGAGTTGTACAGGTCATCGCTCAGGCGGCTGGTCTCGGTGAGCTGGCGCGCGGCCAGATAGATGGTTCGCTCCTCGCCGTCTTCGAAGGGTGGGTCTTCGCCACGGGCGATGGCGTCGATCACCGCGTCGGTGACGCCGTGCCTGCGGGCCATGCGGGCGTGAGCCCACCATTCGAACTCAGCTTTCCAGTGGGCGCCGACGGTGATGATGGCGACTTCAAGGAGCCTGCGTTCGATCGAGGTGCCGTAGCGCAGCGTCTTGCCGAGCGCGGTCAGGTGCTGGCCGACGGCTGGGGCGTGGACGAAGGCGTTGAAGGGGCCGATCAGGCCGCCTTGCTCGTTCACGAGGTTGGTGCCCCGGGAGTCTACGAGGCTGTCCCACACCTCCTGGCGCTGAGGGTCGATGTTGTCACGGCGCAGATAAGGAAGACGGCTCACGGGCACGACAATAGTGTCACAGCGGGCGGCACCCTTCAGGCCGAGGTCAGGGCCTTGGGGCGGGGCCGGGCCGGGATGGGGAAGATCTTTGAAAGTTTTCTGGCGCGGGTGTCGATCTGGGGCCGGAGCGTTCGACGCAGGGGTGAAGGAACAAGAGAGCAGCACCGAACCCCGGTCATGAAACGGAAGGAACAAGGAAATGCGTTTTCTCGGATACCAGATCGGTGACCCATCGGTTCCAGTGCCGCCGCCGAGCGAGGAACTCTACGACGAGATGGGCAAGTTCATCGAAGAGGCGACCAAGGCAGGCGTGCTGGTGGCCACCGGCGGGCTCGGGCCGGCCGATGAGGGCACCAAGGTCTCCCTGCGCGACGGGAAGTTCACCGTGCTCGACGGGCCGTTCACCGAGGCCAAGGAGCTGATCGGTGGCTGGGCGCTGATGGAGGTCCGCGACAAGAACGAGGCGATCGAGTGGACCAAGCGGTTCCTCAGCATCCTCGGCGAGGGTGAGAGCACGATCCGGCAGGTCTACTGACCATGACCGGCACGGCGGTGCCGGTCAGAGCTCCGCCGGAACCAGCGGTAGATGGCCCCGGTGCCGCCGGGCACAACGCCCGGCGGCCACCTCACCCCGAATCGTCAGGCACCACCAGAAACCCGTCGCGGCACGCCGTGACGGGTTTCTGGCTTGCTCCGGCTGGCCAGGGGATGGTGTCATCGGTTGTCGTGACGGCTTCCGATACCCATGCTGCGGTTGAGACCGTCGTACGAATGGAATCGGCACGGCTGATAGCCGGGCTGGCCCGCTATACGGGCGACGTTGGCCTGGCCGAGGAACTCGCCCAGGATGCGGTGGTCGCCGCCCTCGAGCAGTGGCCTGCGGAGGGGGTCCCGCGCAACGCCGGCGCCTGGCTGATGACGGTCGCCAAGCGCCGGGCCATCGACCTGTTCCGCCGGAACCGCGAGCTGCAGAGCAAGTATGCCCAGATCGGCAGGGCACTCGAAGCCGAAGGCGACAGCGTCACGCCCGACTTCGACAAGGCCTTCTCCGACCATATCGACGATGACCTGCTCCGGCTGATCTTCACCGCCTGCCATCCGGTGCTCGCCGTGCAGTCGCGGGTCGCACTGACGCTGCGGCTGCTCGGCGGACTGACCACCACAGAAATCGCACGCGCCTACCTGCTGCCAGAGCCGACCGTCGCGCAACGCATCGTACGGGCGAAGAAAACCCTGGCGAAAGCGAAAGTCCCCTTTGAGGTGCCAGGCGCCGAGGAGCGGCCTGCCCGGCTGTCCTCCGTCCTGGAGGTCATCTACCTCATCTTCAACGAGGGTTACTCGGCCACCGCGGGCGACGACTGGATGCGGCCGGCACTGTGCGCGGAGGCGGTGCGCCTGGGCCGCGTCCTCGCCCAGCTCGCACCGGAGGAACCAGAGGTCCACGGGCTGGTCGCACTGATGGAGATCCAGGCGTCGAGGCTCCGGGCTCGCACCGGGCCGGCCGGAGCGCCGGTCCTGTTGCTGGACCAGGACCGGCGGCTGTGGGACCGGCTACTGATCAACCGTGGGATGGCCGCTCTCGGCAAGGCGGCAGAGCTGGGCGGGACGCGCGGGCCGTATGCGTTGCAGGCCGCCATCGCCGCCTGTCATGCCCGGGCGTTCCGGCCCGAGGACACCGACTGGGTGCAGATCACCGAGCTGTACACCGCTCTCGCCGAGGCGATGCCCTCACCGGTGATCGAGCTGAACCGGGCGGTCGCGATGTCGATGGCGTTCGGGCCGCAGGCCGGCCTTGACATGCTGGACGAGCTCGCCGCCGAGCCCTCGCTGCGGGAATATCACCTGCTGCCCAGCGTCCGCGGGGATCTGCTGATGAAGCTCGGGCGGCCGGAGGAAGCCAAGGCCGAGTTCGAGCGAGCCGCCACCCTCACCCACAACAGGCCGGAGCAGGAGCTGGCCGCGGACCGCGCCCGGGCGGCGGCGCAGCAGGCAATGGCCGCCGCCCGCGACAACCCATTGGAGTGATCATGGCGAGCCGGACGATGCTCTGGCGGGGACTCGATGCCCCCCGGATGGAGATCGTGCATGTGGAGAGCTTTGACCGCGCCCGCGGCACACAAATCGGCATCGCCTATGAGCTGCACTGGAAGCTCGACGGGCCGGTACTGAAACTGATGATGGATGGCGGTCCCGCCGCTCACGTCGAGCTTGGCGACGCCGACTTCTTCGACCTGCATCATTCGGCGTTCTTCAATTCCCTGCCGGTCGTCCGCGACGGGCTGCTGGCCGACGATGCGGCCACCCGCGAATACACCATGCGTTTCGTGCGCATCCCGGAGCTGACCGCGCAGCCCGCATGGCAGCGCTACGAGCCGCTGGGGAACCGGACGGTGCGCTACCACTCCGTGGGCTACCAGGCGGACATCACCTTCGACGCCGACGGCTTTGTCACCCTCTACCAGGACTACCTCGAACGGATCGCGTGACAGCATGCTGATCAAGGCTTGCCTGAACGGCGGAACGACCCGGGAGCAGCACGCGGCCGTGCCGATCACTCCGGCAGAACTGGCGGCCGACGCCCGGGATGTGGCGCGGGCCGGTGCGGGTGCCATTCACGTGCATCCACGCGACGCGTCGGGCAACGAGACGCTCGAAGCGGAGGCGGTTCTCGCCGCCGTCCACGCCGTCCGGGCCGCGGTCCCGCACATTCCGGTCGGGGTGACGACGGGTATCTGGGCAGTCGATGGCGACCCGGAACGCCGGCTGGCCCTGGTGGCCGGCTGGACCGGGGACGACCGGCCCGACTTCGCGTCGGTCAACCTGTCCGAGCCGGGCACCAATGAGCTGGCCGCGACCCTGGCCGGCCTGGGCATCCCGGTGGAAGCGGGAATCTGGACGGCTGAGGACGTGGAACGGCTGGCCGAAAGCGACTTCGCCGGCAGTGTGATCCGGATCCTGATCGAGCCGCACGGTGATTCCGGTACCGCCCTGGCCACCGCGATGGCCGCTGAAGAGGCGCTCGACCGGCACGGCATCCGGGCGCCGCGCCTGCACCACGCCTATCAGCTGGCGACCTGGCATGTCATCCAGGCTGCTCTGCGGCTGGGCCGGGACATCCGGATCGGGCTCGAAGACACCACCGTGCTGCCCGACGGCAGCGTCACGCAGGGCAATGGCGAACTGGTCGCCGCTGCGGTCCGCCTCGCCGCCGAAGTGGGCCGTCAGGCCTGAGGGTGGCTCAGCCTGGCGCCATGTCGACGAAGCGGCTGTAGTGCCCCTGGAATGCGACCGTCACCGTGGCGGTGGGCCCGTTCCGGTGCTTGGCGACAACCAGGTCCGCCTCACCGGCGCGCGGTGACTCCCGCTCGTACGCGTCCTCACGATGCAGCAAGATGACCATGTCGCTATCTTGTTCGATTGAACCGCTTTCCCGCAGGTCAGCCAGCATTGGCTGCTTGTTGGTGCGCTGCTCGGGACCACGGTTGAGCTGGGAGACGGCGATGACGGGTACCTCCAGCTCCTTGGCCAGCAGCTTGAGCGAGCGGGACATCTCCGAGACTTCCTGCTGCCTGTTCTCCACCCGCTTCGGGGAGCTCATGAGCTGCAGGTAGTCGATGATCACCATGCGCAGGTCGTTGCGCTGCTTGAGCCGACGGCACTTGGACCGGATTTCCATCATCGACATGTTGGGCGAGTCGTCGATGAACAGGGGTGCATCCGCCACCTCGCCCATCCGCTTGGCCAGCCGGGTCCAGTCGTCGTCGCTGAGCTGGCCGGTCCGCATCGTGTGCAGCGGCACCCGGGCCTCGGCGGAGAGCAGCCGCATGGTGATCTCGTTACGGCTCATCTCCAGGCTGAAGATCACCGTGGCCATGCCGTGCTTGATCGTGGCCGCCCTGGCCAGGTCCAGTGCAAGGGTGCTCTTGCCCAGTGCTGGCCGCGCCGCGATGACGATCATCTGGCCGGGGTGCAGGCCGTTGGTGAGGGCGTCCAGGTCGGCGAAGCCGGTCGGGACGCCGGTCATCACGCCGCCGCGGCTGCCGATGGCCTCGATCTCGTCCAGGGCTCCCGGCATGATTTCGGCGAGCGGGAGGTAGTCCTCGCTGGTCCTGCGGTCGGTGACGGCGTAGATCTCGGCCTGCGCCTGGTCGACGAGGTCGTCAGCGTCGCCGTCGCCGGAGTAGCCGAGCTGGACGATGCGGGTGCCGACCTCGACCAGGCGGCGCAGGATCGCCCGCTCCCTGACGATTCTGGCGTAGTAGCCGGCGTTGGCCGCAGTGGGCACGGAGGCGATCACCGTGTGCAGGTAGTCGGCTCCGCCTACCCGGGCAATCTCGCCACGCCGGGTGAGTTCCGCGGCCACGGTGACGGCGTCGGCGGGTTCGCCGCGTCCGTACAGGTCGAGAATGATCTCGTGAATGATCTGGTGCGCCGGGCGGTAGTGGTCTCGTGGCCGGATCACCTCGAGCACGTCGGCGATGGCGTCCCTGGACAGCAGCATCCCGCCGAGCACACACCGCTCTGCCGCGATGTCGTGCGGCGGGGTCCGCTCGAAATCGCCACCTCTCGGTGCGATCTCGGTGACGCTCACCTGCCCACCGCCTTCCCCCAGCCTGGCTCTCCGCGACGGTGCGCGGCCGACCTGATTCCTTTGTAGTCCGAGGCACCGACATTTCCGCGGCGCCACAGCTAGGACAGTGTGCTCGCACCACGGGCAGACAGCCAACCAGGCCCTGTGGATAGCCTGTGAAGACACGCCGCCGGAACTGTGCGCAGCTTGGGGGCACGGCTGGGGAGATTTTCCATCACGCCTCGGAACCGGGTCTTCTACCTGCTGTTATACGATCCACCGGCTGTGTGGAAGAAAAACTTCGGCTGTTTCTTCTGTTCACAACAGCCAGAAGTTATCCACATACGGAGGATGACCGGAGCGGCCGCCCGGGCACGGGACAGACGGCCGGCTAACGATTCCCCGATCCCATGCGTACTGTCCGAAGGGCAGGCTATCGTTCGAGTGTGTGTTCGACCCCGGAGGTGACGCTCGATGACGAGGAGCCGAGGCGGCCTTGCACGCTCATCGGCCTGCGGCCGATTTCGCCGGAGCCCGCAGTGCCTGCCCGGGGGGACGACCCCCCGGACCCCCCGATGCCGACTCCGTCACAGCCCGCGATGCCGACCCGGGGGAGCGACCCCCTGGACCCCCCGATGCCGACTCCGTCGCAGCCCGCGGTGCCTGCCCGGGGGGACGACCCCCCGGACTCCCCGATGCCGACTTCGCCACAGCCCACGATGCCGACCCGGAGGGGCGACCCTCCGGACCCTCCGATGCCGATTTCGTCACCGCCCGCGATGCCGAGCCGGGGGAGCGACCCTCCGGTCCTCCCGATAACGCTCGACAGCCTCACCGAGGCCATCGACGAGCTGGCCGCGGACAGCTGCGATGGGACGGTGCCGCCTCGGCTGGCGGAGCGCATCGCCCGGCTGTGGGCGATGGTGAGCGACCTCGACCCCGAGCTCGCCAGGCGCCGCGCAGCCTACGAACAAACAGAGACACCGCGCGGCTAAGTGCGTCATTTGCAAAGGACGGAACTGGCCCGGAGGGTCGTCCCCCGGGCCAGCATCACGCACCCCTCAGGTGCCGACGATCTCCACGTCCAGGGAGGCGGTGACCTCGGGGTGAAGGCGGACCTTCACCTGGTGGGAGCCGACGGTCTTGATCGGGTTGGTGACTTCGATCCGGCGCCGGTCCAGCTCGGGACCGCCCGCGGCGCGGACGGCCGCCGCGATGTCCGCCGGGCTCACCGAACCGAACAGGCGGCCGCTGGCGCCCGCCCGGGTCTCCAGCCGGACGCTGAGCGCCTCCAACTGGCCCGCCGCCTGCTTGGCGTCGCTGAGACCACGGATCTCGCGGACCGAGCGGGCGCGCTTGATGGAATCGATCTGCTTCTCCGCGCCCCGGGTCCATTGCATGGCCAGCTTGCGCGGGATCAGGTAGTTGCGCCCGTACCCACCGGCCACCTCGACCACGTCGCCGGGCGAACCGAGGCCGGTGACCTCCTGGGTGAGGATGAGCTTCATCGGTGTGCGACTCATCGGTGTCAGTTCTCCTCAGCCTCAGCGCGCCGTGCTCGTGTAGGGCAGCAGTGCCATCTCGCGCGCGTTCTTGATCGCGGTCGCGACATCGCGCTGGTGCTGTGTGCAGTTGCCGGTGACCCGGCGAGCCCTGATCTTGTGCCGATCCGAGATGAACTTGCGCAGCAGCGCAGTGTCCTTGTAATCGACGTAAGTGATCTGCTCCTGGCAGAACAGGCAGACCTTCTTCTTGGGCTTGCGTATCGGGGCCTTGGCCATCATGGTGCTCCTTTGCAGAGCCCCGCGATCAGCGGGGATGGTCGGTTACTTGTTATGGGTCTTGCTCAGAAGGGTGGCTCGTCGGACATTTCACCGGCGCCGGACTCGGCTGCCCACGGGTCGTCGGCCGGGCCACCGCGGCCACCGCCGCTGTACCCGCCGCCACCCTGGCCACCGCTACCGCCGCCGTAGCCGCCGCTGGACCGCTGAGACCTGGTGACCTTGGCCGACGCGTTGCGCAGCGAGGGGCCGACCTCATCGACGTCGACCTCGTACACGGTGCGCTTCTCGCCTTCCTTGGTCTCATAGGAACGCTGCTTCAGCCGCCCGTAGACGATGACCCGCATACCGCGCTGCAGGCTCTCGGCCGCGTTCTCGGCTGCCTGCCGCCACACGCTGCAGGTGAGGAACAGGCTTTCGCCGTCCTTCCACTCGCCCGACGCGTTGTCACGGAACCTGGGGGTGGACGCCACGCGGAACTTGGCGACCGCCTGCCCGGTCTGGGTATAGCGGAGCTCGGGGTCCTCGACGAGATTCCCGGCGATCGTGATCTGTGTGTCGCCTGCCATGGGGACTGCTCCCGGTCGTTCGGCCGCGTGGGCGAATAAGATCGCCCAGCGCTGGTTGAAAAAACTCTTTCTAAAAACCAGTATCGTCTAGGGGTCTGACGTTTTTAGCGATCGTCCGGGCCCTGACGTTCCTGGCGATCGTCCGGGCCCTGACGTTCCTGGCGATCGCCTGGCCCCGGCGTTCCTGGCGATCGTCCGGGCCCGGGCGTTCCTGATTATTAGCGATCCTCCGGGTTCTGACGTTCCTGGCGATCGCCTGAGGGTCTGGACGTTGGCGACTGTCTGCGGCCCGGCGGTCAAGCCGTCAGTGACGCTCAGGACGGAGAATCTTCGTCCGCAGGATCGCCTCGTTGAGGTTGAGCTGCCGGTCCAGCTCCCGCACGGCGTCCGGCTCCGACGTCAGGTTCACGACCGCATAGATGCCGTCGAACTTCTTGTCGATGCCGTAAGCCAGCCGGCGGCGGCCCCACACGTCGACCTTGTCGACGGTGCCACCGCTGGTCTTTATGACGTTGAGAAACTGGTCGAGCGACGGCTGAACGGTACGTTCCTCGAGCTCAGGGTCGAGGATAATCATCATCTCGTAGTGACGCATGCGCGAACCCGGCCTCCTTTGGACTGACGCGGTCACGGTGTTTGGGTGACAGGAGGTGCAGCGCGGCGGACGAGGAAACCCTCTACGGCTCGCGCAGCGCAGTCAGCCTACCAAGGATCTTTCTATGGATTGAACGGAACGGCTCCCCGCCATCGTCTCGCGCACGCCGCGGCGGCGGCCGTGCCGTGTCCCCGGCGGGGATTCCCCGCGAGCGAAGATGGGAACACTCGACGGCGAAGGCCCCCGCCTTGACGGCGCTCCGCAGGAGGTGGCATCCGTGTCACAGGTCACCAGACACCGCTCCCATCTGCTCGAAGTCACCCTGAACAACGACGGCAGGACCCATCCGCTCGAGAACACGCTGGCCGTGATCACCCTGCTCCTGGGGATCGCGGCGGTCAGCACCGGGTTCGTCGTGGCCCTTCACCTGCCTGCGGTGATTCTCGGGCTGATCGCGATCTTCGTCGGGTTCTACGACCAGCTCATCTCGGCGACCACGCCCGAGCGAATGCTGATCGTGACCGGGCTGATCGGGGCGTTCGTCGGAGCCGGGCTCGGCTTCGCGCACGGCGGCCTCGGCGCCTGAAGAACCCTCACCGCATCATCGCGCTGCCCGTAGGCTCGGAACATGACGAGCATCGGGGCACACATTCACCGTGACGACCCTCTCGCCACGGCAACGGCCTGGGACGCCGACGTGGTGCAGTTCTTCCTCGGCGACCCGCAGGACTGGAAGGCGCCGGTCTTCCCTGCTGACCCGGCCGCGCTCAAGGACGCCTTCGCCCAGGCCGGGGTCGGCGTCTACATCCACGCCCCGTACCGGATCAACGTGGCGACGACCAACAACCGGATCCGGATCCCCAGCCGTAAGCTGCTCGGCCAGTACCTGGCCGCCGCGGCCGAAATCGGCGCGGCCGGGGTCATCGTGCACGGCGGTCACGTCGACGCCGGCGCCGACGTGGAGGAAGGCTTCGCGAACTGGCAGAAGGCGGTCGAGCGGATCGAGCGCCCGGTGCCGATGCTGATCGAGAACACCGCGGGCGGCGACCGGGCCATGGCCAGGGGCCTGACCGCGGTGGAGCGGCTGTGGGAGGCGATCGCGGCCGGCCTCGACGACAACATCGGCTTCTGCCTGGACACCTGCCACGCACACGCTGGCGGCGAGGACCTGGACGGCATCGTGGACCGGGTCAAGGCGATCACCGGCCGGATCGATCTCGTGC
Source organism: Streptosporangiaceae bacterium (assembly GCA_035308365.1). Taxonomy (GTDB): domain Bacteria; phylum Actinomycetota; class Actinomycetes; order Streptosporangiales; family Streptosporangiaceae; genus PALSA-505. The sequence goes on from DATGGU010000024.1 coordinate 43,487, forward strand.
ACCTGAACAACTCCCGGGACGAGCGGGGCTCGGGCCGGGACAGGCACGCCGGGATCACCGACGGGGAAATCGACCCGAAGCTGCTTCTCGACGTGCTCCGGGGGTCCGGCGCTCCAGCCGTATGCGAGACCCCCGATCCAGCCACCGACATCCGCTGGCTGCGCGAACACCTCGCCGGCGACGCGGCCTGACCCCGGTCCACCGCCCCGGGAGGCAGCCCTCCCCCGCGTCCCGGCTGTCTCCCAGAGCGTCATGACGGCGCTGCCCCGAGGTCCGGCCCAGCTCCAGCCGGTGAGTTACCTACGCCGGGACGAAGGCCATGGCGTCCCAGGCGATGTCGTAGCCGGTGCTCCCCTGGCAGGTGACGTTGTTCAGCATGACGTGCGCGCCGGTGCCCAGGTCGAAGGTGCTGAGATCGTCCCGGAAGTCTTCACGAGCGTTGTCGTCCGGCCCCGTCCGTCAATAATGGAAATTCCCCGACCGTAGGCGGCGGCGATTCCCCCTTGTAGGGGACTGCGGAGGCAGCTTCGCCGGGCAGTGCGATCGTCCGGGTGATCCTTCCGGTGGCCGCATCGAGCGTCATCAGCCGGGTCTGGTCCACCTGGCCGGCCCGGGGCGCCCAGCCGCCCTGGGTCAGCACCGCGTCCTGGCCCGTTCCGCAGCCGGGGTCGAAGTAGGCGATGGACACCCCGGCCGCCACCGGGGTCACCGCGCCGGTGGCCAGGTTCACCACGGCGGCCAGCGCGCCGCTGCCCAGCTCGTCCGGTGAGTTGGTGATCTGCGCCGGGGCGTACACCACAACCGCCCGCCGCCCGCCACCGGTCACGCAGGCCTGGCCGATCCACCGGGCGGTGCCGGTTCCCGCCACCCCCAGGGTGGCGACCGTGCGCCAGGAATAGCCATCCGCCTCGCCGGCCACCAGAACGTGCAGGCCGGCCGCGTCCCCGGCAACGGTCACCGCCTCCTGCGAGCCCATCCGGCGGAATCCCGCAACCAACCGCCGTTGGCCGGCGGTTGTACCTACGACCGGCTGAGCACCCGTACTCAGTGCTTATTCAGCACGGCCGAAGCTGAGCACCCTGACGTCGGGCGCACCGGCCAGCACACCGCCTGCCGGGTCGTCTTCACCGCAGGCCCGCACCACGTCGGTGCCGGGCCGCAGGATGTCCTTGACGACCAGGCCGCACAGCAGCGCCACGGTCAGGAACCTGGCCAGCAGCGCCGCGAAGTACAGGGCGGGGCTGATCCCACCCGGATGCGAACCCTCGGTGAGCAGGTAGGACCAGATCGCCAGGAAGTAGCAGACCTCGGCCGCCTGCCAGAGCAGGTACGACCAGATCCTCGGCCTGGCCAGCACCAGCAGCGGCACCAGCCAGATCACATACTGCGGTGACCACACCTTGTTGGTCATCAGGAACACCGCGAGGATCAGGAAGAACAGCTGCGGCAACCGGGGGCGCCGGGGCGCGGCCATGGCCAGCACCGCGATCCCCACACAGCCCAGAAGGAACGTCCCGAGCGAGAGAAGGTTGAGCGTTGTCAGCGAGGTCGTGCCCAGCAGCGGCCAGTGCAGGTACTCCAGGAAGTACCAGATGGGCCCCCAGTCGGCACCCCTGGTTTCACTCAGCCGGTAGAACGTTGCCCAGCCGGCCGGCGCGAGGATCATGACGGGCAGATTCACCGCGAGCCAGGAGGCCGCTGCCGAGGCCGTGGTGGTCCAGAAGGCCTTCATCCGCCCGGCCCGCAGGCACAACAGCAGCAGCGGGCCGAAGAAGATGAGCGGGTAGAACTTGGTGGCGATGGCCAGGCCGAGCAGCAAACCGGCCAGCACGTGACGGCGGGCCGCCCAGGCCGCCATGCCCACGGCGGTCAGGCCCATCACGATCAGGTCCCAGTTGATGAACGAGGACAGGATCAGCGCGGGCGACAACGCGACGAGCAGCGCCGTCCACTGCCTGCCCCGGCCGGCCAGGTAGCCGGTGGCCAGCACGCCGGCCAGTGCGAACAGGCTGAGCAGGACGACGGTGACGTCGAAGAATTCCCGGCCTCTGGTGAACGGATCGCTGATCGGCCGCACCACCGTGGCGGCGAACTGCATGGCCGCGCCGATGAGCACCGGGTACTCGACGTGGTGGCCGAAGTAGGGAACCTGGCCGTTCGTCAGCCCCTCGCCGTAGTACAGCGGGTAGATGTCGGTGTAGCAGTGCCCGTGGAACTCGCCATAGGCGCTGTTCCAGGCGCCCGCCCGGCAGGCGGACTTGGCCAGGAAGCCCAGTGAGCTGCCGAGCAGGCTGGCGATCGCCAGGGCTCCGGTCGAGCTGGCCAGCGCGATCAGCCAGGCCCGCCGCGACATCCCGGGCGAGCCGCTGCCACGCCCGGGCATGGTCTGACCAACCCCCGCCACGTCGTGCTCCGTCATCGGCTGCCAGGTTCGCCCGTCAGGCTAGCCGTTGCCAGCCAGCCACGGAGCCGAGGCGGTGCCTCATGCGAAACCGCGTTATGCAAAATTACCGCCCGGTGATCGCATCGCTGACCTGGCCCGATCGCTCGCGCAGACCCTACGGGTCCGCACTCACGATGCGGTTTTGCATAACGCCCGGGCTGGCGGCTTGACGGGCAGGGTCTGTCGCGACGAGCCTGCCCGAGGTTGAGGTGTTGCCGGTGCCGCTGTTGCTGCCACCCTGGGCTACCAGCGGTGGGGTGGGCGTGCCGGTGTGGCACTTGTTCGGGTTCTTGCAGGTCGGCGGCGGGCTGGTGGGTGGGGGCGAGGTCGGCGGAGGCGAGGTGTGACAGCCCTTTTGCTGCTGATTGCCATTGCCGCAGGTGTTTGTCGGGTGCGGTGAGGGCGTGTGGGTCGGTGCCGGGTTCGGCTTCTTGTGCTGGACCGGTACCTGGCCCATCAGGTTCCACTGGGTGCCGCCGAAGGTCGGCGCCGGGAAGTTCTGGACGGGAAGCTGGAGGAACTGCTTCTGGGCGAAGGCGTGCCAGATCAGGGCCGGCCAGTCACCACCATAACCACCGAGCCCGCCGAGGTTGTTCAGCGTCTGCGCGCCGGCGGCGGTGCTGGCGTTCTGCTGATTGGTGAAGATGCCCACGGTGAACGAGTACTGCGGGATCGCGCCGAGGAAGAAGGCCGACTGGGCGGTGCTCGTGGTGCCGGTCTTGCCGATCATCGGCCGGCCATCGCTCATCTCGGCTTTGGTGCCGGTGCCGCTGATCGTTGTCTGTGACAGCGCATAGTCCACGTCGGCGGCCTCGTCCGGGGTGAGCACCTGGCGGTGTATCACCTTGGCCTGGACCAGGTTCGTTCCCACCATGATGTCCTTGATCACGTGCGGGGTGGAGTACTCGCCGTTCGCCGCCAGGGTGGCGAAGGTGCTCGCCTGTTCCCCGACGGTGAGGGCGTTCTGGCCGAGCGCGATGCCGACCTGGCCGACGTCGGCCTGCAGGTTGGAGCCGTTCGGGTAGTTGCCGGTGTTGACCCCGAAGGCCTTGGCCATGTTGATGACGTTCTGGGTGCCCACCCGGTGGGTGAGGTCGGTGTAGGCCGTGTTCAGCGACTGGGCGGTCGCGTTCACCACGGTCTGCGGGCCTTGGGCCCCGTCACCCTCGTCGTTGCTGAACATGTGCCAGCCGTAGGGCGTGGACGGGCAGCTCGTGCCGTTGGCCGGCTGGGAGAACTGGGTCGGGTACTGGTCGCTGGGCACGCACAGCGGGGACGTCCCGTCCAGGATGCTGGTCTTGACGCTCATTCCCTGGGCTCGCGCGGCGGCGAGCACGTACGGCTTGAACGACGAGCCGACCTGCTCCCTGTTCCCCAGCGCCATGTCCACCTGGCAGAAGATCTTCTTGCAGTAAGCGGACGGCTCGGAATAGCTCGGCCCGCTGTACATGGCCAGGATGGCGCCCGTGCCCGGCTGCTCGAGCACGGCACCGACGTGCGCGAACCAGGGCAGCCCGTCGCCCGGGCCGGCCGCCCGCATCGCCCGCTCCTCCTGGCCGACCGTGTGGTAGAGGGCATCCATCAGCGGCTTGCTGAACGTGGTGACGATGTGCAGCCCACCGTTGTCGATCTGGGAGAGCGAGTAGTGATAGGTGCTCTCGAGCTCGGCCAGCACATCCTGCATGATGTAGCCGTTGTAGCCGGTCCAGCCCGAGGACGCCGAGTGGGAGCTGACGACCTTCGGGAACTTCTGTGCCGACGCTTCGGCCTGGGTCAGCTTGCCCATGGTGACCATGCCCTGCAGCACGTACTGCCAGCGGGCCACCAGCGGCTTGTAACCAGCGGAGCCCGGCGTGGGGTCGAACTGGCCGGGAGCGTTCAGCATGGCGGCGATCATCGCGTCCTGGGACACGTTCAGCTTGCTGGCGGGCTCACCGAAGAATGTCTCGGCGGCCGCACCGACCCCGTAGGCGCCATCGCCGAAGTAGATCGTGTTGAGGTACTGGGTGAGGATCCAGTCCTTGGACTTCACATGGGCCAGCTTGATCGAGACGTAGATCTCCTTGAGCTTGCGGCCGATCGTCTGCTGCGTCCCGATGTTGTCGTAGTAGTTGCGCACGAACTGCTGGGTGATGGTGGAGCCGCCCTGCAGCGTGTTGCCCCCGCCCAGGGTGTCCTCGTAGGCGGCGCGCAGGATGCCGGTGAACGAGACCCCGCCCTCGTTGTAGAAGTTCCTGTCCTCGGCCGCGAGTACGGCGTACTTGAGCTGGCTGGGAATCTGGCTGGAGCTGAGCACCTGGCGGTTGGTGGTGCCGAAGGTGCCGACCACGGTCTTGCCGTCGTTGAAGTACACGGTCGACGCCTGCTGCATGGCCAGCGCCGTCACGTCGGTGGGGATCGGCGTGCTGTTGTAGTCAATGACGACGGTGATGGCGACACCCACGATGATCAGGCCGATCACGCTGAAGAAGACCCCGACCACCTTCTTCCAGGACCAGTGGCGCCACCAGCTCCCCTTGCGCTTGGGCGGCTTCCCGCCCTTGCCGCCGTTGCCCTTCCTGCCCCGGCCGCCGCCGTTGCCGCTACCACCGCCGCCGGGGCCGTACTCGGCGTAGCCGTCACGCCCGGACCGGCGGCCCCTCAGCCTGGAGCCGGCGCCACTCGCACCCCGGCGGAGCCGGCCGCCCTCGTCCGGCCCATAGCCATGCCCGTCATCATCCGGACGGCCGTACCCATCCCCGTAGCCGCCCGCGGTGCGGCGCCCATAGCCGCGCTCGTCTCTGCCACGGGGGCCCGGGGAACGGCCACCGCGGCGGCTGGCCTCGCCCGGGCGCCCATAGCCGCGCTCGTCATCATCCGGACGGCCGTAGTCACCACGGCGGCCGTAGTCGCTGCCGAGCGCGTCACTGGTCCTGCGGCTGGCGCCATTGCCCCGGCTGACGCTGTCGCGACGGCTGTAGCCGTTACCGCTGGCGCCGCGGCCACGGTCGCCGTATCCGCCGGCGCCGGGGCGGGCGGCCCGGCTGCCGAGTCCGTAGCGTTCGCTGTCCTCGCCGCGTCCGTAGCCATGGCTGGCCGGATCCGCTTCACGCCGGTGTGGCCGGCCGGATCCGGTGAAATCTGGAGTACTCACGCGTCCTCACTGATTCGCCACCCGCGGGGCTGCGGGCCACGAGCTGTCGGGGGTCCAGGCCGTGTCCCGCGGATCTGCTGCGCCGCAGAGCATCCAGCACGATCCACGTCACACGGGTCTAGCGGGCAATGACGCCCAAGCTGGCACTCAAGGTACCCGGTCGCCCTTTGCTACCGGCCCGATGGTCTGTTCCCCCCACGCCCACACCATGCTCGACCCCCACACCGTCCTCGCAGCGCAGGACCCGGGAACTCGCCCCCAGCCCCCAACGCGGGGTCCAGGGCCCTTGGCCCCAGCCCCCCAGGCCAGAGCGTGGGGGTCCAGGAGGCTCGACCTCCAGTCCCCAACCCACAGCGTGGGGGTCCGGGGGGCTCGGCCCCCCGGGCAAATACTGCGAGCTACGGCGCAGTTGCCAATGGCAACAAGCGTGCGGAGCCGCCGGCCTCGCGGTGACTTAGTCGCTGGCCCGCACACGACGGCCGCGCCGGCTGCGCGGTTCGCCCGTGCCGAGAACATAGGACGACGCGAGGTGGTTCCACGCACAACTTTGACAGACCTCGACGACGTAAGCCTGGAACTCTCCGTATTCCAAGGCCATTTCGTCTAGTTCTGGTCCACTTTTTACCCGGCCTTCATACTGGCCCAGTTCGTCACCGTAGACGTAGGTGACGTGGGTGAGCTTGGCCCGGCGGCAGATCGGGCAGATCCGGTCGGTCGGCTCGCCATGGAACTTGGCCGCTCTGAGCAGGTAGGGATGAGCGTCGCACACGTCGGCGATCGTGGTGCGCCCGGCCAGCACAGACTTCAGCGTCGCCCTCTTGGCGAGCGCGTAGTCCACGACGGAGCGCATAGTGCCCATGCCCGACAGGGTACGCGGGAAGGCCGACATAGCCGAGACCGAAAGTTGCCCAATGGTTCCACACTTGCGCTCTGCGGGCTTCGCACATATCTTGGCGATGTATCGAACCGATACATCGGAATAGAAGGGTGTTGGTGGCGGCGGCTTCGCATGCTTGTTGCCGTTGGCAACTGCGCCGTGGCTCGCAGTATTTGCCCGGGGGGCCGAGCCCCCCGGACCCCCACGCTGCGGGCTGGGGGCTGGGGCGAGTTCCCGGGCCCCCACGCGGCGGGCTGGGGCTGGGGTTGGAGTGGCTCCAGTATTTGCCTGGGGCCAAGCCCCCCGGACCCTCCACGCTGCGAAGGCGGTGTGGGCGTGGATCGGTATCTGCCGGGGGCCGAGGCCCCCGGACCCGCACGGTGCGGGCTGGGATCGCTGGAAAGGTAGCGGCTAGGTGATCGAGCATCGCGCAGGCGGCTCTGGCTCGGGGAGGGGCCGTGGCGGCAGGCGGTCGGGGGTACTAGAGCTCGCCGTCCTGGGCCTTCTGCACGAGATGCCCATGCACGGCTATGAGCTGCGCAAGCGGCTCAATGCCCTGCTCGGGGCCTTCCGTGCATTCTCCTATGGAACGCTCTACCCCTGCCTGAAAGACTTGCTGGCCCAGGGCCTGATCGCGGAGGAGACCGAGGCCGGAATCCAGCGCGGGCTGGCCGGGCAACGGTCCAAGATCGTCTACCGGCTGACCGCGGAAGGCAAGGAGCGGCTGCAGGATCTGCTCGCCGAAGGCGGGCCCGCCGCCTGGGAGGACGAAGGATTCGGCGTCCACTTCGCCTTTTTCGGCCAGACCAGGGCCGATGTCAGGATGCGGATCCTCGAAGGACGCCGGACGCGGCTCGAAGAGCGGATGGAAAACGTACGGGCCGCCCTGTCCAGGACCAGGGAGCGCCTCGACAGCTACACCCTCGAACTGCACAAGCATGGGCTGGAGTCGGTCGAGCGGGAGGTCCGCTGGCTGAATGAGCTGATCGCCTCGGAAAGAGAGTCCGGCCCGGGCCCGGGCGGCCCGGCTGGCAACACCCCAACCTGACCCGGCCGCGACCGCCCGCTCCCCCGTGGGCACGGCCGCGCCATGAGTGAACACAACCTGAACGGTACGAGTAAAGGAGCCATCCTTATGGGATCGGTACGGGTAGCCATCGTGGGCGTAGGCAACTGCGCGAGTTCCCTGGTCCAAGGCGTGGAGTACTACGCCGACGCTGACCCGGGCAGCCGGGTGCCGGGCCTGATGCATGTGCAGTTTGGCCCGTACCACGTCAGCGACGTGGAGTTCGTCGCTGCCTTCGACGTGGACGCCAAGAAGGTCGGCCAGGACCTGTCAGCGGCCATCCTGGCCAGCGAGAACAACACCATCAAGATCTGCGACGTGCCCCCTACGGGGGTCATCGTGCAGCGTGGCCACACCTTCGACGGCCTGGGCGAGTATTACCGGGACATCATCACCGAGTCCGACGAGCCCCCGGTGGACGTGGTGCGGGTGCTCAGGGAGACCCAGGCGGACGTGCTCGTCTCCTATCTGCCAGTGGGCTCCGAAGAGGCCGACAAGTTCTATGCGCAGTGCGCCATCGACGCCGGCGTCGCCTTTGTCAACGCGCTTCCGGTATTCATCGCGTCCGACCCGCAGTGGGCCGGCAAGTTCACCGAGGCGGGTGTGCCGGTCATCGGTGACGACATCAAGTCCCAGGTCGGCGCCACCATCACCCACCGGGTCATGGCGAAGCTATTCGAGGACCGCGGCGTCGAGTTGCTCCGCACCTACCAGCTCAACGTCGGCGGCAACATGGACTTCATGAACATGCTGGAGCGCAGCAGGCTCCAGACCAAGAAGCTGTCCAAGACCCGGTCCGTCACCTCGCAGATCCCACACGAGATGGAGCGCGCCTCGGTGCACATCGGCCCGTCCGACCATGTCCCCTGGCTGGACGACCGCAAGCTGGCGTTCGTCCGGCTCGAGGGCAAGGCGTTCGGCGACGTCCCGCTGAACCTGGAATACCGGCTCGAGGTCTGGGATTCGCCGAACTCCGCGGGGGTCATCATCGACGCGATCAGGGCCGCCAAGATCGCCAAGGACCGTGGCATCGGCGGCCCGGTGCTGTCTCCGTCGTCCTACTTCATGAAGTCGCCGCCCGAGCAGTACGGCGACGACGTGTGCCGCGACCTGGTGGAGAAGTTCATCGCCGGGGAAGTCGACCGTTAAATCAGCCGCCAGGGCGAGGATTCACCAGGAGTGACACCGTAATCTGAGCGGGTGGCAGCCAGCGCGGATTCCCGGGGCTTCATGGCAGCGGTCCGCGGCAGGCTTGGCGGGCCGCCAGGGAAGCCGTCATCCTTCTTCCGTGACCTGTCGGCGGTGCTCGCCGAACGGGACTTCCGGCGGCTGTTCAGCACCCGGCTGGTCTCCCAGGCGGGCGACGGCATGTTCACGGCGGGGCTGGGCACGTATGTGTTCTTCAACGCGACCAGCTTCCCCAATCCGGCCAGGGCGGCCGGGGCGTTCGCCGTGCTCTACCTGCCCTACTCGCTGATCGGGCCGTTCGCGGGCATCATCATCGACCGCGTCTCGCGCAGGCAGATCCTGGTCTGGTCGGCGCTGCTGCGTGCGGTGTTCGTGATCTTGACCGCCTCGCTGGTGGCCTCGGGCAATCTCGGCCTGCCGCTGTATGCCGGCGTGCTGGCGGTGCTCGGTGTGGACAGGTTCTTCCTGTCCTCGCTGTCGGCCGCCCTGCCGCACGTCGTCCCCGAGGACAAGCTGGTCATGGCGAACGCGGTGGCACCGACCACCGGCACGATCGTGAGCTTCCTCGGCGGGTTCACCGGCCTGGGCATCCACCTGGCCACCGGCGGAGGCCGCGGCGGCTCGGCGGCGGCCCTGCTGGTGGCGGGTGTGTGCTACCTGGCGGCCGGGGCGGTGGGGGCGACCATGCACCGGGACCTGCTCGGCCCCGACCGGGCAGCGGCCGAGGCGCAGCGCACCGGTGCGCTCGAGGAGTTGCGGCTCGTCACGATGGGCCTGATCGCCGGGGCGCGGCACGTGCTGCACCGGCGGCTGGCGTCGGCCGCCCTGTTCGCCACCGGGTGCCAGCGGATGATGTACGGGATCCTGTTCCTGATGTCGATCCTGCTGTACCGCAACTACTTCTACCATTCCAACGCCAACAACGCGCTGGCCCACTTCACCCTGGTGATCGCGGCGGCGGCGCTCGGCTACGGCGCCGCCGCGGTGATCACCCCCGTGGCGAACCGGCGGTTGTCCCGGGGCACCCTGATAGCGCTCCTGCTGGTGATCGCCGGCGTCGTGGCCGGGCCGCTCGGCTCGACGTTCAGCCAGGTGCCCTTCCTGATCGTCAGCTTCTCGGTCGCCATCGTCGCGCAGGGCGTGGCCATCAGCGCGACAACGATCATCCAGCAGGAAGTGGACGACGACTTCCGTGGCCGGGTGTTCGCCTTCTACGACATGCTGTTCAACGCGCCGTTCGTGGTCGGCGCCGCCGTGGGCGCGGCGTTCATGCCGGCCACCGGCAAGTCATATCCGCTGCTGGCGGTGGCAGGCGGCGGCTACGTGCTGGCCGGGCTGGTCTACTCGCTGCTCATCCGTCAGCGATCCGGCGGCGGCCCCGCGTCCTCCCGGGAGGGCACGGCCAGCCCTTCCCGGTCCGCCCAGCGCAGTAGCTCCTGAGTCGCCGCTTCCTTGCCCACCGGGCCCTTCTCGATCCGCAGGTGCAGCAGGTGCCGGAGCGCGTCGCCGACAACCCGGCCCTGGCCCACGCCGAGGATGCTCATGACCTCGTGACCGTCCAGGTCGGGCCGCAGGCTGGCGAGTTCCTCCTGCTTGCTCAGCTCGGCGATCCGCTTCTCGAGGCTGTCGTAGGTGCGGGCCAGCCTGGCCGCCTTGGCCTTGTCTCTGGTCGTGCAATCGGCCCTGGTCAGCGCGTGCAACCGGGTCAGCAATGGCCCGGCGTCCCGTACGTAACGGCGTACCGCGGAGTCGGTCCATTCGCCGCTGCCATAGCCGTGGAACCGCAGGTGCAGCCCGACCAGGCTGGAGACGTCGTCCACGACCGCGGCCGGGAAGCGGAGCTGCTTCAGCCGGGAGCGCGCCATGGTCGCGCCCACGACCTCGTGGTGGTGGAACGCAACGCGCCCACCGGGAAGCTGTGACCTGGTCTTGGGCTTGCCGATGTCATGCAGCAGCGCCGCCAGCCGCAGGACGAGATCCCCGGTCAGGCCGTAGCGTTCCTCCAGCCCGATCGCCTGGTCCAGCACGGTGAGCGAGTGCCGGTAGACGTCCTTGTGCCGGTAGTGCTCGTCCATTTCGAGCCTGAGCTTGGGTACCTCCGGCAGGACCTGGTCCGCCACGCCGGTATCGACCAGCAGCTCGATGCCGCGCACCGGGGCCGGCGCGAGCATGAGCTTGGTCAGCTCGGCGGTGATCCGCTCGGCGGACACGATCGACAGCCGGCCCGCGAGTTCCCGCATCGCGCGCTTGACATCATCGGTGGGCTCGAAGCCGAGCTGGGCGGCGAACCTGGCCGCGCGCAGGATCCGCAGCGGATCGTCGGTGAACGAGTCCTCAGGGCTGCCCGGCGTGCGCAGCACCTTGTCCCGCAGGTCGCCCAGGCCGCCGAAGGGATCGGCCAGGTCACCGCTGGGCAGCAGCGCGGCCATCGCGTTCACGGTGAAGTCGCGCCGCCCGAGGTCGCTTTCCAGCGTCTTCTCGTACCGGACGTCTGGCTTACGCGAGTCCTCCTGGTACTTCTCGCTGCGGAAGGTGGTGATCTCGATGGTCTTGCCGCCTTTGCGCAGGCCCACGGTGCCGAACTCGATCCCCACCGTCCACATGGCGTCGGCCCAGTCCGCGGTGATCTTCATGACCTCCTCGGGCGAGGCGTCGGTGGCCAGATCGATGTCCCCGGAGCGCCGCCGCAGGAAGACATCGCGCACCGGGCCGCCGACGAGCGCCAGCTGGTGGCCGCTGGACGCGAACAGCCGGGCGAGCCCGTCCAGCGGGCGGACGACGGGCGCGAGCAGGCGGGCGGCGGCCTTGCGCTGCTCGGAGGTCAGTGGTGTCGAATCTGGCACGGGCATCGAGGGTAGTGGAATGGATAAGCTTTAAACATGGCGCGGGGCAGCGTCTTCTCACATAGTGGCATCTACCCGCCGAGGCGGTCAGCCGCGCTTGTTGCTGTTGGCAACCGCCCCATGACCCACGGTATCTACTCTGGAGGACGACCCCCCGGACCCCTGGATGAGACGGCTACACCGTCACCATCCGCAACGCTCAGCCGGCGGCAATAGCATTTCAGCCGTGCCCCCTACCCATGTTGCGCCCAGGCGGATCCCCGCACCGGGTGGGCGCGGTGCCATCCGTAGGGCAGCGGGCACGGTTACCGTCATAGTCGTCCTCTTCCTTACGGTGGGGCCAGCCCTGATCGGCACAGCGCTGGCCAGCAGCGCGGCAAAGCGGCAATCGCTGCCCGGGCAGCTTTCGGTCATCATCGAGTCGGTCAGCCCGCAGTGGGCCACACCGAACCGGACTGTGACGGTCACCGGCATCGTCCGGAACGGCACGGGGGCGGCGCAGGTGGGCGAATCCATCCAGCTCCGGTCCTCCGGTATGCCCTTCAACGACAGGGACGAGCTGGCCCTGTACGCCTCGGGTGAGTACGCGGCGGACGTGCCCGAGGGCAGCGCGGTGCCGCTGCCCGGCGTGATCGCCCCGGGCCGGACCGTGCACTGGCGGGCCACGCTGGACCCGGCCACGGTGGGGATGACCCAGTTCGGCGTCTATCCGCTAGCCGCCCAGGTGCTGGACAGCGAGGGCATACCGGCCGCCACCGACCGGACGTTCCTGCCGTTCTGGGCCAACGGGCCGGGCTCTCAGCAGCCGCGGAAGCTGAGCACCGGGTGGGTCTGGCCACTTATCGACCAGCCCTATCAGGCCGCCTGCCCCGGGCTGCTCTCCAGTGGCCTCGCCGCCAGCCTGGCCGCCGGCGGGCGGCTGAACGGCCTGCTGGCCGCGGCCGCCAGCTATTCGTCCGCTGCGCACCTGACCTGGGCGATCGACCCCGCTCTCGTGCAGAACGTGAGCAAGATGGCGAGCCCGCACACGGTCGGCGGCGGCCCTGGCTGCGGCGGAGCCACGCACAAGCCCGGCAGCCGTATGGCCGGGTCATGGCTGGACAGCCTGCGCAGCGCCATATCGGGCCAGCAGGTCTTCCTGACACCGTACGCGGACGTCGATGTGGCCGCGCTGAGCCATGACGGCCTCGACAGCGACCTGAGGAGCGCGTTCAGCGAGGGCCGGTCCATCGGCCAGCAGATTCTGCACCTGCCCCCCAGTGGCGACACGATCGCCTGGCCACAGGGCGGGATTGCCGACTCGGGCGTGCTCGGCAGCCTTGCGGTCAACGGGATCGGCACCGTGGTGCTCGACTCCAGCGTGATGCCGCCGGCCGGCGCGATACCCAACTACACACCGAGCGCGCAGGCATCCGCCGCCTCCGGTGTCGGTTCGTCGCTGCATGTGCTGCTCGCAGACCACACGATCAGCAACCTTCTCGCGAGCGCACCGGCCAGCGGCCCGGGCGCGACGTTCGCCACCGAGCAGAGCTTCCTCGCGCAGACGGCCATGATCGTCGCGGAGGCTCCGAACCTGGCCCGGTCGCTGGTGGTGACCCCGCCGTCGCGGTGGAATCCATCCCCGGGCCTGGCCCGCGGCCTGCTCGCGGAGACGGTGCACGCCCCCTGGCTGCGGCCGGCCAGCCTGGCGGACCTGGCCGCGGCCCCGCACCCCAGCGGGCAGGTGCGCCGCCAGTCCCCGCCCGACCACCAGGCCGGCCGGACCGAACTGAGCTCGGCATACCTGACGCAGGTGGCGCGCCTCGACGCGGCCGTCAAGGTGCAGGCGGGCATTCTCAGCCCACCCGACCCCAGCTATCTGAGCTCCGCGGTCGCCGCGCTCGAATCCTCCGCGTGGCGTGGCGACAGCCAGGCAGCCACCCGGCAGGACCTGCTCAACCGCGTGTCCGGCTACGTCGCCGACCAGGGCAGAAAAGTCAGAATCGTCGACTCCGGCCAGATAACCCTGGGCGGTTCCTCTGGCAAGGTGCCTGTGTCCATCTCCAACAGCCTGACCTGGCGAGACATCCAGGTCAGGCTGCAGGCGAGCACGCCGAGCCCAGGCCGGCTCAGCATCGGCAAGTACGACCCCGTGATCACCATTCCGGCCGGGAAGATCTACACCGTCCGGCTGCCGGTACATGCCGCCGCGGTCGGAGTGACCGACGTGACATTCAAACTGCTCAACCCGGATGGCTCCCCGTTGCCGGGCACCCAGGTGCAACTGTCCGTCCATGCGACCAAGTTCGGCACGTTGGCCCTGGTAGTGATGTCTGTGGCACTTGGTATCTTCGTGCTGACTTCGGGTGCACGAGCGATCAGGCGATCGCGGAAAGATGGCGGGCCTGAGGGTGATCCTGCGCCTGAACCGCCAGGTCCGGCAGCCATAACGGGTAGCGTCGGGTCAGTCCACAAAGGCGACGACCTCGCGAACGACCACCCGCCGGAGGATCCGGATGAGTACGCCGACGCACGGGGCCGGGCGCGCCGCTGACAACGGTCGCGGGGATTACCCGCGCCATGGCGAGCCGCCCGGTCACTTCGTGCCGCCCACCGACGGGGCAGGCGTGCCACCAGACCATGCCTTTTCAGCCGGAGACCCACCCTACGGCGCTTCTTCAGCCGGAAACCGGCCCTACGGCGACCGCCGGACGGTCTGGGCGCCGCCGGACTGGCCAGACCAGCCACCTTCCCCCGCCCACGCCGACCAAGCACACCACACCGGCGGACCGCCACAACACCCACACGACACCGGGCAGACACACTGGCCAGACCAGCCACCGGACTGGCCAGACCAGCCAGCCGGCTGGCCAGACCAGCCACCTCCCCCCGCCCACGCCGACCAAGCACGCCACACCGGCGGACCGCCACAACCGCCACACGACACCGGGCAGTTGCCGTGGGATCCCGGCTCCGCCCAGCAACAGCAGCGGACCCCGTGGCAACCGCCCAGGCCCTCCGGGCAGGACCGGCGGGCACCGGGGCAGGCCACGACGCGCAGCCCGGGACAGGATCCAGGCGGCAGCAGGCAGCCCTTGCGGGCACCGGGGCAGGATCCCCGCGAATCCGGGCAGAACCCGCGCGCCCCCCGGCAGGGCACCCACAGTCCTGGGCAGGACCCCCGCGCCCCCCGGCAGGGCACCCACGGTCCTGGGCAGGACCCGCGCCCGTCCAGGCCGGCCGCCCGCCCGCCGGGGCAGCAGCCGCCGTACGGTCCGGAGGGCTCAGCAGACGCAACGCGGGGTGGACAGGCCGTCCGGGCGCCCGTACAGAGCCCGCGCCGCGCCGGACAGCCGCCACGCCAGGCGGTCCGGACGCCGCGGTCCCCCGGGCAGCCGGCATATCCCCCCGGACCGCCACCAGATAACCCCGGCCAGGGCCAGCGGGTACCCGGGCGGGCCGGCGGCGAGCCGTACCGGCAGCCGGGTTCGCCGGTCCGGACCTACGGCCAGCCCACCTGGGGACCGCGGACGCCGCGGCGGCCACCCAGCAGCACGACCACCACCACCACCAGCAGTGAGAGCGACAGTTCCCTGCTGCGGTCCAGCGGCGGGATGGCGCTCGGCACGCTCGCCTCCCGGCTGACCGGCTTTCTGAGCGCCCTCATGCTCGCCTACGCGGTCGGCGACCGCGCACTCGGCAACGCCTACAACACCGCCAACACGCTGCCGAACGTGGTCTACAACCTCATGCTGGGCGGGATCCTCACCAGCGTGGTCGTCCCGCTGCTCATCACCGCGGCCAAGCGGGATCCCGACCGTGGCGAAGGCTACTTCCAGCGGATCTTCAGCCTCGGAGTGATCGCGCTCGGTGCGATCACCCTGGTCGCCACCCTTGGCGCGGCGCTGATCGTGGATGTGTACGCGAGCAAGCTGCCCGGCGCGGAACACCACGTGACGGTGGAGTTCGCGTACTTCTTCATCCCTCAGATCTTCTTCTATGGGATGAGCGCGCTGGCCGGGGCGATCCTGAACGCCCGCGGCCGGTTCGCCGCGCCGATGTGGACCCCAGTGATCAACAACATCGTGGTGATCCTGGTCCTGCTGCTGTACCTGTCCATAGCGGGCTTCGGCCGTACGCCCAGCAACATCTCATCCGGTGAGGTCAAGCTGCTCGGCGTCGGCACCACCCTCGGCATCATCGCGCAGACCGTCGCGCTGCTCCCCGCGCTGGCGCGGGCCGGCTTCCGGCCCAGGCCCACGTTCGGCTTCCGCCGCGAAGAGGTGGCCGAGATCGGCCGGCTGGCCGGCTGGCTGGCCGGGTACGTAGTCACCACGCAGGTCACGTTCTTTACCACGCTGGTTATAGCCGGCGCGGTCTCCGTGCACGATGCGGCCGCGGGGTACTCCGCGTACCAGTATGCCTACCTGCTGTTCCAGATGCCTTACGCCGTCGTCGGCATCTCGGTGATCACCGCGCTGCTGCCCCGGATGAGCGCGCACGCCTCGGCCCGCCGCTACTCCCGGGTCCGGGCGGACTTCTCCACCGGCATCCGGCTGTCCGCGGTGGTCGTGGTGCCCGCCTCGCTGCTGCTCGCCGTGCTCGGCGGGCCGTTGGCCCAGATGCTGTTCGGGCACGGCAGCACCACGGTCTCGGGTGCGGACTACATCGGCAAAGTGTTCGCCGTGTTCTCGCTCGGCCTGGTCCCGTACATGACGTTCCAGCTCCTGCTGCGGGTCTTCTACTCGCTGCACGACAGCCGCACGCCTTGTTTCATCGGGCTGGTCACGATGGCGACCAACATCATGGTGAACCTGATCGCGTGGAACACGCTGCCGCCAGGCCAGGTCGACGAGGGGCTCGCGGCCGGCTTCGGCATCGCGAACCTTGTCGGCACCATCGTGGCATGGCGGCTGCTCATCCGCCGGGTCGGCAGCCTGGACGGGCGGGCGATCACCCGGAGCCTGGTCAAGATGCACGTCGCGGCCATCCCGCCGGCCATGTTCGCCCTGGAGATGACCTTCACGATCGGCGTGGTCTTCCACCCGGGCTTCACCTACGGCCTGGCCACGGTCGTGGTCGGCGGCGGTGGCGGGCTGCTGCTCTATGTGCTGTTCGCCCGGTCCCTGCGGATCGCGGAGGTCTCCCAGTTGCTGGCCACGGTCGGAGCGCGGTTCGGCCGCCGCCAGGGCCCGGCCACGCCCCAGCCCCGCCCGCCGCAGCGACGCGGCACCGGGCCGCCAGGACGTCCCCGGCGGTAACACCGGCGAGGATGAGCACGGACAGGCACAATCGCCTCAGCTCACCCTCTGGACACATACTCAGGCCAGATGAAATCCCAGGTGCGTGCGAGTGAATTCGCGGCGCTGGCGAATAACGGTTTGCTCGCTGGGATGGGCGGCAACTCCAGATGACGCCGCTTACGCCCTAGCATGGTGTCCAGCACGTGCGGCATACCGCATCGCGGGTATGGTCATCTGCCGGGGCTCGGAAGGAGCGACGAGGGCTGGCCCCGCTCTCGAGAGCTGGCGTATGAGCACCTTCACTTCTGAGCCTGGAGCCCGGCTGGCCGACCGTTATCGGCTCGAAGACCGGGTGAGCGCTGCCGGGGGCTGGGCGGCATGGAAGGCGATCGACGAGACGCTTGCCCGTCCCGTCACGGTGCTCACTTTCGCACCGGACTTCCCGCGGATTCCCGAGGTGGTCAGGGCGGCCCGGGCGGCCAGCAGGCTCACCGACTCGCGCCTTGCCCAGGTGTTCGACGTCGAACACGGCGGCGACCGGGCCTACATCGTGATGGAGTGGGTGGCCGGTCACTCACTCGACGACCTGCTTGGCAACGGCCCGCTCGACCCACGCCAGGGCGTCGCCCTCATCACCGAGGCGTCCCATGCGCTGGCCGGGGCGCACGCGGCCGGCCTCGCGCACCTCTGCCTCACTCCGGACTCACTGCGCTGGACCCCTGGCGGTGGGGTGAAGCTCACCGGCCTCGGCATCGACGCCGCGCTGGCCAACGTTTCCTCCGGCGACCCCGCGCTGACCGACACCCAGGGTCTCGGCAAGCTCCTGTACGCCACGCTGACCGGGCACTGGGCCGGCATGGAAAGCACCTCCCTGCCCCCCGCGCCGATGGCCGACGGGCTGCCCTGCAGCCCGCGGCAGGTCCGGGCCGGCGTGCCGGCCGCGATCGACGCGGTGGTCTGTGAGGCGCTGTTCCAGCGGCCAGGCAAGGACCGGCCGCCGCTGACCACACCGGCCCTGCTGGCCCAGGCTCTCGCCGAGATCACCCCCGCACCGGTCCCGGCCGGGCCACCGCCGGTCGATCCCTTCGCCACCAGCCGGGAACTGCCCGGGGCCGACCGGGAGAGCGACTTCGCCTGGGCCGCGCAGACCCAGGACCAGGTGCGGTACGGGAGCCCACAGTTCCCTCCCGGCCAGCGGGCCGTGACCACCAGCGCGATCATCGGCATTGTCGTCGTGCTGGTACTCGTGGGGATCGGCGTGGGCGGCTGGATGCTCAGCCACCACCAGGTCACGGGCGCGCCGAAGCCACACAAGACCACGGCGGCCCCAGTGGTGGCGACCACCGTGCTTACCCCGGCCGGCGCCACCGCGCACGACAACCCCGGCAAGGCCTCCCTGGCCATCGACTCGAACCCGGCGACGGCCTGGTACACCCAGTACTACATCGGCAACCCGGTGTTCGGCGGCCTGTACAAGGGCACCGGGTTCGTCCTGGACATGGGCAAGGCTGTCAAGATCAGCCAGGTCCAGGTGCAGTTCGGCTCGAACGTGGGCGCGGACGTCCAGATCAAGGTGGTCAACTCCGATACGCCGCCTGGCACGCTTTCCGGAGCGTCGCTGCCCACGGTGGCGCAGGCCAGCGACGTCGGCAACACCCACACCTTCGCCCTGAACCACCCGGCGACCGGCCGGTACATCATGATCTGGATCACCAGGCTGCCGCCCAAGCCCGGCAGCTCCAACGAGTACCAGATCGAGATCTACAACGTTGTCGTGCGAGGCTCAGACTGAACCTGCGGCGGGCCAGCGACAGCAGCCGGTCAGACGCCGAGCTGCTGCGCAGCCACGCCGAGGGCGATCCCGCCGCGTTCGGCGAGCTGTTCAGCCGTCACCGCGACCGGCTCTGGGCAGTAGCCCTGCGCACGCTGCACGACCCGGACGACGCCGCGGATGCGCTGCAAGAGGCGATGATCTCGGCCTTCCGCCGGGCCGCGGACTTTCGAGGTGACGCGGCCGTGACCACCTGGCTGCACAGAATCGTCGTGAACGCCTGCCTCGACCAGGTGCGCCGCAAGGCCGCACGGCCGGCCGTGGGCACCGCCGGTGACGAGGCCATGCTCGACGCGTTCGGCCAGCGCACCGCCGGCCTGGCCGCCGCCGACCCCACCTCGGACAGCGACACCGCGCTCGACGTCAGCGCGGCGCTGCGGATACTCCCCGCCGAGCAGCGGGCAGCGCTCGTGCTCGTGGACATGCTGGGCTATTCGGTCGCGATGGCAGCGGACATACTCGGCGTATCACAAGGCACGGTGAAGAGCCGCTGCGCCAGGGGCCGTGCCAAGCTCGTCCCGCACCTGGCCCACCTGCGGCACTCTGCCAAACCTCCTGATCAGGAGCGGAACCAGACGAGCGCCGGGCACGTCTCACCATCGCGGGCCACCGCGGCAGCGTCCAGCCCAGCCGACCAGCGAACCACCGAGGGAGGAGGGATCACCGACCATGACCGGCCATCTTGATCCCGACGTCCTCGCCGACTTCCGCGAAGGCCTGCTCGGCCGGCGTCACTCCGCCCGGATTCGCGCCCACCTGGGCACCTGCCCCGCCTGTGCGTCCCTTGACAAGGACCTGGCCCGGGTCACCGAACTGCTGGCCAGCGCGCCGGCGCCGAAGATGCCCGGCCACCTGGTCGCCCGCCTGGAGAACGTGCTGGCCGCCGAGTCCGCCGCCCGGCCGGCAAACCCGGACCTGACGAGCCAAGGCACGAGAGCAGCGGATCCGGCCGCCGGCACAGCGGGCAGCCCCGATCGCCGCCAGCGCCGCACCGGCCGCCGTTCCTGGCACCCGAGGCCGGCCACACTCGGGGTAGCAGCGGCCATCGCGGCGGTTCTCGCGGTCGGCGGCTATGGCCTGGCCACCCTGCACTCAGGAGCCAACAGTGCGGCTTCGAACGCAGTCGGTGGGCCCGTGCACAAGTCCGCGGGAACCGTGGGGCCCAGCGGGAAGGGTGCCCCGAATGCCGGCGCCGCCATGCCGTCCCCGCTGATGGCACGGTTGCACATCATCGAAAGCGGCACCGACTATCTGGCCAGCCGCCTGGCCAGCCAGGCACAGTCGGTGCTGGCCACGCACCCCGTCAACGCAGCGGACCAGCGGCAGGTCCCGGCGGCCACGTCAGGCGCCACCAGCCAGCTTCAGTCCTGCCTCTATGCGGTCACCGGCGGTCTATCGCCGCTGCTCGTGGACAAGGCGCACTACCAGGGGCAGCCCGCCACGATCATCGTCGCGCCACCTACGGCGAGCCGGGCCGGCCAGGTCTGGGTCACCGGGCCCGCCTGCTCCGCCACCACCCCCGACCTCATCACCCACACCCAGCTCACCACCGGCTGACTGACCGGTCGCGCGATGCCGGTCAGGAGCTGGCTGCCGCCCTTGCCCGTAGAGAGGGGAAAGCTGCGCTGGAACCGTGAGCCAGGGGGACGCGCCGTGCCGCCGATGGAGTGGCGACCGGATCGGAGACTGACCCGCCAGGCCGGGCACTTCCGCTCACCCGAATGTTCCGGAAGGGGGTGAGTGGACGATGAGTGCGCCGACCGTGAAGCCGGGCGACACTGTGCGGGTGACCGTGACCAAGGTGTTGCCGTTCGCCGTCCTGGTCGAGACCGCGACCGGTATGCCCGGGCTGGTCAAGCACGCCGGGCCGCGGCATGGTGACGTCATAACCGTGAACGTGACCGCGGTTGACGATGCCGGGCAGCGGTTCAGCGGGCCCTGCCTGCCTCGTAGCCCCGAGTCAAAGACGTCCAGGCCGGCCTCGATGGGCCGGCCTGGACGTCGTGATCAGGCTGTTGTGATCAGGCCAGGTCGAACCGGTCGAGGTTCATCACCTTGTCCCAGGCTGCGACGAAGTCGTTGACGAACTTCTCCTTGGCGTCGTCGCATGCGTAGACCTCGGCGAGCGCACGCAACTCGGAGTTCGCCCCGAAGATCAGGTCGACCCGGCTGGCGCTCCACTTGACCTCGCCGGTGGCCGCGTCACGGCCATCGAACTGGTTCTCGTCCCCGGACCTCTTCTCCCAGACCGTGCCCATGTCGAGCAGGTTGACGAAGAAGTCGTTGGTCAGCCTCCCCGGGGTCGAGGTGAAGACACCGAGCGGCGACTGCTGGTAGTTCGCGCCCAGGACGCGCAGGCCGCCGGCGAGAACCGTCATCTCGGGGGCGCTCAGGGTCAGCAGGTTCGCCCGGTCGATCAGCATGTACTCGGCCGGCAGGCCGTTGCCCTTGCCGAGGTAGTTGCGGAATCCATCAGCCTTGGGCTCGAGGTAGGAGAACGACTCCACGTCGGTCTGTTCCTGCGACGCGTCCCCGCGGCCCGGCGTGAACGGAACCTCGACGTCGAAGCCGGCGTCCCTGGCCGCCTTCTCGACCCCCGCACCCCCGGCCAGCACGATCAGGTCGGCGAGTGAGACCTGCTTGCCGCCGGTCTGGGCGGCGTTGAAGGACTGCTGGATGCCCTCCAGGGTGCGCAGCACCGTCGCCAGCTGAGCGGGGTCGTTGACCTCCCAGCCAATCTGCGGCTCGAGGCGGATTCGCGCACCGTTGGCGCCGCCGCGCTTGTCGCTGCCGCGGAAGGACGAGGCTGCCGCCCACGCGGTGGACACGAGCTGGGACACCGACAGGCCGGAGGCGAGGACCTGCGCCTTCAGCGAGGCGATGTCCGCGGCGTCGATGAGTTCGTGTGTCACCGGCGGGATGGGGTCCTGCCACAGCAGCGTCTCGGACGGGACCTCCGGGCCGAGGTAGCGCGCGATCGGGCCCATGTCGCGGTGGGTCAGCTTGAACCACGCCCGGGCGAACGCGTCCGCGAACTCGTCCGGGTGCGCCAGCCAGCGCCGGGTGATCCGCTCGTAGACGGGGTCCATCCGGAGCGACAGGTCGGTCGTCAGCATCGTCGGCGCGCGGCGCTTCGACGGGTCGTGCGGGTCCGGGACGGTACCCTCGCCCGCGCCATCCTTGGGCTTCCACTGGTAGGCACCGGCGGGGCTCGTGGTCAGCTCCCACTCGTAGGCGTACAAGGTCTCGAGGAAGCTGTTGTCCCACTGCACCGGAGTGGGCGTCCAGATGACCTCGAGACCGCTGGTGATCGTGTCGTTGCCCTTGCCGGTGCCGAAGCTGTTCTTCCAGCCGAGGCCCTGCTGCTCGATCGGGGCGGCCTCGGGATTGGGGCCGACGTTCGACTCCGGGCCAGCACCGTGCGTCTTGCCGAAGGTGTGCCCGCCGGCGATCAGCGCGACCGTCTCCTCGTCGTTCATCGCCATCCGGCGGAACGTCTCGCGGATGTCGCGGGCCGCGGCAATCGGGTCCGGGTTGCCGTTCGGGCCCTGCGGGTTGACGTAGATGAGGCCCATCTGAACCGCGGCGAAGGGTTCCTCGAGCTGCCGGTCGCCGTGGTAGCGCTCGTCGTCGAGCCAGGTGGTCTCGGGACCCCAGTAGACGTCCGCGTCCGGCTCCCAGACGTCCGCGCGGCCGCCGCCGAAGCCGAAGGTCTTGAAGCCCATCGTCTCCAGGGCGACATTGCCGGTGAGGACCATGAGGTCGGCCCAGGAGATCTTCTGGCCGTACTTCTTCTTGACCGGCCACAGCAGCCGGCGGGCCTTGTCCAGGCTCGCATTGTCCGGCCAGCTGTTGAGCGGCGCGAAGCGCTGCTGGCCCGAACCCGCGCCACCGCGGCCGTCGTGGATCCGGTAGGTACCGGCGCCGTGCCACGCCATCCGGATCATCAGCGGCCCGTAGTTGCCGAAGTCGGCCGGCCACCAGTCCTGCGAGTTCGTCAGCAGCTCGGCGATATCCCGCTTCACGGCCGCGAGGTCGAGGCTGTTGAATGCCTCGGCGTAGTTGAAGTCCGCACCGAGCGGGTTGGCCACTGCGGGGTTCTTGGCGAGGATCTTCAGGTTGAGCCTGTTCGGCCACCATTCACTGTTGGCATCGCCCATGGTGGGCTGAACGAGCCCGTGTGTGACCGGACACCCCCCGGCCTCCGGGGCCGGGCCTTCGGCGGTTACTGGATCGTGGTTCTCAGACATGGGAATCCTTCCGGACTGGGAATTCTGTGCTCAGGAACTGGGCGCTGTTGAGCAATCGGGGCACAGGCCCCAATAGACGACCTCGGCCTCGCCGACCGAGAAGCCGTGGTCATCTGAGGGGGTCAGGCAGGGCGCCTCGCCAACCGCGCAGTCGACATCAGCAACCACACCGCAGGACCGGCACACGATGTGGTGATGGTTGTCCCCGACGCGTCCCTCGAACCGGGCCGGGCTGCCGGCCGGTTCGATGCGGCGTACGAGCCCCACCGCGGTGAGCGCGTGCAGGGCGTCGTACACGGCCTGCAGGGTGACATGGCCCACCCGGTCGCGCACTCCGGAAGCGATCGCCTCGACGCCGAGGTGATCACCGTTCCGGACGGTTTCGAGCAGCGCGACCCGGACGGCCGTCACCCGCAGCCCGGCACCACGCAGCTCATCGGCGGTGGCCGGACCCTGGGATGTGGTCATGGTCACCAACCTACCGGCATAAACACGAACAACTCAAGAGAACGAATGATCCCAGTCTTAACGTGAGACAGATGACGTTTGCCCAGCCGTGACATGAGGCAGGCCAGCCGGCCGGCCCCGGCCGAACAGCCACAATCCCGGGTCATGGCAACCTCTTGGGCCAGCCTGAACCGTTCGGGAGATAAAAGACAATCCGAAGCGGGAGAGCCCGCCCGAACAGCCCAGCCGGGCCGGTACGGAGGCAGTGCGGAGGACGCCGGCAGCGGAGGTGACGCGCCCAGCCCGGCAACTCCCGGGTTCGGGAATCTACGGGCCCTAGGATCCGTTGATGTGCGTGCAAGACAACAGGTGAAGGGCAGTTAGCCGTGACCGACGTACGTAATGTGATCATCATCGGGTCTGGGCCCGCGGGATACACCGCGGCCATCTACGCCGCTCGGGCGAGCCTGAATCCGCTGGTGTTCGAGGGCTCGGTCACCGCCGGTGGTGCGCTCATGAACACGACCGACGTGGAGAACTTCCCGGGCTTCCCGGACGGGATCATCGGCCCGGATTTGATGGATTCGCTGCGGAAGCAGGCCGAGCGGTTCGGCGCCGAGCTTCTCGCGGATGACGTGACCGCCGTCGATCTGACCGCCGAGCCCAAGGTGATCAAGACCGACAGCGAGACATACCTGGCCAAGGCCGTGATCATCGCCAGCGGTTCGGGATACCGCGAGCTTGGCGTGCCGGGTGAGAAGCGGCTGTCCGGCCACGGCGTGTCCTGGTGTGCCACCTGCGACGGGTTCTTCTTCCGCGACCACGACATTGCCGTGGTCGGCGGCGGGGACTCGGCCATGGAGGAGGCGATGTTCCTGACCCGCTTCGGCCGGTCGGTGACCGTGATTCACCGGCGCGACCACCTGCGGGCCTCGAAGATCATGCAGGAGCGGGCGTTCGCCAACCCCAAGATCACATTCCTGTGGGACAGCGAGGTGGTCGAGGTGCTCGGCGAGGAGCGGGTGCGCGAGCTGCGGATCCGCAACACCAAGACCGGGGCCGAGCACCTGCTGCCGGTGGGCGGCCTGTTCGTGGCCATCGGCCACGACCCGAGAAGTGAGCTCTTCAAGGACCAACTGGCCACCGATCCCGATGGTTACCTGCTGGTCGACCAGCCTTCCACCAGGACCGCCATCGACGGTGTCTATGCCTGCGGCGACGTGGTGGACCGCACCTACCGCCAGGCCGTCACCGCGGCCGGCACCGGATGTGCCGCGGCACTCGACGCCGAACGCTGGCTGGCCAGCCAGGAGAGCTGACCGGGCACCGTCGGCAACCACTCATCTCACACCGCAAACAAGGAGTCATCATCGTGGGCGCCACAAAGACCGTGACCGAAGCGACTTTCGACACGGAAGTACTCAAGAGCGAAAAGCCCGTGGTCGTTGACTACTGGGCCGAATGGTGCGGTCCGTGCCGGATGGTCGCCCCGGTGCTCGAGGAGATCGCCGCCGAGCACGGCGACAAGATCAGTGTCGTGAAGCTGAACATCGACGAGAACCCCCAGGTCGCTCAGCGTTACGGGATCCTGCAGATCCCTACGCTGAACGTGTTTTCCGGGGGCGAGGTCGTCAAGCAGGTCATCGGGGCCAAGCCCAAGTCCGCACTGCTGCGCGACCTGGCCGAATTCATCTGAGTCGTCATCATCCAGCGGCCCGGCGCCTTCGGGTGCCGGGCCGTTTGCTGCCTTCGGCGGCATGGTCAGGATCTGCGGCGTACCCTGCTATCGGGTGGTGTTTCGGGGTGAAGCCACCCAAGGGGGATTTGTCATGCGCTTTCCAGCGATCCTTATCGTTATTTTGATCTTAAGCCTGGCCGCTGGGGGGATGCCCGGTCTGATCATCGCTGCGGTGATTCTCGCCGCCGGGTACCTGTTCTCGCTGCGGCTGAATCCCCGGATCCGGCACCGGTCCTGCCGCGGCTCCGGACGAGCTTCTGGCTGGCTCTATACCTGGACCTGGCACCGTTGCGCGGGCTGCGGTGGCCGTGGGCAGGTCATCCGGTGGGGCGCCACTCGATGGGGAACCCCACGCATCCGCGAAGAAGCCGCCCAGCAGGCCGCTGCCGTGACCGAAGCCAGGCAGCGCAACACCTGGCGGTGACACCCGCGTAGCCGGGCTTGCCTGCAGGCGGAACGGTCAGTGGCGGTGACGAGATGATCGATCCAACGCGGGTGATTGAACGTGGTCGCGTCATGCTGGGCGCAGGGCGCGTTCCGGGGTCATCGAGCTGAGCAGGCGCTCCAGGGCCACCTCGACGTCCTCCCGCCAGGACAGCGCCGTCTTGAGGTCCAGGCGCAGCCGGGGGTAGCGGTGGTGCGGGCGGATGGTCTTGAAGCCGACCGCCAGCAGGTAGTCGGCGGGCAGCACGCAGGCGGGTTTTTCCCAGCGCAGGTCGCCGAAGGCTTCGATGGCCCGTACGCCACGCCTGGTCAGGTCCTTGGCCACGCCCTGCACCAGCATCCGGCCCAGCCCGCCGCCGGCGAACTCGGTGAGCACGTGCGCGGTCATCAGCAGCACCGCGTCGGCGCTGACCGGGCTGGTGGGAAAGGCGAGCGAACGCGGCGCGAACAGCGGCGGCGCGTAGAGCACGTAGCCTGCCGCGATCCCATCGACATAGGCGGTCTTCCCGCAGCTGCCCCACTCGAGCAGGATCGATGAGATCCAGGACTCCTTCTCCAGCGCCGTGTCGCCGGCCTTCTCGGCGCGGTCCCTGGCCACCGGCTCGAGTTCCCAGAAGACGCAGCGCCTGCAAGGGACCGGCAGGTCATCGAGATTGTCGAGGGTGATGTTGGCAAGACGACGCGTCACCTGACACCCCTGAAGTCAGTACCCCAGCCTGGGGTACCCAGCCCTGGCTCTGACGGAACGCGACTGGGACGCGCCTTGCACTAATCCTGGGCGCGTATCCCCGGTCCGGCCCGTACCCTGACATGGTACCGAGCGAGCGGAGGCAGATTGTGAACAACGATCCCAGGCAGCGACTGGACCGCTATGTCGACCAGTACTCCGCCCGGGCGGCCGGAATGCTCGCCTCCGAGATCCGGGCCCTGTTCGCCGTCGCCGCCCGGCCGGAGGTGGTCTCGCTGGCCGGCGGGATGCCCTACATCACCGCTCT
Organism: Streptosporangiaceae bacterium; assembly: GCA_035308365.1. Classification (GTDB taxonomy): domain Bacteria; phylum Actinomycetota; class Actinomycetes; order Streptosporangiales; family Streptosporangiaceae; genus PALSA-505. The sequence continues at coordinate 69,964 of DATGGU010000024.1, forward strand.
TCCGCTGGATGCGGTGGGCGAGCTCGCCGGGCAACTGGTGGCCGACCGTGGGTCGGTCGCCCTGCAATACGGCTCCGGCCAGGGCGATGCCGGGCTGCGCGAGGGCATCTGCGAGGTCATGGCCCTGGAGGGAATCCGCGCCCACCCGGACGAAGTGGTCGTGACCGTAGGCTCGCAGCAGGCGCTCGACCTGATGACGCGGATCTTCATCGACCCCGGCGATGTCGTGCTCGCCGAAGCCCCGTCCTACGTGGGAGCGCTGTCCACCTTCGCGTCCTACCAGGCCAATGTCGTGCACGTCCCGATGGACGACGACGGCATCATCCCCGAGGCGCTCGCCGAGACGATCACGCGGCTGACCACGGCCGGCCAGCGAGTCAAGTTCCTGTACTCGGTGCCGACGTTCCAGAACCCAGCGGCGGTGACGCTGACCCCGGGCCGGCGGGCCAGGGTACTGGAGATCTGCCAGCGGGCCGGGCTACTGCTGATCGAGGACAACCCCTACGGGCTGCTCGGCTTCGACAGCGCGCCGCAGCGGGCACTGCGGGCCGACGCCACTGACTCCGTGGTCTACCTGGGCAGCTTCTCCAAGACGATCGCCCCTGGCCTGCGCGTCGGCTGGGCGCTCGCACCGCACGGCATCAGGGACAAGCTGGTCCTGGCGGCCGAGTCCGCCGTGCTGTGCCACTCCAGCCTGGCACAGCTCATGGTGCGCGAGTATCTGGCCACGCAACCGTGGCAGGAACAGATCAAACTGTTTTGCGAACTTTATGCCGAACGCAGGGATACCATGCTCGCCGCCCTGGAGTCGAGCATGCCGCCAGGCTGCCGGTGGACCCGGCCGGCCGGGGGGTTCTACGTGTGGCTGAAGCTGCCCGAAGGCCTTGACGCCAAGGCCATGCTGCCGCGCGCCATCTCGGCCAGGGTCGCCTACGTGCCGGGGACCGGGTTCTACGCCGACGGTGCGGGCCGGGAGTACATGCGGCTGTCCTACTGCTACCCGGAGCCGTCCAGGATCCGCGAGGGCATCCGGCGGCTCGCCGGTGTCATCGAGGCGGAGGCGGAGTTGCGGGCGACGTTCGGCGCGCTGCCGCCCAACGGTTCCACGTGACCGGCGATCTCATGACGGCCGCCGACCTCGGTCACGTTCTCGTCCTGGCTGGCGGGCTGTCCCCGGAACGTGAGGTCTCGCTGCGGTCGGGCGGCCGGATCAGGGACGCGCTGCATGAGGCGGGCGTGGACGCCGAAGAGGCGGACGCCGACGCCGCGCTGATCCCGCTGCTGACCCTGGATCCGCCCACCGCGGTGTTCCCCGCGATCCACGGTAACTGCGGCGAAGACGGGGCGATCAGGGAGGTGCTGAGGCTGCTCGGCGTGCCCTACGTGGGCGCCACCGCCGATGCCTGCCGGCTCGCCTTCGACAAGCCGGTGGCCAAGGCGCTGGTTGCCGCTGCCGGGCTGGCCACCCCGGAGTCCGTGACTCTGCCCAGGGAGACGTTCCACGACCTGGGCGCCGGTGCGGTGCTGGACCGGATCGTGGCGAAGCTGGGACTGCCGCTGTTCGTCAAGCCGGCCCGTGGCGGCTCCGCGCTCGGGGCCGCGCCGGTGCGCACCGCCGGGGAGCTGCCCGCCGCGATGATCGGCTGCTTCGCCTACGGCGACACGGCACTGGTGGAGCGGTTCGTGGCCGGGACCGAGGTGGCCGTGGGAGTCGTCGACCTCGGTGACGGGCCGGAGCCGCTGCCCGCCGTGGAGATCGTCCCGGCGAACGGGTGGTTCGATTACGCCGCCCGGTATACCGCAGGCCGGACCGAGTACTACGCGCCCGCCCGCCTGTCCGAGGCGTCGGCGCGTGCGGTCGCCGACGCGGCCGTCTCCGCGCACAAGGCCCTCGGGCTGCGCGACCTGTCTCGCAGCGATCTCATCGTCGATCCATCGGGGCAGGTCTTCTTCCTCGAAGCCAACGTCGCCCCCGGGATGACCGACACGAGCACGCTGCCGATGGCGCTGGAGGCCGCTGGCCGCGATTTCGGCGCGCTGTGCCGCGATCTGCTGGTTCTGGCAGCGAGCCGGGGAGCCTGACACCGAGGCTCAGGCCCACCCATAGGCTTGACGGGTGATCAAGGGAAAAAGCTTTGGCAGTGACAACCACGCCGGTGCGCACCCGGCCGTTCTCCGGATGCTCGCTGACGCCAATACCGGCGACGACCTGCCCTATGGCTACGACTCGTGGACGGAGCGGGCCTGTGCGGTTCTGCGGGAGATGTTCGGTGCCAGCGGCGCGTTCTTCGTGTTCAACGGAACCGGCGCCAACATCGTCGGGCTGAGCCTGCTGCTGCGGCCCGTCGATGCGGTCATCTGCCCGTCCAGCGCGCACATCAACGTGGATGAGTGCGGGGCGTGTGAGCGGGTGCTCGGCATCAAACTGCTGACGGTCGACGTGCCGGATGGGAAACTCACGGCGGACGCCATCGCCACCCGGCTGGGCGGGCGCGGAGACGAGCACCGGTCCCAGCCACGGGTCGTGGCCATCTCGCAGGTCACCGAACTGGGTACCTGTTACACGCTCGACGAGCTGGCTAAGCTCAGCGAATTCTGCCGCGCGCACGACCTGCTGCTCTATATGGACGGCGCGCGCCTGGCCAACGCGGCGGCGCACCTCGGCTGCCTGCCTGCCGAACTGGCCGCGCCCGTCGACGTGCTCAGCTTTGGTGGGACCAAGAACGGGGCCATCGGCGCGGAGGCGATTCTCGTCATGAACGATGAGCTCGTCCGGGACATGCTGTTCCACCGCAAGCAACTGATGCAGCTCGGCTCGAAGATGCGGTTCGTGGCGGCCCAGTTCCTTGGATTGCTGGACGGTGACGTGTGGCTGCACAACGCCCGCCATTCCAACGCCATGGCGCAGCGCCTGGCCGATCACCTCGACGGGGTACCGGGAACGAAGCTCGCTCAGCCGGTGGAGTCCAATGCCGTGTTCGTGGCGCTGGAACCCGAGCAGATAGCAACGCTTCAGCAGGACTGGCACTTCCACGTATGGGACGAGAACGAACATGTCGTGCGCCTGATGACCGCCTTCGACACGAGCCCCGAAGACGTGGACGCCTTCGCCGCCGCCATAGCGGCGACCGCCAACGGTGGATAGCGGCCTTGGGGTTTCACGGGAAACATGGACTTATGGGCAGCCGATGTTTCACGGGAAACATGACGGTGAAACAACTGCGGTGCTACGGTCGCGGCCATGGACGCACAGCCAGTCAGCCCCCTCACGATGCCGGTCATCGACCCCGTCGATTGCGGGTTCTTCATTGGCCTGCTGGTGGGAGAAGGTCACTTTGGCGGCGATGGACGCCAGCCTCAGGTGACCCTGCGCATGCATGTGCGCCACGAGGCGACGTTCCGGTGGCTCGAACGGACATTTCCTGGCGGGCGGCTCTACGGCCCCTATCACCATGGCGGCCGCTCCTACTTCCAGTGGATGGCCAGAGGCGATTATCTGAGGAGCCTGGTAGCACCGCTCATACAGCGCCACCGCTACCTGCTTGACGAGCATGTCGCCGCCCGGTTCGACTCGATGTGCGAACGCTATGCAATCGAACTGAACGCCGCTCAGATGATGGCTTAGGCCTTGGGGACGAACTCGATTCCGGTGCGGGAGAGGCCGAAGTGCGCGAACGGAGACGCCCCGGTGTGCACGGATGCCTTGGCTGGAATTTCCTGCTCGATGGCCTTGGCGAAGTCGGCGGCCTGGTCCTCGTTGTTGGCTCCGACGACCAGGTAACGCCAGCGGCGGAGCACCGACCGGCCTTCGGCCTGTAGCCGCTCGGCCAGTTGCACCGCCTCATGCCGCGAGGGCAGTTCGATGCGTACCTCCCACTCGGCTTCCCCGGTCGCCAGGGAGTCCAGTGTCTCATCGTCGATCCGGCGCTGGTGCTCTGCCTGCAACTGTTGTGCGGTCTCCGGCATTGGCGCGCTGGCGTCTTCCCATTCCTGCTCGATCGGGTGCCAGCGATCGAGCGCGAAGTCAGCCGTCAGCTCTCGCTTGGCGAGTACGTCACGGACGACCCGGTCAGCCTCGCGCGCCGCGTTCTCGGTAGCGGCGTACAGGAAGACGTTGGGACCGTCGGCGGAAACCGCGACACGGTCGCCGAGCCTGCTGCGCACGTGCTGTTCGACCTCGTGCTCACGCACGGACTGAACCGCCTGCTGGACGTTGTTCTCATCCCGAAGCGTGACCGTCACTCGCCAGTCTTCGTCTGCCACAGGGGTGACTCTATCGCTGTGCCCGGCGTGCTCTTACCTGGAGCCAGGCTCTGCCGGACAATCCAGATGCCTCGGGAAGCCCGGCCAGCACACAATGTCTTATGCGAAACCGCGTTATGCACAATTTCTGCCCGGTGACCGCACCGCTGAGCTGGCCCGATCGCGGTTATGCATAACACTCGGGAGCCGGTGGACATCGGCCACTTCATCCGTGACGGGTACGTGGCCGTTCGCGGCGCCGTGGATACCGGGACCGTCGAGGCGTGCCGGGAGAAGATCTGGGAAGCCATGGCAAGGCGCGGCGTCCGCGAGGGCGATCGCACACCACTTGGCCTGCGCTCGTGCATATCGATGAGGAACTGACCGGTGAGCCGTTCACCTCGGCCGGCAACTCACCCCTGCTGGCCGCTGCCTGTGATGAGCTGATCGGCCAGGGACGGTGGACGCGGCCGGTAGGCATCGGCGACTCGGTGATCGCGCGCTTCCCGGCGGGCGAGGACGAACGGGCGAACGCCGGTTACCACATCGAAGGCAGCTATGACGGCCCCGGCGGAGGGTGGGTCAACGTCCGGTCCCGGGCGCGTGGACTGCTGGCCTTGTTCCTGTTCACCGATGTCAGCGAGGACGACGCACCAACCCGGCTCGTTTGTGGCTCACACCTGTTCGTTCCCGAGTTCCTGGCACCGTACGGCGAGCACGGGACCTACTCCGACGCCGAATTCTGGCGGCCATCGGTGCTGTGCCGGCCGGTCGCGCACGCGACCGGCAAGGCCGGGGATGTCTTCCTCTGCCATCCGTTCATCGTGCACACCGCCACCTGGCCACACCGTGGGCTCACACCACGGATCATCGCCCAGCCAGCTGTGCACGTACGGGACGGCTTCGCGGTGGATGGATCCGATCCCGCGCCGGTTGCCCGGGCCATCGTCGCCGGGCTGGCGATGGCAGGAGCGAGGCCGGTCTGCTTATGACCCTGACTGGTCCGGGGACATGACCTTGACGATCCGCTCCAGGTCGTCCAGGGTGGCAAACTCGACGACGATCTTGCCCTTCTTGCGGCCCAGCTCGACCTTGACCTGCGTGTCCAGGACATCGGACAGCCGGTCGGTGAACTCCTTGATCTGCGGGGGGGCCGGCGTCTTGCTGCGCGGTTCCCGTGGCGCCTTCGCCGGAACGCCGTCGCCGACGGCGATGATCTCTTCAACCGCCCGGACCGACAGTCCTTCGGCCACGATACGGTGCGCGAGATGCTCCTGGGCGACAGGATCTCCCAGTGCGAGAAGGGCCCGCGCGTGGCCGGCGCTGAGCACCTCGGCGGCGACCCGCTTCTGCACGCCGGGAGGGAGGTTGAGCAGGCGCAGTGTGTTGGAGATATGCGGGCGGGACCTGCCGACCTTGCCGGCCAGTTCCTCGTGGGTGACCCCGAAGTCGTCCAGAAGCTGCTGGTAGGCCGCCGCCTCTTCCAGAGCGTTCAGTTGCTCGCGGTGCAGGTTCTCGATCAGTGCGTCCCGGAGCAGGTCATCGTCCGAGGCCTCACGAACGATGGCTGGGATGCGATCCAGGCCAGCTCGCTGGCAGGCGCGCCAGCGCCGCTCACCCATGATCAGCTCGTAGTGCCCGGGCATGACCCGGCGGACCACGACCGGCTGGAGCAGCCCTACCTCACGGATCGAGGCAGCCAGTTCGTCCAGCGCGTCCTCGTCGAATGTCTGCCTGGGCTGGCGGGGATTCGGCGTGACCGTGCCAATCGCGATCTCTTCGAAGTAGGCACCAGGGACGGCACCAATCGCCTGCTCGTCCTGCTCATCAAAGCCAGCCGGGTATGACTGCTGTCCCGGGCGGGCCGCCTGTGCGCGCTGACCCGGCAGGCCACGGCCGGGGTCCCGGCCCGGGAGTCCGGTGGCAGGAGGGATCAGCGCCCCCAGTCCCTTGCCAAGCCCGCGCTTCTGCTGAGCCACTGCTTCTCCCTGCCCATCGATGTATCCCTGGTACCTACTATCCCCGATGCGCCGGACAGAACCGCCGCCGGACAGTACCCGGTGAAACACATCCTGCCAGGATCAGGGTTCCATGAGGTCTGCGGTGCCGTCCCGGCCACCGTCACATTCGTTGCGAGAGCGGCTTCCTGAGCTTGCCTTTCGCGTTCCCGCCGGTCGAAGCCGGGCCGAGCGGCTCTCCAGGGTCAGCGGGAGAACCTGCGAAAGCGGAACGCGGCGGACCGGGTACGCGGCCGGTGGGTTCAGCGGGCCGATCGGGCAGATCGTGCGCAGGAACCCCAGGAGCTCGCGGTTCCAGCGGCTATCCCGCCCATCGAAGCAGTTCTCTGGCATAGAGTCCCAGCCGACCGCGACCAGTCATAGGCGCGGAAACCTGACGCTAGCCCGTAGTTCCCCTGGCGGCGAGCCGACATGGGCGCTGACCAGGTGAAACACGTTCAGCTCATGACCATGTAGACATGTAATTTCGTGATCAAGGGCCCTGCCAGCTGCGCAAACATGTTGGCCCATCGGCTTGGGGGGAGCTTCGGGCTAGCTCGTGCGCCGACCTGGCTGCACTTGTGAAGTGCAAGCTAGCGACTCGCTTGTATATACGAATACTAGGGCTGGCCTGGTAATTCAGGTTACGTTCTGGTTTGCTATTTCCCTGGCGGCTTCCAGGTAGGCGAGGGCGCCGGTGGAGCCGGGGTCGTAGGTCATGACCGACTGGCCGTAGCTCGGGGCCTCGGAGACCCGGACGCTGCGCGGGACGACCGAGCCAAGGACCACGTCGCCGAAGTGCGAGCGAACATCTTCCGCCACCTGCGAGGCCAGTCTGGTCCGGGCGTCATACATCGTGAGCAGGATGGTGGAGACCACGAGATCGGAGTTGAGGTGTCCCTTGACCAGGTCGACCGTCCGGAGCAACTGCTCCAGCCCTTCCAGGGCGTAGTACTCGCACTGGATCGGGATGAGCACCTCGGCGGCCGCCACGAGGGAGTTGACCGTGAGCAGGCCGAGCGAGGGTGGGCAGTCGATCATGATGTAGTCAAGGCTGGTCGCGTCGAAGGCGGCGATCGCCCTGGCCAGTCTGGACTCGCGTGCTACCAACGGGACGAGTTCGATCTCCGCGCCGGCCAGGTCGATGGTCGCGGGCGCGCAGAGCAGGCCTGGAATTCCCTCGACCGGCTGGACTATGTCGGCCAGTGGCTGGTCGTCGATCAGCACGTTGTACACCGAGGGGGTGCCGACGTGGTGGTCAACGTCCAGCGCGGTGGACGCGTTACCCTGCGGGTCGAGGTCGATGACCAGCACGTTGGAGCCGTGCAGTGCCAGGCCGGCGGCCAGGTTGACCGCCGTCGTGGTCTTGCCGACGCCGCCCTTCTGATTGGCGATCGTCATGATGCGGCAGGCTCGCGGGCGCGGCCAGGGCCGGGCGCGGCCACCGCCTCTGGCCTCCAGCGCTGCTTCGGCGGCCCGGGCGATGGGTGTGTCGGCGACCTGCCGACCGTGGTCAGGAACGACCACGGGAGGCGCCGAATTGGGTGGGTAGGCGGAGGTCCAACCGTCTCCCTGCGGATAGCCGGGCGTCTGGCCCGGGGCTGGGTACGCGGACTGCTGACCCCCACCAGGGTACGCGGATGACCGACCACTCCTGGGGTAACCGGGCCCGTGCCGGCCGGCCGGATATGCCGGGGGCTGCGCACTGCGGGACCGTGCCGGCCGCAGGTCCTGGTTCGGGTACGCGGGCGCCGGGTAGGCCGACCCCTGGTCAGCCGCCGGATAGCCGGCGGGCTGGCCGTTGCCCCGGTAGTGCTCCGGCTGGCCCGCTGTCGGGTAGGCCTGCGCATGAGCGTTGCCTGGATAACCGGCTTCCTGCCCTGCGGCCGGATACGCCGGCGCCTGGTTCGCGCGTGAGTAGCCGGGAGGCTGACCCTCGGCCGGGTATCCGGAGCCGGAGACGCCCGCATGGGAAGTACGAGCTGGGTTGTTGCCCACATGATCGCGAGCCGAGGTATCTGGCTGGTCACCGGCCCGCACACCAGCCGCCTGATAGCCCTGCGCCGGACCAGCCGACTGGTAGCTGCCTGCCGAAGCGTCCAGCGGGTAACCCGGAACCCCAGCGCCCGCCTGACCACCACGAGCTGCACGACCCGGCTGGTAACTAGACGCGGAACTGCCTGCCGGAGAACTGCCCACCGCATCACCCGGCTGGTAACCGGGGCTGCCATCATCGGCCTGATAGCCGTGCGCCAGGTCATCAGCCGGGTACCCGGCTGATCGATCCGTGCCGGGATAGCCCGACCGGTGCGCCAGCGCGTGGCCAGGCGAATAACCGGAGGCCGGATAGGCGGACGGGTCACCGCCAGCCTGGTACGCGGGCGGCTGGTCTTCGGCCAGGTGGGCCGGCTTGCGCCTGCGCCCCACCGAACCGTGCCCGGTTTCGGCAAGCTCCGTTACCTCTTCCCCCTCGCCCACATCTGGCCACGACTGCATAACCCGGACTCCCCTCAGGGGCGCGCCACGCATGGACATCTGGGGGCCGCCACGCGCGGGCCGGCGGCGCGACTCATTGCCGGCCCGAAGACCATTGTCCGGCTTTGTTTCACGGGAAACAGCCGCTGTCAGCGCTTGGCGGACGCGACGGGAGGGGGCAGTGCGGAATTTCCTCCCCCTGCCGCCACCCACATCCTCCGGACCAGGCATTTCCGTTTCGTCCAGCGGATCGGCAGGGGACGGAATTGTCACCGCGGCGTTCGCACCACCCCGGCCGGCCGCGCCGGAGTGGCCGGGGGCGAGGTCAGGACTGGCCGGAAAGGCAACATCGGCCAGAGCCTCGGCCACGGGCCACCCGACGCTGACCGAACGCCGCAATCCACACGACACGCCATCGGCCCGCACGCTCGCCGCCGCCACAGCCACAGGAACCTGGGCGGGCAGCCGAAGACCAGCGTCCCCGGGCCATCCAAGACCCTGCGGCAAAGCCATATCGATTCCTTCCCATCCTCGGCTGCGGCCAGCGGTGGCCACTGGTTGACGCTACACCGTCCGGGTTCCGAGAGCGGGTCCGCGCCGAAGCCGGGATGCCGCGGCGATCCGGCCAGGTCAACCCGGGGGTGAGCCACCGCGGCGACCAGCCCGGCCACCCCGCCCAGAGGCCTGGCGCCCGGCCGTTCGTGCCGTTGCCGCCGGCTGGCGGTGTGCTGCCCGCCGACCGGAGCCGCTGACCGTCAGCCTGACCACCGTGGCGGCCGGGCTGACCAGTCCGGTCCCGGCCCGCAGCACCGAAACCTCACCGACGCCCAGCCGTCGCAACTCCGGCCCGGCCGCTTCGGCCTCGGCTTCCGCCCGCTCACCCTTTAGCGCCAGGATGACCCCGCCCGCCCGCAGCAGGGGCACCGCCAGGCCGGCCAGCCGGTCAAGAGGAGCCACCGCCCTGGCCGTGACCACGTCGGCGGTGAGCCGGCCGTGCACCTCTTCGGCCCGCGCCCGGCAGACGGTCACGTTGGCCAGACCCAGACCGGTCACGCACTCGCTGAGAAACGCCACCCGCCGGGCCATGGGCTCGACCAGGGTGACCCGCACATCGGGCAGCAGCATGGCAAGCACGAGACCGGGGAGCCCGGCCCCGGACCCGATATCCAGTAGCTCCGAGCGGCGCGGGACGAGGCCGGCTACGACCGCGCAGTTCAGCAGGTGCCGGTCCCACAGCCGCTCGGTCTCCCGTGGCCCGATCAGGCCCCGCACAACGCCATCCCCGGCCAGCATGGCGGCGTAGCGCTCGGCAAGCGGCAGAACGGACCCGAACACCTCCCTGGCCGAAGCAGGCGGTGACGGGCTCAACGACGGGACTGCGGGGGATTGCCCGTCGGCATTCACCGGGATCGCCCCGGTCCACTAACATCCACCAGCACCGATCCAGATCGCCGGCGGGGAGTTATCGGGACTGACCCGGATTGCCCGGCAATCCCCATCGGAGCCACTGCGCGCCGCCCGCTCGTAGTCAAAAGGCTATCCCGGGTCGCTCCCGGTCACCGGCGCAGAGCAGTTCCCTCGGGTGCATGTCAATATTGTGGCGATTGGCCAGTAGCTTGGCTGGCTTCCTGGTCAGGCCGTAGGCGTCTGAGTGTGCGTTGGTGTCAGATGATGGCATTGACCACTCTGGCCACCGCGCCAGCCGGAGGCACACAGGCAAGGGATGCCCACTGACCAGCCCGAATACGGTCCGGCGCGATCTGAGTATAAAAGCACGACTCAGACGATCGCTCTGACCGGCCATGATCCAAAACAACCTGCTTTTTGACGTGCACCCAGTTCTCTCACTCCGGGTAGACCACCACGCAGCGGTGTGGGTCTTCGCCCTCGGACTCGCTGCGCAGCCCGGCGGCGGCGACCGCGTCGTGAACGATCTTGCGCTCGAACGCCGTCATCGCCGTCAGCCGCTTGGGGATCCCGCTCTTCGCGACCTCGTCGGCCGCGTCCTGGCCGACCGCCGTCAGTTCCTTGCGGCGGCGGGCCCGGTAGCCCCCGACGTCCAGCATCATTCTGGTCCGCAGCCCGGTTTGCCGCTGCACCGCGAGCCTGGTCAGCTCCTGAAGAGCGTCGAGCACCTCACCCTTGGCCCCGACCAGCTCGTCCAGGGTGCCACCGACCACCGACACCAGGGCGCGGTCGCCCTCGACGTCCATGTCGATGTCGCCGTCGAGGTCGGCGATATCAAGGAGGGCCTCCACGTAGTCGGCGGCTATCTCACCTTCCTGCTCGAGATCGGCCACGGTGACCTGCGGCTCTTCGTGGTCCTCCGTGGCATCATCGGACCAGGTGGCCTCGTCCTCGGGAATACCTGAATCCTCGATTCCGAAGTCAGTGTCCTCGGGGGCGTCGGTGACCGCCGAAGCGGGCTGCAGTTCGCCTGGCGTGCCCGTCTCGGCGCTCTCCGCATGACTCATGACAAGCTCTCCGTTCCACTCCGCGCAACATCCACGATCGTCACCCGTGGCGACAGCTCAGCAGGGCCGGCTCAACAGTTCTGACCCAGCAGTGCCAGCCAGCACAGTATCCGGCTGGCACAGTACCGGTCCGGCTGAGCGCCACGCGAGACCTAAGCAACGTGCGGGTGCATCGCTCACCGCTTACCCGTGCGCTTGCTCCGGGATTGCTTCGCCCGCTGCTGCCTGACGACGGTGACCTCCGGCGCCTCCGGCTCCGGTTCCGGCTCGGCGCGTCCACGGCCAAGCCGGCGCAGCAGGCCGCCACCGCTTCCGTTCGCGATCGGTGGCGGAATGCCCAGCGAGGTGGCGTCAGTCTTGGCGGGCGACGGCTTCTTCGCCGGACCGGATGCCTTCGCGGCGCCGGCGGTCTGCTTCGCCGGCCCGGACGGCTGTTTCGCCGCGCCGGTTTGCTGCTTCGTCGTGGTGACGGTCTGCTTGGCGGCTGGCTTCGTGGCGGCGGGGCGCGTGGCGGTGGCGGGGCGCTTGGCCGTCGAGGCCTGGCCGGTGGCGCCCTTGGGGCGCGAGGACGTCACCGCGGCCGCCGAACCTCCGGTGACCCGGGCCGTGGCCGACGCGTCGGCGGCGACCGCGCTCAGCGGCGGGATCTTCTTGAACAGGAAGTACTGCTGGCCGAGGGTCCAGACGTTGGTCGCGAGCCAGTAGACGACGAGACCGTACTGCCAGTACAGACCGCTCAGGGCGAACAACGGCGCGATGTAGACCATGTACTTCTGCGCGTTCGCCATCGGGTTGGTGTCGTCCACCGTCGGCGTCTGCATCATGCCGCGCTTCATGCTCTGCCGGACCGTGAGGAAGGTCGTGACGGCGCTGAGCACCACGGTGACGCCGATGACCGCCTTCACCGAGCCTGAGCTGTTCTGGAACAGGAACTTGTTGGCGATCGTGACGCCGAAGATGTGAGCCTTGTTCGCCTCGTCCACGACGGTCGTCGTCAGGCCGTAGATGGCCTTCTTCCCGGTGATCGCGCGCAGCACGCCGAACAGGGCGAAGAACACCGGAAGCTGGGCGACGAGCGGCAGGCACCCGGACAGCGGGTTGGCCCCGTTCTCCCGGTACAGCTTCATCATCTCTTCGTTGAGCTTCTGCTTATCGCTCTTGTAGCGCTTGCGCAGCTCCTGCATCTGCGGGGCGAGCGCCAGCATCTTGCGCTGCGAGTGCATCTGCTTGACGAACAGCGGCAGCAGCACCAGCCGCATCAGGGCAACAAGGACGACGATCGTCAGCACCCACGTCACACCGGTGGATGGGCCCAGGCCCATCGCGACAAGCACCGCGTGGATGCGCATGATCAGCCACGCGACGGCGTCGTACAGCGGGTTGAGGATGCTCACCAGCTAGCTCCCTTGTGCTCTCACCGACACGGGCCGCCCACGACGGCTTGGCGGCACCGGGTCATACCCACCCGGGTTGAACGGATGGCACCGGCCGATCCTGCGGACCGCGAGCCAGCTCCCACGTAGTGCACCATGCGCCTCGAGCGCCTCGAGCGCATACGCACTGCACGATGGCGCGAACCTGCACCGGGGCACGATCAGCGGGCTCACCACCCGCCGGTATCCGCCGACCAGGCGCATGAGCAGCCACGCCCCGGGTGACGGGCGCACCGGCCCGCCGGGGACCTGCTCAGTACTCTTGCGCGCCATCTAGCTCAATGCCTTTACCTGCCGCCTAAGCAGGGTGCCGAGGACCAGGTCGAACTCGGCGGCAAGATCCGCCTGGCGTGCGGCCGCGGCCGGGGGGTTGGCGCGGACAACTAGCAGGCTACCTCCAGGCAGCGAGTCGAGATAACCACGGGCCAGGTGTCTGAGGCGGCGGCGCACCTTATTCCGCACCACCGCCTTGCCCACGGCCCGGCTGACCACGAACCCGACCCTGGCCGGCTCGTCCGGGCGATCGCGGACGAGCAGATGACCGGTGACCGTGCGGCGACCGGATCGGCTGCCCTGGCGCACGGCCTCGGTGAAGTCCGCGTGCCGCCGCATCCGCGCCTCGGCTGGGAGCATCGCCTGAAACTGCCAGGCCGGCTGCCGGTACGGCCCGGTCAGGCGCTGAGCCGCTCGCGGCCCTTGCGGCGGCGGGCGGCGAGCACGGCGCGGCCGGCCCGGGTGCGCATGCGCAGGCGGAAGCCGTGCGTCTTGGCGCGCCGGCGGTTGTTCGGCTGGAACGTACGCTTACTCACTTGAGGGCTCCACAGTGCGATGCGGTGCTTGGCTTACTGGCGCACGCCTGCGGCGGCACCCGCTAGAGGTAAGCCAACCTTACTCCAACCACGAACCCAACCCAGACCGTGAGAACCACGACCCCAAGCCAGGAGCGCGGGGTCCGGGGGGTTCGGCCCCCCGGGTAATACAACCCCAAGCCAAGAGCATGGGGTCCGGAGGGCTCGGCCCCCCGGGTAAAGCGACCCCAAGCCAAGAGCATGGGAGTTCCGGGAGGCTCGGCCCCCGGGTAATACAACCCCCAGCCAAGAGCATGGGGTTCCGGGGAGCTCGGCCCCCCGGATAAAGCGACCCCAAGCCAAGAGCATGGGGTCCGGGGAGCTCGGCCCCCGGGTAATACGACCCAAGCCGGGAGCGTGGGGGTCCGGGGGGCTCGGCCCCCCGGGTAA
>DATGGU010000025.1:0-3048 GCA_035308365.1 Streptosporangiaceae bacterium
ACCGGCCGAGCCCGATGCGCATCGCAACCTGGCCGGCGTTGAACGGCCTACGTCAGCTGGCAGCGTGGGGGTCCGGGGGGCTCGGCCCCCCGGGATGGAACTGCGGGCCACGGCGAAATTGGCTGAAGGCCGATGAGCAGCACTGGCCGCCGTGGGGGTCCGGTGGGCTTGCCCCCCCGGGATGGAACTGCGGCCGCCGCCCCATCGGCCCAGGCCCGATGCGCAGCGCAAACGGGCCCCACGTTGAACGGCCTACGTCAGCTGGCAGCGTGGGGGTCCGGGGGGCTCGGCCCCCCGGGATAGAACTGCGGGCCACGGCGAAATTGGCCGAAGGCCGATGAGCAGCACTGCCTGCCTCGGCCTCGGCCCCAGCTAGACGCGGCGGAGTACGGCGACGACGCGCCCGAGGATCGTGGCTGTGTCGCCGGGGATCGGTGTGTAGGAGGGGTTGTGCGGCATGAGCCAGACATGCCCGTTGGACCGTTTGAAGGTCTTGACCGTCGCCTCACCGTCGATCATCGCGGCGACGATGTCACCGCTCTCCGCCACCTGCTGCTGACGCACCACGACCCAGTCGCCGTCCGCGATGGCGGCGTTGATCATGGAGTCTCCGACGACCTTGAGCAGGAACAGCGTGCCCTCGCCGACAATCTGCTTGGGCAGCGGGAAGACATCCTCAATGAATTCCTCGGCCAGGATCGGGCCACCGGCCGCGATCCGGCCGACCAGCGGCACATACGTTGCTCCCTGCGACGGGATATCAGCCCCACTCGGTGCGATGTCCGGCTCCGCCACGCCGTCCGGTTCCTGGTCAGGCCGTACCGGAGCGTGCCCGGGCAGCCGTACCTCCACGGTGCGCGGTCTGCCCGCGTCCCGGCGCAGGTACCCCTTGCTCTGCAACGTCGACAGCTGGTACGACACGCTGGATGTGCTGGTCAGCCCGACCGCTTCGCCAATCTCCCGCATGGACGGCGGGTAGCCGCGCTTCTGGACCGACTCACGGATCACCTGAAGTACCTTGCGCTGCCGCCAGGTGAGCACATGGTCGGGGTCTGGATGATCAGGCGTGTCGATCACCACCGCAGGGACGCTGCCCTTGGGCTTGCGCCCCGGCCTGCCCTTGGGCCTGGCTTCGGGCGCGCCGTCCGCGCCGGTCGCGGACGTGGCTGACCGGTCCGCGCCGTGCTCGCTGCTGCTGTCCATGATCTGACCTCCACACCGGGTGTTGCGTTCTGAGCAGACGCTAGCGGTTTCGCTGTCAGATCTCAAACATCTGTTCGACGCGACACGAAAATGTCGTACCCGTCCGGTAAGACAGATCGTACGAGCAGCCGTTCGATCGAACACAGTAGCAGTCGAACGGGTGTACTATCGAACTGTCATTCGTTTGAAGGAGGCCCAGATGAGCGCCATGCCAGCAGAGGCAGAGCCGGTCCCGGGTTCGTCCGCGCGTCCGTCGCCTGCACGTCCGGTGACGGTGCGGCCTCCCTCCCAGCCGGGGTCGTTCGCTCCAGCTCCGGCAGCAGCGGATATAGCGGATATAGCAGCAACGGATCCAGATCCAGCAGTGCCCGGTCCGGCCCGGCCGGCATCGGGAAGGGCTCGCCAGGCTGGTGTCAGACCGCGCAAGGCTGGCGTGCGGCAACATCCGTTCGGCGTTCGGGCGTGTTCCTCAGTCAGTTCCATCGGCCGGGCCGAGCCAGCCGCCGAGATCACCACGACCGTGCGGGACGCACGTGTCCTGGCCACGGTCGTGCCACTTCGTCCTGCGGCGCGAGATTCCCGCCTGGCGCCGCCCATCGAGCCGGGCGGCCAGCGAGCCCAGGCGGAACACCCAGCCGGAAGCCCGCACCTGCGCCTTACCAGACGGGGCCGCTCTGTTCTCGCAACCGTTGGCGTGCTCATCGCCAGTCTGATCTGGTTCGCCGCTGCCACGGCGGCGCAGGCGTCCGACCACAGTGCACCGCCGCATCCCGCAGGCCATGCCATGTCTCAGGTCGTGGTCCAGCCGGGCCAGACGCTCTGGTCCATCGCCGCCCAGGCCGACCCGGCTGCCGACACCCGGCTCGTCATCCAGCGGATCGTCACCGCCAACTCGCTCACCAGCGAGAACATCACCGCTGGCCAGCGCTTGTGGATACCTGGGAACTAATACTGTCATCCGTCTTTTCGAAGGAGACCCGTTGCCGGCGGGCGACTGGCTGTCTATGCGTCGTTTCCAGGCTGTGCGTCGTTGATGAGCTTGAGCAGGAAACCGGGGACCCGGCCGGCGCCGAAGTCGTAGAAGCGCGCCCAGTCCGGGGTGATGGCGATCCGCGACATCTGCTTGTACATCGACCGGGCCTGCGCTTGGAACTCCTGAGCCTGTGCCTGCTCCATCCCCTTCGTGGAGGCCTTGATGAAGTCGCCGGGGACGCCGTCGACGGTCTGTATTGAGGCCATGCCACGGATCAGCAGCGACTTGGGTGGTGCGGTTTCGGTGTCGATGGTCAGCGCGACGTGTGGTTGCGCTGACATGGCGGCCACCTTGGGAGAGATCGGCGGTGCGGCGACAATGACCGCCTCGCCGTTCCAGTAGAACCCGATCGGGATCACCCGGGGGAAGCCGTCCTTCCCGGTGTAGGCGAGCCGGGCGACAGTAGCCGAAGTCAGCAATTCCTGGGCGCCTGGATGGTTCAGTTCGCTGGCTACGTCCTGAGTGTTCATCTGGTTTCCCTCCATCCGTCAAAGTTCCCTTAAGAAACTCTCTGGGAAAAACGCTAGCATATCTAGTTCCTTAAGGGAACCCTCTGCGTGAATGAAGCCGGCCCGGAGCCACACGGCTGGCGCCGGGTGATTGTGGCGCGTTTCGGTGGCGGTGACCCGGGAAGCCGAGAGGAGACCACGTCCGGTCGCCGGGACGCGAGGCTGTCGGTGAAACGCGTTCGCTGCTGCGGCGCGTTGAGATGGTTTTCGTCGCCGGGACGCGAGGCTGTCGGTGAAACGCGTTCGCTGCTGCGGCGCGTCGAGATGGTTTTCGTCGCCGGGACGCGAAGTGGTCCGCGAACC
>DATGGU010000026.1:0-32844 GCA_035308365.1 Streptosporangiaceae bacterium
GGGTGGACTACAAGGGCGCGCTGCAAGGGGACCTGGCCCACACGGTGTGGATCGGGGACGTGCTGATCCGGCCGGAGGCGACCGGGACTGACACCTACGAGCGCAACCGCAACCTGCTGCTCACCGACGGCGCGCGGGCCGACTCGGTGCCGAACCTGGAGATCCTCACCGGCGAGGTCGTCGGCGCCGGGCACGCCAGTGCCAGCGGCCGGCTGGAGGACCATCACCTGTTCTACCTGATGGCACGCGGTATCCCCGAGGACGAGGCGCGGCGGCTGGTGATCCGGGGCTTCTTCGGCACGCTCATCGACCGGATCGGCGTGCCGCAGGTGGCTCAGCGCATCGCAGCCGGGATCGAACTGGAGCTGTCATGACCGCAGAGCAGCCGGCCGGGGGGTTCACCCGTGCCTGCGCCCTGTCCGACCTGCCCGGCGAGGGTGCCATCGGGGTGGAGGTGGACGGCCAGCCCGTCGCCATCATCCGGACCGGCAGTGACGTGTACGCGCTGCGCGACGTCTGCTCGCACGCCGAGGTTCCGCTGTCGGAGGGCGAGATCTACGACCATACGGTGGAGTGCTGGCTGCACGGGTCCTGCTTCGACCTGCGCACCGGCGAGCCCACCGGGCCGCCGGCCACCGAGCCGGTGGCGACCTACCGCGTGAAGATCGAAGGCGACGACATCTACGTGGCGCTCGCCTGAGATACCACATAGAAAGCTGAACCAGGAGAGGCAATGGCCACCCTTGAGATCCGTGACCTGCACGTCAGTGTGGAGGAAGCGGCCGGCGGCAGCCGGGAGATTCTGCGCGGCGTCGATCTCGCCGTGCCGGCCGGGCAGACGCATGCCATCATGGGGCCGAACGGCTCCGGCAAGTCCACCCTCGCGTACGCCATCGCCGGGCACCCGAAGTACCACGTGACCAGCGGGTCGATCCTGCTGGACGGCGAGGACGTGACGGCGATGAACGTGGACGCACGGGCCAGGGCCGGGCTGTTCCTCGCCATGCAGTATCCGGTCGAGGTGCCCGGCGTCTCGGTGTCCAACTTCCTGCGCACCGCGATGACCGCGGTCCGGGGTGAGGCACCCAAGCTGCGCGACTTCTCCAAGCAGCTCCGCTCGTCCATGGCCGCGCTGTCCATCGACCCCGAGTTCGCCCAGCGGAACCTGAACGAGGGCTTCTCCGGCGGCGAGAAGAAGCGGCACGAGATCCTGCAGCTCGAACTGCTCAACCCGAAGATCGCGATCCTCGACGAGACCGACTCCGGGCTGGACATCGACGCGCTCAAGGTCGTGTCCGAGGGGATCAACCGGTACCGCGGCGAACCGGGCCACGGGGTTCTGCTGATCACCCACTACACCCGGATCCTGCGCTACGTGCGGCCCGACTTCGTGCACGTGTTCGTCGGCGGGCGGATCGTGGCCGAAGGCGGCGCCGAGCTGTCCGAGGAACTGGAGAGCGAAGGCTACGAGAAGTTCCTCACCATGGGTGCGCCGGCATGAGCCTCGACGTCGCCCTGATCCGCAAGGACTTCCCGATCCTGGAGCGGCAGATCCGTGGCGGGCAGCCGCTGGTCTACCTGGACAGCGCGAACACCTCGCAGAAGCCGCGTCAGGTGATCGACGCACTGGGTGACTTCTACGAGCGGCACAACGCGAACATCCACCGGGCCAGCCACCAGCTCGGGGAGGAGGCCACCGAGGCCTACGAGGGCGCCAGGATCAAGGCCGCGGAGCTGATCGGCGCCCGGGACGAGACCGAGGTCGTGTTCACCAAGAACATCTCCGAGGGCATCAACCTGGTCGCCTACTCGATGAGCAACGCGACCGCTATAGGAGGTGGTTCCGGCAACGGAAGCACCGCCGGGCCGGGCCGGTTCGCCCTCGGTCCCGGTGACGAGGTGGTCATCACCGAGATGGAGCACCACTCCAACATCGTCCCCTGGCAGCTGCTCTGCCAGCGGACCGGTGCGACACTGCGCTGGTTCGGCGTGACTCCGGACGGCAGGCTGGACATCTCGAACCTCGGTGACCTGATTACGGAGCGGACGAAGCTGGTCGCCCTGGTGCACCAGTCCAACGTGCTCGGCACCATCAACCCGGTGCGGATGATCGCCGACGCCGCACACGCCGTGGGCGCGCTGGTCCTGGTGGATGCCGCCCAGTCGGTCCCGCACATGCCGGTGGACGTGACCGAGCTTGGGGCCGACTTCCTGGGCTTCACCGGGCACAAGATGTGCGGCCCGACCGGCATCGGCGTGCTCTGGGCGCGAGCCGAGCTGCTGGCGGAAATGCCGCCGTTCCTGGGTGGCGGCGAGATGATCGAAAGCGTCTGGATGGACCGGACGACGTTCGCCGCGCCGCCGCACAAGTTCGAGGCCGGCACGATGCCCATCGCCCAGGCGGTCGGCCTGGGCGCGGCCATCGACTACCTGTCCGGGATCGGCCTGGACGCGATCAGGGCGCACGAGGAACGGCTGATCTCCCATGCCCTGGCCGCGCTGACCGCGATCGACGGGGTGCGGATCCTCGGCCCGGCCGACCCGGCCGATCCGGCCAGCCGGGGCAGCGCCATCTCCTTCACCGTCGACGGCGTGCACCCGCACGACGTCAGCCAGGTCCTGGACGACCTGGGCATCGCGGTACGGGCCGGCCACCACTGTGCCTGGCCGCTGCACCGCGCGTTCGGCGTGCAGTCGAGCACCCGGGCGTCGTTCTACCTGTACAACACCCTGGAGGAAGCCGACGCCCTGGCCGGGGGGATCCGCAAGGCGCAGCGGTTCTTCGCCAGATAGAGACCCTTTCAAATCAATAAAATGATCATGAATATGGATTCTGGCCTGCAACAATCACCCGGCGAACCGAGATTTTGAAAGGGTCTTAGCCCAGGGCATATCCGCCTGGTGCTGGAGTGTTGTAAGGGGATGTGATGGAACTCGAGTCGATGTACCAGGAGATCATCCTGGACCACTACCGCAATCCGCATCACCGCGGCCTGCGGGAGCCCTATGACGCCGAGGTGCATCACGTCAACCCGTTGTGCGGGGACGAGGTGACCGTGCGGGTCAGCCTCAAGGAGGTCGGCGGCGAACAGGCCGTGGCCGACGTGTCCTATGACGCCCTGGGCTGCTCGATCAGCCAGGCCAGCGCGTCGGTCATGACAGACCTGGTCATCGGCAAGAGCGTCGGTGACGCGATGGTGGTGTGCGAGGAATTCCTGGCGCTCATGCGGTCAAAGGGCACGGGCGAGCCGGACGAAGATCTGCTCGAGGATGCGGTGGCGTTTTCCGGGGTATCGAAGTACCCAGCCAGAATCAAGTGTGCGCTGCTCGGCTGGATGGCCTGGAAGGATGCCACCAGCAGGGCAGTGGAGGAGGCATCATCATGACCGAGCAGGCCGCCGGGACCCAGACCGGGCCAGCACAGACCGGATCAGCACCGACCGGATCAGCACCGACCGGGCCAGCACAGACTGGGCCAGCACAGACCGGGCCAGCACAGACGGGTTCGGTGTCACTGCCGGAGACGGATGACGTTCTCGAGGCCATGCGTGACGTGGTCGACCCGGAACTGGGCATCAACGTGGTAGATCTCGGCTTGGTGTACGGGGTGACCGTGGATGAGGACCGGGTGGCCACCATCGACATGACGCTCACCAGCGCCGCATGCCCGCTGACCGACGTGATCGAAGAGCAGGCCCAGGCCGCGCTGGACGGCCTGGTGGCCGACCTGCGCATCAACTGGGTGTGGCTGCCGCCATGGGGTCCCGACAAGATCACCGAGGATGGCCGCGAGCAGCTCCGTGCCCTCGGCTTCAACGTCTGATCCGCCGATGGATCACCAGGTAACGCTGTACCGCTGAGCTGTCACCCGCTCCCGGTCAGGGATCTGACGGACCTGGCGAGCCAGGACGCTATCGACGTGAAGCCGGTGAACGGCATGACCGGGTTACCCCGGATATTCTCCGAGCCGGTCTGCTCGACACCGATGATCACGTTCCCGACGCGGGCGAGCAGGACGCCGATATGAATGCGCAGGAACTGGCCCTGATAGGTGGTCGGATTGACCAGCTGGACGTACAGGTTCTGATCGCCCGGTCCGGCTACCGGGGTGGCGGTGACGGTGACCGGGCTGTGATCCTTGAAGCGGTAGGAGTGGCAGCGCTTGGCGAACGCGACATCCCAGGCGAGTTGCTTGCTGGCGTTTCCCGGCTGGTAGGCGGATAGGGCCAGCGAAACGAACCGCGAGGGGGCCGGCAGGCTGGGCGGGCTGACCAGGGCGTCCGCATCCGAGGACCGCCAGAGGAACGACAGCTCGTCCGGGTTGAGCTGAAGGTTCCAGTTGCCGCACTCATAGTAGAGGGGCGGGATGGGCCCGAACGCCGGTATCGGCGGCTTGATCGCAGACCCCGAGTTGGCGGCGTCGTGAACGTCCGGCTGTGGTTCCTGCCAGCCCGGCGGCAGTGACGCCTGAGGCGGCAGCAGCTTGGCCAGCTCAGCACCGGTCGCGACCGACGGCGAAGAGCCGCCGTTCGACGGGCCGGCCGCGGGCTGGGATGCCGCCGGATGCCCGCCACCACTGCACCCACCCGTCACAACAGCCACGACCGCGCACAGAGTAACGGCCCACCCCGGCCGGCGTATCTTTCTCACGAACCGAATCCAGGGCCTCCAGGACACCCCCACCCACGACCCGGCGGCAGCCCGCGCCGTGCGAGGTTCCAGGGCGAGGACATTTGCTAGTTCTGGCTGATGACCGGGGGGACGGTTGGCTGGCCGGTGCCCCAGAGGTCGTCTTCCTCGGACATCCATGCATGCCTGGACCTGTTCCGGTCCTGGCCCTTGCCGCTGCTCGCGCCGGCGAAGGGCATCATGCCGGGCATGCCGTCCTCGGCCATGGCACCGTCCGCGCCGGATGCGGCGTCCGGTCCCCAGGTGCCATCTTCCTCGGTGGTCCAGGACGCGCGGTCACGGCCTATCCCACTCTGGCCACCGCCGGACATGCCACCCATGCCCATCATCGGGAAGCCGCCGGGGCCGGCCATTCCCTCACCCATGGCCGCGTCGCCGGAGGCAGCGAGGTCCTCGCCTGGGAGGCTGCCCTGACCGCCGGTGATCACGCCGGTGGGGCCGATCGTCGGCGCCTCACCGAACCCGGACACCTCGCCGATCGGGCCAGGCTGGCCGCCGATGGTGCCGATCGTGCCGATGCCGGGCGGGAGACCACCGCCACCTGGGAACTCACCGCCGGGAAAACCGGACCCCGGCTCCCCAGGAATCGGGTCCTCGCCCGGTGCTCCGCCGCGGCCACCCGTTCCCGTGCCGATGCCGGTGATGCCGCCGCCACCTCCGCCGGCCGGTACGGGGGGAAGCACGCCCATACCACCGCCACCGCCGCCGGGGTTGGAGACCGGGGGCGGGGTCGGGCCACCCGGGCCCGAGCCGACGGGCGTGGTGACCGGGGGCGGCGGGAATCCTCCGGACAGCGTGGTCCCGGGAGGCTGCGGCCCACTGGGAATGGGGCCGGCCGGGGGCGGAGCCGGAGTGCTGGGGTTGATGCCGCTGACACTGGGTCCGGGGGAGCCGCTGGGCATGGTACCCGCGCCGCCGGCCGCCCCGCCACCGCTCACGCTGGGCACGTTGCCGCCGCCACCGCCGCCGGTCCCCACGCCACCCGAGGTGCCGCTGCCGCCGGTCCCGGCCAGGGCAGGGGGCAGGTTCTTGTTAACCGCGCCCGGCATGTTGTAGTAGGCGGTCTGGATGTGCCCGTTGAGGGCGTTCATGTGCTGGTTGGCCGCTTGGTCGGCGGCGGTCTGAGCAGCCTGGTGCGTGGACGTCGGCTGCGGCACGCTGTTCTTGAAGGCGAGCAGCACCGGGCCGTACCACTTCAGCGCCACGCCTGCGGAGTAGGTGTTGGCCTGCATGTCCGTGGCGGTCTGGTGGAGCTGCTGGATCTGGCTGACCGCGGTGACCGCGGTCGGGCCGCCCCAGTTCTGCGCGAGCGTCTGCCCGTGGCCGACGAGCTGGCCGGCGACACTGGTCAGCTGGCTGGACAGGTCCAGGTACGCCTGCCCGGCGGCGATGATGGCGCCCGGGTTGGTTGCCGCCAGCAGCGCCTGGACCTCCTGCCAGGTGTAGTAGTAGCAGGCGTTGGCCCCGAACGAGGTGCCTTCGACGACCGGATAGGTGCCGGTCCAGTTAGGGGAGTTGCCGTTCATCCGCATGGCGTGCTCGTAGGCGGCCCGCTGGGTGGGCGTCCAGTTCTGCCCATATCCGGGATCCGCGGCGATGTTGTTGCCGCCGCTCTCCACGATCGTCGCCGACGGGTCGGTGCTGACATTGATGAGTGAGGTGATGTGCTGCTCGGCGGCGTCGTACTTGTCCGCCGACATGGTCAGGCGGGTGGCGGTGTCGCTGTGCGCCTGCCGCAGGTCGTTGCTGAACGCGCCAACGCCCGCGTGTGCCCGGCCCACCACATTGGTGAGGATCCCGGCCGCCCACCAGTTCCCGAACGCCCCCTGTGCCCCGGCCGCGTTCGTGTCCCAGCTTGCGATCGCGCTCTGCAGCGTGCTGGCCAGTCCGTGGAGTTTGCTGGCGACCTGGCGCAGCACATCCATGTGCACGATCAGATCCTGCCCGGACACCGGGATGTTGCCCCAGGCGGCTGGCACCGTGTAGCCGCTATAGCTGGGCCCGCTGACCTGTGGGACCGCGGATCCTGTCGTGTTCCCCATCACCAGCCTCCAGAATGCAACGTCATCAATGCGCCGCCACCCGTGCAGGACGGCGTCATGACCCGGATGTGACGCCACCGTGCTTGTTCAGGTGTGCCTACTCAGATGTGCTGTGCTTCCGTGCTGCGTCCGGCCCCTGGCATGACTGGCCGGGGACCGGACGGAAGCACTAGCCGGGCGAACCCCGGCATCGTGTGTTTCAGCCGTTCCACAGCTGGGCGTTGGCCGCCTCAGTGGTGGAGTAGTTGACATTCGCCTCGCCGATGACCGCACGCAGGTTGTTGAGCACCACCTGCATGTTCGCCATGGCGGCGTCCCACTTGGCCTTGGCCACGTAGTAGGCCTGCTGCGCCTCGCCGTCCCACTGCGCCAGGTTGGACCGGAGTTGCGCGTCCAGCGTGGAGATGGTCCCTTGAAGCTGGGAGTAGATGCTGGCGAAGTCAGCCTCTCCCGACTGCAGCGACCCGAACACTGCCCGGGTGTACTCGCTCATTCTTTCTTCCTCCGTCACTCACAGTTCGCACCGCTTGCATAGGCCGGCCGGTGGCCGTCCCCGATCGGCTCAGTGGTTGAGCAGGCCCTGCACGCGGTTCGCCGCGGCGGTCTGGGTTTCCTCATTCGCCACGTAACGTGCGTGGGTGCCGACCAGCTTCTCCTGGATGCCCTGGAGCGCGCTGAGCACCTGAGTGAAATCTGCGTTGAACGAGTTGTAGGCGTTGGTGAACGCGTTCGCCGCCATGCCCTGCCAGCCGGCCATCAGGTCGCCATGGAAGCCCTCCAGCTGCGACTGCTGCGAGCGAACCTGTCCAACGGCGTCCTCGACTTGCGTGGCCGCCTGCGCCATGGCCGCTCTGTTAACAGCGGACTCGGCTGCCATCGCCGCACCTCCCTGTTCCTGGCTTTCGTCACTGTGTGTGGTGGTTAAGACTTCCCCGTTTGGGCTGCCGCGATTGAGACCTGAGCACTCCAAAGGGGGCGCTGGCCCGGTGCCAGCGGCAACAATCAACTATCTAAGGGGGCCTTGACAGTGGTGTCAACCTAGACACTTGACAACCATCCTACCCAAACATGCCGTTCTGTGCAGTAAACGTTCGCCATTCGCTGACCTGCGGAGCAAGATGCGATCCAGGGGAGTGTTTGCCAAATAGTTACAACCGCCCGAGGGTAGATGTTTCGCCGCAGAACGATCAAGCGCAAGCTCAGCGCGCGCTGAAAACCCCCAGGTCGGCGGGCAGCAAGCGACGCTCACCCAGTGAGCTGGTCTCAAGATCACCCGCTACGCTCAGTAGCGATCGGCTGGGGGTCTGACCCCGCACCGGTGTCAGACCGGCTCACCGTCCGCCAGCGATATCAGCCAAGCGGCGACATCTGACGGGACCCTTCCGCCCCCCACCGCGTGGCGGCTCGATTCAGCCGGGGACCTGCTCCCTGGCCTTGCTGGGGTCGAGCGAGGGGCCCTGGGGGATGAGATCCACCACGCCGGCCGGCAGCAGGGTGCGCTGTGCCAGGGAGTAGCCGAGGTAGCTCGCCACGGCCGGTGATGCGAGGCCGTATCGGTAGCCGCCCGTCACCAGGAAGTAGGTCGCCACGGCCGGCCCCTGCCCGGCGGCTACCGGGCCGCCCTGCGCGCCGGACACCACGCCGGCCAGGGCGGCCTTCCCCGGCGGCAGCGTGAGTTGGTCCAGGCCGCCCGCCCCGGTTATGGCCAGCCCTCCGGGCGGCACCGTGCCGCCCGCCGTCACCTGTGGTGTGCCGGGAGCGGTGTCAGCCGACCCGGAGTAGACCACGCACAGCGGCGCGGTCGTGGCGGTGCTGTGGATCACTGGCAGCTTCTGTGGCAGGCCGCTGGGCGGAATGCCGGCCGGGGACTGGTGGGCCGCCACCAGTGAAGGGTTGATCGTGCGCTGCTTCGCGTTCAGCTCCGCCTCGAGCAAAGTGGCCTGAGTCGGCGTTATGGACGCCAGACCACCGGACAGCATGACGTAGAACTGCGGCGTGGTGCCGGCCAGGCTCCCTGTGGTGAACACCTGGCCGATACGGGCGGGGCCACCGTCCGGGCCGGTGACCCGGTTGCCGAGACCGGTAACGGCCGGCGGAGCGAAATCCGGGCCTTGCGGAAACGCGTTCAGCCAGGCGAGCGGCACGGTCTCGGCCTGCTGCTGCGCGGCGCCGAGCGCGACCAGGACGTTGCCCTGGATCTTCGCCGGGATGAGCATCCGCTGGCCGCCCCAGATCACCCAGTCCGATCCCGAGGCCTGCACGATGAGCGCCTCGCTGCCGACCGGATGGCCGCCGACGCTCCGGCCGCCGACGAGCGTGGTGACGGTGTGCTGTTGCCCGGTCGCGGGGTTCGGCACCGCCTGCACGCAGACCGACCAGGGCTGTCCCACCAGCATGGCCGGGTCCGGGAGCGGTGAGGGCAGGCCCTCGATCCCGATCTGCGGGCCGCGCGGGTAGCTGCTGAGCGACGCCTGGCTGACCGTGCGCTGATTGGGCGAGGAACTCTGCAGCGCCAGCCGGGCCGAGGCGTAGTTCACCGTCGGGCACAGCAGCTTGCCGCCATCGCACCAGACGTAGGACGTGCCGGTCTGGCTGTCGATGATCAGGGTGCCGGGGGAGTTCAGGCCCTGGGCGCCGCCGGGGGCGATCACCCCCCAGATGCCGAACACGGCCGCCGCCATCACCGCGACCAGGATGCTGCTGAACGTGCCCATGTTCAGCCGCCGCAGTGGCCGGTCGGGCGGGTCAGGCTCGCCCTGCAAGAGGGCGAGCGCGGCCCGCTGGGTCATCAGCCGGTGCGCCTGAAGCAGATCCTTGCGGTTCTGCATGTCGGCTGCTCCTCAGGTTTTCGTTCCTTATAACCGATCTGACCCCAGCGGATGTGAACGCTCAGCCGGACAGACCACGGATGTAGCTGTACAGGCCGGCCACCCCGAGCGCCAGCGGGATGAGGCTGACGATGAGCATCATGTCCAGCACCTCCGCGGCCCGGCCCCAGAAGGGGGATGGCCGGTGGCTGGGCAGCCAGGTGCCAACGCCGGCCAGGATGGCCGCCCCGGCGAGCAGCACCGGCAGGACGACGGCGAGAGTCCTCCCCTGCGGGAGCACCAGCGACGAGGCGGCGGCGAGCAGGGCCAGCCCGCCGTATCCGGGGATCTGCAGCCACAGCCGCTGCGCGCGGCCGCGGACCACCCGCGACCGCAGCAGCAGGGCGCAGCCGAGCACACCGCACATCAGCCTGGCCAGCCAGCCGTGATCGAAGGCGAGCACGATCTCGGCGAGCCCGCCGATCATGCCGATGCCCGACACCGCGCCGGTGACGACCCGGTCGGCGGCGGCGGTCCGCTCGAGGGTCTCCTTGCCCTGAACGGTCAGCACGTCCCGGCGCAGTTCGTCGGCGTCGCGCGGGACCGGAGGCAGTGACACCCGGGCCACCCGGAAGGCGACGGTCGGGATCAGCGGGGTGATCGCGAGGGCGATACCGGCGGCAACCGCGGCCGCTCCGGCCAGGCCGATGCGGCTGAACGCGTCGTCTGCCCAGGCGGCGCCGGCCGCCAGCAGGGCGGCTCCGGCGCTGCCGAGGAACACCGGGACCCCCTCGGCGATCACCGCGGCGGCCAGGGTGGCCGCGAGCAGCACGGCGCCGAACCCGGAGAGCAGTTCGAGCGGGCCGAGATGGCCCAGCGTCATCGACCTGGCCGGCCCGGTCAGCCCGGCCAGGAAGGCGAACGGCAGGGCCACGTAGCCGAGCGCGGCGCCCGCGCCCGCATCGCCGGCCGCGCGGGAGATGGCCGCCGCGGCCGCGAGCAGCACCACCGCTATCACCCCGCAGGCGATCGCCGGGGTGGCCCAGGGCGGCCCGGACAGCGCCAGCGCGGCGGCCGCGGCCAGCAGCACACCGACGCTGGCGCCGAGCGCGACCCGGCGGGTCTGGACGGGGCCCCACCGGTCAGGCCGCTCGGCGATGGCCGACGCGATCACGTCGGCCACGTCGTCGAACGCGAACTCGGGCAGTTGCGCCCTGCGCGGGTACAGGTAGATCAGCTCGCCGTCGCGCAGGCCGGCCTGGAACGGCGTGGCGTCCGGGGCGAACGGGGCCTGGCCGAGCCGCTGCATCACCCAGCCGCCGGCTTCCTGGCGGGCGGGGGGCTGGTCGAGGCCGGCATACTTGGCGACGGTGGGAAAGAGGTCGGCGAACGACACGTAGACCGGCAGCGCGAGGTCGACCCGCCTGCGCGGTCCGACAACGGTGATCCGGCACGTGTCCGTTCCGCTGGCCGGGCTCATCCGCGTCCTCGCAATCGATTCGCCGCTACGGTAGGTAACTCACCGGAATCCTGGCGAGTGGGTTCAATATTATGGCGGTTACGCGCGATGCCGGCGTGCCGTTTCACCTGACCGCGGGCGGTCACGCCCGGCCCGTGGGCGGGTCGTGCCTGAGCGCGGGGAGCAGTGGCCCGGCGCCGGGAGGCACATTGCAGCACATACCGTCAGGATCCGGCCGGTCGACTGTAGGAAGGCAGGCTGTGAGCAGCGTCATCGTGCGGCGCCAGGAGCGGCGCGAGGCTCCCGAGATGCCTCAGGGTGAGATCCTGCTCGAGCCGCCGCCGGAGATTCCTGAACCGGTCAACGACGGTATGCAGCAGACGCTCACCTATCTGCCGATGCTCGCGATGACGTTCGGCATGGTGGCCATGATGTCCGGCTCGGGATCCGGTGCCCTGCGCTGGGTCGGCGGCGGCGCGATGGGCCTGGGCATGGGCGGCATGGCGGTGGGCCAGTTCGCCCGCGGCAAGGGTGACCGCAAGCTCAAGCTGAACGGGCAGCGCCGGGACTATCTGCGTTACCTGAGCCAGGTCCGGCGCAAGGTGCGGCGCGCTGCCGCCGCCCAGCGGGAAGCGCTGGAGTGGACGAGCCCGGATCCGGCGGCGCTGTGGTGGCTGGTGGCCGATGGCGAGCTGGCCCGGGTGTGGGAGCGCCGCCCGGTGGATGCCGATTTCTGCAGCG
The DNA here is from genome assembly GCA_035308365.1 of Streptosporangiaceae bacterium. Taxonomy (GTDB): domain Bacteria; phylum Actinomycetota; class Actinomycetes; order Streptosporangiales; family Streptosporangiaceae; genus PALSA-505. The sequence goes on from DATGGU010000026.1 coordinate 11,739, forward strand.
TCCGCCTGGGCAAGGGAACCCAGCACCTGGCCGTGCGGCTGATCCCGCCGGAGACCAAGCCGGCCGAGGATCTCGATCCGCTGTGCGCGGGGGCGCTGCGCCGGTTCGTCCAGGCGCACGCCCGGGTACCCGGCCTGCCGGTCGGCATATCGCTGCGCTCGTTCGCCCGGCTGGATCTGTCCGGCGACCCCGAGGCGGTGGCGGGCATGGTCCGCGCGATGATCGCCCAGATCGCCGTCTTCCATTCGCCCGAAGAGGTGCGGATCTGTGTGTGCGCGCCGCCGGAGCGGATCGGGAACTGGCAGTGGATCAAATGGCTGCCGCACAACCAGCATCCGGCGGAGTACGACGCCGCCGGGCCGGTCCGGCTGATGGCCCGGAGCATGTCGCAGCTTGAGGCCATGCTGGGCGCCGAGATCAAGGACAGGCCGCGGTTCACGCCGGGCCGCACCGCCGGTTCGCTGCCGTTCATCGTCGTGATCGCCGACGGTGCGCCGACCGAGTTCGATCACCAGCTCGGCAGCGACGGGGTGGACGGCGTGGCGGTCGTCGATCTCGCCCAGAGCAGCCAGCGGCCGGTGGATGGCACGGTGCTGCGGCTGCACGCCGGCCCGGCGCAGCTCGACATGATCACCCGCGACCGCACCGGAGCCGACCTCACCTCGCAGGTCGGCGTCCCCGACTCACTCTCGGTGGTGGAGGCCGAGGCGCTGGCCCGGCAGCTCGCGCCGCTGCGGCCGGTCACCGGCCAGGCCGTGGGCGAGGACGCGCTCGAGGTGAATACCACGCTGACCTCGCTGCTCGGCATCGCCGACCCGGAGGCGGTGGACCTGGGAACGCTGTGGCGCCCGCGCCCGGCCAGGAACCGGCTGCGCGTGCCGATCGGGGTGAACGCCGAGGGCCAGCCGGTGGAGCTGGACATCAAGGAGTCCGCCCAGGGTGGCATGGGCCCGCACGGCCTGGTGATCGGGGCGACCGGCTCGGGCAAGTCGGAGCTGCTGCGGACGCTGGTGCTCGGCCTCGCGCTCACGCACACGCCCGAGGCGCTCAACTTCGTGCTCGTCGACTTCAAGGGCGGCGCCACGTTCCTGGGCCTGGAACGGCTCCGGCATGTCTCCGCGGTGATCACCAACCTGGAGCAGGAGCTGCCGCTGGTCGACCGGATGCGGGACGCGCTGCACGGAGAGCTGGTGCGGCGCCAGGAGCTGCTGCGCGCGGCCGGGAACTACGCGTCCGTGCGCGACTATGAGCGGGAGCGGGAACGCGGGGCCAGGCTCGAACCGCTGCCCACGCTGTTCGTGGTGCTGGATGAGTTCTCCGAGCTGCTGGCCGCCAAGCCGGAATTCATCGACCTGTTCGTGATGATCGGCCGGCTGGGCCGCTCGCTCGCCGTACACCTGCTGCTGGCCTCGCAGCGGCTGGAGGAGGGCAAGCTGCGCGGCCTGGACACCCAGCTCTCCTACCGGATCGGGCTGCGCACGTTCTCGGCGGCCGAGTCCCGGATCGTGCTCGGCGTGCCCGATGCCTACGAGTTGCCCTCGCAGCCGGGCAACGGCTACCTGAAGATCGACGTAACGGGCATGACCAGGTTCAAGGCGGCCTACGTGTCCGGTGTGCCGGGCGCCGAGCCGAGCGCGCAGCTCTCGCCGGCCAAGGTGCGGCCGATGATCGTGCCGTACGGCCCGGGGTACGTGCGGCCGCAGGTCGTGCAGGTGCCGGAGCGCGGTCCGGAGCTGGCACCGGCCGAGGGCAGAGGCTCTGCCGCCGGGCCGGGGGAGCAGGCCCAGCACCAGGAGACGCTGTTCGACATGGTGGCCCGCCAGCTGGCCGGCCAGGGCCCACCCGCCCACCAGATCTGGCTGCCGCCACTGGATGTGCCGCCCACGCTGGACCAGCTGCTGCCGCCGCTGGCCATCAGCCAGGAGTACGGCTGCACCGTCACCGGCGGCAACCAGCGCGGCAGCCTGCACGTGGTCACCGGGATCGTGGACCGGCCGTTCGACCAGCGGCGCGATCCGCTGTGGGCGGACCTGTCCGGCGCCGCCGGGCACGTCGGCGTCGCGGGCGCGCCGCAGAGCGGCAAGTCCACCATGCTGCGGACGCTGATCTGCTCACTGAGCCTGCTGCACACCCCCGCCGAGGTGCAGTTCTACCTGCTGGACTTCGGCGGCGGGACGATCGGCGCCTTGACCGGGCTGCCGCACGTGGGCGGCGTGGCGACCCGGCTGCAGCCGGAGCGGGTGCGGCGCACGGTGGCCGAGGTCCGCGCCCTGCTGGAACGGCGTGAGCGGGAGTTCGCCGAGCACGGCATCGAGTCGATCGCCGTTTACCGGCGGCTGCGCGCCGAGGGGCAGATCGCCGGGGACGGCTTCGGGGACGTGTTCTTGGTGGTGGACGGCTGGCTGGTGCTGCGCCAGGAATACGAGCAGATGGAGGCCGACATCACCGCCCTGGCCGCGCGCGGCCTGGGCTACGGCATCCACATCGTCGCCGCGACCAACAAGTGGTCGGAGTTCAGGCCGGGCATCAGGGACCTGTTCGGCACCAAGTTCGAACTGCGGCTCGGCGACCCGTACGAGTCGGAGATGGGCCGGATGCTGGCGGCGAACGTTCCGGAGCGCTCGCCGGGCCGTGGGCTGACCAGGGACGGCATGCACTTCCTCACCGCCCTGCCGCGGATCGACGCCCAGCCCACCCCGGCCACTCTGGCCGATGGGGTGCGGCGGCTGGTGGAGACGGTGGACGCGGCCTGGCAGGGCCCGCGGGCCCCCGCGGTGCGGCTGCTGCCGGAGGCCTTCCCGGTCGCCGAGCTGCCCGGGCCGGAGCAGACCGGGATCCGCGTCCCGTTCGGGCTGGACGAGAGCACGCTGTCGCCGGTGCTGATCGACTTCTCCACCGATCCGCACTTCGTGGTGCTCGGCGACACCGAGTGCGGCAAGTCGAACCTGCTGCGGGTCATCTCCGACGCGATCGTCGCGCGGTACACCCCGGACCAGGCCCGGCTCATCGTCATCGACTACCGCCGCTCGCTGCTCGACGCGGCCGACACCGAGCACAGGATCGGCTACGCCGCATCCTCGTCGGCCGCCGCCTCGCTGATCAACGAGGCACGCGAGGCACTGGTCAAGCGGCTGCCGCCGGCCGACCTGACCCCCGCCCAGCTGCGCCGCAGGGACTGGTGGAGCGGGTCGGATCTGTTCCTGGTCGTGGACGACTACGACATGGTGGCCGGCCTGACGAACCCGCTGACGCCGCTGGTCGACCTGCTGCCACAGGCCCGCGACATCGGGCTGCACCTGGTGCTGGCCCGCTCCGCGGGCGGCGCGGGACGGGCCATGTACGAGCCGGTCGTGCAGCGGCTGCGGGAGATGGGGTCACCGGCGCTGCTGATGTCGGCCAGCAAGGACGAGGGCGCACTGTTCGGCGTCAAGCCACAGAGCCTGCCCACCGGGCGCGGATTCTACGCCGCACGGCGCACCGAACCGGTGCTGGTGCAGGTCGCGCTTGCCGACGGCGCGGCCGGGCCGGATTCCGCACTCGACGGCCCGGCGCACGCGGCCCTGCCCTGACCCCGGCGCCCCGCCGCGCCGCGCCGCTGGCGTTTCCCGCGTCAGCGGGGCTTTGCGTGGGCGGCCGGCCGGTTTGCCACCTCAGCCCCGGCCGGGGCGCCGCTGGCGTGGATGCCGCGGCGCCTGGGGGGCGCCTCTTCTTCACCCCAGCCGGATCCGGGCTCGGGCGGCGCGGCGCCGATGGCTTTGAGGTCGGCGCGGCCCGGTCGCCAGCCGCGCCGCCTGCCCCGTGGCAGCACCACCGCGATAGCCACGACCAGGAGAGCGGCCGCCAAGGAGCCGGCCGCGACGCTCACCGCCACCGTCCTGGTGAACGAATTGGCGCGCGGCACCGCCGGGATGGACACCGGCCGCCCGGTGGCCGGTGCCGGCGTGGTCTGGGACGGGAGCACCGCGGTGACGGCCTGGACCGGGTTGATGATGCCGGCGCCGCTGTGCGAGCCGATCGCGCCGTCGGCGGTCGCCTCGATCCGGTTCACCACCTGGGCGGCCGTCCAGGCCGGGAACTTGGACCGGATCAGCGCGGCCTCCCCGGAGACGAACGCCGCCGCGAAGCTCGTGCCGTTGTTGGCCGGGTTGAACTCGCCGCCGGGGCCGCCGGGCCAGTCGCTGGCGACGCCCACACCTGGAGCGGCCACCGAGATCGGGGTCCCGTTGCCGCCGGAGTAACCGGTCACCGACCCGTTCTGGTCGGTCGCGGCCACCGAGACGACACCCGGGTAGCTGGCCGGATAGAACGGCCCACCGGAGCAGTACTGGCTCTGCCCGTCGTTGCCGGCCGCGGCGACGACGACCGAGTTATGGTTCTGCGCGTAGGCGACCGCGTCGCGCAGGGCGGGCGAATTGACGTTGCTGCAGATCGAGACGTTGATCACGCCAGCATGATGGTCCGCCGCATAGATGATGCCCTGGGCGAGCAGGCTGGCATATCCGTTGTCGCCGGTGTTGACCTTGATCGACAGAATGTGGGCGGCGGGGGCGACGCCGTAGAAGGGAACCCCCTGGGCTCGCTCGTCACTGGCCGCGATGATGCTGGCCACCGCCGTGCCGTGACCGACGCAGTCGCCCGGTCCGGTGTTGGTCAGGTCGACCGGCGTTACCCGGCCACGGCCGGCCAGCTGCCGGGTGTAGTCGACGCCGCTGTCCACGACGGCGACAGTGACCCCCTGGCCGCGGGTCAGTCCCCATACGCTGCCGAACTGCAGCGCCTGCTGTGCCCACGGCTCAGTGGACAGGTGGGAGAACCCGGGCTGGGGCGAACAGTTCGCGGTCGGCCGGGGCAGCGCCGGATAGGTCACTGAACCCGCCGGGGGTGGATTGCCCTGCGCCGGTTTTCCATGGCCGGCCAGGGCGGCGGCCCGGCCGGGGACCAGCGCCACCGCCTGGCCGGTGGCGAGTGCGGCGGGGCCGGCCGCGACGATCGTCAGTGCGCACGCCAGCGCCGCCCTGGTCTTCCCTCGCACCCCGCCTCCAGCCGTCGTTGCCCGGTGGATGTGCGGACAAGATTAGCCAACCGGGCGGCCATCCACTCCATGACGCCCGCCGCGCTTGACGGCTGGTGCCGGTGGGCGTAAGACCCGCCGGTAGAACGGGGCGGCGCTGGCGGCCACCGACTCGGCTACCGGGTCCGGCTCGCCGTCACCCGGGAAGGTCACGTCGATCGGGAAGCCCGCGTCCTCGCCGGCCAGCGCCACGGCCGCCTCGACCGCGTGCGCCGCCGCGTCCTGCGCCGCCGGGTCGGCCGGGTCGTCCAGGGCGATCGAAATGACCAGTCCCTCGCCCCGGCCCACCACCGACAGCCATGCCGTCCGCGCCTCACGGACCTCGGGGACACCCCGCAGCGCGGCGCTGGCCTCGCTGATCAGGCGGGTTGGCTGCTGCGCCGGGACGCTGACCCGAATCGAAACGCCACCGGCCTGCCGCCGGACCGCGGCCAGGTAGGCCACCCCAGCCGGGAACACCGGCACGCTGGCCTCCGCGCCCGGGTTGAGCGCGATGCCGAGGCCGGCCGGCAGGGATCTGGCCAGATCGGCAGCGGGAACGATGACGTGCGGCACGACCGGCGGCACCGCGCCGGGGCCGGGCCGGGCCACGTAGGCGGCGAGCTCCCCGGCGGAGGTGAACGCCGGCACGAACTCGCTGCCCAGGTAGGTGACGGTCGGCAGGGTCAGCGAGGACCCGTCCGTCACCCGGGTCCCATCGTCGGGCAGCGGGACCCACAGCCTGCCCTCGCTCAGCACGTCGAGCAGACCGGGGATCTTGCCGTCGTCCCCGATCGCGGCACGCAGCGCTGTGGCGACGGCGTCGTCGCTGGCAGTGGCGGCGATATCCTGATGCGCGCCGCCGCGGGCGCGCGGCACGCGCTGGCCGCCGGTGAGCTGACCGGCACTCAGCTGGCCGGTACTGATCCGGTCGGGGTTCGCTCCTGCCCGGAAGCCAGCCCATGGGCCGGAGCGAGTCGGCATTGTCATCGGTATGTCCTTGCCCAGTCGTGGTCGCTGCCGCGCTGCCGCGGCACTCGAAACCCCCCGTCCGGCCGGGTGGGGCGGGCACACAGCCGGTGGTTTCACGATTCGGATAGTAAACGGTCGGAGGCGGTGCGTAGTGAAGAATCCGGCACGTGGTGGCGGACGATGGGTCGACATCGCCCCGGAAAGGCTCCCGGCCTGGGTGAACGCCTTCGCGGACCGCCATCCGGACGTAACGGCGGAAATTACCGGCAGTGACGCGGTGACGTTCTCATCCGCCGACGGGGCCAGCGCGGAATGCCACGTGCCCTTCCCGCCGCTGGAGCCTGGGATACCGCACGGCCCGCCCACCGCGACCGCCGAATACGCCAGGCTGATCGCCGGGCACGCGCAGGCCGCCAGGACGGTCGGCGTGCTGCTGGTGCGCCTCGGCGGCTATGCGGCCGGTGTGTTCACCGGCGAACCGCCGCGGCTGGCCGCGTCCAAGGTGGGCTCGCGGCTCGTCCACGGCCGCAGTGCGGCTGGGGGGAGATCTCAGCACCGGTTCGCCCGGCGCAGGGAGAAGCAGGCGGCCGAGGCCATGTCCGCCGCCGCGGACAATGCCGCCGCGGTGTTCGGGCGGTTCGGGGACCGGCTCGACGCCGTCGTGCTCGGCGGTGACCGGCGGGCGGTCGCGGCGCTGCGCACCGACACCCGGCTCGGGCCCTACTTCGCGCTGGCCACCGACCGTTTTCTCACCGTCCCGGATCCCCGGCTGGCCGTGCTGACCGACACGCCGCGCATGTTCCGTGCGATCAAAGTCCGGCTCACCGAGCCGTCTTGAGGGCAAATTTGACGGCGGCAAAAGCGGCGGTGGTCACCGCGAAGGCCGCGATGAGGTAGTGAGGCGGCCGGGCCGCGGCGATGCCACAGGCCCGGCCACCCGCAAGGGGGCCGATGTGGGCATCGACCACCACCCGAGGGGCCGATGTGGGCATCGACCGCCTTGGAGCGCGGTTGGGGGCGGCGCCACAGCCGGAAAATGGGCGGAGCCGTGGACAGGCAGTCACGTATAATCGGCGCCATGTTGCCACTCACGGTGTGACGGACCGGCCCTGTGCTGGGAGCCGTGCGCCCCACGAGGTCCGATTTGTCCGATACATCCTGATCTGGAGTGGCACTCACATGATTACCGCGAAAGACCTTGAGCTGCGTGCTGGCGCACGCCTCCTGTTGCAGGAGGCGAGCTTCCAGATCGCGCCGGGTGACCGGATCGGCCTGGTCGGCCGGAACGGCGCGGGCAAGACGACACTGGCCCGGGTGCTGGCCGGCGAGGCACAGCCGGCCGTGGGCAGCGTCCGGCGGTCCGGTACCGTCGGTTACCTGCCGCAGGACCCGCGCACCGGCGACCTGGACGTGCTGGCCATGGACCGCGTGCTGTCCTCCCGTGGCCTGGACCAGCTGCTGGCCGCGATGCGCGCCGCCGAGGAACAGATGGCCGCGGCCGATCACGAACTGCGCGACGCCGCCGTGCGCAGGTACGGAAACCTGGAGGAACGGCTGACCGTCCTCGGCGGGTACGCCGCGCAGGCCGAGGCGGCTTCGCTGGCCGCCAGCCTCGGCCTGCCCGGCCGGGTGCTGGCCCAGCCGCTGCGCACCCTGTCCGGCGGGCAGCGCAGGCGGGTGGAACTGGCCAGGATCCTGTTCGGCGGCGCGGACACGCTACTGCTCGACGAGCCGACCAACCACCTGGACGCCGACTCGGTCGCCTGGCTGCGCGACCACCTCAAGGCCTTCCGCGGCGGGCTCGTGGTGATCAGCCACGACGCCGGTCTCATTGAGGTCGTGGTCAACAAGGTGTTCTACCTGGACGCGCAGCGGTGCGTCATCGACCAGTACAACCTGGGCTGGCGGGCCTACCTGGCCCAGCGCGAGACCGATGAGGCCAGGCGCAGGCGGGAGCGGGCAACCAACGAGCGCAAGGCGGCCGCACTGCAGGCTCAGGCGGCCAAGCTGGGCGCCAAGGCGACGAAGGCCACCGCGGCCAAGGTCATGGCGCGGCGGGCCGAGCGCCTGCTGTCTGTGCTGCCCGCCGAGCAACGCGGCGACAAGGTGGCCAAGCTGCGCTTCCCGGTGCCGGCCCCGTGCGGGCGCACCCCGCTGACCGCGACCGGGCTGACCAAGTCCTATGGTTCGCTCGAGGTTTTCGCGGGTGTGGATCTGGCTGTGGACGCCGGCAGCCGGGTGGTGGTGCTCGGCCTCAACGGCGCTGGCAAGACCACACTGCTGCGGCTGCTGGCCGGGATCGACGTGCCGGACGCCGGTGCGGTCAGGCCCGGTCACGGGCTCAGGCTCGGCTACTACGCGCAGGAGCACGAGACGCTGGACGTGGAGCAGACGGTCCTGGAGAACATGCGCTCGGCCGCCCCCGCGCTCACCGACGCCGAGCACCGGCGCATCCTCGGTTCGTTCCTGTTTCCCGGGGACGACGTCGAGAAGCTGGCCGGGGTCCTGTCCGGTGGTGAGAAGACCAGGCTCGCCCTGGCCATCCTCGTGGTGTCGGGCGCGAACGTGCTGCTGCTCGACGAGCCCACCAACAACCTGGACCCGGCGAGCCGGGAGGAGATCCTGGCGGCGCTGCGTGCCTACCGTGGGGCCATCGTGCTCGTCACGCACGACGAGGGGGCCGTCGAGGCGTTGCAGCCGGAACGGGTGGTACTGCTTCCGGACGGCGTGGAGGACGCCTGGAGCGACGACCTTTCCGAACTGGTGGCGCTGGCCTAAACCGCGGCAAAGGCGGTACCTGCCGGGTCAGGAATACCCGCACCGGGTCATAACTTGCGCGAACTCAGCGGCGCAAGAAAATGACTGATCGTTTGCCCAGATGTGGGTAGCCGATCTAGCTTTGATGAGTGATCATGGCGAGAGATGGTGACGCAGCGATCACTACTTATCACGGGAGGTACGTGTGACCGAGACCCTCAAAAAAGGCACCCGGGTGACCGGCGCTGACCGCACCAAGCTCGCGGCTGATCTCAAGAAAAGGTATGACGCGGGGGAGAGCATCCGCTCCCTCGCGGCGGCGACCGGCAGGTCGTACGGCTTCGTGCACCGGATTTTGAGCGAAACCGGTGTGTCACTGCGTGGCCGCGGCGGTGCGACCCGCGGCAAGGCCAAGGCCAGGCACTGAACGCCTGCCGGCCGGGACTGGCTACCCGCCACCAGTCAGCCGGATGATCCCGTGGCGCTAGATCCGGCTTACCTGGAATCGGCCGGCCTCCGGCTGGACATCACCACCCAGGAACCCCTCAGCGACGCAGCCAGCAGCACGCAGGCGACGGCAGAGCCCGCACAGCAAACCGGAGGAACACAAGCAGCCGGAGGGTATGGTTCCGGCGAAACAAGCGCTGCTGCGGGCACGGTCGCGACCGTAACACTGATCCGCCCCCGCCGTCGGAACGCGATGACCCCGGGCATGTGGCGGGGGCTGGCGGCGATCGGCAGAGAACTCCCTCCGCAGGTGCGCGTGGTAGTGGTCAAGGGCGCGGGCGAGTCCTTCTCGGCAGGCATCGACCTGCGACTGTTCACCGCGGAGGGGGTGCGGGGCGAGGACCCGCTGCCGGACCTGCGCAGCGAAAGCTTCCCGGACTGGATCGCCGGCGTGCAAGCCGGATTCACCTGGCTGCGCGACCCGCGGATCATCTCCATAGCGGCCGTCCACGGCCACGCCATCGGCGCCGGCTTCCAGCTAGCCCTCTCCTGTGACCTACGGGTGTTCGCCGACGATGCCAAGGTCTGCATGAAAGAGCCCGCGCTCGGGCTGGTTCCCGACCTGACCGGCACCAAGCCCCTGGTCGACCTCGTCGGCCTGCCCCGCGCCCTTGAGGTATGCCTGACCGCCCGGACGATTGAAGCCCGCGAAGCCCGTGAGCTTGGGCTGGCCGAAATCGTGGTGCCGGCCGCCGACCTCGACGCCGCCGTGGCGGACCTGACCGCGGCGCTGCTGGCCATCGATCCCGCCACCGCCAGGGCCACCAAGCGGCTGCTCAGCCTCGCCCCCTCGAACACACTCGAGCAGCAGGCGGCCGCCGAGGCCCGGATCCAGGCGGAATTGCAGCGCGAAAAGTCCGGGTAGGACCGCACAGTCGTAGGACTTTAGGACGGCGACCCATCGGACCTTGGGCTGGACTGCCGGATAAATGTGGGGCGCAGCCCGGTGGACGTGACATCGTAAGCGGCAGGAGCCCGGCTGGCTGCCGGTGTTCCGCGGTGGCTGAAAGGCTTGGCCCGCGCCGCGGTTCGCTGTCGGCTGACACGGGAACGAGACCGGACTCGCGGAGGTTTCCCCCTTCATGTACGGCGGCGGCGCCAGTCCCTGGCTGATGATGCGCGGGTTCACCCGCGACCCCTCCATAACCAAACAGCGGATCAAGCCCGGAACCGTGCGCAGGATCATCACCTACGCCAAGCCATACCGGTGGATGCTCGCCGCGTTCCTGCTCGTCGTCGTGGTGGACGCGGCAGTCACAGTTTCCTATCCGCTGCTGTTCAGGATGATCATCGATGACGGCATCCTGCGCGGCAACACCGCACTCGTCGGCGAGCTGGCCGGCGCCACCGCCGCCATCGCGGTGTTCGACGCCTTCCTCGGCTTCGCCCAGCGCTGGTATTCCGCCCGGATCGGCGAAGGCCTGATCTACGACCTGCGCACCGAGGTGTTCGGTCACGTGCAGCGCCAGCCGATCGCGTTCTTCACCCGGGCTCAGACCGGCTCGCTGGTCAGCAGGCTGAACGGCGACGTGATCGGCGCCCAGCAGGCGATCACCAGCGTGCTGTCCACCGTGCTGTCCAGCCTGGTCCAGCTGATCCTGGTGCTCATCACGATGTTCTACCTGTCCTGGCTGGTCACCGTCATCGCCCTGGTCATGCTGCCGGTGTTCATCCTGCCGGCCAAGCTGATCGGGCGCAGGCTGCAGCGGCTCACCAGGGAGTCCATGCAGCTCGACGCCGAGATGGGCTCGACGATGACCGAGCGGTTCAACGTGGCCGGCGCCATGCTGGCCAAGCTGTACGGCCGCCCGGCCGAGGAAGCGGCGCTGTTCGGCAACCGGGCCGGACGGGTGCGGGACATCGGCGTGGTCACCTCGCTCTACGGCGGGGTGCTGTTCATCTCGCTGACCCTGCTTGCCTCGACGGCCACCGCGATGATCTACGGGGTCGGCGGCAGCCTGGTGGTCAGCCATACCTTCCAGATCGGCACGCTGGTCGCGCTGACCGCCCTGCTCACCCGGGTCTACGCCCCGATCATGTCGCTGTCCAACGTGCAGGTGACCGTGATGACCGCGCTGGTCAGCTTCGACCGCGTGTTCGAGGTGCTCGACCTCAAGCCGCTGATCGACGAGAAGCCGGACGCGGTGACGCTGCCCGCCGGCGCCGGGCCCGCCTTCGCCGCGAACGGGGAGGCCGCCCCGGCCGCGAACGGCGCCGCGGCCAGCAACGGTCATGGACGGCAGCCCGCCATCCGGGGGAGCGGTTGCGCGCCGGACATCGAGTTCGACCACGTGTCGTTCCGTTACCCGCTGGCCAGTGAGGTCTCGCTGGCGTCACTGGAGTCGATCGCGCTGCCATCGGCCGAGCGTTCCTCCAGCTCGCCCGGTGTGCTGCACGACGTCAGCTTCCGCGCCGCCCCCGGCAAGCTCACCGCCCTGGTCGGCCCGTCCGGAGCAGGCAAGACCACGATCACGCACCTGGTGTCCCGGCTCTATGACCCGGGCGAGGGAACCGTCAGGATCGGCGGGTACGACGTTCGCGACCTGACCCTGGAGTCGCTGCACGCGGCCGTGGGCGTGGTCACCCAGGACGCCCACCTGTTCCACGACACGATCCGCACCAACCTCGCCTACGCCCGGCCAGGCGCCTCCGAACGCGAACTCATCCTGGCCTGCCAGGCGGCCCAGATCTGGGAGCTGATCTCGGAGCTTCCCGACGGCCTCGACACCGTGGTCGGCGACCGCGGCTACCGGCTGTCCGGCGGTGAGAAGCAGCGGGTCGCGCTGGCCAGGCTGCTGCTCAAGGCCCCGTCCGTGGTTGTCCTCGACGAGGCCACCGCGCACCTGGACTCCGAATCGGAGGCCGCCGTGCAGCGGGCGCTGGCGACCGCGCTGGCCGGCCGGACGTCGCTGGTGATCGCGCACCGGCTGTCCACGATCAGGCAGGCCGACCAGATCCTGGTCATCGACGCCGGCCGGGTCCGCGAGCGCGGCACTCATGACGAGCTGCTCGCCGCCGGCGGCCTGTACGCCGAGCTCTACCGCACCCAGTTCTCCCGCCAGGAGCCGGTCATCCCCAGCGCAGAGCCCATTGCCTCCAGCCAACTCTCAAATCAAGCCAATATTTATACCGAACGATGCGTGCCAAACGATCGCGGGCGGCCGGACTGAGCGCACTGCAGCTACTGATTGTCCTTAGCCAGCAACGGCGTTTTCTCGCCAGACTTGTCAGTCTGCGTGGGTTTGCTGAGCTTGTCAGTCTTGCTGGGCCTGATGAGTGAGATTTCCGAGTCGTCGTCCGAGGATGATTCTTCCGCCGAGTTCGGGAGTAGTATTGTGTCATTGTCCGAGAGTATTACTGGGTGATTCGGAGCATCATCTCGGAGTATTATTGGATCCGGGTCTTTTTCTTTGTCTACGATCACAAACTCGTCGGCCACGAGCTGGGTCATCGCGTCAGTGTCGACAGTGAGGCTACTCTTAACCGCCCCCGCGGTTGCGCACGCTTGGTAGAAGTTGTCGGAGACTTCGACCTTGCCTGAGACGTAGCACTTTATCGATATGGTATCCACGAACGGCGCAGTCGTGGGAGTCTCTGACCAGGTGATCCTGAACTCATAATAGCAGCTGTCCGGATCCTTGCCATCACGGCCCACATAGATATCGCCGCTCAGCTCCAGCTTGGTTCCATAACCGATCGACGGCTGCGCCCCCTCTACTGGCATTATGGAGGCATTCTCCAGTACCTTGATCTTAATCTCCTGCTTCCCTTTTTTCTCCTTCGGGGCTTCCTCCGGCGCCTGCTCGATTATTTCGGGCTCTTTCTGCTTGTCGTCCGCGTTCTTAATTCCGGTTGTTATGGCTGTGGCCAGCTTAGGGTAATCGATGGGTGGGCTCTTGTCCTTACTCTTGTCCTTTTTACCCTCAAGTGTAAAAGTGTACTCGACGACCTCGAAGCGCACTTTGACGCTCACGCTGGACGAATGCCACCCACCCGGCGCGAAGGAAATTACACTTGGCCCACGCCAGATATATCCCGAGGCTCGCCATTTCGACGACAAGGTGAAAATTGCTTCCTTTGCGCCGAGGTGAGTAAGAAGGTCTTCCGATTCCCCCAGCGCCTTAACTACATTTGTACCCAGCCTCTCGGCCGTCGAGACTTTGCTGCTGATCGACTTGAACGTGCAATTGCTTCGGTATAGGTAGCCTACTGTTGCATCCGCTATCTTAACTGCCGTGGCACCCATGCTGAGCGCCATGAGCGCATTACTGACCTCAGTGAAGCGCCAGAGGGTATCCCGCCAGGACGGGTCGGGAATTGGTGTTGACATAATAATCTCACTTTCCTCGAAGACATCGGGTAGCGAATATTGCTGATAACGAGCCGTTGGGAGTTTCCCACCCTAGGCGGATCCCCACCCAATGTCCTCGATGACCAGAGTTCCTTCCCGTTCCGTCCTTTCTTCATCGAAGTCGACCCCGAACGCGAGTTTCCCGCCGATATAGCCAGGGAATTTGACATCCCAGGGGACTTGTGCACAGCCTTCCGGCAGGCCGTCCGCAGCCACTCCGGCGGCTGCTTTCCCGGAGAGTTCAGAGACTTGTGGTGCTGTTACGTCTGCCTCAATTGCCTCTTTCCAGGCTGGGTCTGCCAGGAGGGTTTTTGCCGCGGCGACCGCCTTGGGGTCTGCGTTCTGGGCTTCCCTGGCCTTCGCCAGCATCATTTCCCACGCCTGAGCCCTTGCCTGCTCCTTTGAGAGCGCTTCTGCCATTGTTCTCACGCCTCCTGTTACCGGACGGGATACGAGCTCTCATATTCGTCGCAGATCAGTTCTGCCCGGCCGCAGCTTTGTTCGCCTCGACCGCCAGGTTCTCGAGCTCGGCCAGGCTGAGGGCGGCGACAACCTCAGCGGGCAGCGAGGTCACGGCCTGGGTCAGGGTTTTCTGGGCCAGGCTGGTCACCAGCGCGGCACCTTCCTGGGCTTCTTCCGTCGTGGCAAAGGTGGCTGCTTCGGCGGCCACAGCCGGGGGGCCACCTTCGGCCACTGGTTCCGCCGCCTGCTGAACGTCGGCGGATCCTTCGGGTTCCCATTCGTCCCAGGTGCGCCAGTCGTCGGAGTGCTGGCTCTCGGCATAGTAGTATTCCTGGTCTTCGGTATCGTATTTGTACCAGGCGGTCCAGGGCCTGACCGGGTCGGCGCTGGGGTTCGGCTGAGGGACCTTCTCCCCGTTCTCCCATTTGGTGACTTCTTCCTCGAGCCAGGTCAGGAAGGTATTATCATCGCTCAGGTTAGAATTGAAGGTTTCAATATCTTTCGCTGAAATGATCCACTCAGACAGATAGCCCTTGAGCTCGCTCTTCTTATCCAGCGCGACCCAGCTATCGTCCTCGAACAGGCCGCTCAGCCGGTCATCGAGCGCCTCGATCCGGTCGATTCTTGCGTTGATTTCCCCGGCGTCATCCGCGTCATCTGCCGGTCGTTCCGGTGGAACCAGAAAGACGAGCGCTTTCTCAACGTCGCTGACATCGATATCTGGCATACCCACTACCCACTCTCAGTAAGTTCCGCGCCATTCACGCTACGTTCGGGGCCGGGCGGATCCACGAGCAAGCAGGCAGGGGTTAGCGCAGCGTGACGTGCCACTTATGGCAAGCTGCGGACCAGCACACAACGGTGCGGCCGGGGTACTGGCACAGCACATCGCCGCCGGGCGACCGCAGAGACGTTCAGGCTTGTGTTACCCGCGGTGGGTCAGCTTGACCGGGGCCTGCCGAGAAGGCGGCCGACGCTGCGGACGGCGCGGTCGATGTCGGTGCCGAACGGGTTGTCCTGGACCAGGTAGGTCCAGGTGGCGCTGGGGCGCTTGAGGCCGGCCGCGCCGAGGTCGGCGCCTTCTCCGGTGATCGCCACGGTCTTGAAGGTCTCCTCGGACCGCTGCTGCGCCTCGTCGAACAGGTTGTTGAAGCTGCGAACGGCTTCCTTGTGGAACTGGTCGAGCGGATCCAGGCCGCGGCCGAGGGCGCGCAGGTGGATGCCCTCCCGCACGTCGGCCAGGTCGGCGATGTGGTTTGCCCAGCCACGGTCCAGGTGGAAGAGCATGATCTGCCGGGCTGCCTCGGTGAGCACCTCGTCGTCCACCGTCTCCTTGAGCTCGGCGAGCCGCTCCGGGCACTTCTCGCCGAGCGTCTTCAGCGCAAGGTCGGTGCGCAGCAGTTTGTCCCTGTGATCGAGGACGATCCGGCGCTGTTCCTCGATGAGCTTGTTGTACCGCCAGGTGTTGCGGTGGATCTCGAGGTTGACCCCCTCGGCGACACGCTGCGCGTGGCCGAGCACCCAGTGGGCTGCCGGGTCGGTGATCAGGCCGTCGTCGTCCACGTCGTCGGGCGGTGCGGCGTCCGGCGCGTACTGGGTGACAAGGTCGTCCTCCATGCTGGCGAAGAACACCGAGCCGCCCGGGTCGCCCTGGCGGCCGGCCCGGCCGCTGAGCTGGTAGTCGAGCCTGCTGCTCTGGTGCCTGCCGGTGCCGATCACCTGCAGGCCGCCGAGTTCGGCGACCTCGTCACGGTCACCGTTGGTGCCGCCGAGCTTGATGTCGGTGCCACGGCCAGCGATCTGGGTCGAGACGGTGATCGCCCCGCGCGAGCCCGCCTCGGCGATGATCGCCGCCTCTTCCGCGTCGTTCTTGGCGTTCAGCACCACACAGGGCAGCCCATCGCGCTCCAGCCTGGTTGCCAGCCGCTCGGACTCGGCGATGTCCAGGGTCCCGATGAGGATCGGCCGCCCACTCTCGTGGGTCTGCCTGATCTGCGCCACGATCGCGTTTTCCTTGGCCTCAAGGGTCGCGTAGAGCCGGTCGGGTTCGTCCTCGCGGATGCATGGCACGTTCGGCGGGATGGCCGCGACCTCGCAGTTGTAGAACTCGCGGAGCTGCTCACCGACGGCGACGGCGGTTCCGGTCATGCCGCAGACCGTCGGGTAGCTGCGGATCAGCGACTCGATCGTGATGCTGTCCAGGATCTCGCCGGTGTCGGTGGCGCTCAGGCCCTCCTTGGCCTCCACCGCCGCGTGCAGGCCGTCGGGCAGGCGCTGCAGCCAGGCCACCCGGCCACGGGACTCGCTGACCAGCCGGACCTTTTCGCCGGTGACGATGTAGTCCACATCCCGCTGCAGCAGCACGTGCGCGTGCAGCGCGACGTTCAGCCTGGTGAGCACGGGCAGGTTTTCCTCGGCGTACAGATCGATGCCACCGAGGGCGCGCTCGGCGGCATGCGCGCCGGCCTCGGTCAGCGTCACATTGCGGGCGTCCTCGTCGATCTCGTAGTGCGCTCCGCGGGCCAGCTTGCGGACCACGTCGGCCATCTCACGGTCCGCGATGCCTTCCTCGGCGCTGCCGGCCAGCACCAGCGGCACCCGGGCCTCGTCGATCAGCACGGAATCCGCCTCGTCGATGAGCGCCACGTCGGGCGGGGTGGTGACCATGTCCTCCACCCGCACAGCGAGCCGGTCCCTGAGCACGTCGAAACCGATCTCGCTGACCGGCGCGTAGGTCACCTCGGCCGCATAGGCCGCGCGGCGTTCCTCCGGAGTGGACGACTGGTTGATCCAGCCGACGCTGACGCCGAGCAGGTCATACAGCGGGCGCATCCACTCGGCGTCGCGGCGGGCCAGGTAGTCGTTGACGGCGACCACGTGCACGGACCGGCCGGCCAGGGCATAACCGGCCGCGGCGATCGCACCGGCCAGGGTCTTCCCCTCGCCGGTGGCCATCTCGGCGATCTGACCGGACAGCATCGCCAGGGTGCCGATGAGCTGCACGTCGAACGGCCGCTCGCCCAGCGCTCTGCGGGCGGCCTCGCGGGCGATGGCACACAGATCGGCGTCTTCGACCGCGTCGCCGGCCGCGTCGGTCAGCTCCTCGCCGGTCAGCTCGCGCAGCCGGTCCTCCTGGGCGGCGATCTGCGGCAGCAGCTTGGAGTACCGGCTCAGGTCCGCCGATCCGGGCTTCTGCAGGAACCGGCGCACCCGGTTGCGCACGCCGCCGACGGCCGCGACCCCACCGGTGGACCTGGCACCCGCCGTCTTGGCGGCAGCCTTCGTGTCTGCGGCCTTCGTGTCGGCAGGCTTCGTGTCGGCAGGCTTGGCCGCCACGGCCGTGACACCGGCCGTGTCATCCGCCGGCGTGGAGTCCGTGGCGCCGGCCTCGGTCGCGGTCGTGGTGTCCGGCGTAACGTCGCCGGGGGCGCCGGAGTCCTCGCGGCGCCGGTTGCGGCCTGGCAGCTTCATTGAGACTTATTCCAAACAGCAGTAGGTGTGATCCTGGTGTATGAGCTTGACCCGCAGGTATGAAACCCAGACTGAGGGTTCAGCATAAGCCTCATTGGTCAGTCGCCGTTTCTCTCAGTGTCCGGTCAGTAGCCATAGCCAACCCGGCGCAGCTCATCGCCCGCGATCTTCTCCACCTCGGTGGTCTGCTCGGCGCTGAGCGTGCGCCGCCATGCTCCTGGTTCGAGGGCGCGGGAGGGGTAAGGGTCACGCAGGGCGATGGCCGAGACCCGGGCGCCGATGAATTCCGACACCGTGCCCGCGGCGGCTTCCGGCTTGCTCACAAGCTCCTCGTAGCGAAGCGTGGTCAGCCGCTGCGCGGAGAGGTTGTGCCGCAGCCGCGCGGACATCCGCACCGCCGACCTCCATCTCATCGCGCACTTGCCCGCGAGGGACAGTTCGGCCCATCCAGCGCGGTCGGTCTCGCTCTCGACCCCGAGGAAGGGGTTCGGGAACTCGCTGTCCAGGTTAGCGAAGCCCGGCCGTAGCGAGGTCAGCGAGTCCGCGTCGGTCAGCATGCCGGCCACCACGTCACGGCCGTCCCTGATCACCTGCACGAACCTGGCATCGGGGAACGCGTCGGCGAGCGTGCTGGCACAGTAGAGCAGCTCCGGGCTGGCGTCGCCGTACCTGGCGATGGAACTCTCGGTTACGCAGGACTCCTCGCCGCCCACCCCGCCGGCCCGCCGGCAGGCATGGCTGCACATCGTGCAGCCATAGGGGTTCAGCCGCCACGCCTGGGAGAAGGCGTCCCGCAGCACCGAGGCGGCCGCCTCGGTCCGCCCACGCGCGATCGAGGGGCGCCGGGCGAACGCGTAGACGACATGCGTCACGCTGGGCTGCCCCATCGTGATGTGGAATCCGGTCGATCGTTTCAGCGCCCGGCCCACCAGTTCGGTACCCGAGTGGGGTGCCCCGATGACGAACACCGGCTGGCGGACCTTTCGGCCGTTAACGACCAGTATGTAGCTGGATCGCATGACTGCCCACCAGTGTGACATCGCCAAGCGAAGTTCACTGGCAGCCCACGAATCCGTTATGGCAACTTCTCTGATCCCCGTCCCGGCCGGGCTGGCTGGTGCTGCCCGCGCCCGCCCGGCCGGCGGCAGTGGTGGCCTGCGTGATCGGAGAGGTTGAGCGCCGTCTGGATCAGTGGCACGTGGCTGAACGCCTGCGGGGTGTTCCCGACCAGGCGGCCGTAGCGCGAGTCGTATTCCTCGCTGAGCAGGCCGAGGTCGTTGCGGAGGCTGAGCAGCCGCTCGAACAGCTCGACGGCCTCGTCATAGCGGCGGGTCATGTGCAGGGCGTTGGCCAGCCAGAAGCTACAGGCAAGGAAGGCACCCTCGCTGCCGGGCAGGCCATCGATCGCGGACTTCCCGTCCTCGCTCAGCTCGTACCTGCGGACCAGCCCACCGGATGTGAGCTCGCGGGCGATCACATCCACAGTGGACACCACCCGGGGGTCACTGGCCGGCAGGAAGCCCAGCTCGGCCATGAGGAGCACGGACGCGTCGAGCCTGTCCGAGCCGTAATACTGGGTGAAGGCGCCGCGCGTGCTGTTGTAACCGCGCTCGGTTACCTCGGCGTGGATCTGGTCGCGGAGCCGGCGCCACCGCAGCGCCGGCCCGGGCAGCCCGCCGGCCGCGGCCTCCGCGGCCCGGTCGAAGGCCACCCACGCCATGATCTTGGAGTGCACGAAGTTCCGCCGCGGACCGCGCACCTCCCAGATCCCCTCGTCCGGCTCGGTCCAGTGCTTCTCCAGGAAGTCGAGCAGGGCCCGCTGCAGCGACCAGGCGTGCCGGTCGACCGGGATGCCGGACCGGCCGGCCAGGCACAGTGCGTCCACCACCTCGCCGTACACGTCCAGTTGGCGCTGCTCGACGGCGGCGTTCCCGATCCGCACCGGGGCCGACCGCTCGTAGCCTGGCAGCCAGCCGGCCTCCCACTCGGCCAGCCGGCGCTCACCGGCCACGCCGTACATGATCTGCACGTCGGCCGGGTTACCGGCGATCGCGCGGCCCAGCCACTGGCGCCACGCCGTGGCCTCCTGGGTGTAGCCGGTCCTGAGCAGGGCCTCCAGGGTGATGGTGGCGTCCCGCAGCCAGCAGTACCGGTAGTCCCAGTTGCGGCTGCCGCCGATGTCCTCGGGCAGCGAGGTGGTGGCGGCGGCCACGATCCCGCCGGTCGGCTCGTAGGTGAGCGCCTTGAGCGTGATCAGCGAGCGGACCACCGCGTCCCGGTACTCGCCCTGATAGGTGCAGGCCGATACCCAGTCGGCCCAGTATCGCCTGGTCTGTTCGAGCCCGTCCTCCGCGTCGCATGGGGCCGGCTTGCCCCGGTGGGACTCGACCCAGGTCAGGGTGAACGGTACCCGCTCACCCGCGGTCACCGTGAAGGTCGCCCGGTGGGCCATGTCCCGGCCGCTGACCTCCACCGGGGTGCTGAGCCACACCGAGTCGGGGCCGGCGATCGCGTTGATGAGGTTGTCTATGCGCCTGGCCCAGGGCAGGATCTTGCCGTAACCGAACCGGACCCGCAGCACGCAGCCCATCTCCACCGAACCGTGCACGCCCTCGACGATCCGGGCCAGGACCGGCGTTTCGCCGGCCCGGCGGGGCATGAAGTCGATCACTCTGGCGGTGCCGCCCGGCGTCCGCCACTCGGTCTCCAGGATCAGCGTGTCACCCTGGTACCGTCGGCTCGACCGGGCGCCAGGGTCGGTTGGGGCGATGCGCCAGCATCCGTTACGCTCGTCACCGAGCAGCGCGGCGAAGCATGCGGGGGAGTCGAACCGGGGGAGGCAGAGCCAGTCGACCGAGCCGTCACGGCCGACGAGCGCCGCCGACTGCATGTCACCGATGATGGCGTAGTCCTCGATGCGCCCCGCCATGTGTCCTCCCGGCCGCCCGCTCGGTGAGTGAGTGAGGTTCTCTGCCGGTACCGTACCGGCTCGCCATGACCTGGCCCTGCGTATGCTGGCAGTCGTGTCAGCGAAGCCGCCCGCCGGTCCACCCCACAGCCGCGAGCACGGCCGCGAGCACGGCCACCGTCGCCGTGACCTCAGCCGTCTGCGGGTGCCGGTGGCCGGGGCGCTGGCCGTCGCCACCGCGGTGGCCGCGTCCGGCTGCAGCCAGTTCGACAAGGCGATGGGCCAGCAGGAAGAGGTCGTGATCTTCCAGCCGAACACACCGAACTCGGTCAAGCTGAAGGTGCGGTCCGCCTGCTCGCACATTCCGCATGCGGTGGTCGAGCCGCTGCCGACCGACCACAAGCTGTCGGACGAGATCTACAACGTGCGCTACCAGGTGGGCAGCGCCAGCGACAGCGACCTTACCAAGCTCTCGACCTGCCTGACCAGGTTCCCCTCGGTAGTGGGCCTGGAGACCAACACCCCAGGCGGCAACGACTAGTACAGCCGGTCAGCCCCGGCGGCTAGTACAGCCGGTCAGCCCCGGCGGCTAGTACAGCCGGTCAGCCCCGGCGGCTAGTACAGCCGG
>DATGGU010000027.1:0-47840 GCA_035308365.1 Streptosporangiaceae bacterium
CCTTCGGAGGGGCCCGCGCTGGTGGTGGGCGCCACGGTGAGGGCGGTCGATCCGGGGTTCGACCGCCACTTGAGGGTGTCGATCCGGGTTTCGTCCGCCTTGGTGGGGAATGGGACGGGTGGTTGGCCTGGGCTGGCGGCCAGGGTGGTCGATCCGGGGTTCGACCGCCACCAGAGGGCGTCGATCCGGGGTCCGACCGCCTTGGTGGGGAACGGGACGGGTGGTCCGCCTGGGCTGGCGGCCAGGGTGGCCGATCCGGGGTTCGACCACCACCAGAGGGCGTCGATCCGGGGTCCGACCGCCTTGGCAGGGTATGGGACGGGTGGTTCGCCTGGGCTGGCGGCCAGGGTGGTCGATCCGGGGGTCGACCGCCACCGGAGGGTGTCGATCCGGGGGTCGACCGCCTTGGGATGTGAGGTGGGTGTCGATACTGGGAGAGTCTGGGTGGGGGATCGAATCCAGGTAACTGGAAGTTCACCCGGGCTACAAGATCGATATTCTGAAGGAAGCGGACCCCGCTCCAACCACAACCCCAACCCAGGGGCCACGGACCCAGGCCGGGAGCCCAGCCACGGACCCAAGCCGGGAGCGTGGGGGTCCGGGGGGCTCGGCCCCCCGGGGGGAGTAGCGGCCTACGGGAAAGGCGCCCAAAGGGCACCAACCAAGCGAGGCCGGCTCGTGGGCGAGGAGGGATTTGAACCCTCACGTCCTTGCGGACACACGGACCTGAACCGTGCGCGTCTGCCGTTCCGCCACCCGCCCGGGCGTGCACGCCAGGAGGACTGAACAGGGGTCCAGTTACATCCTGTTGGCGACGAGTCAGCGTAGCACGTCCTCGGGTGTGCGGCCCGCAGATACGATCGGAGGCAGATAGGGCGAGGGAGGTACCCCTGTGGGAGTTTTGCAGCGCTTCGAGCAACGGCTCGAGGGTATGGTCGAGGGTGCCTTCGCGCGGGCTTTCAAGTCCGACTTGCAGCCGGTCGAGATTGCCAGCGCGGTGCAGCGGGAGATGGACGACCGCGCGGCGATCGTGGCCCAGGGCCGCACCCTGGTTCCCAACGACTTCGTGGTGGAGCTCTCCGAGGCCGACAACGATCGCCTCCAGGTCTACGCTGACAGCCTCGGCGTCGAGCTGGCGAACCTGGCCCGTGAGTATGCCAAGGAGCAGGGCTACTCGTTCGTCGGCCCGGTGCGGATGCGGTTCGAGGGCGTCGCCGAGCTGACCACCGGCATGTTCCGGATCCGCTCGGGCGTGATCAGGGGCACGACCGTCGAGGGCGGTGAGATCCGCCAGCCCAGCAGCGACCTGCCCAGGCCGCCGCAGCAGTCCCGGGTGCCCGGCCGGCCACGGCTGCTGGTGTCCGGGCCAGAGCCTGGGCCGGACGGTGCCAGGCAGCGGACCTACGAGCTGACCACGCCGGTGACCATGCTGGGGCGGGGCACCGATTGTGATCTACGTCTGGTCGATCCCGGCGTTTCCAGGCATCATGCCGAGCTTCGAGTAGAAGATGGAGAAGTTGTTCTCGTCGATCTGGGCTCGACGAACGGTACCTTCGTCAACGGCCAGCCGGTCCGGCGGGTGTTGCTGACCGACGGCACGCGGGTGACGCTCGGCCGGACGACGCTGGTTTTCCGTAACGACGGCAGCTACTGACCCAGCGCCCAGGCGTAAAGAACCGTGACCGAGGACCGATGACCCGATGAGCTCCCTGACACTTCTCCTCATCAGGCTGGCCTTCCTCGCGATTCTGTGGTTGTTCGTGATCGCGGCGGTAGGAGTGGTGCGCACGGATATGTTCGGTGCCTCGGCAAAGGGAGGCAAAGCCAAACGCCAGCAGCGCCAGCAGCAGCGCTCCCGGCCCAGCCGCCCGGCACGCGGCGGCCGGTCCGAGGCGCACCGGCTTCTGGTGACGGCCGGAGCCCTGGCAGGCACCAGCCTGGGCCTGACTGACCAGCAAATAACTGTGGGTCGGGCAAATGATGCCACGCTGGTGCTCAATGATGACTACGCTTCGAGCCGACATGCCAGGCTTTTCCCGCAGGACGGTCAGTGGATCGTTGAGGATCTCGGTTCGACCAATGGCACTTACCTCGATCGTCAGAAGGTGACGCAACCGACCCCGGTGCCTGTCGGCGTGCCTATCCGCATCGGCAAGACCGTTCTGGAATTGCGCAGATGACACTGGAATGCGCAGATGACACTTGCACTCCGTTATGCGGTCCGCTCGGATGTTGGCCTGCTCCGAGAGGGAAATGAGGACTCGGCGTACGCAGGTCCGCACCTGCTCGCGATCGCCGATGGGATGGGTGGTCATGCCGCCGGCGAGGTGG
The DNA here is from genome assembly GCA_035308365.1 of Streptosporangiaceae bacterium. Taxonomy (GTDB): domain Bacteria; phylum Actinomycetota; class Actinomycetes; order Streptosporangiales; family Streptosporangiaceae; genus PALSA-505. Next base: position 2,332 of record DATGGU010000027.1, read on the forward strand.
CCAGCGCGGTAGCCATCTCCGCACTGGCCGGCCTGGACGACGACATTCCCGGCATAGACATGCTGGGGGCGCTCGCCGACGCCGTCGCCAAGGCGAACGCGCGGCTGCATGACATGAGCGCCGCCGACCCGTCGGTCGAGGGCATGGGAACCACGCTGACCGCCATGCTCTGGTCCGGCCAGAGAATGGCCCTGTGCCATATCGGTGACTCGCGCGCCTACATGCTCCGCGACCGTGATTTCTACCAGATCACCCGCGACCACACCCTGGTCCAGTCGCTGCTCGATGAGGGCAGGATCAGCGCCGAGGAAGCAGCCAACCATCCGCAACGCTCGCTGATCCTGCGCGCGCTGGACAGCAGGACCGACGCGGAGCCGGATCTGTCGCTGCGTGAGGTGCTGGCCGGGGACAGGTACCTGCTGTGCTCCGATGGCCTGTCCGATGTGGTCACCGAGGAAACGCTGCACCGGGCCCTGCTGGCCATCGACGACCCGGACGAGGCGGTCATCCAGCTCGTCGACCTGGCCAACCGGGCCGGCGGCCCGGACAACATCACCTGCATCGTGGCAGACGTGATAGACAGCGCCACCGCACTGCGGCCACCCACCGAGGTGTCGGTGGTGGCCGGCGCTGCGTCCAACCAGGGCGGCAGGACGGTACCCCGCGCCGACACGCCGGCGACCAGGGCGCACCTGCTCACCCAGCCGCAACGGTCACCCGCCGAGTTCGACGGCCGGGATCCCGGCGGGCCGGACGACACCGGGCCCGGCCACGAACCCGAACCCGAGCACACCTCCAGGCGCTGGCCGATCGTCACCACGATCCTGGTGGTCCTCATTTTGGTCGTGGTCGGCGGCGGCTTCGCGGCCTGGACCTACACCCAGCGCCAGTACTACGTCGGCGAGTCCAGCGGCCAGGTCGCGATCTTCCGTGGCATCAACCAGAAGGTCGCCGGGATCAGCATGTCCAGCGTGTACAAGCGGACCGGCATCCAGATCGACCAGGTGACCACCGACGACCGCCAGCAGATCGCCGCCACGATCACCGCGTCCAGCCTGTCCGATGCCAACAAGATAGTGACCAGCATCCGGTCCGGCGCCACCACCTGCCAGCAGGACTACGCGGCCCAGCAGCGCTATGCCTCGGCGCAGAAGACCTACGCCCAGCAGCTCAGTGCCTACCAGGCGGCCAAGCACAGGCGCGGCGCCAAGGTGGGCAAGCCGCCGGTCGCCCCGGTCAAGCCGGCCAGCCTCCCGACGAACTGCCCGCAGGCTTCCGGCACGGCAGCCAGCAGCGGCGGGACGCCGTCCCCTGGCACCAGCGGCAGCGGCTCACCGTCCAGTCCGGCCCCCACATCGACCCCCGCGACCAGCCCTGCCTCGGGTGGCGCCAGCAGATCCTCTGGTGGCGGGTCCGCGTCGTGAGTGCGACCACCACCCAGCCGGGGGCGGGTGCTGGGCTGCCCGGCAGCCTGGACCAGCCGGTGCCCATGCCACGCAACAGGCGGCGCACCGAGTTGCTGATGCTGATTTTCGCCATCGCGGTGGTGACGTTCGCTTACAGCAACGTGGGCTTCGGCCTGAAGGGCAAGCTGCCGTCCGGCATGTTCGAATATTGTGGCGGATTCGCGGTACTTGTCATCGTGGCTCATCTTGTGGTGCGCAGGCTCGCCCCCTGGGCGGACCCGCTGATGCTGCCGCTCGCCGCGCTGCTGAACGGTCTCGGCATCGTGATGATCTACCGGCTGCAGGAGGTCGGGCGCGACGGCAACCCCGGCGCCCTATCGGTCCCGATGACCTCGTCGGCCACGACCACGCAGCTCATCTACACCGCCCTCGGCATCGCCGGCTTCGTCGCCGTGCTCGCGCTGATCAGAGAGCCACGCGTGCTGCAGCGCTACACCTACACGCTCGGCGCACTGGGCCTGTTCCTGTTCGCCCTCCCGGCGATGCTGCCCGCCCGCTTCAGCGAGGTGCCGGGCACCGCCTCGAAGATCCAGGTGGCGATCGGCGGGTTCAGCCTGCAGCCCGACGAGTTCGCAAAGCTGGCGCTGGCTGTGTTCTTCGCTGGTTACCTGGTCGCCAAGCGCGATGTGCTCGCGCTGGCCGGCCGCCGCTTCCTTGGCATCGACCTGCCCCGGGCACGCGACCTGGGGCCGGTGCTGATCGCCTGGGTGGCCAGCCTGCTGGTGCTGTTCCTCGAGTCCGACATTGGCACTGCGGCGCTGTTCTTCGGCCTGTTCGTCGCCATGATCTACATTGCCACGCAGCGGACGTCCTGGCTGCTCATCGGCGTGAGCCTGTTCGTGGCCGGCTCGCTGGCGGCCAGCAAGCTGTCCAGCCGCGTAGGCGTGCGGTTCGACGTCTGGCTGCACCCGTTCGCTCCGGGCAACCCGTCCGGCAACGCCTATCAGACCGTGCAGGGGCTGTACGGGATGGGTTTCGGCGGCGTGCTCGGCCGCGGCCTCGGTGGTGGCCAGCCGTACTGGACACCGCTGGTGCAGAGCGACTTCATCGTCACCGCGTTCGGTGAGGAGATCGGGCTGACCGGCCTGATGGCGTTGCTGATCATCTACGGCCTTATCGTGCAGCGCGGGCTGCGCGCGGCCATCTCGGTCCGCGACCCGTTCGCCAAGCTGCTGGCCGGTGGGCTCGCATTCGCGCTCGCGCTGCAGGTGTTCGTGATCGTGGGCGGCGTGACCAGGCTCATACCGCTCACCGGCATCACCACTCCGTTCCTGTCCCAGGGTGGCTCGTCGCTGGTGGCAAGCTGGATGCTGATCGCGGTGCTGATACGGGTCAGCGACACGGCGCGCCGCCCGCCACCACAGGCCATACAGGACGAAGGCATGACACAGGTGGTGAGAATCCGTTGAACCGCGCACTGCGCCGCATCTCCCTGGCCTGCCTGGTGATGTTCGTCGCGCTGCTGATCAACGTGAACTACCTGCAGGGCTTCCAGTCCAACAGCCTGGCCAGCGAGCCCAACAACAGCCGCGCCTTCGCCCAGAAGTACCAGTACCAGCGCGGCCCGATCACCACCGCGGACGGGGTCACGATCGCCGCGTCCAAACCGGTCGGCGGAGTCTACAAGTATCAGCGCTACTACACCGACGGCCCGGTGTACGCGCCGGTGACCGGCTACGACTCGATCTTCGGGTCTACCGGGGTTGAGGCGGCCGAGGACAGGCTGCTGAACGGGACCGACCCCAAGCTCACCGTCCGCAACCTGATCGACCTGATCACCGGCAAGCCGCAGGCGGGCGCGAGTGTTCAGCTCACCATCAACTCCAAGGCGCAGCAGGCGGCCTGGAACGGGCTCAAGGCCATGGGCAAGCCGGGCGCCGTGGTGGCGCTCAACCCGCAGACCGGCGCGATCCTGGCCATGGCCTCCTACCCCAGCTACAACCCGAACGTGTACACCACGTTCGACGGGACGCAGCTCGACAAGGCCGACAAGGCGTTGCGGCAGAACCCGGCCCAGCCGCTACTGAACCGGGCCATCAACGACACCTTCCCGCCGGGCTCGACCTTCAAGATCGTGACCAGCTCCACGGCGTTCGGCACCGGCCGCTTCAACCCGAACTCTTCGGTGTACGCGCCCAACCAACTCAGCCTGCCGGGCACCACCAACAAGCTGATCAACGACAGCGGCGAAACGTGCGGCAACGGCAGCGGGCACGTCCCGTTGATCGACGCGTTCGCCCAGTCCTGCAACACCGTGTTCGGCAACCTCGGTTTGCATCTGGGCAGTTCCGCGCTCAAGGCGCAGGCGGACAAGTTCGGCTTCAACGATCCGCACCTGACCATTCCGATGCCGGTATCGCCAAGTGCATTCCCGCTGCTCAACAACCCGGACTACACCGCCTACTCGGCGATCGGCCAGTTCGACGACCAGGTGACCCCGCTGCAGGAGGCCATGCTCTCCGCGGCTATCGGCAACGGCGGCAAGCTGATGCGGCCCTACCTGGTACAGAGCGTCAAGGCCGCCGACCTTACCGTGGTCGCGCAGGCTACGCCGACCGTGCTCAGCCAGGCGGTGAGCCCGGGCACCGCCAACCAGGTCAAGAGCATGATGGTCCAGGTCGTGCAGGCGCCGTTCGGCACCGCGAACGGGATCCCCGGCATCCACAACCTCAGCATCGCCGCCAAGACCGGTACCGCCCAGAACACGATCAACTTCGGCCTCGACGACGCGGTGTTCACCGCATTCTCACCTGTGGCCAACCCAAACATCGCCGTCGGCGTCGTGATAAAGGGTGGAGGTTACGGTGCGGCGGCGGCGGGCCCGATCGCCGTGCAAGTGATCAAGGCATATCAGGCATATCTGGGGCGGACGTGACCGACAGACCGGAGAAGGCTGTGGCGCAGCCCGGGACTCCCGGGCCCGGGCCGGCCGAGCCCGCCGTCGCGGCTGCCCAGGCCGGGGAGACAGCCGAAGGGACCACCGCGCCCGCGACCGCGCCGATCCAGCCGGTCACCACCACCCGGCAATCCCCCGATCCCGGCGAACCGGCCGAGCCCACCGATACAGCCGCGCCCCACGATACAGCCGCCCCTGGCGAACCGGCCGATTCCAGCGAACCAGCCGAGCCCACCAATACCGGGCAGCCCTCGGCCCCCGTAGCGGAGGCCACCGGCGCGGACGCTCCGGTGGCGGACGTCCCCGCCCCGGCTGAGGCAGATTCGCCGCCGCTCGGCGCCGCCGGATTGCCAGAGCAGAAACTCCCTGACGGTGCACTGCTCAGCGGCCGCTACCGGCTGGACTCCCGGATAGCGGCCGGAGGCATGGGTGAGGTCTGGCGGGCCACCGATGAACTGCTCGGCAGGCCGGTGGCGGTCAAGCTGCTGTCCGCCAGGCACGCCGCTGACGAACAGTTCCGCACCCGGTTCCGGGCCGAGGCGCGCTACGCGGCGTCCCTGTCGCACCCGGGTATCGCCCAGGTCTTCGACTACGGCGAATCGGAGGCCGACGGTGACGGCGCGGCGCCCCGCGCCGCTTACCTGGTCATGGAGCTTGTCGAGGGTGAGGCGCTGTCGGCGACCATCGCCCGCGACGCCCCGATGCCCGCCGGAAAAGTCCTGGACCTGGTCGCCCAGGCGGCCAGGGCGCTGGCCGCCGCGCACGCGGCCGGGATCGTGCATCGCGACATCAAGCCTGGCAACCTGCTGATCAGGCCGGATGGCCAGGTGAAGATCACCGACTTCGGGATCGCCCGGGCCGCGGTCGCCGCCAAGCTGACCCAGACCGGCATGGTCATGGGCACCGCGCGGTATGTCTCGCCGGAGCAGGCAAGCGCTCGCCCGGTCACCGCGGCCAGCGACATCTATTCGCTCGGCGTGGTGGCCTACGAATGCCTGGCCGGCCAGCCCCCGTTCACCGCGGAGGCGCCGATCGCACTGGCCCTCGCGCACGTCAGCACCCCGCCCCCTGCGTTGCCTACCAGCGTTCCGCCGCAGGTCGCAGTGCTGGTCGGGCAGATGCTCGCCAAGGAACCCACCGACCGCCCGGCCAGCGCCGAGGTGGTCGCCGACCGGGCCACCGCCCTGCTGGGCGCGGCGCCGGCGGAATCGCTCACCGGGGAGGCCGGCGACGGCGCCGGCCCGTGGATCATCGGATCGGCCGAGCTGGCCAGCCCGGCGGCCTGGTTCTCCGACCCCAGCCCGACCACCCCGGTGCCGCACACGGGCACCGCGCCCATTCCCGGGATACCGGCCCAGCGCACCGGCCCGCGGCGCGTGACCGGAGTGCTGGCGGCCGCGGCGGTGCTGATCGCGATCATCGCGGCCGGAACGATCGCCCTCCTGGCCGCCAGCAGGCACCCGGCGGTCAGCACCCCCCGCGGGGGTGACCTGGCGACCCACCAGGTCAAGCGGCCGTCGCGGCGTCCCACCCAGACGTCGCAGGTGCCCATCGCGAACACGTCCCCGGCCCAGCCGGTAACCTCATCGATCACCACCACGCCGGATACGTCGCCGTCCCCGACCGGGTCGCCAAGCACTAGCCCGAGCCCAACCTCGCCCAGCACGAGCCCCTCGTCCCCCACGACGCCGCCGACCACCCCGCCGACGACACCGCCAACGACCTCACCGACTCCGTCGTCGGCAGAGCAAGGCATCCTCCGGATTCCGAACACGATCATGCAGGACGGGTAGGAAAGTGCGAGACATGACACAGCCCAGGCTGCTTGGCGGCCGTTACGAGCTCGATGGCATCGTCGGGCGCGGCGGCATGGCCGAGGTGTACCGGGCTCGCGATATCCGGCTCGACCGAGTGGTAGCGGTCAAGACGCTCCGCGAGGATCTGGCCAGGGATGCCACGTTCCAGGCCAGGTTCCGCCGGGAGGCACAGTCCGCCGCCTCGCTCAACCACCCGTCGATCATCGCGGTGTACGACACCGGCGAGGACACCTTGGGTCCCGAGCCGGTTCCGTACATCGTGATGGAGTACGTGGACGGCCGCACCGTGCGGGACCTGCTGCGCGACGACCGCCGGCTGCTGCCGGAGCGGGCGCTGGAGATCACCGACGGAGTGCTGCGCGCGCTGGACTACAGCCACCGCAACGGCATCGTGCACCGCGACATCAAGCCGGCCAACGTCATGATCACCCGGTCCGGTGAGATCAAGGTGATGGACTTCGGCATCGCCAGGGCGGTCAGCGACGCCGCGGCCACGATGACCGCGACCGCGCAGGTCATCGGGACCGCGCAGTACCTGTCGCCCGAGCAGGCCAGGGGCGAACGGGTGGACTCGCGCAGCGACCTGTACTCGGCTGGCTGCCTGATGTACGAGCTGCTGACCGGCCGGCCGCCGTTCACCGGTGACTCGCCGGTCGCCATCGCCTACCAGCACGTGACGGAGAACCCGGTCCCGCCGTCCCAGCTGGATCCGGAGATCCCGCAGTGGGCGGACGCGATCGTGCTGAAGGCGATGGCGAAGAACCCGGCCGACCGGTACCAGTCAGCCGGCGAGATGCGCAGCGACATCCAGCGCGGGCTGTCCGGCATGCCAGTGGCCGCGCCGCCGTCCGGCGCCTACCCGCGCACCCAGCGGATGGGCCCCGCGACGATGATGGCCGGCCCGGGCGGGGCCGGCCCGACCAGTGCGATCCCCGCCTACCAATACGGCCCGCCGCGGGACGAGGAGTACGACGACCGGCCACCGCGGCGACGCTGGCCGTGGATCCTGCTGGCCGTGCTCATCGTCCTGGGTGCCGTGGGCGGCGTGGCCTATGCCCTGCTCGGCAACAGCGGCACGACCTACGCGGTGCCGCAGGTGCAGGGGCTGACCCAGCAGAAGGCCGTGTCCGAGGTACAGGCTGCTCACCTGAAGCCCAAGGTGGTCAAGCAGCCCAACGGCACGATCCCGGCAAACCATGTGATCAGCAGCAACCCATCGTTCGGCAGCCTGGAACCGGCCAACACCGTGGTCACCCTGTACGTGTCGACCGGTCCCAAGAAGGTCAAGGTGCCCCGCCTCATCGGCAGCAGCGGGTCGCAGGCGCAGACCACCCTGACCGCCGACGGCCTCACCCCGTTCGTCACCACCGACCCGAGCTCGACCCAGCCGGCCGGGACCGTGGTCAGGCAGAACCCGCCGCCCGGCACGCTGGTGAGCCCTGGCACGAAGGTCACCATCACTGTCTCCGGCGGTGGCACGAAGGTGCCGAACGAGATCGGCCAGACGCTCCAGGTAGCCGAGGCCGCGCTGCAGGCGGCTGGCCTGAGTGCCCAGGTCAACTACGTGCCGGCGACCAGCGGCACGACTCCGGGGACCGTGGTCGGCGAGAAGCCGACGCCGGGAACCGTGGTCCCGAGGGGGACCCTGGTCACCCTGAATGTGGCTCAGCAGCAGACCAGTTCACCGCCGACCACACCACCCACCACACCGCCCACCACGCCGCCGACCACACCACCCACGTCCTCGCCCGGCGGCGGCCACGGCAATGGTCACTGACGTAACATGAGGGGCTGCCCCGGTCCGGACCGGGGCAGCCCCTTCACACATGGGACAGCCCGGCCACTCAGCTTCTGATCTGCTTGCGTTCGGCATTTGCTCAACTTCTGATAACCGCTGGAGCCGGATCGGCTCTGCGGCGAACGGACAAGCCCAAAGATCATCAGAATTGCGCGAATTTCTGTGCCGCCGAAAGCCTTGCCAGGCGATGTTACGTAGAAGTAACGTACTCGCGGGTAGGCAAACCAGCTAGACCCGGACAAACTACCTGATATGGGGCTAAACCAGCCGTCGGTCAGGGATCCGGTGCCCACATCGATTCAGAGAGGATCGGGCAGTATGCGCAAACCCGTCGGCGCACTATTAACTCTCGCATCAGCCACCCTTGCACTCGGCCTCGCCGCCAGTTCGGCGTCCGCCAGCACGATCAGGGCGACCTGGACCGTCTCGCCAGGCGGGTCCACCACCGGCGCGGCCGGCACGACCAAGGTGACAGACGTGACGGCCGGCCTCACGGTTACCTGCACCTCCTCATCCTTCACCAGCTCGTTCAAGACCGGCAGTGGGCTTTCCGGCACCGGCCTCGGGACGATCACCTCGCTCAACTTCAAAAACTGCATGGTGGACGGCATCACGCTCTCGCTGTCGAGCGGGCCGGTGACCTACTCGGTCAACGGCGCGTCCTATGCCTCGGGCGTGACGCACGGGACGATCTCCAAGATCCACTTCACGGTCTCGAGCAGCGAGTGCAGCGCCGTCATTGACGGCACTGGCGCCACCGCGCACAACGGCAAGGTCAAGATCACCTACACGAACAGCACCGGCGTCCTGAAGATCCTCACCAAGGGCAGCACCCTGCACGTCTACAAGGTCAACGGCTGCCTTGGCGCGATCAGCAACGGTGACGCCGGGAACATCAGCGCCGCCTTCAAGGTGACGCCAAAGCAGAAGATCACCAGCCCCTGACCGTGCTCCCCGGCCCTCGCCCCTGGGGGCCGGGAGGGCATTCCGGCCATCCGGGGCGGCAGGGTTATTCCCCGCGGGAGGGGGAAAGGACTCTCACTTGTAGCTCACGGAAGCACTCCGGATGAGCTCACGTCCAACCGATCAAGGGAGGATTTGATCACATGCTCAAGCGCATTGGCGCGATCATTACGGCCGCGGGCGCCACCGCGGCCCTGACGGCTGGCCTCGCTGCCGCACCGTCGTTCGCGACCACCATCAGGGCAACCTGGACCATCACACCCGGTGGAGCCGTGACCGGCAAGGCCGGCACGACGACGCTCAAGGACACGAAGACCGGTACCACCCTGACCTGCGCATCTTCAGCGACCAGCGCGACGCTGAAGAGCGGCAGCGGCCAGACCAACCCGATCGGGAAGATCACGTCGGTCACCTTCAGCACCTGCACCGGCCCGGGCGGCCTGGTCTTCACCGCGACGACCACGGCGTCCAGCACCAACCCGTACCCGCTGAACGCCACCGGCTTCAACAGCACTAGCGGTGTGACCACGGGGAACATCACCAACATCAAGGCCAGCATCAGCGGTCCCGGATGCAGCGCGTCCGTGGCCGGCACGACCGCCACATCGACGGGCAAGGTCACCGGCAAGTACAACAACGGCACGGGCAAGCTGAGCACCAGCGGTGGCAACCTGCACATCTGGAACGTCAGCGGTTGCTTCGGCCTGATCGCCAGCGGCGACCCCTCGACGTTCAAGGGCGTGTACACGATCAGCCCCAAGCAGAAGATCACCAGTCCTTGATCGTAGTCAGTGTCCTGACCGGGCACTGACGATGACATAACTCCGGCCGCCCCGGGCCCGCGTGCCCGGGGCGGCCGGAGTATGTCTGGGAAAGCCCGCCACGATGCGCTCGAAGATGCCCGTAAGGTCCCCGGCCGGGCGAGAGGCCGCCGGCAGCGCGTTGGCCACCCGGAGCACGGTTATTCCCGGCGACGGGGGGAAGGGGACAGTGTTTCCGGCTCACGGAGCCCATCCAGATGAGCCCACGGCACAACGATCAAGGGAGGATCGATCACATGCTCAAGCGCATCGGCGCGATCATGATGGCCGGCGGCGCGGCCGCGGCCCTGTCATTCACCCTCGGGGCCACGTCATCATCCGCAACGACCGCCAGAATGACCTGGACTGTCAAGCCAGGCGGAGCCGTGACCGGCAAGGCCGGCAAGACAACCCTGCGGGACACCAAGACGGGCACCACCCTGACCTGCGCATCTTCAGCGACCAAGGCGAAGCTGAAGAGCGGCAGCGGTCTGAGCAACCCGCTCGGGAAGATCACCTCGGTCACGTTCAGCAACTGCACCGGACCGGGCGGCCTGGTCTTCACCGCGAAAACGTCCGCGTCGTCCAGCAACCCCTGGCCGCTCAGCGGGTCGAGTTTCAGCAGCGGTGTGACGAAGGGCAAGATCACCAACATCAAGGCCAGCATCAGCGGCACCGGATGCAGCGCGAAGGTAGCCGGTACAACGGCCTCAACGCCCGGCAAGGTCACCGGCACCTACAGCAACAGCACAGGCAAGCTGAAGGTAAGCGGCGGCAACCTGCACGTCTGGAAGGTCAACGGCTGCTTCGGCCTCATCCACAGCGGTGACCCCTCGTCGTTCACCGGCACCTACACGATCACGCCCAAGCAGACGATCAGTTGAGCGTGACGGCCGAGCCAGACCCAGGCCAGGACAACGACCTCACACGATCAAGCCGCCCCGGGCTCCAGGCCCGGGGCGGCTCGTCTGTCCTGGCTGAAGCGATCTCGTTTCCACGCGACGCACATATGCGGGCAACCGGGCGAATGTACTGAGCGCTGCCGGTGATGGCGAGCCGGCTGTTTTATCCGAAAGGCACAAGAAGGGCCGCCATTACCATCGCGGGTGAGTAGCAACTCAGGCTACCAAGCGGTAACGTGTCGCTTCACATCATCAGGCCGCCTGGCTTCCCGATCCAGTACCGGAAATGCGCCGGCCGGTCAGCCCAGGTTTATCCGGGAAGGGAGGATTCCATTCGGATGCACAAGCTCATGGGCGCCGTCCCGGTCTCTGCTGCAGCCCTCGCCCTGACGGCAGGCCTGGGTGCGGCTTCACCGAACGGGGGCGCCTCCGGGACCTGGACCGTGCAGCCGGGCGGATCGATCAAGGCGACGGCCTCGAACCCAACCCTCAAAGATGCCGTCACTGGAACCACACTCACCTGCAAGACCCTGACCGCGTCTGGCAGGGCGAAGCCGGGCAGTGGCCTGTCCGGCACGGGCATCGCGTCGATCACGTCGGTCACCTTCACGACCTGCACCGGCCCGGCGGGACTTACCTTCAACGTCACACCCGGCCACCTGCCATGGAAGCTGAATGCGAAGTCCTACGACGCGGCCACCGGCGTGACGAAGGGCACGATCACCGGAGCCCACGGCGCGTTGTCAGGTCCCGGTTGCAGTGCGGTCGTGGACGGCACGAGTGCCACGGCTGACAACGGCACGATCGGCGGCACCTACACCAACAGCAGCCACGAGCTGAGAACGCTCACCATGGGCGGCAACCTGCACATCTACCGCGTCAGCGGCTGCTTCGGCCTCATCAGGGACGGCGACGCCGCCACCCTGAAAGGCACCGCCTCGGTAACTCCCGGGCAAACCATCACCAGCCCGTGAGACGGGCTAAGGGACTTACCGGCGACATCAATCATTTCCGGCAACCGGTCGTCGGGCAGCCGGGCTAATTCCACTGTGTTCATACCACCGGCGAGAAAGCCGGGACGCATCCGGGCAAAACAGAGAGGGGCGCCAGTACCGTTTCCCGTGGGTGGCACTTTAGCCTACCAGACGGTAACATACCGCCCTACAACGTTGACTGCAGAAAAGGAAACTATGACATGTCAGGACTGCATCAGCTGACTGCCCTCCGAAGAACTGTGATGGCGGCATCGGCCGGGCTGCTGACGGTGGCGGGTGTCTTCGCCAGTGCTGGGCCAGCGTCGGCGGACACGACCATTACGATCCGTTACCCGGTAACGGGCACCACCCACCTCGCGGCGCCCAACGCCGACCTTCCGCTAGGCCCGGGCAAGCTCACCGCGACCGCCGACCTGAACACCGACGCGATCACCGCGAATCTGAAGCTGCCTGACGCCACCGGTTCGTTCAAGGAGCTGGGGCTGATTCCAGTCACCGCGACCGCCCAGCTCATCAACGACGGCCCAACCACGGGCACGCTTGACCCCAACACCGGCGCCGTCACCACCACATCGCTGATCACGATGCGGATCGTCAGCCTGACGGTGGCCGGGATTCCACAGCTGGTTGGCGACTCGTGCGAGACATCGAGCCCGGTTTCCGTAACGGTGACGAGCCAGCCTGGCTTCAACATCATCAAGGGCGGCAACCTCGCCGGGACCTACACGATCCCGCCGTTCGCCAACTGCGGGCTGGATACGCTGCTGATCAACCTGACCCTTCCCGGGCAGGGCAACACGATCACCCTGACCCTGGGCAAGGGAAAGGTGGTCCACTGACCGGGGTCAAATGATTCACAATCCGCCGCACACCACGCGCCCGGTGAACGAGGTGTCATTGCTGGCACCCGTTCACCGGGTGCGCACCGTCGAGATATGACGCGAACCGTTTTCTGGTGGTCTCCTTGACTCCGATATCACCGAGAATTAGCATACTGACCAGTAACAATCATGAAATCGCAGGCCAGCGGGCTCTGCACCGGAGCCGCTGATCGTGTGGAAGGCGGAAGCCGAGGGGCACCGCCAGTTGCTGCCATGGATTCCGCGCCTTGGCACCGCTTCAAGCACTGAAGGCTTGCGGATGGATAAGGTCTAAGACATGACTAAGGGTGGGGTCCGTCCTAACCATTGCAATGCACGCAATCACACCGCGGCCAGTACGGCCGTGCAGCGTGCTGGGTCTGGGCGGCCCATGGGAAGCACCCGGGCAGGCCGCCGCCGATGATGCACACCAGGGGATGGCGCTCCCGCAGAAGCCTCACAGCGGGAGCGGTAGCAGTCCTGATCTCGGCCGGCGTGGTGGCATCCGGAGCCACAGCCGCGGCTGGCCAGCAGGCGGCGAGATTGCCGCTGAACTTCGCATGCGGTTTCCCGACCGGGACCCAGCAGGTGAGCACGCAAGTGGCGGCTACCTTCCCGGCCACAGCGACGGCCGGTCAGCCGATCCAGCCAACTGGTGCTGGGATCGGCGTGACAATGCCGAATTCGGTGATCTCCTACTTCCGCGGGCTGTCCGCATCGAGCGTCGGGCTGTCGGCCGCACTCGGCACCACGGTGGCAGCAAATGGAACGTCAGCGACCGTCCCCTGGCAGCGTCTTGTATCACCGGTAACGCCGCTTCCGGCACCGGGCGGCACGGTCATCACCGCCTCTGGCACCGTCCCCACCGTCACCATCGGCGCCGCCGGGGTCGCCACGTTCAGTGTCACAGGCCTTTCGCTGGTGTTCAGTCCCTTCCGGGCCGACGGGCGGGCAACTGACCCGGCGAGCGTGCTGGTCGAATGCAAGCTGGACGCTGGGCAGAGCACGTCGCTGGCCAAAGTTCCGGTCACTGGGACCGCGAACTCCAGTCATCCTGGCCGCATTACGGCGGGGTCCCAGCCCGGCAGCTCGCCCACCCCTGGTGCGGTGAGAAGCGCCAAGTCGCCATGCCCACCGCTCCCCCCGGGCGGCCTGAAACTGAACCCTCGCTTTCCGCCGCCGCAGCCGCCGAAAAGGCTTCGCAAGAAGCCCTCACACCAGCCGGAGCCGGGATGCGCCTACATCGCCGGATTCTCGAATGTCCGCAAACTTCACGAGTCGGCACTCGTTGGTCCCGGACTGACCAAGCTGGACATAGGGGTGACGATCTACCTCGATCAGCCGCCAACCAAAAAGCATAACTACTTTCAGCAGCGCAGCGCCGGTCAACTAGATTATCAGGGCAAGGAGCAGCTGCCGCCTGCCAACGCAACGCTGCTGGCCTTCGGTTTCATGCCCGTATCAGCCACATTGCAGTTGTCGGAAATTGGAAATGTCAATGCCGTATCCGTTGGCCCGGCGCTGCCAAGCTTTTGTCATCCTGTGTCCAGCTGCCCGACCGTCACCACGGTCTCGTCACGGGTAACACTGCGCATCTTCAATGTGAAGGTCAACGGTGTTCCACTGAACGTCGGGCCGCACTGCCAGACCGTCCAGCCGTTCGACATCATACTCACTGGTAAAACGCCTTACTACCTGATCCAGTCCGGCGGGGTTCTGTCCGGGACGGTCAAGGTCCCGGACTTCAGTGGGTGCGGTGTCGGGGAGAACCTTGATTCGATATTCACGGCTTCGGTGTCCGGCCCCGGTAACAGTGTGCTGCTGACTCAGGGGGCACCATGTTTTGTGGTGGGTCTCTTCGGGTGCCCGCCGTGCAAGCCCATACCCCAGCGCAAGCTGACGACAAATCCCGCGTGCCCGGCCGGAACGCCTGGTGATACACAGTCCGCCGGGCGGCGCGGGTAGGAATTGAGATAGCCGTCGAGGTCTGGCGAATACCTTCGGCTGCCGAGCCGTGCGGCGGGATGTCACGCTGTCCCTGCCCCGGGCGAGTGACCCAGAGATTCCTGCGCACGGACGGGCCGATCCTCCGTCCGGCCCGGCTGCTCAGGCAGAACCCTGGCGCTGGTGGTGCCTATATCGCATTCGGTACTCAAAATTGTCTGGTGGACAAGGATCCTTTCTGGATATCCATCACCGTATAGTCCCGCCAGCCAGGCAACTGGTGTGGGCGGTCACCGCGCCTCGATGACCGGGTGACCGGGCTGAAGGAGTGATCGCAAACAACCGGAGACAGCGGCCCGGCTGCCGCAGAGGGCTGGGATTGAATTAGGCGGCGCACCCTATGGATGGCAGGATGCCTGATCTTCGTGCGCGCGGTCACGCCGGAGCGGGTGATCCAGGGCGTTCGCTATGGACCCGGCCACGGCGATGCTGCTTCCCGAGACGCGAGCTGGAGAGATGACCGGCGCCGTAAAACCAAACGAGACATATCGCGAACACATTTCTTATCAGAGCGCGACAAGCTGGACGTGACGCGTTTGTCACCCAGTGATGAGCCGTACCACGCCCGACACCTTTTGGCAGTCTCCTTGACTCCATATATCACGCACAATTAACATACTGGTCAGTAACTACAGAATCCGCCGACCGGCCTGGGGTCTGGCTGCCGGCCGCTGATCTGGCCGCAGCCCGCTGATGATGGGGCGGATGTCAGAAGCCGGGTGTACCCGTTGCGCTTGCTGGTGTGTGTCTGGTTACCTTGGCTCCACCCCGATCTGCCGGTGGCCACGGTATGGACGGATACAGGTTTGGAACATGACTGAGGGTGGGGAACGGTACAACTCTTCCGGTGAGCCCGGCACGGTCATGAGGCCTGCCAGGTTGATCCGGCCGATCGGGAGCGCACAATCGAGCTGTTGCCGATGAGGGGTCCCAGCGGCCCGCCGCGATGGTCCTCCGGCAGAGGCATCAAGCTGACCGCCGCCGTGGCAGTCCGGGCGGTGCCGGACCGTGCGGCATCCGGCGCTACTCCCGCGACCGGATGGCGGGTGGCCCGAAGGTGGGCGCGCCCGATGTCACTCGGCCATGCGCCATGGGCGGCATATGCGAACGCGGCCGGATTCCCGAATGTAGGCAACCTGAGCGAGTCCCGGTTCACAGGTCCAGGGCTCACCGGCATATCCGCCGGATTTGCGCGGGAATTGGCCGGATCGGTGTGCCCTAGCGGACCGCCTGGTGATACAACGCCTGGTGATCCACAGTTCGCCAGGAGGCAGAATGGGAATTGAGGTCGTTGTCGAGAGTCTGACAAAGACCTTCGGCCGCCGGGCGGTGTGGCGGGATGTCACGCTGTCCCTGCCCCCGGGCGAGGTGTCGGTCATGCTGGGACCTTCCGGCACCGGCAAGACCGTGTTCCTCAAGTCGCTGATCGGCCTGATCAAGCCGGACCGTGGCCGGGTGCTGGTGGACGGCGTGGACACCGCACACTGCAGCGAGCGCGAACTCTTCCAGGTGCGCAAGAAATTCGGCGTGCTGTTCCAGGATGGCGCGCTGTTCGGATCGATGAACCTGTTTGACAATATCGCCTTCCCGTTGCGCGAGCATACGAAGAAGACCGAGGCCGAGATCCGGCGCATCGTGCTCGAGAGGATGGACATGGTGGGCCTGGCCGGCGAGGAGCGAAAGCTCCCCGGCGAGATCTCCGGTGGCATGCGCAAGCGGGCCGGGCTGGCCCGCGCCCTGGTGATGGACCCGCAGATCATCCTGTGCGACGAGCCCGACTCGGGCCTGGACCCGGTGCGCACCACCTACCTGTCCCAGCTTCTCATCGACCTGAACGCGCAGATCGACGCCACCATTCTGATCGTCACCCACAATATCCAGGTGGCCCGCACCGTGCCGGACAACATGGGCATGCTGTTCCGCGGCGACCTGGTCATGTTCGGCCCGCGCGAAGTGCTGCTGACCAGCGAGGTGCCGGCGGTGGCCCAGTTCCTGGACGGCAGCAGGATCGGCCCGATCGGCATGTCCGAGGAAAAGGACGAGGCCACGATGGCCATGGAGCAGGCCCAGGTGGACGCCGGCCATCACGGCGGCGGGTCCGGTCTCGACCTGCGGGTCGTGGTGCCGCAGCTCGAACCTACCCCCGGGCTGCCGCCCCGGCAGGCCGTGCAGCGCCGCAAGGACCGGGTGATGAGCATGCTGCACACCCTGCCGCCGCTGGCCCAGAAGGCCATTTTGGACAGCCTGACCCCGGCCGACCGGGAGCGCTACCGCCTCCGGCCGGGCGGTGACCAGCCGGGACCCACCCCGCCGGGCTCCTGGGGAACGGAGCGGCCGGCCGCGCAGACCCGGCCGATGATGCCCGCCGATGGCACCGGCCAGGCTCCCTACAGCCCAAACCCCCAGACTCCCCACGGACAGCACCGCTACAACCCTGACCCACCGCCCGGCACCGGGCGCGGAGGCCGCCCGTGACCGCCCAGCAGCCTGTCGTCCCTGGCCTGCCGGGCGCCGGGCGGCCGAAGCGGGAGAAGCCCCCGGGCCAGCCGGTTCCCGGGCTCGGACTGGTGCGCCAGACCGGGCAGGTGTTCGCCCTCGCGGCGAGCGTGATCCGGCTGACGTTCAAAAAACCGTTCCAGTTGCGGGAGCTCATCGAGCAGTTCTGGTTCATCGCCAGTGTGACGATCCTGCCCTCGGCACTGGTGTCGATCCCGTTCGGCGCGGTCATCGCGCTGCAGCTCGGCTCGCTGACCCAGCAGCTCGGCGCGGAGTCGTTCACCGGCGCGGCCAGCGTGCTGGCGGTCGTCCAGCAGGCCAGCCCGCTGATCGTGGCGCTGCTGATCGCCGGGGCCGGCGGGTCGGCCATCTGCGCCGACATCGGCGCCCGCACGATCCGCGAGGAGATGGACGCCATGCGGGTGATGGGCGTCTCGCCCATCCAGCGGCTGATCGTGCCCAGGGTGCTGGCTGTTATGGGCGTCTCACTGATGCTCAACGGCCTGGTCTCGGTAGTCGGCGTGCTCGGCGGCTACTTCTTCAACGTGTTCCTGCAGCACGGCACGCCGGGCGCCTACCTGTCCAGCTTCTCCGCCCTGGCCCAGCTCCCCGACCTGTACATCGGCGAGCTCAAGGCGCTGATCTTCGGGTTCATCGCCGGCGTGATCGCCGCCTACCGCGGCCTGAACCCCCGGCCAGGGCCCAAGGGAGTCGGCGACGCGGTGAACCAGGCGGTGGTCATCACGTTCCTGCTGCTGTTCTTCGTGAACCTGGTGCTCACGGCGATCTACCTGCAGGTCGTCCCGCCGAAGGGAGTCGGGTAGATGGGCGTGATCACCAGGGCACGCCCACAGCGTGCCATCGGCCCGGACCGCTGGCCGGCCCGGCTCGGTGCGCGCGCGGATCAGTCGCTGTCCTGGCTGGACATGCTCGGCGACCAGCTCCTGTTCTACTTCCGGGCGCTGCTGTGGATGCCACGTGCGCTCCGCCGCTACATCAAGGAAGTGCTCAGGCTGCTGGCCGAGGTCGGCTTCGGCAGCGGGGCGCTCGGCCTGATCGGCGGCACGGTCGGCGTGATGATCGGCATGACGCTGTTCACCGGGACGGTCGTCGGCCTGCAGGGCTATGCCGCCCTGCACCAGATCGGCGCGTCGGTGTTCACCGGCTTCATCTCGGCCTACTTCAACACCAGGGAGATCGCCCCGCTGGTGGCCGGCCTGGCCCTGTCGGCCACGGTCGGCGCCGGGTTCACCGCCCAGCTCGGTTCGATGCGGATCAACGAAGAGGTCGACGCGCTGGAGAGCATGGGGATCCCGAGCCTGCCCTACCTGGTCACCACCAGGATCATCGCCGGCGTCGTCGCCATCATCCCGCTGTACGCGATCGGCCTGGTCAGCTCCTATTTCGCCTCTCGCGAGGTTACGGTGTTTTTCAATGGGCAGTCGTCGGGTACCTATGACGCCTATTTCAACCTGTTCCTCTCGCCGCTTGACATCCTCTGGTCGTTCCTCAAGGTCCTGCTGTTCAGCACGATGGTCATTCTCATCCACTGCTACTACGGCTACCGGGCCAAGGGCGGCCCGGCGGGGGTCGGCGTGGCGGTCGGCCGCGCGGTCCGGGCGGCGATCGTGGTGATCAACGTCGTGGACTTCTTCATGAGCCTGGCCATCTGGGGCGCGACGACGACCGTCAGGGTGACCCAGTGACTCCCCCGGAAAGCTGGCTCAAGACGCGGCAACGGCTGGTCGGCGTCGTTTTCCTGGTGCTGATCGGGCTGCTGATCTGGCTCTCCCTGGCGCTGTACAACAAGCAGTTCAGCCCCGTGGACATGGTGACCCTGCACACCGACAGCACCGGCAACGAGATGCACCTGGGCGCCCAGGTACTGGTCCGCGGCGTGCAGGTGGGCGAGGTGCGGTCCATCACCGCCAACGGCACCGGCGCGACCCTGCAGCTCGCCATCCAGCCGAACATGGTGAACGAGCTGCCCGCCAACGTGACCGCGGAGATGGTGCCGACCACCCTGTTCGGCGAGCGCTACGTGGACCTGATCCTGCCGGCCAGCCCGGTGGGGCAGCGCCTGGGCAACGGCAGTGTCATCCACCAGGACGCCTCCAGGGACGCCATCGAGCTGGAGCAGGTGCTGAACAACCTGCTGCCGGTGCTCACCGCGGTGCAGCCGCAGAACCTGTCGACCGCGCTCACCGCCATCTCCCAGGCGCTGCAGGGCCGCGGCAGCGAGCTGGGCAACACCCTGACCCAGCTCAACAGCTACCTGCAGAAGTTCAACCCGGACCTGCCCGCCCTCGACACCGACATCAGGGAGCTGGTGCAGGTCACCCAGACCTACAGCCAGGCGGCGCCGGACATCGTTCAGGCGCTGAACGACTTCGCCCAGACCAGCCGGGTGGTCGTCGAGCAGGAACAGAACCTGAACGCGCTGTTCGTCACGCTGACCCAGGCGGCCCAGGACTTCAACAACTTCCTGAGCGCGAACCAGAACAACATCATCGGGCTGTCGGCGAACAGCCTGCCCACGCTGCGGACCCTGGCGCGGTACGCGCCGGAGTTCCCCTGCACGCTCAGGGCGCTGCAGAGCTTCGTGCCCAACGTGGACAAGGTCCTCGGCAAGGGCACCAGCCAGCCCGGCGTCCACGTCAGCGTGAACGTGGTCCAGCCGCTCGGCACCCCGGCCGCGCCGCTGGGCAACTACCTGCCGGGCAAGGACACGCCGAAGTACGGCGACAACACCGGCCCGCACTGCTACCCGGTGCCCTTCCCTGGCATCACGCTCAACGACGGCGCGACCCCGCCGGCCGGTTACGGCACCCGTCTCAGCGCCGCCAGCCCGGCCGGGACCGGACTCAGCCTGGCCAACACCCCGGAAGAGAACGAGCTGGTCAACGAGGTGTCCGGGCTGTCGCTCGGGGTGAACCCGCACACCCTGCCCGGCTGGAGCAGCATGCTGGTCGGCCCGCTGTACCGCGGGAGGACGGTGCGGATCGGATGAGCACGCCGACCACCACGCACGTCAAGCGGGCCAGCATCAAGGGCCCGGTGATCAAGTCGGTCATCTTCATCGTGATCACCGGGCTGGCCACGGCCATCCTCGGCATTTCCATCGCCAACACCAGCGTGTCCAACTCGGTGAGCTACAACGCCCTGTTCACCGACGTCACCGGGCTGATCCCGGGCTCGGACGTGGACATCGCCGGGGTCAGGGTCGGCCAGGTCAACCAGGTCAGCGTGGTTGACCGCAACCTCGCACTGGTGAACTTCTCCGTGCAGGCCGGCCGGCAGCTCCCGGTCTCGGTGACCGCGACGATCAAGTACCTCAACCTGGTCGGCCAGCGTTACCTCGACCTGGCGCAGGGCGCGGGCCCGCTGAACCAGACGCTCCGGCCCGGCGCGACGATCCCGCTGGGCCAGACCACCCCCGCGCTCAACCTGACCGACCTGTTCAACGGCTTCCAGCCGCTGTTCCAGGCGCTGTCGCCGAGCACGGTCAACCAGCTCTCCACCGAGCTCGTCCAGTTGTTCCAGGGCGAGGGCGGCACCGTGCAGAGCCTGGTCGCCAACATCGGGTCGCTGACCAGCACGCTCGCCGCCAAGAGCAAGGTGATCGACGAGCTCATCGGCAACCTGAACGCCGTGCTGGCGACCGTCAACTCGCGCGGCAGCGAGCTGTCCGACCTGATCACCACGTTGCAGCAACTGGTCTCCGGCCTGGCCGCCGACCGCCAGCCGATCGGCAATGCGATCAGCGCGATCGGCTCGCTGACCAACTCCGTGGCCGGCCTGCTGCAGGTCGCCAACCCACCGCTGCAGCAGGACATCACCCAGCTCGGCCGGCTGTCCGGCAACCTGGCCGCGGCGACGCCGACGGTCAACCTGTTCCTGCAGCGGCTGCCGGTCAAGATGACCGACATCGCCCGGCTGGCGTCCTACGGATCCTGGTTCAACTTCTTCATGTGCGACGCGGCGCTGTCCGGGGTGAAGTCCTCCTACGGTGCGCCACCGCCGACCGGGATCCCCGTCACGGCAGCGAGGTGCAAGTGATGAAGCCGCTGACCGAGCGCAACCCGATCGCGGTGGGCCTGGCCGGCCTGGTGATCGTCATTCTGATCGGGCTGGCCGCCTTCTACTCCAGCGACCTTCCGATCATCGGCGGCGGGACCACCTACACGGCCTTCTTCACCGAGGATGCCGGGCTCACCCCGGGCAACGAGGTGCGGGTGGCCGGGGTCACCGTCGGCAAGGTCACCGGGATCTCGCTGGACGGCAACCGGGTGCTGGTCTCGTTCCGGGTCAAGGGCGTGTGGGTCGGCAACGCCAGCACGGTGGGCATCGAAATCAAGACCCTGCTCGGCGACAAGTACCTGGCGCTCGACCCGCTCGGCACCGGCCCACAGGACCCCGGCCAGACGATCCCGGCCAGCCGTACCACCTCGCCCTACGACGTGACGCAGGCCTTCCAGCAGTTCGGCAGGACCGTCGGCCAGCTCAACACGAACAAGCTCGCGCAGAGCCTGGAGGCGATCGCCGGCGCGTTCCGCAACACCCCGCCCTACGTCCGGGAGGCGCTGACCGGGCTGTCCTCGCTGTCTCAGACCATCGCGTCCAAAGACACCCAGCTCGCCCAGTTGTTCCAGGGCACCAGGCAGATCACCGCCAGCCTGGCGGCCGAGGACAACCAGTTCCGCGCGCTGCTGGGCGATGGGAACCTGTTGCTGGCCGAGCTGCGGCAGCGTGAGCAGGCCATCAGCGCGCTGCTGACCGGGACTCAGTCGCTGGCCACGCAGATCTCGACCCTGGTCAACGACGACCAGGCGGCCCTGCAGCCGGCGCTGAACTCGCTGAACCAGGTCACCACCGTGCTGGAGCAGAACCAGGCGAACCTCAGGAAGGCGCTGTCCCTGGCCGGCCCGTACTACTCGCTGCTCACCAATGCGATCGGCAACGGCCGCTGGTTCGACGTCTACCTGTGCGGCTTGGTGCCCAGGTCCTACTCGCCGGCGACCGTGCCACCCACCGGATGCGAGCCACCGAAGGTGGGGGGGTAGCCGATGCGGGACAGACTGCGCCATCTGGTGCCTTCGACCAGCCGGGCCCGGATCACCGCCCTGGCGGCCCTGCTTGCCGTCATCGCGCTGGTGTCGGCGCTGCTGGTGACCATGGGCGGCTCCAGCAAGCAGATCACCGCCTACTTCAGCGAGGCGATCGGCGTCTACGCCGGGTCCGACGTGGACATACTCGGCGTCCGGGTCGGCACCATCGATTCGGTGCAGCCGGCCGGCCAGCAGGTCAAGGTCACCATGACGGTGGACGGCAACGTGCCCGTGCCGGCCAAGGCAGGTGCCGTGGTGGTCGCGGGGAGCGTCGTCGCCGACCGCTACATCCAGCTCACCCCCGCCTACACCGGCGGGCCGCAACTGGCTGACAAAGCGGTGATCCCGGCCAGCCGCACGGCGACCCCGGTGGAGGTCGACCAGCTCTACAACAGCCTCAACAAGCTGGCCGGCGACCTCGGGCCGAACGGGGCCAACGTACACGGGGCGCTGTCCGACGTGCTCAACACCGGTGCCGCCAACCTGGCCGGCAACGGCAAATACCTGGGCAACATGATCACCCAGCTCGGCGCCGCGACCCGCACCCTGTCCGGTTCCCGCGGCGACCTGTTCGCCACGGTCAACAACCTGCAGAAGTTCACCACCATGCTGGCCGGCGACGACAGCCAGGTGCGGCTGGCCCAGCAGCAGCTTTCCCAGGTGATCGGCTTCCTGTCCAGCGAGAGCCCGCAGCTCGCCGGGGCCATGCACACGCTGTCCATCGCGCTGGGCCAGGTCAAAGGGTTCATCAGCAGCAATAGGGCGCTGCTCACATCCAACGTGAGCAAACTGGCGACCATCACGAAGATCCTGGCCGACGAGCGGGCCTCGCTCACCGAGGCCATCAACGTGCTGCCGCTGGCGGTGGACAACGTGCTCGGCGCCTACGATCCGGCGACCCACACCCTGAATGCCCGCGGCGACCTGCGGGAGCTCACCCCGGGGATCTTCCCGTCATCCTCATCCTCATCCTCCGCCGCCACGCCGAACACCGCTACCGGTGGATCGAGCAACGAGTTCTGCGCCAGCCAGCCAGGCAACAGCACCTCGACACCGCTCGGCTCGCTCTGCCAGCAGGAGCGAGCCGCGGCGGGCAACGCTCTCGTGCCCATCTCTCCCAGCCAGCAGGCATCGATGCCGCCCTTGCCGCTGCCGGCCATCGGCACTGTCTATGGATCGCCCTCCACGCAGGCGAAGAACGGGGGGTGACGGTATGCACAAGGCCAGCGCAAGCAAGGTAACGGCGGCGGCCGCGGCGGCATTCCTGGTCGCCGGCTGCAGTTCCGGCGGTTTCAACGGGATCTACAGCCTGCCACTGCCCGGCGGCGCGTCGCTCGGCAGCCATCCCTTCACGGTGACGGCCCAGTTCTCCAACGTGGTTGACCTGGTTCCACAGTCCGCGGTGCGGGTCAACGGGGTGGCGGTCGGCCGGGTCTCGAAGATCTACCTGCCGGCCAGCAGCTGGACCGCGGACGTCACCATGGTCGTCAACGGTGACGTGCACCTGCCGGCCAACGCCGACGCCGAACTCCAGCAGTCCAGCCTGCTCGGCGAGTGGTACATCTCGCTCAGCTCGCCGCCCGGCGGGCTGGCCGAGGGGCGGCTGGGCAACAACGCGACGATCCCGCTGTCCCGGACGACCGGCAACGCCACGGTCGAAGAGGTGCTCGGCGCGCTCTCACTGCTGCTGAACGGCGGTGGGATCGCCCAGCTCCACACCATCGACACCCAGCTCAACGACGCGTTCAGCGGCAACGTGCCGCAGATCCGCTCGGTGCTGTCGCAGATCAACGACTTGGCGGCCAACCTCAACGCCCACCGCCATGACATCACCCAGGCGCTCGACGGGCTGAACACGCTGGCGGCGACCCTGCACACGAGGGACAAGCAGATCGGCTACGTGCTGGACAACCTAGGCCCGGGGCTGCAGGTGCTCAGCCAGCAGCGCAGCCAGCTTGTCACCATGCTGAACGCGCTCAACAACCTGACCGGCGTCACGGTGAGCACCATCAACAAGAGCAAGGCACAGATGGTGGCCGACCTGCAGCAACTGGCGCCGATCCTGCAGCAGCTCGCCAATGCCGGGCAGGCGCTGCCGCAGTCGCTGCAGGTGCTGCTCACCTACCCGTTCACCGATCAGGTGCTCAACGACATCAAGGGTGACTACCTCAACACGTTCCTGTCGGTGACCGGGAAACCGGGCACGACGGTCATCCCGCCGGTCAACATCAAGAAGAAGAGCGGCGGGACCACCCAGGGCCAGAGCGTCCTGCCGCTGCCGCCGGCCGGCGGGACCACCGCGCAGGGAGGCGGGAGCTGATGCTCACCCTCAGCACGAAGATCAAGCTGGTCACGTTCGCGGTGCTCGCCGTCGTCGTCCTCGCATTCACCGCCGTCCGGTACGCGAACCTGGGCCGGTTCATCGGGCTCAGCGGCTACTACACGGTGAAGATGTACCTGCCCGAGAGCGGCGGCCTCTACAACGACGCCAACGTCACCTATCGCGGCGTGTCCGTGGGCCGGGTCGGCTCCATGAGCCTGACCTCGAACGGCGTGGTCGTGGACCTGGACATCAACAACAGCGCGCCCAAGATTCCGGCGACCGGGCTGCAGGCCACGGTCGCCGACCTGTCCGCGGTGGGCGAGAACTACGTCAACCTCCGGCCGCAGACCAGCAGCGGGCCGTACCTGACTGCCGGTTCGGTGATCCCGCAGCACGTCACCCAGGTTCCGCTACCGGTCACCAGCCTGCTGACCAGCCTCAACGCGCTGGTTTCTTCGGTGCCGCAGCAGTCGCTGCGGGTCGTGGTGGACCAGCTCGGCACCGCGTTCCAGGGCCAGGGCC
This sequence comes from Streptosporangiaceae bacterium, assembly GCA_035308365.1. Classification (GTDB taxonomy): domain Bacteria; phylum Actinomycetota; class Actinomycetes; order Streptosporangiales; family Streptosporangiaceae; genus PALSA-505. The sequence goes on from DATGGU010000027.1 coordinate 27,282, forward strand.
CCAACCTGCAGGTGCTGCTGGACACCAGCTCCACCCTCACCCAGGCGGCCAGCAAGGACATCCCGCAGACCACCAAGCTCATTGACGACGGCCGCACCGTGCTGGCCACCCAGGCCGCCGAGACGGCGGCGATCAGGTCGTTCGGCGCCAGCGCCAGGAATCTCGCCAGCCACCTCGCCGCGTCCAACGGCGACCTGGTCAACCTGCTCATCAGCGGGCCCCAGGCGGCCGAGCAGATCGCCGGGCTGCTGCGGGACAACAGCATCGGGCTGGGTGCGGTGATCGCGAACCTGCTGACCGTCTCGGACGTGACCCTGACCAAGCAGAGCAACCTGGATGAGATGCTTTCCGCGCTGCCCGCCGCGGTCGCCGCAGGGAACACGGTCATCACCTCGAAGGGGGCCAACTTCGGCCTCTCGCTGACGTTCTTCGCGCCGCTGCCCTGCACGTCCGGCTACGGGGGGACGATCTACCGCAACGGTCTCAACACCTCGGCCGCGCCCCCGCTGAACACCTCCGCGGCGTGTACCTCGCCGGTCAGCAGCGGTATCGACGTCCGCGGTGCGGCGCACGCGCCGTCCAGCGGTGGCGTGCCGGCCGCGGTCCTGCCCGGTTCGGCCGGAGGCGGCGCAGGCGCTGGTGGAATGCCGGTAGCGTCGGGAGCAGCGAGCATGAGCGAACTACTCGGGCTGACCCCCTGACGGACGTTATTTAGAACATCTTGAAAGGGTTGAACACCGCGCGTGCCAGACCTCAATGACAAGATCACTGCGTATTTTGAATAATGTCCGAACGGGAGATAACTGGGTTAGATGGCAACGAACCATGTCCGCCGGCCGCGCAATCCGGTACTTTCTGTAGCGATCGCGCTGGTCGTCATCGCCGCCGGATGCGCCGCCTGGTTCGGCTGGAGGTGGTACTCGGCGGCGCACTCGTCCTCGCTGAGCAGCGCCCGGGTACGTGACCAGGCACTGCAGCAGGGCGAGCAGGCGGTGGAGAACTTCAACACGATGAACTACCGCAACGTCGCCGCTGGCCTCAAGCTCTGGGAAAAGTCCTCGACCGGGGAACTGCTCCGGGCGATCTCCACCGGGCAGGCACAGTTCATCAGCGAGGTCCACAAGGACAAGACCGACACCACCGCGACGGTGCTCGACGCCGCGCTGACCTCGCTGACTTCCCGCACCGCTGGCATCATCGCCGCCGTCCAGCTCACCGTGGTGCCGGCCAGCGGGTCGCCGGTCACCAAGCGCACCGAAATCGTGGGGGACCTGCAGTTGACCGCCGGCGGCTGGAAGCTCAGCGCACTCGGCCAGGCGCCGCAGGGCAGCAACGGATCGACCCCGTCGCCGTGACTTCGAAGGGAGATTGACTCATGCCTCCGCCACGGCGCCGCCCGGTCCAGCCGGCCACGCGGATCCGGCTGCCTCGTTCGGCGCGCCCTGGTGCCCCGCCAGCGGCCGGCACCGTCCCGGGCAAGTCCCAGGAACTTCCGGCCGGGCAGGTGCAGACCGAAGAAGCCCCGCCCGGGAACGTTCCGGCTGAGAAAGCCCTGGATACGGAAACCAGCACCGAAGCCGCCGAGGCCGCGCCGTCCGGCGATGACCGGCCAGCGGACTCGGAGAGCCTTGACGTCGCGGACGGCGACTGGGCAGAGGGCGACGATGTCACCGGGGTCGCCGATTCTGATGATGAGCTAACTGAGGAGAAGCCGGCCGGCCCCGCTGAGGCCACCGAACGCCACCCGATGCTCTGGCCGGCCTGCCTCGGTGCCCTGGCGGTAACCCTGGGCAGCCTGGCCATCTGGTTCGGGGTGGCCGCGAGCAGCACCGGCAACGGGGTGGACACGCAGAACACCGCGCTGACCGACCCGGCCGCCACCGCTCAGGTCAAACAGCAGGTCGACAAGGCGTTCAGCACGATCTTCTCTTACAACTACGCCGACACCGCCAAGACCCTGCAGGCGGCCAAGACCCTGCTCACCGGGAAGGCCGCCGGCCAGTACGAGTCCCTGTTCAAGCTGGTGCAGCAGCAGGCGCCCAAGGAGAAGCTGGTCCTGACCACGACCGTCATCAGCAGCGGCGTCGAGACGCTGACCGGCAACACGGCCCGGGTGCTGATCTTCGCCAACGAGCGGGACACCAGCGCCAGCCACCAGACCACCGACGCCGGTGCCATGCTCGCGATCAACGCGCTGCGGGTGAACGGTCAGTGGAAGATCGCGAGCATCGACACATACAGCTCCGGCTGATGGCCGTCACACCTGGTCGACCGGCAGGAAGCCGGTTATCCAGGGGAAGACGAGGAACCAGAGCATCGCGGCCAGCGCGACCACGATGAGCAGCATCGACATCGCCCTCGTAGCTGTGCTGCCGGGCAGCCTGTGCCATATCCACTGGTACACGCGAGGTACCTTCCGCCGAACCGGTAATTTGCAGACGGGGTTACAAGGACACGGTCTGCACCCGGGGCTGGGTGTGGGTGAGCACCCCGGTCACGATCACGCGGTGCGTTCCGGTCCAGGCCGGGTCGCAGGTAATCAGCGTGATCAGCCGCTGGGCCGGCCGCTCGTGCGGGTGCCCGGGCACCGGGTCGAGCACGCTCAGGTCGCTGGGAAGCACCCACCGCTTGCCGATGACGCGGTAGGTGTAGGTCGCCGCCTGGGTCTGGATGTAGACGAGATCCCCGTCGGTCAGCGAGGGCTCGCTCCAGAACGGGTTGCCGGCGGTGACCCGGTGACCGGCCACGGCGAAGTTACCGAGCTGGCCGGGAAGCTGGGTGCCCGGCACGTGGCCCGGGCTGACGTTGAGCTGAGCCAGCGCGGCCCCCTGAACGATGGTGAACCGCCAGTTCTTGCCGAACGCGGGGATCCTGATGAACGCGAACGGCTGCCCGGTCACCAGGTGCAGCGAACCGGCGCTGGGGCCGAACGGGTTCGCCGGCGAGCCCACGTGTGCCCACTGCTGGTTCAACTGGCTGGCGAAGGCGTCCTGCGCGCTGCTGGCCCGCCAGGCCGTGCCCCAGAACAGGTAGGCGATGAACAGCAGCAGGATGGCCCCTGCTGTGAGGCAGAGCTCACCAAACCCCCGGACGAATGCTCGGGTCATCGTGCCGGACTCCTTTGGCTGATTACGTAGCGCTTACAGATGATAGCGATTAGTGAGACGCTCGGGGCCTGATCGGTTCATCTCGCCCACGGCTATCCGCCCTTGGCTGCCGACCGACTACGCTTGTCGCGAAACGCCAGCCAGCGCCCGCCAGCCAGCGCAGTGTGCGCTGCCGACAGGAGACGACCGTGCCCAAGTCCCGTGTCCGCAAGAAGTCGGTCTACACGCCTCCGCCGAGGACGGCGAAGGCCAAGTTCAGCCCACCCTGGCTGGCCCCGACCATGCTCGCCTCGCTGCTGTTCGGCCTGGCCTGGATCGCGGTGTTCTACATCACCGGCGGGAACATCCCCGGGATGCGTTCGATCGGCGACTGGAACCTGGTGGTGGGATTCGGCTTCATCATCTTCGGTGTGGTTCTGTCCACCAAGTGGCGATAGCAGACCACGTGCCCGGCTCCATCCACCGGTTAATCACACGGCTGTAATTCGTTCCACACCACTTTCCACAACCTGTGGATAACCCTGCGCACTTTCCGGTTAGCGAAGGATTTAGGCAGCTAGATGCCGAACTGCTGGCGGATGATGTGCGTGCGGATGGCCACGGCCACGACCATCAGCGCAACCAGAGCCACCGTCGCGGCCACCTGCAGCACAGTCCGCCGTTGCCGGGGCGCGTAGGCGAAGGCCGCCATCAGCAGGCCGCCGGTCAGCAGGCCGCCCACATGCGCCTGCCAGGCGATCTGCGCGCGCAGCAGCAGGTCGAACACGAGGTTGAGCACGACGATGGTGACCAGCCATGTGCTGCTGATCCTCAGCCGCCGCGCCACCACGAACCATGCGCCGAGCAGCCCGAAGATGGCACCGGAGGCGCCGAGGGCCTCCTCGGTGGGCTGCGCGAGGTAGTAGAAGAGGATCGATCCACCGACGGCGCTGGCCAGGTACACGGTCAGGTAGCGGACGTGGCCGATCGTGCGCTCCAGGGCCGGGCCCAGGATGATCAGCGCCCACATGTTGAAGATGATGTCGGCCGGGCCCAGGTTGCTGATTCCTGGCGGCGGCAGGAACGCCGTCGTGATCAGGCGGTACCACTGCCCGGTGGCCACCCCGGCCACCGGCGATCCGCTGGAGAGACCGACCATCGACATGTCGTGCGCCACCCCGGGCTGGATCCACTCGACCAGGTAGAGAAGCACGTTGATGGCGACGAGCGCCCAGGTGACCTCCGCGCCGCCGGGCACCCGGCCACCGAACACGGCACTGGCCTGCCTGCTGCCCTGGTGGCTGGCGCGCACGCATTCGACACACTGCTGCCCGACCGCCGCCGAACGCAGGCAGTCGGGACACGCGTGCCGTCCGCAGCGGACGCAGGATACGTACGTCTCCCGGCCCGGATGCCGGAAGCAGGTCGGCACGGGGGACGAATCCGCCGGCCGGTCAGCCGGGGCATCCGGCTGGGCCGGCTCCGGGCCGGGAGTGCCCATCTGTCCTGCTCCGCCTTACTCCGCCGGTGAGGCGCTGATCTCGACCGACTCGAGGACGACGTCCTCGACCGGCCGGTCGGCGCGGCCGGTCCTCACCCTGCTGATCTTCTCAACCACGTCACTGCCCTCGATGACCTCACCGAAGATCGTGTGCTTGCGGTTGAGGTGGGGCGTCGGCACGGTCGTGATGAAGAACTGGGAGCCGTTCGTGCCAGGCCCGGCGTTCGCCATCGCCAGCAGGTACGGCCGGCTGAACGTCAGCTCGGGGTGGATCTCGTCGCCGAACTCGTAGCCAGGGCCACCGGTGCCGGTGCCCAGCGGGTCGCCACCCTGGATCATGAAGCCCTCGATCACCCGGTGGAAGATCGTCCCATCGTAGAACCTGCCGGTCGATCTGGCGCCGGTGCGCGGGTCCGTCCACTCGCGGCGGCCCTCGGCCAGCTCGGCGAAGTTGCGCACCGTCTTGGGCGCGTGGTCGGGAAGGAGCCGGACGACGACTGGACCCAGGCTTGTCCTTAGCGTCGCGGTCATGTTATTGGCCATGCCTGGCATCCTTGCACGGTTTTGGCGGGACGTCGCATCGGCACCCGCAGGGTTGAGCCCGCTCAGATAGGGAAGTGTGACTGACTGAATGGACTCGGGAGGTTAGCTGTGTCTCTCACATCCAGCAAGAGCGAGGCCCAGGCCCAGGTTAGCAAGGGCTTGGACCGCGCACGTCAGGCAGCGACGCGGGTAACTCCGATGGCGAAAAACACCCGCGAGACTGCCATCCAGGGCATCCAGAACGCCCGCGCGTGGGCCGGCCCGCGGATCGGGCAACGCGTGCATGACGCCCGAGGCTGGGTCGCGCCACGCATCGAGCGGGCGGGTCACGCACTCGAAGAGACGGTCGCCCCGAAGGTGTCCGGCATGCTGACGGCCACCGCCCACCGGGTCGACCCATCCACCGGATCGTCGCAGGGACGCCGTCTCTGGCTGCGGATCCTGGCCGGGGTAACCCTGGTCTCCGCGCTGGGCGGCATCGCCGTGGCCATCTTGCGCAAGCGGGGCGCCACGCTGCCCGGCGAGGATACGCCGGACGACATGACCGAGAACGAGGCGGAGCACGTTCCGGAATCCGGCGAGAGCGACCAGGTCATGGTGGAGGCCGAGATCGGCGTCAACGGGAAGGGCCCCACGTCCTGACGTTAGGCGCATTGACGGCACTGGCAGGCGCCCCGCGACGGCTGGGCGCCGGCCAGGCTGTCAGCCTACGCTGATGTGGTAATCGTCCCACTGAGACGTGGCCGCAAGGGCGATGGGCTGGTCGGTGACCACATGGGTCATTGTCGTTGTCAGCCCCTGGGTCAGCGGCCTGAGCAGCCGCACGACCAGCGACAGCGGAGAGCTGGGCGTGATCGTCACGTGCGCCCCGAGCAGGTCGCCGGAGAGCTTCGTCGCGTAGAGGACCACGTTGCCGCGCAGCGACAGCAGCGATGTGGTGGTTGTCGCCACGGTCCCGTTCTGGTGGATGGTGAGCGTGGGGCTGCCGGTCAGGGTGACCGACCGCAGGGTGAACTTCATCATCGCGACGGGCCCACCGGATGACCGCGGGACCTTGGCGACGCCGTCGTAGGCCAGAGCGGTGAGCCGTGCCGTGCCGGCGGTGAGAACGGCGGGAACGCCGGAAGCCACCAGGCCCTGCGGCATTGCCGTCCGCTTAACCTTGCCATTGCCCTTCTGGCCCGGCACGCTCTGCGTCGCCGAGGGTGACGGCGATCCGCCGGGGGAAGACGTTCCCGGGCTTGGCGAGGGCGTATGGGACGGCCCCGGGCTGCTTGACGACGGCGTGGGTGAGGGCGTAGGCGACTTCGTGGGTGGGCAGAGAATGACGAGGATGCAACCTCCCGAGGGATGCGCGAGGCTGCTGGCGGCCTGCTGAGCGGTGGCCCGCTGCCCGTGCAGCGCCGGAGCGAGCAGGAGCAATCCGGTGAGCGGTATCGCCGCGATGGTCAGCACCTGGTCACGGCCGCCGGTGCCAGCCGGGTGGGCCTGACCCTGCCGCCAGAACCAGCCGCGCAGCAGCCGGGCCCTGGCGGATCCCGGCCTCGCGGCCAGGTCCCGCGGGGCGTCCTCGTCCCGGGGGCCGTCCTCGTCCCGGGGGCCGCCGTGGTCGTCTTGCGAGCCGGGTTCGTTTCGCCGGCCGGGCTGCTCGTCCCTGACGGGCCCATGCGACCAGGCGAATGCCATCGCCCCGCCCACGATGCCGAGCAGCATCCCGAGGAAGAAGCCGCCATAGTTGATGGTGTTGAAGGTGGCCAGGGCCAGGACCACCGAGACAATCGAGTAGAACACCCACTGGCCGGGGCTGAACCACAGCAGCAGCCCGCACACGCCCAGCAAGACCGTGATAATGACGCCGACGAAGGCGTTCACCCCGCCGAGCCCGACCCGGAACGCCGGACCGAGCGAGAGCACGGTCGTGGACAGGATTTCGGCAGCGCCCAGCACGATGAGCAGGCCGCCCCAGAACGGGCGGGTGCGCCGCCACTCCCGGAACGCGATCAGCAAGGTGCGCCGCCGACCTGCAGATGGAATCCTGGCAGCCGGAATGTGCCAGCGGTCGTCGACCAGGCCACCTGATGCACGCCGCTGATGGAGACCGAGCTGGCCTGCTGCCCGAACGTGCCGGCCTGCCCGGTCTCGCCGGGCACCTGGCTCAGCGAGCCCGCGTCCTGGCCGACGCTGATGTTCTGGAAGGTGGCGTTGCCGGACAGATCGGTCGCGCCCACGACCAGGTTCGACGCGGTCACCGGTGTGCTGCCACCGCCCGCCGTGATCCGCAGCGTCATGCCCAGCACCTTCACGCTCTGGCAAAGGTTCGAGAGCGTCGCGTTGCGGATGACCGAGACCGCGACCGGCTGAGCCTTCCCGCTTGGTTCCTTGTAGCTCGAGCCGAACTGCTCGAACCCGGTGCCGGTCAGCCTGCTCGCCGTCACCGTGAACTGCTGGCCGGACACCGAAAAGGAGGCCGCGACCGCACCCCTGGCGGTCAGCGCGATCAAGACGGCGGCAGCCGCTGTGGCAGGAACCATGACGGCACCAAACCGGCGCCAGCGGATGCGGCCATAGGAGGGCGGCGTGGTTGTCTCAGACACAGCCATGGCGGGCTCCCTGCGAGGTTTCGTGCACGGGTGGTGTATGGGAAATGTGAACGCTGGCACCACCAGTGGCATCCAGTCCCATAGGTGAAGCTTCCGGTGCAAGATCCGGTACGCTCCATGGTCCACCGCGCACTCACCGTAGCAGTTTCTGCCGTCTTTCGTGGGTTGCTGCTCTCACTCCGTACCGGCCGGCGACCGCGCGGACGCGGGTCCGCCGGGAGGCTGACCCCCCAACCGCCACACCCGTCCAGCTCCGCCACGGCCACCTATGATGTCGGCGGCTGGTAGCACAATGCCCATGTGCTGCTGAATGAGATCGCGAGCGTGTCTGCCGAGGTCGCCCAGGTATCCGGGCGCCGGGCGAAGATCGACTTGATCGCGGGTCTGCTGGCCCGTGCGGACGCCGGCGAGGTGCCACTGGCCGTGGCGTTCCTGTCGGGTGAGCTCCGGCAGCGCCAGATCGGGGTCGGTTATGCGGCGCTTACCGACCTGTTCGCTCCGCGTGCGGACACCGCCGGGCCCGTCCCCCAGGAGTCGGTCCCGGTCGCGGAACCAATCCTGACCCTCACCGAGACGGACCAGGTCTTCGCCGCCATCGGCCAGGTCACCGGGGCCGGTTCGCAGGCGGAGCGCAGGCGGCTGCTGGCGGAGCTGTTCGGCCGGGCGACCGAGGGCGAGCGGTCCTTCCTCGTCCAGCTCATCGCCGGTGAGCTCCGTCAAGGCGCGCTGGAAGGGGTCATGATCGAGGCCGTGGCCAAGGCGGCCGGCGTCCCGGCGGCCGAGGTCAGGCGGGCGCTGCTGCTCGGCGGTTCGCTGCCGGCCGTGGCCCGCGCGGCCCTCCGCGGCTCCGCCGACCCGCTCGGGCCGGGCCAGCAGCCGGGCGCCCCACTGGACGCGCTGACCGCCCTGCGCTCGTTCACCCTGCGCGTCGGCCGGCCGCTGCGCCCGATGCTGGCCGCCTCCGCCCCCAGTATCGAGGCCGCGCTGCAGAAGGTCAGCCCGGCCGGGATCGAGTGGAAGATCGACGGAATCCGCGTACAGGTGCACAAGCAGGCAGAACAGATCGCGGTCTTCACCCGCACGCTGGACGACATCACCGCCCGGGTGCCGGAGATCGTCGAGGCGGCGGCCTCCATCCCGGCCCGGACGGCGGTCCTCGACGGCGAGGCGGTCGCGCTGTACCCGGACGGGCGTCCCCGGCCGTTCCAGGTCACCGCGAGCCGCGCAGGCACCCAGACCGAGGTGGCGTCCCGGCGCGGCGACGTGCCGCTCACCACGTTCTTCTTCGACCTGCTGCACCTCGACGGCGCCGACCTGATCGACTCCCCGGCGCAGGACAGGCACGCCGCGCTCGCCCGGCTACTGCCCGCGGAGCTGGTCATCCCGCGCACGGTCACCGCGGATCCCGAGGTCGCCGAGGCGTTCTTCGCCGGCGCGGTGGCCCATGGCCACGAGGGAGTTGTTGTCAAGTCGCTCGGCTCGCCCTACGCGACCGGCCGCCGGGGTAGCGAATGGATCAAGGTGAAGCCGCGGCACACCCTGGACCTGGTCGTGCTGGCGGCGGAATGGGGGCACGGCCGCCGCCGCGGCTGGCTGTCCAACCTCCATCTGGGTGCCAGAGACCCGGCGACCGGCGGTCTGGTCATGCTGGGCAAGACCTTCAAGGGCCTGACCGACCAGATGCTGGCCTGGCAGACCGGAAAGCTGCTGGAACTGGCTGGCCCGGCGCCGCCCGGTGACCCTGCCGAGGCACGCGGTGTGGTGCGAGTCCGCCCGGAACTGGTGGTGGAGATCGCGTTCGACGGCGTCCAGGTCAGCCACCGCTACCCCGGCGGGCTCGCGCTGCGGTTCGCCCGGGTGATCAGATACCGGCCGGACAAGACGGCCGCCGAGGCGGACACCATCGACGCGGTACGCGCCGTCGCCCCCATCGAGCAGCCAGACTGAGCGCGGTCAGCTCGTGCTCCTGACGGCCAGGTCGCCGATCCGGCTGAACAGTTCGAGCGCGATGGCCCTGGTGTCCTCGAACAGATCCAGTCCGGCCAGATCCGCCGCCGTGTACCAGGCGAACGGGTGAGCCGGCGAGGTCGCCTCGGTGTCGTCGGCCACCGCCACATAGATGTGGTCCACGTGGATGTGCGGCTCGCCGAGATGGTTGTCGGACGGCAGCGGATGCTCCACAATCCACCATGGCTGGGCCACCACGACGACGGAAAGACCGGGCGGCATCGGCTCGGACAGCCCGGGCACCAGCCGGACGGACAGCCCGGTCTCCTCGGTGACCTCGCGGAGCGCCGCCTCTTCCGGCGTCTCATCCATCTCCACGTGTCCGCCCGGGATCATCGGCCGGCTGAACAGCGGATGAGTGATCAGGCCCACCCGCCACCCATCCGGCCCGGCGCCATCCAGACTGCCGTCCGGCCGGCCGAACACAAACGTACTCGCGGTCGCATGCTTCACGATCTCGGCCGGCATGAAAGACCCTTTCAAAATCATCAAAACGATCATGAAATCCGGTTGTGACCTGCGGCAGCCCGCGAAGAACCCAGTGTCTTGAAAGGGTCTTCACCCAGACGCTACCGGCCCCGTTATAGCCGGCTACCCGGGGTCTGGCTCGGCGCGCGAAATGGTTCGCAGCCGCTGAAGTCCGCCCTCCCCCGTAATGCTGGGGAACTTTTAAAATGCCCGGCGCAGCGACCAGGACCGCAGGTGGTGATAGCCGCGCACCGTGGCCGGGCGCTTGGCCTGCAGCCGGTAACCAGGCTCCGCGTTCAGCGCCTGGGCCAGTTCCCGGTCCACCAGCACGGTCCCCGGCCTGGCCAGCGAGGTGAGCCTGGACGCGACGTTGACCGCGGGACCGTACACGTCGCCCAGCCTGGTCAGTACCTGCCCGAGCGCCATCCCGACCCGCAACTGCGGCAGATCCCGGATGGCCCGGCCCCACTGCGACAGCGCGAGCCCGATCTCGGCCGCGTCCCGCGGCGCGTCCACGGCGAACAGCACCTCGTCGCCGAGCGACTTCACCACCCGTCCATGATGGGCCACGATCGTCTCGGCCACGTTTTCCTCGAACGCCTCAAGCAGCACGGCCAGCTCGCTGATGTCGGTGTGCCGCACGGTGCTGGTGTAACCCACGATGTCGGCGAAACCGGTGATCATGGTCGCCGTCGTGGTGGTCATTTGCCCAGGGGACGCTGGCAGCAGACGGCTCGCCGCGGCCACCAGGTGCCGCCGCCAGGTGTAGGACTGCAGGCCTTCTATCACCGGCAGCAGGGTGTCGGTCATCTCCTCCACCAGCGTCGTGCGGGCCGCCTCGTCCGGCCCCGAGGCGGTGACGATCCGGCTCATGATCTCCCTGACCTGCCAGTCGGCCAGCCTGGACATGGTCTGCCCGATCGCCCGCACATGCGGCACGTCTTCGCCGGGAGCGATCTTCCCGGAGGCCACCAGGGCCTCGAAGGTACACAGCGCCTCGACGTCTTCTTCGGTGAAGACCTTCTCGCCGTCCCCGACGTCGGCGAAGCCAAGCGCCAGCCAGAGCTGCCGGCCCCGCTCGAAGCTCACCCCGGCGGCGGCCGTCGCTTCGGAGCGTGTGTACTTCCGCGGGCCGCCGAGCAGCCCCTCCTCGATCTGCTCCAGCACCGCCTCGGACGGCGTGGTGGCAGGCGGCGGCGTGGCCGGCGCTGTCGAATCCGGCACCGTTGAGGCTGACACTGTGGAAGCTCCCGGAGCAGGCAAGACCCGTCACAGCCGACCATACCGGACGGTAGGCACCGCCCCCTGAGCACCTCGCGGATGCGCTTGCCGGGCAGGCGCCCGGCCCGGCTACCGGACCGTGTGCACGATGAGGACGTCGCAGGGCGCCCGGCGGGACACGTCCGAGGGCACCGAGCCGAGCAGCCGGCCGGCCAGCGTGTTCAGTCCCCGGTTGCCGACCACAAGGAGGTCGGCCCGGTACTCGCCAAGGACGCCGATCAGCGACTTGACCGGCTCACCCTCCACGGCGACCCGCTCGACGGACCTGGCCCCCCGGGTCGCGGCCCGCTCGGCCGCGGTGCGCAGCGTTTCCTCCGCCGGTGCCGTCCCGACCACCTGATAGGCCTCATCGCCGAGGACATCCTCGGCGGCGGTCACCTCCCGCCTCGTGGCAGGCTGGTAGGCACACACGATCACGAGCTTCGCGTCGGAGTCGTGCGCCACCTCGGCGGCACGCTCCACGGCGAGGTATGAGGAGTCCGACCCGTCCGTGCCAACCACCACGGTCTGGTAAGCGCTCATCGATCATCCCTCCCGATCTGGCCGTGACCCTACCCGAGAGTAGCCTGAGTGCGCATGGACTGCGCTCTCGGGCACGCGTAGTAGCGCACCGGCACGCGTAGTAGGCTGCGAAACCTTACAGCCGCTCGGGGGCGGCGGATGCGACGACGAACGGGATGGCAATGGCGCTTCGGGAACGGGGTGTGCTGAGCCCGCGCGTCCAGCTCGAATCGGCGCTGATGCCGTTCCAGCTCCGCTACCGGGCCTGAGCCGCACCGGGCCTGAGCCGGACGCTGGCCGACGTGATGCTTGGCCAGACGTGGGCCGGTGCTGGACGTGGCTGGGGTCAGATGACGGCGGCCTTGAAGTCGTAGTACCTGGACAGGTGGTTAAGCGTAGAGGCATGCAAGAGATAATCACCACCCTGGCCAAACTGGGTGCTCCATGAATTCCTGACTTTGATGACGGTGTTAGTGAGGTCGATGGCACCGCTGCTGGATTGGGCGAGTTGCGGGATGCCGCGTTGCAGCGTTTCGTGACCACCCGCGACACCGGATTGCACAGCCGCCTGCAAGGCATCATAGCTGCCGTCACCATCCACGAATCCGTCACCATCGGGAGTCATCCAGGCGTTGAACCAGGGACCGCCTTGCATAACGGTCCCGGTTTGCAGCATTGATAGCGCACTGGTAACGTTCGGCGCCGAACTATAGCTGCTTGCGAAGCCCAGGCTGATAAGTTCCTGGCATACATACAAGCCGGCCGACCCGCAATCAGCGGGCGGCCATTCCTGAGCCGGATCGCCAGTCTCGTCGGTGACCAGATGATAGAGCAGGATCGCGAACTTTTCGTCGGTGACCGCGTCGGTGCCGGACAGGCTGACCGTCCCGGTCGCGCCGGTAAGCTGGAGGTTTGCCAGACTCTTACCGGCAGCCACCCACCGCTCAGCGATGTGAGCAGTCCCGGTGTTGCAGGTGCAGGAGCCCAGCGCGCCCGCGCTTTGCGCCCCAGGCACGAGTTCGCTGACGTCGATGCCCTGCGTCTGCAGGTCTTCCTGGTCAAGGACCGGGATGGGAATTTCATGATCTACTTCGCTAAGCTGCGATCCGTCGTGGAAGTGCAGCAGGTCAAACCGAAGCGGTTCGGCTACCGATACCTGCCCGAACTTGGTTCTGGTTGTGCCTTTGAACATGATGTCTCCAGGAATACGAGAAGTTTTGCGATACTGATGCTTCGCGCCGGCCGGTAAAATGTCAGTCAGGCGGGACTTCCCAGCCCACCACGCCAGCATCGGCTGGACTGGCAGATTCGATTGCGAGTCAGGCCGTATCCCGGACGCTTCACGGTTACCGCACCATTGACACCGAGCTGGAGCTCACCGAGGCTAATGGCGGCAGGTCGTGCCCCAGCCTGACCAGCAAATAACTTCGCTCCGAAATTAATAGCAGAAAGCAGGCAGGTTAAGAAGATCCCTGTGGCAAAGAGTAACGTTCCTGGTACGGCAACCAATGAAAAATTCATCCGAATCCCCCTCGCCCCGTCGCGACCAGCCAAGTACGTGATCAACACCGACTGCCTGCTGCGCGTGACAGCTCCGGCAAGTACACGGCCCCTTATCACATCACAGCACCTCGTGCATAGCGTCGTCAACAAGACATCCAGCCTCCACCCGAACCACACACAGACGCAGCGCCGTAGGGGCCGGGGCATCGCCCCCCGGAACAGACAGCCGCCCACGGGGAAGGTGCCCGAAGGCCACCCACCAGGCGTTCTCGTCGTCGGCGACATGCTTTCTGATGCCTTGATTCCGATGCTCAACTTGAACGCCGCGGATCCGATCGAGGACTATTTCGCCGCACTGCGGCTATTCGAGGGCGTAGCGGACGACGTCAATGTTCTCATCCCCGGTCACGGGTCCGTCGGCGGAGCTGATCAGGTGCGCGCACGGATCGAACAGGACCGCGTGTACGTGCATGCCTTGCGTGATGCCCATGCTCCCAACGACCCGCGGGTCGGCCCATCGGCCACGTTCGATTGGATGTCCGGCGTGCAAGAACGGCAACTACAGCAGCTCGCCCAAAGAAGAGAGCGCGACGGGACGTCCGGATAGAGATCGATCTACTTGCGACACAAGACGGCCAAGTTCTTGGTGCAAGACAAGTTGCCCTCTACCACTTCCGCAACCCCTCAAGCACCCGCTTCAGCGTCTCGTGGCTCAGCACATACTCGGTCCGGCGTTCCAGCGCAAGCCGTGGCCGCTGTCGCTTCGGCAGGTCACAGGCGAGGGACGCAGCCTGACGTGACTGTTCGATGGCCGTCAGTCCAAGGTGCCGCGGGGCACGATCCATTTATGCGGCTGGCCAGTCGTTGCCGCGATGTGCTCGAAGTCGGCGTCATAGTGAAGGATCGCCGCGCCATGATGTTCGGCGACTGCGGCAGTCAGCAGGTCGATCACCCCGGCCGCGCGGTGATGACCACGGGCCGCCATCCGGACCTGGACATCGCGTGCCCGGTCAGCGATCACCTCACTGACCGGAAGGCCAATGTAGAGTTCCTTGCGGCGCTGGGCGATTTCCCGGACGTCAGCTAGGTCGCGACCGGAGTAGCCCGCTTCCAGGTCGACAGTCACGCATGTCGCGGCAGCGCGATCGGCAATCAGGCCAGCAATGACGCTGCGGATGACGGTGTGCTGACTTCTGGCATGAGCCGAGGTGTCGATCAGGTAAAGCTGTCGCGGGCCTACCGGGACGGTCACCGCCTGGCCGTGCGCATGATGTCCGGGTCAGTTATGTCGGGACCTACTCCGAAGGCGTACGGATCATCGAGCAGTTGCTCGATCCGGCGCCGCCTACCTGCCACGAACGCCAGCGCAGCGTTGACCGTGTCCTTCTTCGTGGTCGTACCCAACTCCCTGGATGCCAGCTCGAGCGCCTCGTCGTCCAAGTCAATCATGGTTTTCATACATACAACTATACAGCCCGAGATACATGCACAGCAATATCGCGTCCAGTGGCCCACTTGTGGCCCGGGCGGGTCACAATCCATCCTGGCACACGAAGGTGCGGGTCATCGGGCTGGCAGGCCGGACACACCACCGTTCCCGCGCCAGAGCGGCAATGACCCACTTGCCCAGACGAGACCGACCACTCTGGGGCTCCTCCAGGCCGTGCTCTTCTTCCGTCCCACCACGCGGGGTTCGCGCAAGGGTCAGTTCCACGCGTCCGGATCGGTAGCCCCCGGAGACCGCAAAACTGCTGGTCAAGAACCGCGTTGGGGCTACCGATGCTTCGGTCCGGTGGCCCACTCCGAGATGAAGTTGAACCCACCTACCGCAACCAGCGTCGTGGGGGTCCGGGGCTCGGCCCCCGGGTAAATACTGCGGCCAACCGGGAAGGTGCCCGAAGGGCACCGACCAGGTATGGCCGGCTCGTGGAGCCAAGGGGGCTCGAACCCCTCACCTCCTGGTTGCAAACTACTGGCATCACGGTCAGCGAAGGTCATTAGCGCAGATAGATGACTCGAACTAGCCAAGCGGAGACCACCAAGCGGCAGGGGGGCTGCTGCACTTTCGTGCTGCACCCTTCGGACAACGGGCTCACGGCTCCGGAGGCGGTAGCAGATCAGCGCGGTGACCTGTGAGTCGCTAGATGTAGTGGGTCGTCTCGACCACGTGCGGACCACACGCGCTATCAGCCTGTCCGTGTCCCGCCGCTTGTGCGCGCTCTTGCACCCTGCAAGTGACCAATGCGCACCGGTCCATCATCGTATGCTAGTCACTGTTAGTAACGCCGCGTGCGGCACGCAAGGTTGGAGGTCACCGATGGAGAAGCTCATCTCTGTTGCTGAGAACGAGTCCGCACCACCCGTTCACGCACTCCAGATAGGCGCAACGATGACGGTGTGCGGTCGGCCCTACGCGCCGGAACGAGTGTCCACCGTCGCGTGGTCGAAGATTCAGCAGGTCGTCCGCTGTCCCAGATGCGCCGAACTGACCGGCGAGTCGTCGGCGTGGGGCCAGTTCTGACCTCCAGCCTTCTGATCCGTAGAAATCTACACCCTATTTGTCTACCTGCCTCTATAGCTCTGACCAGCGCGGATGCTTCCCGATGGTGCGCCCTGGTTGGCAGTGTTGAGCGTTCCTATGCGGCCAAAATCCGGCCAGTGGACCTAGGACGTCGGCCCCACACTAGAGCCTCTTTTACTGTCAAGCGCGGCTTGACGTTCACGCTCCCGTTCACGGTAATCGTGTGAACGCGACGGACGAGGAATGTAACCCCAATCTCGGGTCCACCATCGTCCTACGCGGTACTCAACCTTCCATCTGACTTGGCGAAACCATCCCCAGATAGTCGGAGTCTTCTGGAGCGTCACAGTCACGGCTGATGTTGCTACAGCACTGGCGATGGCTATTACAAGTGGTGAGTTCACCAGGCGGAGCCTAGACGCATGGTCTGACAGCACCGGGGAGGAACCGCGATTTGAGCCCGTTCCCTCGATAGGTGCCAAGGTCTTGCCGTGGAAAGATCACACTCAAGAGTGGCGCGTAGCGCCATCCGGTAGGACGCGACCGCAGGGAGCGCTCTTGACTGTGATCTTTGCGCGGCAACAGGATGCCTAGCGCGAGGGGGCGGGCGGACAGCACCGGCAGGCGGCCAGCCCGCGAGACGGCGGGCAACCGGCCACGGGCGGATAGCGGTCAGCGGTGCCGGGCAGCCGCCGCGTCCGCAGGGCTACCGTCCGAAGGACGCGGGAACGCTGCCCGCCCGCAGCGGCGGGCTGCCTACGATCCGCACCCGTGACGGCGGGATTGCCGCGCCGGTCCGGCGCGCGGGTGACGGCGGGCTTGCGCCCGGCGCGGTGGAGAGCCCGCCCGGCTGGCGCCGCAGGCGCCCTTGAAGCCGTAAAGAAAGTTCTCACAGGCTCCGCTTGGGCCGCTCAGGTGGACGCTGGGCTGCATCGCCGCTGCTCTTGCGAGGATGCTCCTACTTGCCCGCGTGGTCGTCGTTCCATGGCTCACGCTGGGCCAGGAGTTCGGGGAACTCGACTTGCAGGACGCAGAACTCGTTGTCCCATGGGTCGCGCATGACCCAGAACTCGAAGCCGCGTTCTTGCTGGTGGTCCCACCGACCGGCTCCAAGTTCTTCGAGGCGCTTTACCTCGGCTTCTACGTCGTCGGTCTCCAGGTCGAGGTGCATACGTTCCTTGGAGATTTTCTTATCGTCGGTCTTCTGGAGCAGGATGACTATCTGTGAGTCCGGCAGCCGCAGACCTCGGTAGACGGGCGTACTTGCCTCCGATAGTGGTTCTTCAGCCGCGCCGAGGGCTGCGGACCAGAATTTGACGCCCTGGTCGAGGTCGGGCACGTCGATGACGAAGTGGACGACACGGCTACGGTGCATGGACGGCCTCTTTCGAGTCGATGAGGTCTTGGACTACGCGGTGTGCTTCGTCGTGGCTGCGGGCGATCGCACCCCAGCCGGTGATTACTTCTCCGTCGTAGCTCATGCCGACCCATCGCCCCCATGCGTGCGTGCCATGCGGGTGCAGGGCTAGGTACAGCGCCCCCTTGGATCGGACTGCGGCGTCGGTGGATCGGTACCAGCCGATCAGGGCTTCGTTGTCCCAGAGTCGAAGTTCGCCGCGCCACCGGTAGCTGCCTTCGGCTACCGGCAGGGCTCGGTCGGCGTCGAGTTGCAAGAGGTCGCCGCGCTGGTGCACTTCGAGGCTGTGTACGTCGATGCGCGGTACTCCGTCTTTCCAGGTCTGCCAGGCACACCACCAGGTGCCTGAGAGGTCTAGGTCGTAGGTGACTTGCCCGGCGAGCTGGGCGAGCGAGATGCGTAGTGCATCGGCGAGCGCGACGGCTGCTGACAGGACGGGCTGTTGCTCACCCGCTTCGTAGCGGGCAAGCTGCCGCAGGCTGATGCCAGCTTCCTTGGCTAGCTGTGATTGCGAGAGGCCAAGCTCCGACCGGCGGAGCCTGATGACCTCGGAAATGTCCATCTAGTCATTATCCCTGACCGATCCGTCAGGAGCCAAACAGTCGGATTAGGCACACTAGATGCCGGATCAGGCTTGACATCAAGCCGGATACGTCACATCATATGTCTAAGACGGCATACGCCGACACCTCACAGAGCCGAGGAAGGACAGGGATCATCATGCGTCTCAAGATCGACATGACCGGCATCCGGTTCCGGGCTGGCGGCCCGGCCCGGCCGAAGAACGACTACCGGGACAAGGACAAGCAGGCGACCACGCCGGACGGGCGGCCGATCTGGCTGTTGCGGCTGACCGCTTACGACATGACCGCGAACGACGGGCAGGGATCGAACGAGCCCATCTGGGTCGAGGTGGCTGGAGACAAGCCCGAGGTGACCGCAGATGAACTCGTGCAGATCGATGGCCTGGTGTTCGCACCGTGGATCAGCGGCCCGCAGCGCAAGGCTCACAAGATCGTCCGTAACTTCCGTGCCGACACCGTCACGCTGGCCCCGGCCAGCGGCAAGACCGCGCACGCGGCCTGACCTGGCCCGGCCAAGCCAACACCCTTCATCCCGCAATTCACGACAGGAGACACCCTCATGACCGACACCGCGATCAGCATTCCCCTTGACCTGGTGAGCGCCTCTCAGCGCACCATCGGTGACCTGGCTGTCATCGCAACCGATCTGCTCACCGAGGCCAGCGCCGCTGGCCTGACCCTGCCCGACCTGGTCAAGCTCTACGGCAACGACGAACTGGAACTCCAGTTCACCGGCCTGCCCGGCGGGTTCGACCTGATGACCGCGTGGGCGGATCACTTCGGCAGCCGGGATGACATCACGATCCGGCTGTGTGAGTTCGAGGACGGTCCCCGCATCCGCTGCGGGTTCGTCTTCATCCGCCATGCGGTGACTGTCGAGCTGTACGGCTACGCCAAGGCCAGCCCGGCCCTGGCTGGCTAACCCAGCACACACCGGGCCAGGGAGCGGTAACTCCCTGGCCCGGCCTAGCCAAGACCCTTCATCCCGCAAAAGACAAAGGAGGTACGTGGCATGTTCCACGTTACCAGCAACCTGCTGGCCTGCCTGGCCCGGCGCGCCCGCGCCCGGCGGGCCGCCGATCACCACCTAGCCGCCACCCACGGCTGGCAGGTCGAGCAGGTCACCCCCGGTACCTACCGGGTCCGTGACCCGCGTTTTGACCAGCTCAAGGCCCGGTCATGACCGCCCTGGCCAGCCCGGCCCCGGTCCGGGTGTTTCTGGACTGGCGGCACGGCCAGATCGGCCCGCTGGCGCCGTGTGTGCTGTGCGGCCAGCCTGCGCTGTGCCGGTCTCCGGTCAAGGACGTGCCCTGTCACAAGCGGTGCGCGGAGTCGTGGATCACCACCCACGCCCGCGATGCTGCCGACCGGGCACGGCTGGTCCGCGCTTACACGCCCGGCCTGACGCTTAAGCGTCAACGCGGGGGGTGGCCAGCGTGAGCCACATCGCCACCGAAGGCTACCGGGTCATCTATCACGAGCCGATCTGCCCGGACTGCGGGTCATTCGACATCACCCGCACCGAAGTCCTCACTACTGACGGGTTCACCGAAACCGCGCTGGAATGCCGCGCCTGTGGCACGGCCTGGCCGCTGGCCTGCGTGGCCGATTGGCAGGCCCGGCCATGAACAACATTCCCGGGACCATTTACCTGCTGCATTTCTCCCAGCCTTACCAGCACGCCCGTCATTACACCGGCTGGACGCTCGATCTGGCCACCCGCCTGGCCGCGCATGAACACGGCCACGGTTCCCGGCTGCTGGCTGTCGCCAAAGCTGCCGGGGTCGGATTCACCCTGGCCCGGACCACCACTGGCACCCGGCATAAGGAACGCGCCATCAAAAACGCCGGGGGCCAGGTCCGCTACTGCCCGATCTGCACGCCCAAGCCACTGAACGGAGTGTGGTCATAATGCCGCGCCGCAACCACAACGCACACGCCTCAGTTATCGACACCGACACACTGGCCGACCAGGCCAGCACCCTGGCCGCCGAATTGTGCCAGACACCGTGTTTGGCGTGCGGGACCAATTCCGCCACCGAAGGAACCTACTGCGTCCTGTGCAAAGGCCGCATCATCCTCGACGCCCGGGCGGTGGCCAGCCATGTCTAACACCAACCGGCGCAACCAGCGCAACAACCCTTACATCCTCGATGACATCGGCGTCCGGCTCCAGCACTCCACCGCTGGGATGGTCTGGCGCTGGCGTACCGAACTCATCCTCGCTATCACGCTCACCCTGGCTACTTGGCGGCTGGCCACCGCAATCACGCTGACTGCCGCGCTGGCGGTGCTCGCAGGCGTGGCCGCTGCGCTGGCAGCCATATCACCCGTCCGCCGGTTCATCACCCGGCGGGCCTGGTGCGTGCTGGCTCGGCACCGGCTGCAGAAACTGTGCTGGGAAGCCCGGCTGCACACCCGCACCGGGCGGCTGCCCCTCATCTTGCGGATCACCCCGACCAAGGTCGGGGAACGCGCCGTGGTGCTGTGCCGGGCTGGTATCTGCGCCGAGGACTTCGAGGCGCACATCGGGGAACTGCGGGCCGC
>DATGGU010000028.1:0-31017 GCA_035308365.1 Streptosporangiaceae bacterium
GGACGTCCTCGGCAAGCCGGGGCGCACGCCGGTTGACCACGCGCAGCGTAGGCGCCCGGCCGCCGGTCAGGATCGTGGCGAACTCAGCGCTGCCGAGCTGGCCGGCGAGCTGCTCCAGCGGTGTGCTGCCGGTCGCGTGTGTCATTGACGCAGTTTCTTCGGTGTCGGTACCGGTCATTCGCCACCATCCGTATACGGGTCGTGTTCTCCCTGCGAAGCTATGGATGGCGGACGTGCGCGTTCAAGGACGTTGCCCGATGTTGGCAAAGTCAGCTCGGCTCTGAGGTCAGCTCTTTGAGTGCGCGAGCAATCAGAGCACGCGCACCCGGCCCGTATATGGCGGAGTGCTGGAGCCGCTCGAACAGCCGTGCGTACAGGTCGATCTCTCGTCGCTGGGTGATGGTGAGCCGGGCCGAGGCTGTTTCCACATGCACCCGCGAGTCGTCAAAGATCCAGAAATTACCCTCGGTCCATGAGTCCCGTTCGCCAGCCGCCGGAATGATGCCGACGTTGACCCGTGGTAGTGACATGACGGCCAGCATCCGGTCCAGTTGGCCGACCATCACTGCCGTGGCGCCCACCCTGGTGTGCAGGACCTGTTCCTCAAGCACGAACTGGAACTGCCGATCCCCGGTGTACAGGACGCTCTGACGTTGCATGCGGGCCGCGACGGCCGATTCTGCGTCACCGGGAAGACCCATGAACGAGACCCAGAACTCAAATAGCGCATTCGCATACGGGGCTGTCGTGAATAGTCCAGGGATGACGAGCGGCTCGTAAACCCGGAACAGCCGGGTCCGCTCGTACAGCGAGATGGACGCCTCTTGCAGCTGTCTCAGCCCCGCTCGGGCATGCCTGCGCCACTCCACGTACATCGACTCGACCGCGCGGGCGGTCGCGATCAGGTCCGGGATCTCGTCTTCAGCATGGCATGCCTGGCACCAGCTTCGGATGTCGGCTTCTGACGGTGCGCGCGTGCCGTGCTCGATCTTGCTGACCTTGGTGAAGTGCCAGCCGACCCGGGACGCGAGAGTACGCGCGGTTATATCCGCATCGTTGCGAATCTCGCGCAGCCGGGCACCGAGTGCCTCGCGCGCCTGCTGAGCCGGCCCGGACACCGCAGCGCGTTAGGCAGGCTTGTAGTCGCTGTGGCGGATTGCCAGCGGCCAGAGCTGGTCCCGGACGCTAATGCATTGCGCGACGATCGCCGGGTCGGTGACGACCTCCGAGCCTTTGACCCGCCCGTCGTCATGGAAGTGACCGAATGCCACCAGCCGGTCGTCAAACAGCCACCAGTCCAGGCCCGCACGCGGAAACGCGATCCCGGCGGGGAGAAGATGACGGGGCAGCCACCGAATGTCCTCACCAGCCGCGAGGTTGTCCGGGGTGATCTCCCACTCGAACTGTACATACTCGGTGACCGGTTCGGTGATGACCCGCAGCCTGCGGATGACCTTCCCGGAGTTGGTCACCTTGCGCACCATAGCCAGCCAGGGCTGCAGGTAGTCGCGGTCATCCAGGATACCCGCGCGCCATTTCACCAGCGGCTCGTCTTCTAGCGGGTTGCCGTAGCTGTCCCGCAGCTCAAGGTGGAACGCGTCACGGCGAAAAGTGCTGAACAGCTCGTCCCGCTGCGCGCTACTGATCAGCTCCATACTGCCGATGATCCTCCGGAAGATGACGCATGAGCGCCTTGGGTACCCGGATCACCGCCTCGCCAGGCGGGATGTCACCTACCTGGGCCAAGGTCGGGGCGTCCAGGGCAAAGCCCTGAATCACGTACTGGTCTTCGTCGGTGTCCCAGAGTTTGGGGGAATCCCCGGGAGTGGACTCCTTCCCCAGGAACCTTATCTGCATGATCCACCTGCTCAAGATGAAGTTGGCAAAGGTTGTCATCTCAACGGGAGCACAGTCGCCGTAACGCAGTCAAGAAAGTTGACAAATGTTGGCAGATGATGGCAGACCCCGGGCAATTATCGGCAACCCCCTTGTTCTCAATGGCGTCGGCACGCGAGCGTAAAACCACAGTCATGCCGTAAACGTGCTACTCCAAGGGGGCTTACGTGGCTGACTCCGTCGGCGCTGGTCAGAACTTCGGCCAGCACACCTTCGCCGAACTTCTGGCCAATACCACCGCATCCGTGATCCGCTTCGAGATGCGCGACGCCTACGACCACACCGTGAAGGGGTTCGCCGAATGGCTGGCGACCGGCGACACAAGCGCCTACGACTGGAGCGACTTCCCCGACATGATCCGGGCCGCTGTCTCTCGCGGGGTGCGGATCCGCCGCGTCCGGGTCGTGTCCGAGCCGGTGTCGGACTACATACGCTGGGAACACGCCTGCACGGATGTCAACATCCAGGCCGGCGAGGACATCCGCTGGCTGCCCCGGACCAAGGCCGCCGACCTGATGCTGCCCGGCGCGGATTGCTGGGTCTTCGATCATCGGGTCATCCGCTGGAATTTCCAGCGCGGCGACAACACCAACCCCCGCGTCTACACTTTCAGCTCCGACCCGCGCACCATCCGCGATTTCACCGCCGCCTTCGAGATCGCCTGGGACCGGGCCATACCCCACACTGACTACAAAATCGACCAGAACCCCGACTCATGACCACCACAGCGCGACACGCTGATGCAGCCGCTGACTCCTGAGCAGTGGGAGGATCTGCTCGTCTCGTGCAACCTGTCGGCGTCACATCTCGAAATGCGCGACTGGTATGCCGCAGACGACGAGAGGGCGCGCTTCGAGCGGTTCTTGGCGACCGGCCGCCGTGACCATGCCGCCGAGTACCCCGAGCGGCGCCCGTGGCTGGACCTGGTACGGCGCGTTACCGGTGCGGGCGTGCGTGTCCGCCGGGCGCGCATCGTGTCCGAACCAGTCAGCGCATACATAGCCTTTGAGTGGCACGGCGCAGCCCCGGCCATCAAGTCAGGAGAAGAACTGCGCTGGCTGCCCCGCAGGCTTGCCTCCGGTATCGCCTTGCCGGGAAATGACTTCTGGCTCCTGGACGAGAGCCGGGCGATGTTCAACCATTTCAGCGGTGACGGCAAGCCACTGGGTCAGGAGATCACCGACGACCCCGCCACCATAGAGCTATGCCGGGCGGCCTTCGAAACCGTCTGGAAGCTCGCCACCCCACACGACAAATACCAGACTTGAGACCGCCTGGGACCGAGCCGCAGCCCACCCCAGCTACACGGCCGACCAGAACCCCTGCTCGTGACCCGCCACAGCGCGGCGCGTCAGGCAGGCTCGTAGTCGCTGTGGCAGATCGCCAATGGCCAGAGTTGGTCCCGGACGCTGATGCACTGCCCAACAATCACCGGGTCGGTGACAATCTCCGAGCCTTTGAATAGTTCATCCCGCTGTGCGCTACTGATCAGTTCCATGCCGTCGATGGTCCTCCAGAAGTGGCACCCCACGCGACGAATACCAGATCCGATGCCCCGGCCGGTCCGTGGCACAGCGTGACACCATGTGGTACCATTTCCATTATGGCCGATCATTACACCTTGCGGCTGGCGCCGGGCATGCGGCAGCGGCTGGCTGAATGGGCGCGCCGGGCCGGCCTGCCGGAGCGCACGCTGGCACAGCGCTACCTCGATGAGGGGCTGCGCCATGACGCGCACCCGCTCATCCAGTTTCTTGACGGCCCAAGCGGCCGTCGTGCGAGCCTGCTTGGCCACGGACTGGATGTCTGGGAGGTCATCGCAACAGTCCGCGACAACAATGGAGCGATCGCCGAGGCCGCCGAGTACCTGCGAATTCCAGTCGGGCTAGTGGAAGCGGCTGTGACCTACTACGGCGAATACCGGGACGAGATCGACCGGGAAATCGAACTCAACGAGGCGGAGTATGAACGTGGGCGAGCGGCTGCCGCTGCCGGCGAGCAGGCCCTGCACTCGTGAAAGCCATCCTGGACGAGCAACTGTCGCCGCAGATCGCAGCGCTTGTGTGTAAGGCCGGATATGACGTCGACGCTGTTGCCGAACGCGAGGACCTTGCCGGGCGCAGCGACAGGATCGTCTTCGAAGTCGCAAACAGCGAAGGCCGGGCCGTGGTCACGAACAACATCAAGGACTTCCGCCCGCTTGCGGCTGAGTGGCTGGCGCACGGCCGGGTGCATGCTGGCCTGATCCTGCTCCCCTCGGCGCGCACCCGCACCCGTCATGCCATCTCGGCCATAGCTGATGCGATCGAGACCGTTTTTCGCGACCACCCGAGCGGGCTGCAGGGCAGTGAGCGCTGGATCGGCCCGCTGCCGAAGTTGCCATAGCTGTCCCGCAGCTCCAGGGTGGAACGCGTCACGGCGCAGCGTACTGAAGATCTCGTCCCGCTGCGCGCTGCTGATCAGCATCATGCTTTCCACCTCAGTTGTCGTCTGAGATGGATTCGGCCAGCGCCTGGATGGCGCGCTCCAGTTCGGGCAGGTCGTCGTCCACTGTGGATTGCAAGATCGCGTGGGCGGTGTCGAAATAGCGATGAGCCAGGTGATCACGCATCCGGGTGATCTGGTTCCAGGGGATCGTCGGCTGGGTGGCCAGCAGATCAGCCGGCAGGGCCTTGACCGCTTCCCCGATCTCCAGCAGCCGGATGCGGACCGCATCGAACACCAGACCATCGGCGAGCGTGCCGCGCCGCAGGTGAGACCGAATCGCGTCAATCGCCGCCTGAATGTCGGCCAGCCTCTGGCGGTCCCGGTAGCTCACAAGGCGACCAGGTCACGCTCGGCGCGGGAGCGGGCATCTGGCTTGAGATCGCCCGCCGGCACCAGGTCGACCCGGGTACCCACGATGGCCTCCAGGTCGGCGGTCACCCGGCCCAGCCCGAACAAGCCCATTCCGGCGGGCAGGTCAGCAAGCAGGTCCACGTCGCTGCCGGGGTGATCCTCACCGCGGGCCACACTGCCAAATACCCGCAGGTTCGATACCCCGTGGGCAGCCGCGGTCGCGATCACCTCCGGCCGGCGCGCGCGCAGCCGGCGGCCCACCGGCCCAGACAGCCGGGCCAGCCGCCGCGGTGGCCGCCGTATCTCCATGGCCAGCTCGTACCCGGCGGCCTCGATGAGGGCGGACAGGGTCGGCAGCGAGGGCTGGCGATGTCCGGACTCATATGCACTGATCACGCTCTGCGTGACACCCGCCCGGGCGGCCAGCTCCTGCTGGGACAGGCCTGCGCCCCGGCGCGCCTGCCGTAGCAGGGCAGCGGCCGTCGTCAGCTCGGCAGACACGGTTCCTAGTATAGCGGATTGTAGATAACGTGATGGCGCCACTGGCTTGGCTGCGCCCCGGGTAACGGCTTCGGGGAGGGATCTTGACCTGATCTTGGCGCGGGGAAGGTTAGGGATCGGTTACTCTTGCGGGTCGGCTGAGACGGGTTCGAGAGCAGACGGGCAGGGATTGTGACCGGCAAGTATCCACCGATCGTCAAGGTGGCCGTCGTCGTGCCTACCTACAACGAGCTGGAGAACCTGGAGGTCGTGGCCGGGCGGGTCCGGGAGGCTGTGCCGGATGCGGACCTGCTGGTGGTCGATGACAACAGCCCGGACGGGACCGGCGAACTGGCGGACAAGCTGGCGGCGGCGGACAGCCATATTCACGTTATGCACCGGCCGGGAAAGGGCGGGCTTGGGGCCGCCTATCTGGCCGGGTTCGCGTGGGCGCTGGAGCGAGGGTATGACGCCGTTGTCGAGATGGACGCCGACGGGTCGCATCAGCCGGAGGATCTGCCCCGGCTGATCGGTGGGCTGGACAAGGCCGACCTGGTGGTGGGATCACGATGGGTGCCGGGCGGCAAGGTGGTCAACTGGCCGAAGAGCCGGGAGATCATCTCGCGCGGCGGCAACATCTACGTGCGGCTGATGCTGGGCATCAAGGTGCGGGACGCGACCGGCGGGTTCCGTGCCTACCGGGCCGGGACGCTGCGCAAGATCGCCCTCGCCGAGGTCGTGTCGCAAGGGTACTGCTTCCAGATCGACCTGACCCTGCGCACGCTGCGGGCCGGGCTGACGGTGACCGAGATCCCGATCACGTTCATCGAGCGGGCGCGCGGCAGCAGCAAGATGAGCAACGCCATCGTCAGGGAAGCGCTCTGGCGCGTCACCCAGTGGGGGATCGCCGCCCTTCCGGCCCGCCTCCTGGGCCGTGGCGTAGCGCCAAGGAATTAGCCAGCGCGATCAGCCGGGCCGCCGCGTCCCGCACGCGGCCACGGTAGGCGGGCAATGACGCAGCTCAGCAAGCCGAGCCCGGCGCTCCGCGAGCGCTAGGCGCTCCTGCGCGCGGGCGCGGGGTCATCGGTGACGCCGCGGCGCTCCCTGATCACGGCCAGGCGCTCGGCCAGGACCTCTTCAAGGTCCGCGATAGTCCGGCGCTCCATGAGCATGTCCCAGTGGCTGCGCGGCGGCTTGGCCTTCTTCTGGGCCGGCAGGTCCACGGCCGAGGTGTGAGCGGTCGCCCCGCACACCCGGCACTCCCAGACTGCCGGAATCTCCGCCTCAGCGGCGAACGGCACGGTAAAATGGTGGCCCTTCGGGCAGTCGAAAGCCACTTCCCGGCGGGGTGCCAGGTCGGTGTTGCGGTCGTTCTCGTAGCTCGTCGCTCCCAGCCGCGTGCCGCGAAGTGCGCGTTCCGCCATAACCCACTGCCTCCCAGGCGCTTACCCGTCCAAGTGCGTTAACGCTGAGTACCCGAACAAGATTCCCGCTCCGCCCAGTTCCAACCACATCCGGGCGGACGGGATCACGCCGTTTGGGATCGCAGACCGGATCGCGGGTCAGGCGATTGCCCCCTGACGCCCTTGGGATGCCACTCGCCGCGCTCCGTCAGCACGTCACGAAGCAGGACGGTCTGGTCTGTCATGATCCCGTCAGCACCCAGGTCGAGCAGGCAGGTCATCTCGGTGCGGTCGTTGACCGTCCACACGTGTACCTGAAGGCCCATCGCGTGTGCCCGCCGGATGAAGCCCCTGGTGGCGATCATCGACGGGATCTGCGCACAGCGCACGCCGGCTTTCAGCAGGGTGCGGCCGAGCATCGGGCCGGTGCCGGCCCAGCCGCCGCCCATCCTGATCGCGGCCAGCCCGGCCGGGGACACCGCCGTGCAGACCGGGCGGCCGATCGCCCGGCGGGCGGCGGCGAGCCTGCGGGTGGAGAACGAGCAGATGCACACCCGGTCCCATGCCCCGGTCCGCCGCAGCGATTCGGCCAGCGGTGCCACCACCGGCTCTTCCTTCACGTCCAGGTTGAACCTGGTGTCCGGCCAGGCCGCGAGCAGGTCCTCGAGCAGTGGGATGCGCTCACGGCCGCCGATGCGCGCCGCGGCGACCTCACGGTAGGGCATCCGGGCGATCCGGCCGGTGCGGTCGGTGACCCGGTCCAGCGTGTGGTCGTGGAAGGCGACCAGGACACCGTCCGAGGTGGCGTGCACGTCGGTTTCCAGGTACCTGTAGCCGAGTTCTACCGCGTGCTCGAAGGCGGGCCATGAGTTCTCCAGGTTGTGAGCCGGCCCACCCCGGTGCGCGAACGCGACCGGGCCCGGGTGATCGAGGAACATGTCCGCCATATCTGCGAGTATGCCGCCGGCGGCGGACCAGCGCGCAAACACCGGTTAACCGGATAGGGACGAACCGGTGCCAGGCTGTGCCCTCTTTGCCGGAACCACCCGCAGCACGCGGTATCCGGCCCGCGACGCGACCCGGGTGACCGGCCAGCCCGCACCCTCCAGCCAGCGGTGCAGCGAGTCCGAACCGAGGTGCCGCTGCACGACCAGGTAGGCCGCGCCACCGGGGGCCAGCCGGGCCAGCCATCCGGTCAGCATCTCGTGCAGCGCCTGCTTGCCGGTCCGCAGCGGTGGGTTGGACCAGATGACGTCCACCGTGCCCGGCAGCCCCGGATCTTCGGGCGCGACGCAGCGCACGTTGGCCAGGCCGGACCGCTCCGCGTTGCCGGCGCACAGCTCCAGCGCCCGCCGGTTGACGTCCACCGCCCAGACCCTGGCTTCCGGCGAGCGGGCGGCCAGCACCAGGGCCAGCGGGCCGTAGCCGCAGCCCAGGTCGAGCAGGTCGCCGGACGCCGGGGGAGCGGGCACGGTGTCCAGCAGGACCCGGGTACCCGGATCCAGCCGGCCGGCCGAGAACACCCCGGCGTCGGTCTCCAGCTCCAGCCGCAGCCCGGGCAGCAGTACGTGGACGAGGCCGGGCCGGTGCGCGGCGGCCGGCCGCTCGGTGTAGTAGTGCTGGTCCGCGCCGATGGCAGTGCCTCAGCGGGCGGCCGGGCTGGTGACGGCGGCCGCCTGGCCCCGCTGCGCCGGGACGATGTACCTGCGGTGCACCCACCGCTCCACCACGAACGTCAGCACCGGGACCGTGCCGGCCAGCAGGACCAGCAGGGTTGGGCCGGCCGGCAGCCGCAGCCGCCTGGTCAGCAGGTACGCCACGACCAGGTAGATCATGTACAGGATGCCGTGCGCCGTGCCGACATCGTTCACGATGACGTCGTTGTGCGCCGCCACCTGCAGCGGGATCCCCACGAAGCACAGCACCAGCAGCACCGCGCCGGTTATGTAGGCCATCACCCGGTACCGGAGCACCGCTGCATTCACCGGCCAACCTCCTGCCGTTCCCATCCGGGGCTCATCTGAGCCCGTGCCACCGCCCGTGACCCTTCACCTGGTCCTGCAGCCGGGCGAGGTAGGCATTGTAGGCCGCCAGGTCCGCGTCCTCGGGCTCGTCTTCGCCCACCGTGGCCGAGCCCTTGCCGCCAGGCAGCTCCGCTCCGCTGGGCCGCACCGCGAACTCTGCCTTGTCCGGCGCCTCGCCGGTGTCCGGCGGAGAGAACTCGTCGCGGATCGTCTTCGCCCAGAACACCACGCCGAAGACCGCGAAGACCGGCCACTCGAACGTGTAGGCCCAGCTCAGTGAGTTACCCGCTTCGGCCCGCCGGAGCTGCCACCAGCCGAGTGCGAGCATGCCGGCCACCGCCAGCACGGTGAAGGCATGCCAGCCGAGCCACCGTGGGGTGATCAGGAAACGCCACCGTGGCGCCGGACCGGGCATGTACCGAGCCTAGCGCCGCCGTACAGCCGTGGTGACCGGGGGCTGATCCACGGCGAAACGGTCCCAGGCAACGATAATCTGGGACCGACTATGGCGAACGTCCTTTCGCTGCGGCGGCGTGGCCCGGCGGCGCGGCTACCCGACCGGCTCGGCGAGCTGCGCGGGCCCATGGTGGGAACCGTCGTGCTGCCCGTCCACCTGTCCTGGCACAGCCTGCGCGAGTTCGACGTCGCCGCCGGGCCGGACCGGCTGTGCCTGTACACGATCGTGCTCAGCCAGGGCAAGCGCAACGACATCGCCCGCTTCGTGCACCCGGGCCTGCTCTGCCGGGACTGGCCGCAGCTGCGCGGCCTGCTCACTCCCCAGGTGCGCGACGCCTGCGTCCGCAAGCTCGGCCTGCCGTCCGCTTGATCCGGTTCCCGCCGGCTGATTTGAAGAGAAATTCTCTTTGACGGTGCCCGGTGCCGCCGCCGGCTCGCGCTCCCGGCGGCGGCATGCCATCGTGACGGCATGCGCAAATACGTGATCATGGGCGTGCAGGGGAGCGGCAAGGGCACCCAGAGCACGATGCTGGCCCGGGACCTGGATCTGGTACACATCAGCGTGGGCGACATCTTCCGGTGGAACGTACAGCAGCACACCAAGCTCGGCGCCCAGGTGCGGCGGACCATGGCCGCGGGCGAACTGGTCGCCGACGAGCTGGTGGAGGACATTGTCCGGGAGCGGATGACCCGGCACGACTGGAACTACGGGTTCATCATCGACGGGTTCCCGCGCAACGAGCGGCAGGCCGAGTTCTTCCTGGAGAGCTACGACATCGACGGCGTCATCCACCTCGACCTGCCCGACAGCGAGGTGCGCCGCCGGGTGCTGGCCCGGCGGCTGTGCTCGAACTGCGGCATGGACTACAACCTGATCGAGAACAGCCCGGCCGCGCCGGGCAAGTGCGACGCCTGCGGTGGCGACCTGGTCGCCAGGGAGGACGACACCGAGCAGGCGCTCGCCGTGCGGCTGCGCGACTACCACGAGAAGACCAACCCGGTGCTGGATGTGTTCCGGCGTAAGGAGTACGTCGTTACGGTGGACGCGCGGCCCGAGCCCGAACTGATCCAGCAGGCCATCCGCAACGCGCTGGCCCTGCCGCCCTACCAGCCCAGCCAGGCCTGAGCCCGGCATCCGGGGGAAAGGGACGAGCGTGCGAGACATCACGGTCTTCGGCGGCCGCGCGCACCCGGAGCTGGCCGCGGAGATCTGCGGCCAGCTCGGCACCCCGCTGCACCCCGTGCGGCTGCGCCGGTTCGCCAACGACTGCCTGAAAGTGCAGCTGCAGGCCAACTGCCGGGAGCGCGACGTGTTCCTGATCCAGCCGATCGTGCCGCCGGTGCAGGAACACCTGGTCGAGCTGCTGCTGATGACCGACGCCGCCCGGGGCGCGTCGGCGGCCAGGGTCACCGTGGTCATGCCGCACTTCGCCTACGCCCGGTCGGACAAGAAGGACGAGCCCCGGGTGTCCATCGGCGGCAGGCTCGTGGCCGACCTGCTGGTCGCCGCCGGGGCGGGCCGGGTGCTGACCATGACCCTGCACTCGCCACAGGTGCACGGCTTCTTCTCGGTGCCGGTGGACCACCTGCACGCGCTGCGGGAACTGGCGGCGCACTTTCGCGGGCAGGACATCGCCGGCTCGGTGGTCGTGTCGCCCGACCTGGGCAATGCCCGCAGCGCGGCCGCGTTCGCCCGCAGGCTCGGCCTGCCGGTCGCGGCCGGGGCCAAGCAGCGGCACAGCGACACCAGCGTGACGATCACCTCGATCATCGGCGACGTGGCCGGCCGGGACGTGATCATCCTGGACGACGAGATCGCCCGGGGGACCACGCTCATGGAGCTGCTCGGCAAGCTGGCCGAGCATGGAGCACGCACGGTGCGGGTCGCCTGCACGCACGGCCTGTTCTGTCACGGGGCGCTGGACCGGCTCGCCGCCAGGCCGGAGGTCACCGAGATCGTGTGCACGAACACGGTGCCGATCCCACCGGACCAGCGCCCGCCCAAACTGCACGTGCTCTCGATCGGCCCGGCCCTGGCCGAGGCGATCCGCCGGATCCACGACGGCGAGTCGGTCAGCGCCCTGTTCGAGCCGGCCTGACGCTATCCGGCGCTGACGGTGGACCAGGCGTGCCCGTCCTGAGACAGGCATTTGGACGCCGCGGCGGCCAAGGCGGTTCCGCGGAGCGATTCAGAGCAGCAGGAAAGCCCCCGCCACAGGGTTAACGAACAGGGGCCGGGATAACCGCGCGGCGATTTACGCAGCGCCCGCGGTCCGGATGATCCAGGCCAGGACGAGAGCTTCCTCGCGCCAGGCGTCGTAGCGCCCGCTGCGCCCGCCGTGCCCCGCCTCCATCTCGGTCTTGAGCAGGAACGGCCCGCCCTGCCCCTGCGCCCGCAGCCGGGCGATCCACTTGGCCGGCTCATGGTAGAGAACGCGCGTGTCGTTCAGCCCCGCGGTCGCCAGGATCGCCGGGTAGCGCTGGCCGGTCACGTTCTCATACGGCGAGTAGCTCTTCATGTAGGCGTACACCACCGGGTCGTGCAGCGGATCGCCCCACTCGTCCCACTCGGTCACCGTCAGCGGCAGCGACGGGTCGAGCATGGAGTTGAGCGCGTCCACGAACGGCACCTGCGCGACCATGCCGGCCACCGCCTGCGGCGCGATGTTGGCCACCGCGCCCATCAGCAGGCCGCCAGCCGACCCGCCGCGGGCGATCAGCCGCTCCGGCGAGGTCCAGCCCCGCCGTACCAGGTGCTCGGCGCAGGCGACGAAGTCGGTGAACGTGTTCTTCTTGTGCAGCAGCTTGCCGTCTTCATACCAGCGGCGGCCCATCTCGCCGCCGCCGCGGATGTGCGCGATGGCGAAGACGAACCCGCGCCCGAGCAGCGACAGGTGCGGGATGCTGAAGTACGGGTCGATGGGCATCTCGTAGCTGCCGTAGCCGTAGAGCAGGCAGGGAGCGCTGCCATCCAGCGGCGTCCCCTTGGGGCAGACCAGGGAGATGGGCACCCGGGTGCCGTCGGTGGCTACCGCCCATTCGCGGTGCTCGGTGTAGTCGTCCGGGTCGTAGGGCGCCGCGCCGGGCAGGGTGAGCACCGGCCGGCGCTTCAGCAGGGTGAGCTCCCCGGTCGCGACGTCGCAGTCGTAGACCGACTCGGGCGTGATCAGCGACTCGTAGCGCAGCCTGAGCAGCGCGGACCGGTAGTCGGCGGTCTGGCCGGGCGACACCTGGTAGACCGGCTCGGGGAAGGTGATCTCGCTGGGCGCCGCGTCGCCGCGGTACACCGCGATCCCGGTCAGGCCGTCGCGCCGGTACCAGACGGTGAAGTGCCCGGCGAAGGAGTCCACGGCGATCAGCCGGGTGTCGTCGCGGTGGCCGATCAGCGGCCGCCAGCCCGCCGGGTTGGACACCGGCGCCTCGGCGAGCTCGAAGTTCACGGCATTGTCGTTGTGCAGGATGAGCAGCCTGCCCTCGCCTTCGCCCTGGTGGTCGACCCGGTAGTCCAGGCCGGCCCGGCGTTCGG
The DNA here is from genome assembly GCA_035308365.1 of Streptosporangiaceae bacterium. GTDB lineage: Bacteria > Actinomycetota > Actinomycetes > Streptosporangiales > Streptosporangiaceae > PALSA-505. The sequence continues at coordinate 12,624 of DATGGU010000028.1, forward strand.
TGACCAGCCGCGGCTGGCCGGCCGGGCCCGCCGCGTCGATCAGCCAGACCTCGCTGGTCAGCACGCTCGCCGACCGGATCACGACGTAGCGCTCGCTGCGGGTCAGGCCGAGCCGGACCCAGAACCGCTCGTCCGCCTCCTCGAAGACGGTCACGTCCTGCGATACCGGCGTGCCGATCACATGCCGCCAGGCCCGGTTCGGCCGCCAGGCGTCGTCCACGGTGGTGTAGAAGATGACCGAGCCGTCCTGGGACCAGGCCACGCTGTAGTGCGTCCCTGTGATCTCGTCGGCGAGCACCTCGCCGGTGCGCAGATCCTTGACCCGCAGCGTGAAGCGCTCGCCGCCGCTGAAGTCGGTGGAGTAGGCCAGCAAGGTGCCATCCGGGCTCACCGTGAAGGCGCCGAGCGCGAAGAAGTCGTGACCCTGCGCCAGCTCGTTGCCGTCGAGCAGGATTTCCTCCCCGGCCAGCGGCTGGCCCTCGGCGGGCAATGGCGGCCGGATCTCGTCCGGGCCGGCCGCCCGGCGGCACTGGATCCGGTACTGCTGGCCCTCGACGGTCCGGGAGTAGTACCACCAGCCGCCCTTGCGAACCGGGACCGACAGGTCGCTCTGCTGGGTGCGGCCCTTGATCTCATCGAAGATCGTCTCGCGCAGGCCGGCCAGGCCCTCGATCGCGGCCTCGGTGTAGGCGTTCTCCGCTCGCAGGTAGGCGAGCACGTCCGGGTTGGTCTTCTCGGCCAGCCAGGCGTAGTCGTCCATGACCGTGTCGCCATGGTGGAGACGCTTGGCGGGAATGCGGCTGGCTATCGGGGGCTGCGTGGACGGCGTTGTCATGCCGCGGATTCTACTTGCGGCCCTGGGGTTTTCCCCCGGGTGAAGACGGGCGGTAGCCGCATACCGCGGTCAGCGTGCCATCCCTAGCGTGATCGGCGTGGCACGTACATGCGTGCGCTCTAGGAGGCAATGATGATCGAGGCTAGCGGGCTGACCAAGCGTTTCGGGAGCACGGTCGCCGTCGACGGCCTGAGTTTCGAGGTCCGGCCGGGGATGGTAACCGGCTTCCTCGGCCCGAACGGATCGGGCAAATCCACCACGATGCGCATGATCATGGGCTTGGACCGCCCGGACGCGGGCCAGGCGCGGATCGGCGGCCGCCGCTACGGCGAGCTGCGCTGGCCGCTGCGTGAGGTCGGCGCGCTGCTCGAGGCGAGATCCTTCCACCCGGGCAGGCCGGCCCGGGCGCACCTGGCCGCACTGGCCGCCGCCAACGGCATCGCGGCCTCCCGGGTGGACGCGGTGCTGGCCCAGACCGGGCTCACCGAGGTCGCGGGCAAGCGGCCGGGAAAGTTCTCGCTCGGCATGGCGCAGCGGCTCGGTATTGCCACCGCGCTGCTCGGCGACCCCGGGGTGCTGCTGCTGGACGAGCCGGTCAACGGCCTGGATCCGGAGGGCATCCGCTGGATCCGCTACCTGCTCAAGCAGCTTGCCGCCCAGGGCAGGACGGTCTTCGTGTCCAGCCATTTGATCAGCGAGATGGCGCTGATGGCCGACCACCTGATCGTGATCGGGCGCGGGCGGCTGCTCGCCGACACCACCGTGGCCGGGCTGTCCGCCGGGTCGGCCTCACTGGAGGACGCGTTCTTCGAGCTGACCTCGGGAGCGTCCCAGTTCCGGGCCGGGCTGCTGGCCGGCGATTTCCACGCCCCATGGCAGGGCACCGTAGAGAGAAGGCACGCATGACCGCGATCACCGCATCCCACGCCCGCCGCGCCAGCGGCGGCTACCGGTTCCGCCATGTGGCGAGCATGGAATGGATCAAGCTGCGCAGCCAGCGCTACCCGCTGTGGACGCTGGCGGCCATGTCCGCCCTCATGATCGGCATTGGCGTGCTCACCGGCCACAACGCGCCCCGGCACAACCTGTCCGGCTATGACCCGACCAACGCGGGGCTGGCCGGGCTGGCCATCGCCCAGCTCGTGGTTGGCGTGCTCGGCGTGCTGATGATGACGGGGGAGTACTCATCCGGGCTGATCAGGGCCACGTTCGCGGCCGTGCCGAGGCGGCGGCTCGTGCTGGCCGCCAAGGCGGTCATCTTCGGCACCGGCACGCTGGTGCTCGGCGAGATCCTCGCCTTCATCACGTTCTTCGCCATGCGGCTGTCGCTGCCCGCGGGCGTCCCGCACCCGGCTCTCGGCCAGCCGGGAGTGCTGCGCGCGGTGATCATGGCCGGGGTGTACCTGTGCCTGATCGGGCTGATCGGCATGGGCATCGGCACCCTCGTGCGGCACACGGCGGTGGCGATCAGCATCCTGGTCGCGCTGCTGTTCGTGATCTCGATCGTGCTGCTCGCCCTGCCGCACCACATGGCCTACCCGGTGGGGAAGTTCCTGCCCGTGATCATCGCGGAGAACTCGCTCACCGCGGTCGTGCCCACCACTCCGGCCCTGCCGGTGTGGACGGGACTGGGCATGATGTGCCTGTACACGGCCGTGCTGCTGGGCGCCGGCGGCTGGCTGCTCGCCCGCAGGGACGCCTGAAACCGGGCCGGATCCGCACACCCACGCTCACGGTGAAACAGGAGCCGGCGTGAGCTGGGAGGACAATGGTGCGGTGAGCACCCCGCCGGATGGACTGGTGCGCGCGGCCGTGCGCGCACCGTTCAGCCAGCGTGCCTGGCGAGAGGTGCTGTACGCGGTGGCCGGTGTGGTGCCGGCCGCAGTGGGGTTCTGGCTGGTGGTCACGCTGCTCATCGGCGGTACCGTGCTGACGGTCAGCCTGCTCGGCACGTTCATCGGGCTGCTCGTGCTGGTGCTCACCCTCCGGCTGTCCCGGGCACTCGGGTCGCTGCACCGCAGGATCGCCGGCCGGCTGCTGCGCACCGAGTTCGCCGCGCCGCCGGCGTTCCGCCCGGGCCGGGGGGTGCTGCGCCGGGTGGACGCCAGGCTGCGCGACGGCACCGGCTGGCGGTCGCTGGCCTACCTGGTGCTCAAGCTCCCGGTCACGCTGCTGCAGGCGTACGCGGTCAGTTTCTGGGTCATCGGCGTGCTCGACATGGGCTTCCCGATGTGGTGGCTGCTGTTCCACCACGGCTCGCAGAGTGCGATGTCGGTCATCTCGCCACTGCCCTTCGGCCAGTTCGGCATCAGCAACTGGGCGGGCACGCTGGCCGCCTACCTGGTGGGCGGCCTGATCCTGCTGGCCGCGCCCTGGGTGATGCGGGCCGTGACGGCCGGGGACCGCTGGCTGATCCGCAACCTGCTCGGCCCGGCGCAGCTCGCCCAGCGGGTCGCCGAACTGGAGCAGAGCCGGGCGCACGCGGTGGACGACGCGGCCGCCGCGCTGCGCCGGGTGGAGCGGGATCTGCACGACGGCGCCCAGGTCAGGCTCGCCGCGCTGGCCATGGGCCTGGGCATGGCCAAGGAGAAGCTCGGCCTGGACGGCGACCCCGCCGAGCTGGACCGGATCCGCGAGCTGGTCGACTCCGCGCACCGCAACGCCAAGGAAGCCCTGGTCGAGCTGCGCGACCTGGCCAGGGGCATCCACCCGCCGGTGCTGGACGCCGGCCTGGCCGACGCGCTGGTCACGCTCGCCGCCCGCAGCCTGGTCCCGGTCGAGCTGACCACCGGCATCCGCGAGCGCCCGACGCCGGCCATCGAGACCATCGCCTACTTCTGCGCCGCCGAACTGCTGGCCAACGTGGCCAAGCACAGCGGCGCCAACAAGGTGACCATGGATGCGGTGCAGCGCGGCAAGGTGCTGCGGCTGCGAGTCAGCGACGACGGGGTGGGCGGCGCCGACCCGGCCCGGGGCAGTGGGCTGCCGGGCCTGATCCAGCGGGTCCGCACCGTCGATGGCCGGCTGGACCTGACCAGCCCGGAAGGCGGGCCGACGGTGGTCACCATCGAGCTGCCCCTGCGGGCATGAGACCATCGCCCCCATGCGGGTAGCCATCGCCGAGGACGCCGGACTGCTGCGCGAGGGCCTGGTGCAGATGCTGACCGACCGCGGGCACGAGGTGTGTGCCGCGGTCGCCGACGGGGAGGCGTTGCTGGCCGCCGTGGCGCGGCACCGCCCGGCGGTGGCCGTGGTGGATATCAGGATGCCGCCGACCCACACCGACGAGGGACTGCGGGCCGCGCTGCGGCTGCGCGCCGACCACCCGGGCACCGGCGTGCTGGTGTTCTCCCAGTACATCGAGACCAAGTACGCGGCCAGGCTGCTCGAGGGCAACGCTTCCGGAGTGGGCTACCTGCTCAAGGACCGGGTGGCGGACGTGGCCGAGTTCTCCGACGCGCTGGAGCGGGTCGGCTCGGGCGGCACCGCCCTCGACCCCGAGGTGGTCAGCCAGTTGCTCGGGGCCAGCCGCCGCAGCGCCGGGCTCGCCTCGCTCACCCCGCGCGAGATCGACGTGCTGTCGCTGATGGCCGAAGGCCGGTCCAACGCCGGCATCGCGGCCAGCCTCGTGGTCTCGGGCGGCGCGGTGGAAAAGCACGTGGCCAGCATCTTCGCCAAGCTGAGCCTGCCACCCTCGGAAGGTGACAACCGGCGGGTGCTCGCCGTGCTGCGCTACCTCGGAAGCTGAGCGCCGGCCCGCCCCGAGGTTTGGCCTGGGTGAACGAGCTGCGGGGCTGGCCTGGGTGAACGCGTCCGCGCCCCACCGTAATGAAGGAAATACCTTTCCGGGAGGTGCTGCGGTATCTGCCAGAATCCGGGTATGACCGCAGAGATCACCTTCCCGCGCCAGCAGGCCCGCACCCTGAGGTTCACGCTCGGCGCCCCGCACAGCTTCGCCATCGCCCCCGACGGCTCCCGCATCGCCTTTCTGCGGTCACGGTCGGGCACCGACCGGGTCAACTGCCTGTGGGTCCGCGACGTCGCCAGCGGGACCGAGCGGGTCGTCGCCGACCCGGCGGTGATCCTCGACGGGGCCGGCGAATACCTGCCGCCGGAGGAGCGGGCCAGGCGCGAGCGGGTCAGGCAGCCGGGGGAGGGCGTGGTCGACTTCGCCACCGACACCGCCGTCAGCCTCGCGGTCTTCACCCTGTCCGGGCGGTTGTTCACGGCCCGCCTCGGCAGTGCTTCATCTGCCGGAACCACACCTTACGGCGGCACCGTCAAGGAGATCACCTCGGTGAAGGGACCGGTCGTGGATCCCCGGCCGAATCCGGGCGGGACGCACATCGCCTATGTCAGCGGGGGAGCGCTGCGCGTGGTGGCCACCGACGGCAGCGGGGACCGGGCGCTGGCCGAGCCCGGGGGCCCGGAGGTCAGCTACGGGCTGGCCGAGTTCGTCGCGGCCGAGGAGATGGCCCGCACCCGCGGCTACTGGTGGTCACCGGACGGGCAGAGCCTGCTGGTCGCCCGGGTGGACGTCAGCCCGGTGCTCATCTGGCACGTGTCCGACCCGGCCAGCCCGGAGCGGCCGGCCACCACGATCCGCTACCCGGCCGCGGGCACCGCGAACGCCGACGTCACCCTGATCCTCGCCGGGCTGGACGGCAGCACGCACCCGGTGCCCTGGGACACGGCCGCCTTCCCCTACCTGACGTCGGTGCACTGGACCAAGCACGGGCCGGCGCTGGTCCAGATCCAGACCCGCGACCAGCGCACCGTGCGGGTGCTCACCGTGGCGGCCGATGGCAGCACAGCCGTGCTCGCCGAGGACAGCGACCCCGCCTGGGTGTCGCTGGTGCCGGGCACGCCGGCCTGGACCGCCGGCGGTCGCCTGGTCCGGGTGGTGGCCCGGGACGGCGCCTACCGGCTGATGGCCGGCGACGAGCTGGTCACGCCGGCCGGAACGGACGCGCTGCAGGTGCGCGAGGTGCTCGACACCGGCGCGGACGTGCTGTTCACCGCGTCCGCGCAGGACCCCACGCAGATCCACGTGTACATCGCGGGACCGGACGGTCTCACCCAGGTCTCCACGGTGGCCGGCTCGCACACGGCGACGCGGTCCGGCGGCGTCACGGTGCTGAAGTCGGGGTCGCTGGAGTGGTTCGGGTCGCGGGTGTTCGTACTGCGCGACGGCGTGGCCGCCGGGGAGATCGAGTCGTTCGCCGAGACGCCGGTGCTCACCCCGGAGGTGACGCACCTGGTCGTCGGCGAGCACGCGCTGCGCTGCGCGCTGCTGTTGCCGGCCGGCTACAAGCCGGGCCCGGATCGCGCGCTGCCGGTGCTGCTCGACCCCTACGGCGGCCCGGCCGGCCAGCGGGTGATGTCCGTCCGCAACATGTACCTGGAACCGCAGTGGTTCGCCGACCAGGGCTTCGCCGTGGTGGTCATCGACGGCCGCGGCACCCCGGGCCGCGGGCCGGACTGGGACCGGCTGGTCCAGTACAACCAGTCGGCGCCCAACCTGGAAGACCAGGCGGACGGGCTGGCCGCGGTGGCCGCCGCCCACCCCTGCCTGGACACCAGCCGGGTGGCGATCCGCGGCTGGTCACACGGCGGCTACCTGGCCGCCCTGGCCGTGCTGCGCAGGCCGGAGACCTTCCACGCCGCGGTGGCCGGCGCGCCGGTCAGCGACGAGCGCCTCTACGACACCCACTACACCGAGCGCTACCTCGGCCTGCCGGACGAGCACCCGGAGGCCTACGAGCAGGACTCGCTGATCGCGGACGCGCCCAAGCTGCGCCGCCCGCTCATGCTGATCCACGGCTTTGCCGACGACAACGTGCTGGTGGCGCACACGCTGCGGCTGTCGGCGGCGCTGCTCGCCGCCGGCCGGCCACACACCGTGCTGCCACTGACCGGCATCACCCACATGGCGGCGAAGCACGAGGAAGTCGCCGAGAACCTGCTGCTGCTCCAGCTCGACTTCATCCGGCGCGCGCTGGGCTGTGCCTAATCTGCCGGGACACGCCCTACGGCACCAGCCTGGCGTCAATCAGGCCCGGCTGGGCTGCGGTGGGCCGGTGGACTCGCGCACGGACAGCGCGACCGGCATCAGCACCGACTCGTCCCGGGGGGCCCGGCGCAGCCTGCCCAGCAGCAGCCGGGCCGCTTCGGCGCCCAGTTCGTGCTGCGGGACGTGCACGGTGGTCAGGGCCGGCCGCAGCTTGTCCACGAACGGCATGTCGTTGAAGCCGATCACGCTGATGTCGTCCGGGCAGCGCAGCCCGTGCTCGGCGAGCGCGTCGTAGACGCCGAGGGCCACCATGTCGTTGCCGGCGATGACCGCGGAGATGGGCTCCCCGGCGCTGAGCAGCTCACCCAGGGCGCGCGCACCCTCCGCCTCCGACCAGGTGCTGCACAGCTTGATCAGCGACTCGTCCTGCGCAAGACCGTGCTCCCGCACGGCGGCCCGGAAGGCGTCCAGGCGGGTGACGCCGGTCGAGGTGTCCTGCGGGCCGGCGATGTGCGCGACCCGGCGGTGCCCGAGCCCGGCCAGGTGGCTGACGGCCAGCCGGATTCCGGCGGTGTCGTCCGGCACGGCCCAGGGCAGCGGCAGGTCGTCCCGGTGCCGGTTGACCAGCACGACCGGCAGGTCGCCGTCGGCAAGCGTTTCGAGCAGCGGATGGCTGAGCCTGGCCGTGGCCAGGATGAGGCCGTCCACGCTGCGTGCCCGCAGCGAGGCGACCAGATGCTCCTCCTGGCCGGGGTTGTTGTCGGTGTTCACGATCAGCAGCACGTAGCCGTGCGGCGAGAGCGCGGACTCGATCCCGCGGACGATGGGCGGGAACAGCGGGTTGGTCAGGTCGGGCACGACGACGCCGATGCTGGACGAGCGGGAGGTGCGCAGGCTCCTGGCCACCGCGTTCGGCCGGTAGCCGAGTTCCGCCGCGGCCCTTAGCACCCGCTCGGCGGTGTCGGCGCTGGTCATCGCCTTGGTCGCCGGGTTCAGCGCCCGGGATGCGGTCGCCGGGTGCACGCCGGCCAGGGCGGCTACGTCACGCAGCGTTGGCACGCTCACCCGTGCACGCTACCTTCCACCAGCGTCTCGTGCCTGCTGGCCGCCGGGTTCCCGCCATGCGCTGGCTGCCCGCTGTCGTCCAGTGACTCACGGCTACGGCGCAGGAAGTCCCGCTCGGCCTCGTTCTGCGTGCACGTCATCGCCGTCTCGTAGGCCTGCGCCGCCTCCGCGATGCGGCCGAGCCTGCGCAGCAGCCCGGCCCTGATCGCGTGCAGCAGGTAGTAGCCGCTGAGGCTGTCGATGCCGTCGACCTCGGCGAGGGCGGCCTCGGGCCCGGTCACCTCGGCCACCGCGACAGCGCGGTTCAGCGCGACCACCGGGCTGGGTGTGAGCGCCATGAGCTGGTCGTACAGCGCCAGGATCTGCCGCCAGCCGGTGCTGGCCGCGCTGGCCGCGTCGCTGTGCACCGCGTTGATCGCCGCCTGGATCTGGTACGGCCCCGGCTGGCCGCGCTCCAGGCACTGGCGGACCAGGGCCTGGCCCTCGGCGATGAGCTCGCGATCCCACCGGCTGCGGTCCTGGTCGGCCAGGAGCACCAGGCCGCCGTCGGCGCTGACCCGGGCCGCCCGGCGGGACTCGGTCAGCAGCATGAGCGCCAGCAGCCCGGTGACCTCTGGCTCGCCCGGCATCAGCCCGGCCAGCAGCCGCCCGAGACGGATCGCCTCGGCGCACAGGTCCTCGCGGACCAGCCGGTCACCCGAGCTCGCGGCGTAGCCCTCGTTGAAGATGAGATAGATGACCACGGTCACGGCCCGCAGCCGGGCGGGCAACTCGTCCCCGGCCGGGATCCGGTAGGGGATCCGGGCGTCGCGGATCTTGCTCTTGGCCCGGACCAGGCGCTGGGCCATGGTGGACTCGGCGACCAGGAACGCGCGGGCGATCTCCGCCGTGCTGAGCCCGCCGAGCAGCCGCAGCGTGAGCGCAACCTGGGCGCTGGTGGCCAGCGCGGGATGGCAGCAGGTGAAGATCAGCCGCAGCCGGTCGTCGGGCACGCTCGTGTTTTCGGTTTCACTGTCGGCCTGCAACAGCGCGGCCTGGGCGTGCCTATCGGCGCGGGAGGCCTCCCGGCGGAGGCGGTCGATGGCCCGGTTGCGGGCCGTGGTGATGATCCAGCCCGCCGGGCTCGGCGGCAGCCCGTCGGCGGGCCACCGGGCCACGGCCGTGGTGAACGCCTCCTGCACGGCTTCCTCGGCGATGTCGATGTCACCGAACACGCGGACCAGGACGGAGACCGCGCGGCCGTACTCGGCCCGGAACACGCGCTCTATCTCGGTGCTGCCCGCACCGGGCCCGCACCCTGCGGCGCCTGGCAGGGGAGATGCCGTCATCCCAGCGTCGTCCCCCTCCAGCGTCCGGAGTGATCCTTTTGTATGAGCTTACGCGGGTGGCCGTTAAATGAGTCGCAGGCCGGGGGAGCGCACGGTATACGGTGCGGGTCATGCCCACATTCCGCCAGCCAGGCATCGTGCTCACCGACCACGTGTTCACCGTCCCGCTGGATCACGGCGACCCGGGCGGGCCGGCCATCGAGGTGTTCGCCCGTGAGGTCGCCGCGGCCGGCAGGCAGGACGCGGATCTGCCCTGGCTGGTGTTCCTGCAGGGTGGTCCCGGCGCCGCGTCACCCCGGCCGGCCGGCAACGGCGGCTGGCTGCGCCGGGCGGTGCGGGACTACCGGGTGCTGCTGCTCGACCAGCGCGGCACCGGCCGGTCCACCCCGGCGACCAGGCAGACCCTCGCCCACCTGGGCAGCCCGCAGGCGCAGGCCGGCTACCTGGCCCACTTCCGGGCGGACTCGATCGTGCGGGACGCCGAGATCATCCGCCGCCAGCTCACCGGCGGCGAACCGTGGACCGCGCTGGGCCAGAGCTACGGCGGCTTCTGCGCGGTCACCTACCTGTCGCTGGCCCCCGGCGGGCTGCGCGAGGCGCTGATCACCGGCGGGCTGCCCGGCCTCGACGCCACCGCCGAGGATGTGTACCGGGCGACCTACCCGCGGGTGGCCGCCAAGACCGCCGCCCACTACGACCGCTACCCGGGTGATGCCGAGGCCGCCAAGCGGGTGGCCAGGCACCTGCGCGACCATGACACCCGGCTGCCCAACGGGGCACGGCTGACGGTCGAGGCGTTCCAGTCGTTCGGCAAGCTGCTCGGACAGCAATCCGGCAGCCACGAACTGCACTATCTGCTGGAGGATCCGTTCGCCGGGCCCGGCCTGTCCGATGCGTTCCTGCAGGCCGCGCAGGGTGCCTTCGCCTTGCACGGCCCGCTGTACGCGCTGCTGCACGAGGCCTGCTACGCGCAGGGCAGCGGGGCCACCCGCTGGGCCGCCCAGCGGGTGCGGGCCGAGTTCGCTGAGTTCGACGCGGGCGCGGCGCTGGACGGCGACGCGCCGCTGCTGTTCACCGGGGAAATGATCTACCCCTGGATGGTGGAACTCGACCCGCTGCTGCGGCCGCTGCGGGACGCGGCCGAACTGCTCGCCGAGCGCACCGAGTGGCCGCTCCTGTACGACCCGGCCCAGCTTGCCGTCAACGAGGTGCCCGCCGCGGCCGCCGTCTACTTCGACGACATGTACGTCGACGCCGGGTTCTCCCTCGCCACCGCCCGGGTGACCCGCGGCCTGCGGCCCTGGGTGACCAACGAGTACGAACACGACGGGCTGCGGGTCAGCGACGGTGCCGTGCTCAGCAGGCTGATCGACATGGTGAAAGGTGTTGTGTAGCCACAGCCACCCCTGCGGCAGCAGTTTCCCATTACGTCAGCCACGCCGCGCGGCAGGAGGGGTTTCCTTACTCCGTCGTGCTGTCTTGCCGGTCCAGGGGCAGGAGCACTCCGCGGCGTCGCCTACCCTGCCCGGGGGACCCGGCGTTCGCGCCGGGTGCCAGTGGCAGGCTGACCCGCTCCGGCCACTCCCGACTGCCGTCTGCCGGTATCCCGTCCCGCACCCGACACCGGAGGTCCCGCATGAGCCTCGTGCCCAGCGAGCGAAGGGCGCTCGCCCGGATCGAAAACGTGCTGCGCAGCTCCGATCCAGGGCTCGCCACCATGCTGGCCACGTTCACCCACCCGAAGCACCGAAACGGCTTGTTCACCTGGCGGCGGATCAAGCCCTTCGTCCCGGTGGCCCTCGCCATCACCGGGATCTGCCTGATCGTCGCCGGTGGGATCCTGCTCGGCCGCGGCGGCCGGCCGGTGTGCGATTCCAGCAACCTGCGCGGCACCATGACCTGGCAGCTCAGCGACTGCTCGGCCCAGTCGCCGGCCCACCGCATCGGCCCGGCCATCGGGAAGTAACCCCCCCGGCGCCGCCGGTCAGCCCGGCGTCTGGCCTCACCGGCCCGATTGAGGCCGGGAGGATGGTTAGAACCGAACTTCGGGGGCAGCGAGTCCCGGCATTTCCGGCAGTCTGCAATCAGATGACCCCGAGGTGAATAGTTGTACCCTCCACCAGAGATCAGGACATCGGGCACGGAGCTTCTGGGCACAACGCTTGGAATGATCCTCACGGCTGTTGCCGCGGTCGGGGGACTGGCGGTGCTGCTTGGCATCGTGTATCTGGCCGATGCCCAGCCGGGTACCAAACGCCTGAAGCTGCGGCGGCATGGCGAAGCTCATGGTGGGCCTCCGGAAGGAGAGATCTCTCCCGGCCAGGGATCCCGGCCGTGGCAGCAGATCGAGCACAGACATGTCCCCGAGGGCGGGCATCCGCACGGCAGACCCTCGTCGTGGGTGGTGGTGGCCGTGGTCATCGCGGCATTCACCGCCGGCGGGGTATCGCTCGTGGTGCAATCCTGGTGGCTGTTCTGGACCTGCGCCGGGATCATCGTCCTGTGCATTCCAGCGGGCAAGGTAGCCGGGATCATGAACGACACCATTTCCTGGGGCAGCACACCAGCGGCTACCGAACCGTCCCCGGATGCCAAGGCCGCACCGGAGGACGGCCCAGAACGTCACCTAGCCATCCACCGGTAGCTGGCTGCCCTGGCAGGAGGAAGATCCATCGGGATTGACGATGGATGTGGTCAGCGGCACCCTGATCGCGTGACCGAAGACCGGAAGCGGGCTGAGCGGTTCGCCGAACTGTTCCGGGCCGTGTACCTGACGTTTCACCGCCGCGACGGGCCCAGGAGCCAGCTTCCGGGCGCGTCCCGGGCGGTGCTCGAACACCTGGCCCTGGCCGGGCCGCTGACCGTCGGCGAGACCGCCGCGCACCTGAGCCGGGCACAGTCGGTGGTCAGCGAGATCGTCAGTCACCTCGAACGCCAGAACCTGCTCGAACGCGAGCGGGACCCGGCCGACGGCCGGCGCACTCTGATCTGGCTGACACCCCGCGGTCACGACCTGCTGCGCCAGGAACGCGAAGTGCTCGGACTGGACCTCCTGGCCACAGCGCTGGCCCGGATGCCACCCGGCCAGGCCGACGCGCTCATCACCGGCCTGCAGGCGCTCACCGGTTACGCCACCGAACCAGACCTATCCCAGGGAGGGAACCATGACGACGTCACCGGCATGTGAAAGCTGTGGCATGCCCATCGAAACCGGCCGCTACTGCGGTCACTGCACCGACGAGGCCGGAAACCTGCAGTCGTTCGATGAGCGGTTCGAGCGGATGACCGCCTGGCAGGCCCGCCGCAACCCGGACGCCACCAGGCAGGAGATCGAACGCCAGACGCTGGATTACATGGCCACCATGCCAGCCTGGCGCGATCATCCCAAAGTCGCCGCCAGAACTGGCTGACCGCATCCGGGCGGTGCCCGCTGGGCTGGAGCGGGCACCGCCGGGGGAGTACCACGCCGCAGCCGGGGGAGTACCACGCCGCATCAGCCGCGCAGCCATCGCAGGACGGTATCCGCGAACTCGTCCGGCTTGGTGTTGTGGACGTAATGCCCGGCCGGGATGGTCACCAGCTCGCACGACGGGATGCGGCTCGCGACGTCCGCGAGCAACTGCTGCGGGATATGGCTCTGCGGCCCGCCGCCGATCAGCAGCGTGGGCGCACTGATCTCGCCAAGCTTGCCCCAGGTCACGGGGTCGCCCTGGTTGACCTGGCCGACGATGGCCGGCACCACCGGCCAGTCGAAGTCCAGCGGCCCGTCTGGACGCCCGGGGAGGGCCCGGTCCCGCCGGCAGGGCGGGGAAGCATCCTCAACGATCAGCCGGCTCACTTGATCCGGCCTGGTCATGGCCGTCAGGTACGCCACCATCCCGCCCATCGAATGACCGGCGAGCACGACCTTGCCCAGGCCGAGCCGGTCGATCAGGGCCGTGACGTCGTCGCGCATCAACTGGAAGGAGTAGGCTCCCGGCCAGTCACTGCGGCCATGACCGCGCAGATCCACGGCGACCACCCGGTAGTGCGCGGCGAACCGCGCCGTGACCGGCGCCCAGCTACCGGCCTGCTCGCCAAGAGCGTGCAGCAGCACCATCGGCGGTGCGTCCCGATCACCGCTGGCCTGACAGGCCAGGCTCACCCCACCGGCATCGACCTTGTACTCCTCGCCCATGAGCACGACGTTACCCAGATGCCCGTTCATGGTGGTAGCTAAGGAGCATGGCAGGGCCGTCCGCCGCAGTCGCAGCTACCCGCTGATCAGCAGGCGAGCATCTTCTGGATAGCCTGACGGGTGACACCCAGTTCCCGGGCGATGTCGGCCTGGGAGAAACCCTCGCCGATGAGGCCGCGGATCAGGTCACGGCGTTCGGCGGCGAGTTGCTGTGCCAGGCGCGCGTGCTTGAGAGCTTCGGCCCTGACCGCTTTGAGACGCTGGAAAGTCTCCTGGTGTGATGAGACGTCCGGGTTCTGTGACATGCCCCATAATGACAACGGGGGGTTGACATGTCAACCCCCCGTTGTCGGCGAATTCGCCGATACCCGGAGGGACGATGAAACCGTGATCCTGCCAAAAGTCCGCGACCCCCGGTTCATCACCGTCCGCCGCGGGGGCACGCTCACCGACTCCGACCATCGGCTCCTGGCTTTGTGGGCTGCCGTGTGCGCAGAACACGTTCTGCACCTTTTCGAGGCGGTGCGCCCTGCGGATCCGCGGCCCCGTCAGGCGATCGGGCAGATTCGGGCATGGACGCGAGGCGAGATCAGGATGTCTGAGTCCCGCGCGGCGGGCGGCCATGCCATGGCTGCGGCAAGAGACCTGAGCGGAGCCCCCCGGCACGCCGCATACGCTGCCGGCCAGGCGGCGGTGGTGGCACATGTCGCCGCGCACGAACTCGGCGCTGCGGCCTACGCGATCAAGGCCGCACGTGCGGCCGCACTGGAGGGCGAGCGTGAGAGCGCTGGCCGGCTCGAATGCCGCTGGCAGCGCGAACAGCTTCCGGAGGGCATCCGCGAACTCGTCCTGGATGACCAGCGGCTGCGAAACGAGATCTGCTGGTCGGTGTTCGGCTGCTGAGGACTGTCAGGGAATGCCGGGGCCTGCGGACGCCTCCGCGGCCGCGATGAACGGACTGCCAAAGTACTCGTCGTCAGGGCCGTCGAACTTCCGGTTGAACAGCATCTTGTGCACCGCCCGGACCTCGCGCTAGGGAGCGAGAACAGTAAGCCCGGCTTCTGCGCATTCGTCGTCTTGCCCGGGCATCATTCCGCCGCTTACCGCCATCGCGCCGAGGACGGTGTCCCCCCGCTGGATAAGCGCCGCGCCGGCGCCCGCCAGGATGGGCATCCGCACGGCCCGGTCAAGCTGGGCGAAGAAGCCAGGATTGGCCTCCTGCAACTGGCGCAGTGCGGCGCCGTCGCGGCGGAAGAGGGCGACGCTGGCCGCTTTGGTCTCGGCGATCCGGGCCGAGAGCGGCGCTGCGCCGTTCATGCGGCCCAGGGCCTGCAGGTGCCCGCCTTCATCGACGACCGCGACCGTGACCAGTGCAGCTATCTTGGCGGCGCGCTCGTGTGCGCCGGCGATGACGGCCTGGGCCTCGTGGAGCGTAAGCGGCATTGTGATCCCCTCAAGTTATGTGGACAATCGTCCTTGCATGGACAAGCGTATTGCCAGCGGTGGCGGCAGCGCAAGCACACGAAGCTAAAATGACCGGGCGATGGACGACACAACCCCGGCAGGCCCCTCCGCTGGCCCTCGCCGCCCCAACGCGCGCGGGCAGGGGGAGCGGCTGCGCGAGGAGATCATCTCCGCCGCCGCGCAGATACTCGGCGACCTAGCCGACGACGAAGCCCTGTCGCTGCGCGCGGTCGCACGCGCAGTGTCGATATCCCCTACCTCTGTCTACCTGTACTTCCCAGACCGTGACGCGCTCGTCGCAGCGGCCATGCAACGCTGCCACGCGGAGATGCTCCAGGCCGCCGATGAAGCCGAGGCCGCCCACCAAGACCCCGCGCTCGGCCTGCGCGCACGAATCCTGGCGCAAGCGGCCTGGGTGCAAGAGCACCCCGGCATCTACAAGGTGATGCACGAAAGCAAAGTCGGCATGCCCTTCAAACAAGCCGCCTTCACGCGCACTACCGCTGCCGTGCAGCGCTGCATGGACGCCGGCGTTGCCCCGCCCGGGGACGCCGCCACCGTCGCCCTCGACCTCCGGACGGCCGTCATCGGCATGCTGTCTCTGCGGATCAACGAACCTGACCTGCCCTGGCCACCCTTCACCGAGCAAGCCGACCGATTCCTCGCCAAACTCGTCGGACTCGCACCGCTGGCCGGGGAGACCACAGCCCCGCAAGTAACGTAGCCCCCGCGCCGCCTGCGCCGCCGCGACTTCACCTCCCACGAGGACTGCCTCAGATAGGTGAGACAACGCCACGGATGCCTCATGATCCACCCCGTTGCCCTCAAGTTGGCTGAGACAGGACAAGGAGATAGTTGTGCCTCCGAATGAGATATGGTGCGCCTCCGGCTGCTTACGCCGATAATGTACATTATGTTAAGTGGAGTTCTGGGTGATGCCTGGGTTGAGCTTTGGGT
The DNA here is from genome assembly GCA_035308365.1 of Streptosporangiaceae bacterium. Lineage (GTDB taxonomy): Bacteria > Actinomycetota > Actinomycetes > Streptosporangiales > Streptosporangiaceae > PALSA-505. Next base: position 28,463 of record DATGGU010000028.1, read on the forward strand.
GGGCGCCCAGGCGCACCTACCACCGGCCCCAGAACACCCGGTGCCACCACTTGCGGTTCAGCAGCCATTGCCACCTGAACTGCCGGGGGCTCCTGCCGTTCCAGCCGTGGATGCAGATGCCTGACTCCGCCGCCAGGCAATCGCCGGGGCAGTCACCCCAGCAATGCCTGCAATGCCGCGTCCCGGGCATGCGCCGCTCCCCCAGTGCAGTTCCGCAACGACAGTAAACGTTACCTCCCTCATTTTCAGCGCTGGGCCCGGGTAGCGTCACAGCATGAGCGAGGGCAGCCAGGCCAGATGTGTGGGCGCGCTGATCCGTGACGGGCGTAACCGGGTGTACGTGCACCGCCGTTCGGCGGACCGCAGGCTGCTGCCCGGCACCTGGGACATTGTCGGCGGTCACGTCGAGCCGGGCGAGACGCCGCGCCAGGCGCTGGCCAGGGAGATCGAGGAGGAGACGGGCTGGCGGCTGCGCCGGGTCGAGGCCAGGATCGCGGACTGGGAATGGGTCGTCCACGACGGTATCCCCCGCCGTGAGCTGGATTATCTCGTCGAGGTGGATGGTGACCTCAGCAAACCGGAACTGGAGGCGGGCAAGCACGATGCGTTCGCCTGGGTCGGGCCGGGCGACCTGGACCTGATGATGCAGGGACGCACCGACGGCGACGCCCGGCTGCGCGACATGGTCGCCAAGGCGGTGCGGATCCGGCTCACCGAACGGCTGCGGCTGGAGCCCGCCGGTCCTGAGCATGCCGGTGATCTGTGGTTCCTGCATTATGACGAGGGGGTGGCCACGTGGCAGGGTGGCCGGTGGACCGCGCAGACAGCGCAGCGCCGGGCGGCGGAGATGGGCGAGGCATGGGAGTCTCGCGGCGTCTGCAAGTGGATCGCCTACCGCCGCTGCGACGGCGCGCTGGCCGGGCGCGGCGGCCTGTCGTTCGCCGAGGTGGACGGCCGGGAGCGCCTGGAACTCGGCTGGACGCTGGCATCGCGCATGTGGGGCCGGGGCTACGCCACCGAGATCGGCCGGGCCGGGCTGGACTTCGCCTTCACCGAACTCGGCGCCGGCCACGTCGTCGCCTTCGCGAAACCGCACAACCGGCGCTCGCTCAACGTGATCCACAAGCTGGGTATGCGCTACACCTGCGACATCCTCTTCCGCGGTGAGCCGTTCGCCCTCTACGAGCTGGCCCGGCCCGCCGCCGGAGGGACCGCTCCCCCGCCGTAATTACCGCCCTTACGGTGCGGCCGGAGTGGTTCCTTGCTGGGCGGAGTGTGGCTGGCGGACGGTTTCCGGTGCGGTGCTGGCCGCTGGTGGCAGGGCTCCGGTGCCGGTGGCGCGGCGCAGCAGCAGGCAGGCGGCGGCGCCGGCCAGCAGCAGGGCGACCGGGATGATCATGGCGGTGTGCATGGCCGCGATGTAACTGTGGCCGAAGACGTCGTCGGCGAGCCGCCGGATCTAGATCGTTGACCGGGGAATCTGGGCAGCTCAGTGGTCGTAGGCGATCAGTGATCGTTTGACTGGTGCGCCGATCTGCCAGTTGAACCAGATGACGGTGTTGAGCGCGAGCAGCCGCTGCACGATCCGGGCCCACAGCCCGGCCGGGACCCGGCCGCCGTGGCGTTCGAGGCCGAGCTGGTTCTTCAGGGTCCAGATGACCGCCTCGACCCGCTGGCGCAGCCAGTTCGGGAAGTACCGGGGCGGCTCGTCTTTGCGACCTGGGCGGATCAGCGTGAGGTCCAGGCCAGGGCTGGCGAAGAACTCCTCGGTGCCCTCACCGGCCAGTGCCGGTGACAATGACGGTGCCGGGAGCAGGACGGTTAGCGGGCTGGTCTTTGAGCATCTGGCGGGCCTGCTCGCGTTCACCTGCCAGTTTGGGGCTGGCCAGGCCAAACCCGGTCACCGTCCCGTCGCAGGTGCAGATCAGCATCAGCTTGGAGCCCCAGTACCAGCGCGAATGCGACGGGCAGTAGCCATATCCGGCCCAGCCGAACAGGTCAGAGCGGCGGGCGGTGACCGCGGACTGGCCGCACGGGATGGGAGTGGCATCCAGCAGCCGCACCAGCTCCGTGGTGGCCGGGGTGTGGCTGGCCAGTCACCGCAGCGCCGCCTCCAGCAGCGGTGCCGCCGCCTTGAGCCGCTGGTTGCACTCGCTTCGCCGCAGCTGCCGGGGGAACAGGTGCCCCACCCGGGAAGGAGCCGCGCGCAGCCAGTGCCGCCGCGAATACACCGGTCACATCGGGCCGGCGACGTCAAGCCAATCCCGCAGCGAGCAGGGGACGTGACGTCCAACCGCTGCCATCAGGCCTGAGGAGAACGCCGTTTCAGCACGGGCCTCGCCTGCGTAGGCTGCAGATCATTCACTACTCCCGCGACGCTGGGGTAGCTCAAGAGAGCTCTCAGTGTGAGTTCGAGCCCGAGTTCGGCGCGGATTTTGCTGATCAGGCGGGTGGCTAGCAGTGAATGCCCGCCAAGTTCGAAGAAGTCGTCATCAATGCCCACGTCGGAAACGCCGAGGATCCCGGCGAACAGGGCGCACAGCCGGGCCTCCAGC